>DVJB01000054.1 GCA_018710845.1 Candidatus Onthomonas avicola
ATGTTAAAATAGAAAAAACATGGGGAGGGAGAGAGATGTTTCAAATTCTGCTTGTGGAAGATGACCGGGAGCTGAACCGGACGGTCTGTTCCTATCTGAATCAGAACAGCTATCAGGTGACCGGCTGCCTGAATGTCAACGAGGCCTACGACGCGATGTACGGCGGCACCCCCTTTGACCTGATTATCTCCGATATCATGATGCCGGGGGTGGACGGCTTCGAGTTTGCCAGGACGGTCCGGGAACAGAACCAGGAGATTCCGATCCTGTTCATGCCCGCGCGGGACGACTTTGCGTCTAAGCGGCGGGGCTTTCGCACCGGGATTGACGACTATATGGTCAAGCCGGTCAACCTGGACGAGCTGTTGCTGCGGATCGAGGCGCTGATGCGCCGCGCCCGGATCGCCGCGAGCCGCCATCTCACGGTGGGGGGCCTCACGCTGGACGCGGAGGAGCGCACCGCGTATCTCAACGGGCAGGAGGTCCCCCTGACCGTGCGGGAGTTCAACCTGCTCTACAAGCTGCTGTCCTATCCGCGCAAGACCTTCACCCGTTCCCAGCTGATGGACGAATTCTGGGACAGCGCGACCTCCTCCGGCCCCCGGACGGTGGATGTCTATATGACCAAGCTGCGCAACAAATTTGCCGGCTGCGACGACTTTGAGATTGTCACTGTGCACGGCCTGGGCTACAAGGCGGTCCTGAAATGAGGGCGGCGGAGAAGAGGCGGAGGGTGCGCTGGCTGTTTTCCCTCCGACGTTATCTCATCTTCTTTGCGCTGATGGCCTTTGTGATCACCTGCTGTATGCTGCTTTTTCTCAACAGCGTGCTCCAGTCGACGGGGTGGGTTTTGACGCGGGACCATGTGGAGCAGGCGGCCAAGCTGACATTTGCCAACGTGGTGCTGCTGAGCCTGCTGTGCACTGTGATTGACGGCATCCGGCGCAGATTTATGGTCGAGCGCCCGGTCCGGCAGATTATCCGGGCGGCGGACCGGATCATACAGGGGGATTTCTCCGTGCGGGTTCCGCCTGTCGGCAACGCCGATGACGGGGACGGATTTGCCATCATCGCCGCGTATTTCAACCAGATGGCCGGGGAGCTCTCTGGCATTGAGACGCTGCGCACCGATTTTATCGCCAACGTCTCCCATGAGATGAAGACACCGCTGGCGGTGATTCAGAACTACGGGACGATGCTCCAACAGCCCGGCCTGCCGGAGGAGAAGCGGATCGAGTACGCCAAGGCGGTCACCGACGCCTCGCGCAGGCTGGCCAACCTGATGACCAATATCCTCAAGCTGAACCGCCTGGAAAACCAGCAGATCTATCCCGAGGCGAAGACATATGACCTGGGAGAGCAGCTGTGCGAGTGTATGCTGGCCTTTGAGGGCGCCTGGGAGGAAAAGGAGCTGGAGATCTCTGCCGATCTGGAGGAGAACGTGCTGGTCAAGACGGACGCAGAGCTGCTCTCCCTGGTGTGGAACAACCTGTTTTCCAATGCCGTCAAGTTTACCGAGCCGCACGGCACGGTGTCGGTGTCGCTGCATGTGGAGGGCGCTGACGCGGTGGTCCGGGTGTCCGATACCGGCTGCGGCATCTCGCCGGAGGTCGGAAAGCACATGTTTGAGAAGTTCTATCAGGGAGATACCTCCCACGCGACCCAGGGCAACGGCCTGGGCCTCGCCCTGGTCAAGCGGGTGATCGACATCGTGGGCGGAGAGATCTCCGTGGAGAGCCAGGTGGGCGTGGGAAGTACCTTCACCGTGCGATTGGAGAGAAGAGAAGATGAAGCGATGGAAAAGCCTTCTGCATAGATTCCTGTTTCCCGGACCGGCCGTGGTGCTGCTCAGTGTCCCGGTGGGCTTCGGGCTGCTGGCCTATGCCTTTTTATTCGCCGGGGAAGACAGCCCGGTGGCCTACCTTTCCTATGTGCTCTCGGCCTACTCGCTGACGGTGGTCTGCGCCGCCCTGATCAAGGTGGTCCCGCAGGGAAGAGCGTGGCTGCTGCGCAATCCGCTGGTGCACCGCTATCTCTCCGACGTCCCGTTTCAGCTGCGCGTATCGCTCTACGGTTCGCTGCTGGTCAATCTCCTGTATGCGCTCATGAACGCCTGGTCCGGGCTGTTTTACCGCTCGCCCTGGTTCGGCTCCCTGGCCGCGTACTATATCTGCCTGTCCGTGATGCGCTTCTCTCTCGTCCGGTACGCCCACCGGCACGGCTTTGGGGAGAACCACGAAGCGGAGTGGAGGCGGTACCGGCTGTGCGGGATCGTGCTGATCGTGATGAATCTCGCGCTGGCCGGCGTGGTTATTCTGGTGCTGCATCGGGGAGGAGGCTTTTCCTACGGCGGCTCGCTCATCTACGCCATGGCGCTGTATACCTTTTATATCACGATCAGCTCTGTGGTTCACGTGGTCCGCTACCGGAGATACAACAGCCCTGTGATGTCGGCCGCCAAGCGGATCAATCTGGTGGCGGCGCTGGTCTCCATGCTCTCTCTCGAGACGGCCATGCTGACCCGGTTTGGGAGCAGTGAGGATGCGCCCTATTTCCGGCCGCTTATGACGGCGTCCACCGGAGGGGCCGTGTGTCTCATCGTGGTGGTCATGGGCATCTCTATGACGGTTCACGCAAACAGACAGCTGAAGAGCGCGAAGTCTTGACCCATTTTATCTTGGGATTATTTGACAGAAGAGGAAGCGTACCTATGGAACATCGGGAAGACACCTTTCAATATACCTATTCTGCCAAGCAGCAGGAAGAGGTGCAGCGCATCCGGAAGAAGTATCTCCCCCGCCAGGAGGACAAGATGGAGCAGCTGCGCCAGCTGGACCGGAGCAGCACGCGCAAGGGGACCGTGGTCTCCGTCATTGTGGGCGTGGCCGGCTGTCTGCTGATGGGCATCGGCATGTGCTGTACGATGGTCTGGATGGGCTGGCTGTTTGTCCCGGGCATTATCCTGGGGCTGCTGGGCATCGCAGTGATGGCCGCCGCCTATCCCCTTTATAACAGCATCACCCGGCGGGAGCGCGAGCGGCTGGCCCCGCAGATTCTGAAGCTGACGGAGGAGCTGTCGCAGTCGGAGTAGCGGCCTCCGATTCAGAACGCATAAAAAGAAGTTGCAGAGTACCGCTGTAGAAACAGTACTCTGCAACTTTTTACATTTTCTTTTTAAGATCGAGGTGTGCGTTTTGACTTTTAAAGGTGAAATGTCTCTGAATGGCAGGGCCTCAGAGGAAGGAGTAGCCCATCAGGTACTCGTCCACCTCGCGCGCGCAGCCGCGGCCCTCCGCCACACCCCAGACGACGAGGGACTGGCCCCGGTGCATGTCGCCGGCGGTAAAGACCTTGTCCACGTTGGTGTGGTAGTGGCCCTCTTCCGTCTTCACGTTGGTGCGGGCGTTGACCTCCACCCCGAAGGCGTCGGTCACATAGGACTGGCTGCCGAGGAAGCCGGCGGCGATGAGCAGGAGCTGGCAGGGGAGAGTCTCCTCGCTGCCCTCCACTGGGACCATCCGCATCCGCCCGGTCTGCTCGTCCTTCTGGCTCTCCAGGTGGACGATGGTCACGGCGCACAGCTTGCCGTTCTCGTCGGCGTGGAACTCCTTCACCGTCGTCTGGTACAGCCGGGGATCGTGGCCGAAGACGGCGATCGCCTCCTCATGGCCGTAATCCGTCTTGCACACGCGCGGCCACTGGGGCCAGGGGTTATTGGCCGCCCGGGTGTCCGGGAGCTTGGGCATCATCTCCAGGGCGGTGATGCTCCGGCAGCCGTGGCGGATGCAGGTGCCGATGCAGTCGTTGCCGGTGTCGCCGCCGCCGACGACGATGACGTCCTTGTCCTTTGCGGAGATATACTTCCCGTCCGCCAGGCCGGAGTCGAGCAGGCTCTTGGTGTTCGCGCGCAGGAAATCCACCGCGAAGTGGATCCCCTCCGCCTCGCGGCCGGGGTTGTTCAGGTCGCGCGGATTGGACGCGCCGCAGCAGAGCACCACCGCGTCAAACTCGTCCAGCAGCTCCTGGGCGGACTTGTCCACCCCGATGTTGCAGCCGGTGACGAAGGTGACGCCCTCCTTTGTCATCAGGTCCACCCGGCGCTGGACGACCGACTTGTCCAGCTTCATATTGGGGATGCCGTACATCAGCAGTCCGCCGACTCGGTCAAACCGCTCGAAGACGGTGACCCAGTGGCCGCGGTGGTTGAGCTGGTCTGCTACGGCGAGGCCGGAGGGGCCAGACCCCACCACCGCCACGTGTTTCCCGGAGCGGACCTTGGGAATCTGCGGCTGAATCAGTCCGTTGGCAAAGCCGTACTCGATCAGAGCCAGCTCGTTGTCATGCACGGTCACCGGCTCCCCGTGCATCCCGCAGGTGCAGCCCGCCTCGCACAGGGCGGGGCAGACGCGGCCGGTGAACTCGGGGAAGTTGCTCGTCTTGCACAGTCGGGAGAGCGCGTGCTCCCAGTTGCCGCGATAGATCATGTCGTTCCACTCGGGGATCAGATTGTGCAGCGGGCAGCCGGTATACATGCCGCCCAGCATCACCCCCGACTGGCAGAAGGGGACGCCGCAGTCCATGCAGCGCGCGCCCTGCCGCTCCCGCTCCTCCACAGAGAGGGGGGGATGAAATTCGTTGAAGTTCTTAATCCGTTCCAGGGGCTCCACCGAGGGGTTGCCCTGACGGTCATAGTCCAAAAAACCGGTCAGCTTACCCATGTTGTGCTCCCTCCTTTAGTGCTGGTTGACGACGGCGTAAAACGCGTCGATCTCGGCCTCCTGGCGGGACATGCCCTTCTCCTCCCGCTGGGCGATGGCCTGGAGCATCCGGTTGTAATCCCGGGGCATAATCTTCTTGAAGTTGGGCAGGTAGTCGTCAAAGTGGTCCAGAATCTCCTGCCCCAGCGCAGAGCCGGTGGCCTTCACGTGACGGGTGATCAGTTCTTTGAGCTCGAGGATATCGTGCTTTTCCGTCACTGTCTCCATGGAGACCATCGCCTTGTTCACCCGCATATACAGGTCGCGCTTGCGGTCGAGCACGTAGGCGATGCCGCCGGACATGCCGGCCGCGAAGTTCTTGCCCGTCGGGCCGAGGATGACTGCCCGGCCGCCGGTCATATACTCGCAGCCGTGGTCGCCCACGCCCTCGACGACGGCAGTCGCGCCCGAGTTGCGCACGCAGAAGCGCTCGCCGGCCACGCCGCACAGATATGCCTCGCCGCCGGTGGCACCATAGAGGGCGACGTTGCCGATGAGGATGTTCTCCTCCGGGCGGAAGCGGCTGTTCTTGGGCGGGTAGACGATGATCTTGCCGCCGGAGAGGCCCTTGCCGAGATAGTCGTTCGAGTCGCCCTCCAGCTCCAGGGTCAGTCCCTTGGGGATGAACGCGCCGAAAGACTGTCCGCCGCCGCCATGGCACTTGACGACATAGGTGTCGTCCGGCAGATTGTTGTGGTGCAGCCGGGTGATCTCCGAGCCGAAGATGGTGCCTAACGTCCGGTCGGTGGAGGTGACGTCGATCTCAATGCGCTGCGGCTTGCCCTTCTGGAGGTTCTTGCCCATCTTGGCCAGCAGGACGGACTCGTCCAGCGTCTTCTCCAGGGCGAAGTCGTAGAGGTTGGCGGGGTCAAAGTGCTGCGGGTGCTCCTTGTCTAGCCATGGGTTGTTCAGGATTCGGGAGAGGTCCACGGTGGCGGCGCGGTCGGTGACCATCTTCTCACGCACTTGGAGCAGGTCGGAGCGTCCCACCATCTCCTCGACGGTGCGGATGCCGAGCTTGGCCATGATCTCGCGCAGCTCCTGGGCGATATAGCGCATGTAGTTTTCCACATACTCGGGCTTGCCGATAAAGCGCTTGCGCAGCTCGGGATTCTGGGTGGCGATGCCCATCGGGCAGGTGTCCAGGTTGCACACCCGCATCATCACGCAGCCCATGGCGACCATCGGGCCGGTGCCAAAGCCGAACTCCTCCGCGCCCAGCAGGCAGGCAATCGCCACGTCGCGGCCGGTCATCAGCTTGGAGTCCGCCTCGATGACGATGCGCGAGCGCAGGTCATTCTGAATCAGAGTCTGATGCGTCTCCGCCACGCCCAGCTCCCAGGGGAGGCCGGCGTTGTGGATGGAGCTCTTGGGCGCGGCGCCCGAGCCGCCGTCGTAGCCGGAGATGAGCACCACCTGGGCGCCCGCCTTGGCCACGCCTGCGGCGATGGTACCCACGCCCGCCTCCGAGACCAGCTTGACGTTGATGCGGGCCCTCCGGTTGGCGTTCTTCAGGTCGAAGATGAGCTGGGCCAAGTCCTCGATGGAGTAGATGTCGTGGTGCGGCGGGGGAGAGATCAGCGGCACGCCGGGGGTAGAGTAGCGCGTCTTGGCCACCCAGGGATAGACCTTCGCGCCGGGCAGGTGACCGCCCTCGCCGGGCTTTGCGCCCTGCGCCATCTTGATCTGAATCTCGTTGGCGCTCATGAGGTATTCGCTGGTGACGCCGAAGCGGGCGGAGGCCACCTGCTTAATCTGGCTGTTGCGCTCGGTGCCGTAGCGCTCGGGCGGCTCGCCGCCCTCGCCGGTGTTGGACTTGCCGCCCAGGCGGTTCATGGCAATGGCCATGCACTCATGCGCCTCGGCGGAGAGACACCCGTAGCTCATCGCCGCGGTCTTGAAGCGCTTGACGATGGACTCGACCGGCTCCACCTCCTCGATCGGGATGCCGCCGTCCTCCGCCCAGCGGAAGGCCATCAGGCCGCGCAGGGTGTGCGGCTTGTTCTCGTCGTCCACGGCGGCGGAGTACTGCTTGAAGATGGAGTAGTCCGAGTTCCAGAGCGACTGCTGCAGCAAGCTGATGGTCTTGGGGTTGTAGAGGTGGTCTTCCGCCTCGTCGCCGGCGCGGGCCTTGTGGATGCCGGTGGAGTCGAGCGAGGTGTCCGTGGTCAGTCCGAGCGGGTCAAAGGCGTGGTTGTGCCGCCACTCCACCACGTCGTCGATCTCCTTGAGGCCGATACCGCCCACACGAGAGATCGTGTTGGTGAAATACTTCTCAATCACGTCCGGATGGATGCCGACCGCCTCAAAGATCTGCGCCGACTGATAGGACTGAAGGGTGGAGATGCCCATCTTGGAGGCGATCTTCACGATGCCGTTGAGGATCGCGCGGTTGTAGTCGTCCACAGCGGCGGAGTACTCCTTGTCCAGCAGGTTCTTGTCGATCAGCTCGCCGATGCACTCCTGGGCGAGGTAGGGGTTGATCGCCGCCGCGCCGTAGCCGAGCAGGGTGGCGAAGTGGTGCACCTCGCGCGGCTCGGCCGACTCGAGGATGATAGAGATCGCCGTGCGCTTGCGCGTGCGGATCTGGTACTGCTCCAGCGCGGAGACGGCGAGCAGGGAGGGGATGGCCACGTGGTTTTCATCCACACCGCGGTCGGAGAGGATGATGATATTCGCGCCATTGCGGTAGGCGCGGTCCACCGAGACGAACATCCGGTCGATTGCCCGCTCCAGCGAGGTGTTCTTGTAGTAGAGCAGGGAGACTGTCTCACAGCGGAAGCCGGGAATTTTCATGTTCCGGATCTTCATCAGGTCGATGCTGGTGAGAATGGGATTGCGGATGTGCAGCACCTTGCAGTTTTCCGCCCGATCCTCGAGCAGATTGCCCTCGCGGCCGAGATAGACGGAGGTGTCGGTGACGATCTCCTCGCGGATTGCGTCGATCGGTGGGTTGGTCACCTGGGCAAAGAGCTGCTTAAAGTAGTTAAACAGCGGCTGATGCTTCTCCGAGAGCACGGCGAGCGGGATGTCCACGCCCATGGCGGCGGTGGGCTCCGAGCCGGTCTGCGCCATCTGGAGGATGGAGTTCTTGACCTCCTCGTAAGTGTAGCCAAAGGCCTTGTAGAGCCTGTCGCGCTGCTCCTGGGTGTAGCTGTCCACCTTGTGGTTGGGAATCTTCAGGTCCTTGAGCTCCACCAGATTCATATCCAGCCACTCACCGTAAGGCTCGCGGGCCGCGTAGCCCTCCTTGAGCTCGTCGTCGGTGATTAGGCGGCCGGCGACAGTGTCCACCAGCAGCATCTTACCCGGCTGCAGGCGGGACTTCTGGACGATTTTCTCCGGCGGGATATCGAGCACGCCCACCTCAGAGGCGAGGATGAGCTGGTCGTCGTCGGTAATATAGTAGCGAGAGGGGCGCAGGCCGTTGCGGTCGAGCACGGCGCCCACGCAGTCGCCGTCAGAGAAGAGGATAGAGGCCGGGCCGTCCCACGGCTCCATCATGGTGGCGTAGTAGCGGTACATATCCCGCTTGGCGCGCGACATATTCTTGTCGTTCATCCACGGCTCGGGAATGCAGAGCATCACCGCCATCGGCAGGTCGATGCCGTTCATCACGAGGAACTCCAGCGTGTTGTCCAGCCGGGCGGAGTCCGAGCCGGAGGGATTGATGACGGGATAGACCTTGTCCAGGTCATCTCCGCTCATAATCCGGGAGGTCATCGTCTCCTCGCGGGCGAGCATGCGGTCCACATTGCCGCGGATGGTGTTGATCTCACCGTTGTGGAGGATGAAGCGGTTGGGGTGCGCGCGCTCCCAGCTCGGATTCGTGTTAGTGGAAAAGCGGGAGTGGACCATTGCGATGGCGGACTCATAGTCGTGATCCTGCAGATCGCAGTAAAACTCGCGCAGCTCGGAGACGAGGAACATGCCCTTGTAGACGATCGTCCGGCTGGAGCAGGAGGCAACGTAGGTGTTGTCATTGGACTGCTCAAAGACCCGGCGGGCGATATAGAGCTTGCGGTCAAAGGGCAGTCCGCGCTCCACTTTTTCCGGGCGGCGGACAAAGGCCTGCTCGATATAGGGCATGCACGCGCGCGCCTTCTGCCCGAGGATCTCCGGCCGGACGGGTACCGTGCGCCAGCCGAGCAGCTCCATCCCTTCCTTTTCCACAATGATCTCGAACATCTTCTTGGCCTGCCCGCGGGCGAGCGTGTTCTGGGGGAAGAAGAACATGCCGATGCCGTAATCCCGCTCTCCGCCCAGCGCGATGCCGGCCTGAGCGGCCGCTTTGGAAAAGAATTTATGACTGATCTGCAGCATAATGCCCACGCCGTCACCGGTCTTGCCCTCCGCGTCCTTGCCGGCGCGGTGCTCCAGCTTTTCGACGATCTTCAGCGCGTTGTCCACTGTGGCGTAGGTCTTGCGGCCCTTGATATCCACCACGCCGCCGATGCCGCAGGCATCATGCTCTAACCGGGGGTCATATAATCCCTGTGCAGGGATCGTGGTCTCAGTCCTGTTCGGTTGCATGTTAATTTTCCCCTTTCCGGTCCCGCTTCTGCGGGACGCTTGCGGTAATCGGACACCAGGTGCCCTGATAAGCACAAGACACCCCAATGGTTGCTGAAAATGTGCGCGAACAACCGCGCGCATTTCAGAGCAGTCTCCCCATTGAGGCGTCTCATGAAATGAGTGTATGGATCTGTTTTATGGAAAAAAAGAGCCGGTGCCCCGCGCTCAACCGCGCAGCAGCTTTTGGATGCGCTCGACCGCCTCGCGGGTGTCCGCGGCGTCGCCGAAGGCGGTCAGCCGGATATAGCCCTCGCCGCTCGGACCAAAGCCGGCGCCCGGGGTGGTGACGACGCAGGCCTCGTGCAGGAGCTTATCAAAGAAGGACCAGGAGTCATATCCCTCCGGCGTGCGGAACCAGATATACGGCGCGTTCACACCGCCGTAGACGGTCAGCCCGGCCGCGGTGAGGCCCTCGCGGATCACCTTGGCATTGTTCATATAGTAGGCGATGGTCTCCTGAATCTGCCGCCGGCCCTCTTCCGTAAAGGTGGCCTCGGCGGCCCGCTGGATGACGTAAGCCACGCCGTTAAACTTGGTGCCTTGGCGGCGGTTCCACAGCGCGTTCAGGCTCACCCCGCCGCGCACCAGCTCCTTGCTGATGACGGTATAGGCGCAGCGGTTGCCGGTAAAGCCCGCCGTCTTGGAGAAGGAGCGGAACTCGATCGCGCAGGTCTTCGCGCCCGGAATCTCAAAGATGCTGTGCGGCAGCTCCGGCTGGGTGATGAAGGCCTCATAGGCCGAGTCAAAGAGGATGACCGAGCCGTGCTCATTGGCGTAGTCCACCCACATCTGCAGCTGCTCGCGCGTGGCGGCGGTGCCGGTGGGGTTGTTCGGAGAGCAGATATAGATCATGTCCGGGACCTTGTCCCCGCTGGGCAGCTCCGGGAAGAAGCCGTTTTCCGCCGTGCAGGGCAGATAGACCAGATTGGTCCACTTCTCGCCGTCGTAGTCCCCGGCGCGGCCGGCCATGGCGTTGGTGTCCACATAGACCGGATAGACCGGGTCGCAGACGGCCACAACGTTGTCCACGTCGAAGATATCGCCGATGTTGCCGCAGTCGCTCTTGGCGCCGTCAGAGACAAAGATCTCATCGTCGGCGATCTCCACGCCCCGGCGGCGGTAGTCATCCTGGATGGCAAAGCGCAGGAAGTCATAGGCCGCGCACGTCTCCTCGCAGTAGCCGCGGAAGGTCTCCTTCCGGCCCATCTCCTCTGTGGCCTTGGCCATGGCGTCAATCACGGCGGGGGCCAGCGGCTGGGTTACGTCGCCGATCCCCAGACGGATGAGCGGCATCGGGGGATTCTGCGCCGAGAAGGCGCGCACTCTCCGGCCGATCTCGGGAAACAGATAGCCGCCCGGCAGCTTTTGAAAGTTGGAATTGATCTTAACCATACCATAACTCCTCTTCTCGAATTTTAAAACGACCGCCGGCACTCAATAGTCGTCCAGAATGAGACGGGCGGTCTGTATCATCTTTACACCGGTATCCATGCTCTTTTTTTGCAGATACCGATGGGCCTGTTCTTCTGTCAGACCATTGCGGTCCATGAGCAGATGTTTCGCCTGCTGGATGATCTCTTCCTCCTGATCGGTCCGCCGGGGGCGGATCAGGCGGTTGACCCGCCGGCTCATCTGCAGCACCATGCGCACCGAGGTGACCAGGTCGCTGCGGGAGATGGGGGCGGGCAGGCGGAGGATATCCTCCGAGACCATGTCCAGATGGTGCTGGGCGGCGACCATCAGCAGGGAGGTGGTGGGGGGCAGGTCCTCATAGAGGGCCTCACCCGTGCCGTCGCTGAGCTGAAAGCCGCAGACAACCAGACTGACCTCGTGCTTGGCGGCCGCGCGGCGCGCCTCAGCGCCGCTGCGGCAGGGCAGACAGGCGGCCAGACCGGCTGACTCAATCATTTCACAGATGCGCTGGGTACTTTTTTCGCTGTCAAATACGACGATCACTCTCTCCACGTCGATGCACTCCCGGTTTCAGCTTCGGTTTCCAGCCTCTGCCGGCGGAGAGCCGGGCGGGTCAGTAGCGGAGCAGATAGTGCTCCCGCTCCCACTGGGAAACCTGTGCGCGGTATTCGGCCCATTCGGCCTCTTTCCCGCTGATATAGGCTGCGGCGATATGCGGCCCAAGCGTGTCGAGCACCAGCTGATCGCCGCGCAGCGCCTCCAGCGCTTCAAACAGGCTGGTCGGCAGGGAACGGATTCCCCGGGCGGTGAGCTGGCTCTGGGGCATGTGGTAGAGATTTTCCGTGACCTCTGCCGGCGGGACGAGGCCGCGGCGGATGCCGTCCAGGCCGGCGGCCATGCAGACGGCAAAGGCCAGGTAGGGGTTGCAGGAGGGATCCGGGCTGCGCAGCTCGACGCGGGTGGCCTCGCCGCTGGCGGCGGGGATGCGGATGAGCGCGGAGCGGTTGGAGGCGGACCAGGCCACGTGGCAGGGGGCGGAATAGCCGGGAATCAGCCGCTTGTAGCTGTTGACCAGCGGATTGGTGATCGCCGTCATGCCGGGCGCGTGCTCCATCAGTCCGGCGATAAAGCTCAACGCCTCCTTTGACAGGCCGTGCGGGCCATCCGGGTCGCAGAACAGGTTCTTTCCGTTGTGGAAGAGAGACATGTTGATATGCATCCCGGAGCCGCAGATGCCGTCCACAGGCTTGGGCATAAAGGTGGCGTGCAGCCCGTTGCGCTGGGCGATGGTCTTGACCGCCAGCTTGAAGGTGACCAGGTCGTCTGCGGCCTGGAGCGCCGGCTCATAGCGGAAGTCAATCTCGTGCTGGCCGGGGGCCATCTCGTGGTGGCTGGTCTCGACGGTAAAGCCCATCTCTTCCAGGCTGAGTGAGACCTCGCGCCGGGTGGACTCGCCCTGGTCGAGCGGGCTGAGGTCAAAGTAGCCGGCCTGGTCGCTCGGGGAGAGGGAGGGCATGCCGCGGTCATCCGTCTGGAAGAGGAAAAACTCGCACTCCGGACCAATATTCATCGTGTAGCCCAGCGCGGCGGCCTGCTCAACCACGCGGCGCAGCACGCGGCGCGAGTCCCCGGCGTAAGGGGAGCCGTCCGGATTGTGTACGTCGCACAGGAAACGGGCCACCTTGCCCCGCGCGGGGCGCCACGGATAGATGGTAAAGCTGTCCAGGTCGGGATAGAGATACTGGTCCGACTCATTGACCCGGGCAAAGCCCCCGATGGAGGAGCCGTCAATCATCACCTGGTTGGCCAGTACCCGGTCAATCTGCGAGGCGGTCGCAGCCACATTCTTCAGCTGGCCGAATACATCGGTAAACTGCAGCCGGATGAACTTGACATCCTGCTGTTCAATCATCCGCAGAATATCCTCTCTGCTGTATCCCATAACTGTGTCCTCCAGTCGTGCAGGACGCGCCAGGCCGGGCCGGCCGCGCGCCTGTATGGTGTGCGCGCAAGCGGCAGACAGCCGCTGCCGGCGGCGCGATACGTCAGATAACATAATAGTAAACATTTCAGATGTCCCTGTCAAGGCATTCTGCCCAATTTTGAATTTTTGCCGTCGTGTTCCGTTAAAACTCTCTAAAATAGCGGGAAAGGGTGCGGTGGTTTGATGTCATTTTGAATGAAAGTAAAAAAACGCTTGCAAATCAGGGGAGAATAGTGTATGCTGAACATGTCAAGCAAAGCGCCGCGGGCGTGACTCAAAATGAAACAGTCAGAGATGGTAGAGGTGACAATGGAGTCCCCCCTGTGTGATGGGTTGGACGCATTGTCTCTTTTCATTTTTTGACTGCCATGGGGCCCGGACAAATTGAAAGCCTGTATTCCGGTCTCTGATGCTCTGACAGCCAGCACAAGGAAAGGGTTGAGGCAAGATGAACATTTCCGAGATTTTTGGCACCAATGTATTCAGCACCTCTGTTATGAAGGAGCGTCTGCCCAAGAAGGCTTACGCCGAGGTCCTCGACGTCATGGAAAATGGCGGTCAGATCTCCATGGCGACGGCCGACGTGGTGGCCAACGCCATGAAGGAGTGGGCCGTGGAGAAGGGCGCGACGCACTATACCCACTGGTTCCAGCCGCTGACCGGCTCCACCGCGGAGAAGCACGACTCCTTTGTCACATATCCGAAGGAGGGCAAGACCGTTCTGCAGCTGTCCGGCAAGCAGCTGATTATGGGCGAGCCGGATGCCTCTTCCTTCCCCTCCGGCGGTCTGCGCGCCACCTCTTATGCCCGCGGCTATACCGCGTGGGACACCACCTCCCCCGTCTTTGTAAAGGAGTCCGGCTGCGGCGCGATCCTGTGCATCCCCACCGTCTTCATCTCCTACACCGGCGAGGCGCTGGACAAGAAGACCCCGCTCCTGCGCTCGATGGAGGCCCTGTCCACCCAGGCGATGCGTCTGCTGAAAATGTTCGGCAATACCACCTCCAAGAAGGTAATTGCCTATGTCGGGCCGGAGCAGGAGTATTTCCTGGTCGACCGCGAGAAGTATCTCAAGCGTAAGGATTTGGTCTATGCCGGCCGGACGCTCTTCGGCGCCCCCGCCCCCAAGGGCCAGGAGCTGGATGACCACTACTTCGGCCAGATCCGCGAGCGCGTCGGCGCGTACATGAAGGACCTGAACATCGAGCTGTGGAAGCTGGGCATCCCGGCCACCACGCAGCACAACGAGGTCGCCCCCGCCCAGCATGAGCTGGCGCCCATCTATGCCACTGCCAATATCGCCGTCGACCAGAACCAGCTGACCATGGAGACCATGAAGCGTGTGGCCACTCAGCACGGCCTGGTCTGCCTGCTCAACGAGAAGCCCTATGCCGGTGTGAACGGCTCCGGCAAGCACAACAACTGGTCTGTCGGCACGGACGACGGCATCAACCTCTTTGAGCCGGGCGATGACCCGCTGCACAACCTGCAGTTCCTGCTCGTCCTCTCCTGTGTGCTCGCCGCCGTGGATGACCACGCCGACCTGCTGCGCGAGTCCGCTGCCGACGTGGGCAACGATCACCGCCTCGGCGCGCAGGAGGCGCCTCCCGCCATCGTGTCTGTCTTCCTGGGCGACCAGCTCGACGAGGTGCTGCACGACATCGTCAACGGTATTGACGTGAGCACCGTCTCCACCGAGGACCTGGACACCGGCGTGTCCACCGTGCCGGTGCTGACCAAGGACTCCACCGACCGGAACCGTACCAGCCCGTTCGCCTTCACCGGCAACAAGTTCGAGTTCCGTATGGTCGGTTCCTCCGACTCCATCGCCTCTCCGAACACCGCCCTGAACGCCGCTTTGGCTGAGGCGTTCTGCAACGCCGCCGACGTGCTGGAGAAGGCCGAGGACTTCGAGAGTGCCTGCCGGGAGTATATCCGCGCCTCGCTGACCAAGCATCAGCGCATCGTTTTCAACGGCGACGGCTACTCCGAGGCCTGGGTGGAGGAGGCCGCGCGTCGCGGTCTGCCCAATATCAAGAGCATGGTGGACGCCATCCCCGTCCTGGTCAAGGACGACGTCGTCGCCATGTATGAGAAGTTCCACATCTTCACCCGCGCCGAACTGGCCAGCCGCGCCGAGGTCCAGTACGAGACCTACGCTAAGCACATCAACATCGAGGCCAACTGCATGATTCACATGGCCTCCAAGGCCTATATCCCCGCCGTGGTCTCCTATTCCGGCAGCCTGGCCGGCGACGTGGCCGCCCTCGAGGCGGTGGGCGTCGACGCCAGCACCCAGCGCAAGCTGCTCGACCGTGTGAACGCCCTGCTCAAGGAGGCCTCCGATGCCCTGGAGGACCTGGAGACCAAGCTGCCCCAGGTCAATACGATGGACAGCATGGGCGCGATGGCTCACGCCTTCCACGACGTGATCCTGCCCTGCATGGCTGCTCTGCGCGAGCCGATCGACAAGCTCGAGCTGCTGGTCGATCAGGATGTCTGGCCGATGTACAGCTACGGCGATATGCTCTTCGAGGTGTGATTTCCCGCTGCCAGTCACAGATTACAGAGCGGCGCCCCGCCGGATTTCACGGATGGTCATAAGAAGATAATCCGAAAAATTACGATTATGGCATCTGTCAGACGGGGTCGGTAAACAAACGAACGGGTATTCGGTGTAAAAGCCGAGTACCCGTTGTTTTTTGCCTGTGCATGGGTGCAATAGATTGGGTGTCATAAAAGCTGATACCCCCAAGTACAGGGGCGGTGCTCAAACGACTCTAAGGAACGATACAGCGCATGAGCGGCACAGGACGCTGCTGTTACGGCAAAGCCGGGATGAAGAGCTTTTCGCCCGAAAGAAGGAGAAACTCTGTCGGGCAAATGCACGGACGCTGACGAGGGCGGAGGTCAAAACGGACCGGCATATGCCCCTGTTCCGCCTCATTCTTGCCCGTCCAAATCCAGCTTCATATGGGGAAACACCACGGCGCCAAGGAGGCGTGACATGGTAAAGAACTGCTTCCGGCCATCCAGCGCGTCGATCTCAGCCATTTCGCCGGCTGTCAGCTCAAAATCAAAGATATCCGCGTTGCTCCTGATGTGCTCCGGATTTTAGGAGCCCGGAATGGCGATGTTTCCCACCTGTATGTGCCAGCGAAGAATGATTTGCACTCTGGACTTCCCGTATTTCTCCGCCAGTGCGGCGAAGACAGGTTCGTTGAGCAGACCGGAATCCCCGTGCCCCAGAGGATACCAAGCTTCCATGCAGATGCCGTCCCTGGCATAGACCTCCTTAAGCGCCCGCTGCGCGTGATAGGGATGACATTCATTCTGGATCAGGACCGGCTTGATCTGCGCGTAAGACAGCAGGCGGTCCATGTCGCGCTGTGTGAAATTGCAGACGCCGATGGCCCGCACCTTGCCGCCGCGGACCGCCCGCTCCAGGCTCTGCCACGCCTGCCGTACCCGGCCGAAAGGCTGATGCAGGAGCAGCAGGTCGATCTGCTCGACCTGGAGGCGTTTCAAAGTCGCGTCGATTTGGGTATCTGCCTCCCGATAGGAGGAGGGAAAGAGCTTAGTTGCCAGATAAATTTCCTCCCGCGGCACGCCGGACTTGCCAATTGCGCGCCCCACCGCGCGCTCATTCAGATATGCGTTGGCGGTATCAATATGCCGGTATCCGGCTTGCAGCGCAGTGAGGACGGAGCGTTCCGCCTCATCCGGGCGTAAGGTAAAAGTGCCGATGCCCAGCTGCGGTATCCGCATGCCGTTGTTTAGTGTGATATAATTCATGTGCTTCTCCATCCTTTCGAACTTCTGCCGCTGCCTAGTATACAGATAGATGACACAGATGTACAATGCCGGTTGCGGAATGCGGCATAACCAAAATGCATACTGCCCTCCTCCCGCCGAATTGGGAGGAGGGCGAAGCTTTGCCGCGGGCTAGGCGGGACCGGGGCGGTGGCGCCTGCGGTATTCGCTCGGCGGACAGCCGTAGGCTTTCCGAAAGCACTCGGCGAAATAGCTTGGACTGGAGAAGCCGAGCTCTGAGGCGATATCGGTCATCGGCATGTCGGTCTCCAGCAGCCACCTGCAGCTACGATCCAGCCGCAGGGAGCTGAGATACTCCATCGGCGTGCGGTGCAGGTAGCGTCGAAACAGGTGGCTGCAAGTGCTGATCGAGACACCGGCAGCCGCGGCGACAGCGGCGAGCTGGACGCCGTCGGCCAGATTTTCCTCCATATACGAGACCATCGCCTTGATCCGCCGCAGCGCCCGCTGCCGGGCGGGGTGGACGGCCGAGTGCTGCTGTGCGGGCATATTCCGGCACAGCAGCGCCAGAATGCGGTAAAAGCTGCTGAGCAGGTCGAGCTCAAAGCCGGGGACCTGCGTCTGATAGGTCTGATAGACGCGCTCCGTCAGCTCCAGGATTTCCCGCTGCCAGGAGACGGCGGGGCGCAGATGCGCGATGGGAAAGCTCTCATTCTGGAGGAGGGGAGAGAGAAATGATGTCTCGATATAGTCGTTGAGCTGCAGCAGCATGGGCTGCAGGAGTATGCAGAGATACGAGCAGTCCTTGCCGCCGTGAGAAAAACCGTAGTGCAGGTGGCGGGAGTTGACAAAAATTCCCTCTCCGGCCTGCAGACAGGTGATCTCCCCGTCAACGTTATAGTCCATCCGTCCGGATTGGACACAGATCAGTTCCAGATCCTCGTGCCAGTGACAGGGAGCGGACAGGTGCGGGAATGAGAGCAGATCCCCCCGCGCGATATAGAGCGGAAACCGGGAGCTGTCGTACCGTACCTTCTCCTGTCCGGCGGAATCCACCAGGATATGGACATCCATAGTTCTCCTCCAAATTGCGAAATATTGATAGTGATTTGACCGGATGCCGATAGCACTCCATAAGCTGTGACGATATAATTATAGCAGATCATTTCGAAAAGAAAAGAAGATTTGGGATAATCGGGCCTTTTTGGGGGCCGGCAGTCGGACTGGCCTCATACCGTCTTGACCCGGTTATACGAAAAATCTGACAACGTAACCGCCGTGCAGAGCGCGGCGAATACGTGGGGAAGGTTGCCGTACCGCTCGGGAAAGAGTCCCGCTTTTTGCCGGACCCCCCGGGCGGCAAGCAATAGAGTGGAGTGAGGAGGGCTCCGGAGCGATCACCAAATTGAAACAAGGAGGAAAGAAAGATGCTGTCCATTAACATGGACGATGTCCGCTCTGCGCTGCTGAGCTGCAGAAATGAGTTTATTTTCCTGGGCGTTGTCCTCGTCTTGGTTGTCATTGCCCTGGTTTTGGCGGCCGTCATGAAAAAGTGGTCCAGGGCGACCAAATTTATGGTGCGCGCCCAGTCAGGTGTCGCGGCCCTGCTGGCCGTCGCCATCACGGTGAGCTTGATCTGCACCGGGCCGATGTACACCATGATCTCTCTGGCCACCGGAAACGGGACCATCTCGGCCGAGAGCATTGAGAAGGCCTACGACGCGGTCAACCAGATCAGCGCGGAGGGCATGACACTGCTGGAGAATGACGGCATGCTCCCGCTGGCCGCCGGCAGCAGGGTCAATGTCTTTGGCTGGTCCTCGACCGCCCCGGTCTTCGGCGGTGTCGGTTCTGGCGCCATCTCGGACCAGTACGAGATCATTGATCTGCTGGGCGGTCTGGAGCAGGCCGGGTTTGAGGTCAATCAGGACCTGGCGAACTTCTACGAGAGCTACCAGGCGGAGCGCCCCGACGTGGGCATGTGGGCCCAGGACTGGACCCTCCCGGAGCCGAATGTCAGCGCCTACTCAGAGGAGCTGCTCTCGGGCGCGGAGAGCTTTTCTGATACCGCGATCGTGGTGATCTCCCGGCCCGGCGGAGAGAACGCGGATCTTCCCACCGATATGGAGGCGGTGGTGGACGGCTCCTGGAGAGAGCTGGACGCCACGACGGGCAATACCTATTTTAACGGCACCTACGACGACACGCTCAACGAGGGCAACGACTGGGAGCCGGGCCAGCACTATCTGGAGATCAACAACCGTGAGCGGGAGCTGCTCGATCTCGTCTGCTCCCGGTTTGACAACGTGGCAGTCATCATCAATGCCAACAACGCGATGGAGCTCGGTTTTCTGCGGGAGTATCCCCAGATTCGCGCGGCCATCTATGCCCCCTGTCCCGGGCAGAGCGGCTTTACCGCGCTGGGGCAGATCCTCTCCGGCGAGGTGAACCCGTCCGGACGCACGGTGGACACCTTTATCTATGATCTGTTTTCCGCCCCGTGCTACAACAACTGGGGCCAGTTTACCTATGACAACGCGGAGGAGTTTGCCTATCAATCCACCAGTTGGCTGACGCAGACGGAGACGACCACGCTGCCGCAGTTTGTCAACTACGTGGAAGGCATCTATGTCGGCTACAAATTCTATGAGACGGCTTACGCAGAGGCACAGGCGGGCCGCATGGAGTACGACTACGATAGCCAAGTACTCTACCCCTTCGGCTACGGCCTGTCCTACACCACCTTTACCCAGGAGATGGGTGCGCTGCAGGTGAGCGGCAATGAGATCTCTGTGGACGTCACGGTGACCAATACCGGCGACGCCGCCGGGCGCGAGGTGGTCCAGGTCTACTTCAATCCGCCCTACACGGACGGCGGCATTGAGAAGGCGGCGGCCAATCTGGTCGCCTTTGACAAGACCGACCTGTTGGAACCGGGGGAATCTCAGACGCTGACCATCGCCTTCCCGGCGGAGGATATGGCCTCCTATGACGAGTTTAACCACGGCTGCTATGTCCTGGAGGCGGGCGATTATGGGATCTCCATCCGCGCCAACTCGCATGTCATCCTGGACGAGCAGACGTACACGGTGGAGAGCACCATTGTCTATGACCAGTCCAATCCGCGCGAGAGCGACGAACAGGCGGCGGTGAATCAGTTCTCCTTCGCACTGGGCGAGGGCATCACCTATCTCTCCCGCGCCGGCGGCTTTGCCAACTACGACGAGGTGACCGCCGCCCCCAGCAGCTACAGCATGACGGAGGCGCAGAAGGCGAGCTTTCTCTATAATGACAACTACAACCCGGAGGATTACAACAACCCGGACGACGTCATGCCCACCACCGGCGCGGACAACGGCCTCACGCTGGCAGACCTGCGCGGCCTGGACTACGACGACCCGATGTGGGATGAGCTGCTCGACCAGCTCACCGTAGAGGACATGGACCGGATGATCGCCTACGGCGGCTACTCCACCACCGAAGTGCAGTCTGTCGGCAAGGTGTCCACCGTCGACTGCGACGGGCCCGCGTCCATCAATAACAACTTCACCAGCACCAGCTCCATCGGCTTCCCCGGATGCGTGCTGATCGCCTCCACCTGGAACGTGGACTGCTCCACCCTCTACGGCGAGATCATCGGGCAGATGGCGGATGAGATGAATGTATCCGGCTGGTACGCCCCTGCCGTGAACAACCACCGCTCCGCCTTCTCCGGCCGCAACTTTGAGTACTTCTCGGAGGACGGGGTCCTGGCCGGCTATATGGCCGCCGGCGCCGTCCGCGGCGCCTGGGAGCACGGGGTCTACGCCTATGTGAAGCACTTCGCCTTCAACGATCAGGAGTCCGGCCGCAACAGCGAGATCTGCACCTGGTCCACCGAGCAGGCGCTGCGTGAGATCTATCTGAAGCCCTTTGAGATCTGCGTGAAGGACGGCGGCGCGATGGCGATGATGTCCTCCTTCAACTACATCGGCACCCATTGGGCGGGCGCGGATTACAGCCTGCTCACCGAGGTCCTGCGCAACGAGTGGGGCTTCCGCGGCATGGTGGTTACCGACTACTACGGCGTGTACGCCTATATGGATGCCGACCAGGCAATCCGGGGGGGCACCGATCTCTGCCTGGCGCCGATGGACAACGCGACCAACCACCTGACCGACACGACCAGCGCCACCTCGGTTCTGGCCGCCCGGCAGGCCTGCAAGAATATCATGTACACTGTCGTAAACAGCCGCGCCTACGATCCGGAGAACCTGGAAGGCGGCCTGCAAAACTGGCAGATCGCGCTGATCGTGGCGGACGTGGTTGTGGCAGCGGTCGCAGTGTTGCTGGAGATCAAGATCGTGCAGGGCTTCCGCCGCCGCAGAGACGGCCGTCCGACGGTTGAGGCGTAATTCCCCAACCAAACTGGTTGCCTTCGTATGAACCTCCTCCTTTTTTTCGGTTGTCGCTTCCTAAGAACAACCCGGGCTCATATGATGGCATATATAATCTCCCGCCAGAGTGGTGACTGGCGGGAGATTTCCTTTTTCCATGCCGCGGACTGCCGGGTCTCAGCTTTTGGCGCTCAGAACTTGCGGTTTTGTCCCGTGCAAATTATAATGGAGACAGACCGGTCGGATGAGGAGGTACAAGGGTGAAGGCGGTATTTTTGCATGGACTGGGGCAGACTTCCTCCAGCTGGGGCGGCACGCTGCGCGAACTGCACTGCGGTGGGGACGCGCTCTGTCCAGACCTGAAGGATTGGGCTTCGGAGGGGGAGGTGGACTATCCGCGGCTGTACCGGGCGCTGGAGGCGTACTGCGCCGCGCTGGAGGGGCTGCTGAACCTGTGCGGGCTGTCGTTGGGCGGGATTCTGGCGCTGCAATACACCATAGAGCATCCGGACAGAGTGAGCGCCCTGGTGCTGATCGGAGCGCAGTACCGTATGCCCAGGGGACTGCTGCGGCTCCAGAACGCCGTAT
Source organism: Candidatus Onthomonas avicola (assembly GCA_018710845.1). Classification (GTDB taxonomy): domain Bacteria; phylum Bacillota; class Clostridia; order Oscillospirales; family Oscillospiraceae; genus Onthomonas; species Onthomonas avicola. The sequence goes on from DVJB01000054.1 coordinate 21,468, forward strand.
TCCGGATTATGCCGGACAACGCCTTCCTGTCGATGGGCTGGGGAAAGAGGGATGTGATCGCCCTTACAAAATCCATGCTGTCTTTGGATTTTCAAAGTGATCTGGACAAAATCCGCTGTCCGGTGGCGGTTCTGTACGGCGAAAAGGACAGCGTGAACCGCAAGGCGGCCCTGCGGATGAAGGAGCGGATTGCAGGTGCGCAGCTGCACGTGATACCGGGCGCGGGACATGAGGTCAATGAGGATGCCCCCGCCGCGTTGGCGCGCGTTCTCGAGACATTTTTTGCCGGGTAAAAGGAAAAAATGTGGGCCGAGGCAAGCGGACCCGCACAAGATTGCCCAAAATGACCTGCACACCCCCGATTCCTGGATAGGAGAGGAATCGGGGGTGTGCCAATCATGGACTTTGGTATGACCATTGGCTCGCTCAGGGAGCCGGGGACAGGGCGGAAAAGTCCTCCGGTCGGTCGACGTCGCGCAGGGCGGGTCCGTCCCAGAAGTAACAGTCCTCCGCGTGCCGGCGCAAGACCTGCCGCCCGCCGGTATCTCCGGTGAGAGCGAGCAGTTCGGGGCGAAAGCGCCGGTGAAAGACGGCCGGATTGCCCGGGACCCCGTCATGGCGTACGCAGCCGAGCGGCTGTCCGGAGGAGAGAAAGCCGGTGAGAAACTCGTCCAGCAGCGCGGCGGTGAGCTGCGGCTGGTCTGCGACGGAGCAGAGATAGTAGTCTGCCTCCGGCGCTGCCTCCAGCCCCAGGCGGAGTGAGGAGGAGATGCCCTCCTCACTGTGGTCGTTCCAGCACACGCGAAGGCCCAGCCCGCGCGCCTGCCGTGCGACCGGCGGCCAGCGCGTCACCACCAGCAGGCGGCAATCCGCGCACCGGTGGGTCAGCTCCCATAGCGCGGTCAGACTGTGCTGATAGAGCGGCTGCCCCTGCCAGGGGACGAGCAGCTTGTTTTCCCCGAAACGCCGGGACAGGCCGGCGGCGAGCAGAATCAGTTGTACCATAGCGGCACCTCACAATAGAAATGACAATAGAAATGCCGCCTGTGCCGCAGACGTGCGGCACAGGCGCAGACTGTCGAAAAAGGTCTCACCGAGTTTGGCTCGAAGAGCCAAATGAAGTCCAATTCATTTTTGGCACGGGCATGTACCGGGCCAAAAATACTGATAGTCCGGCAAGTGTGCGGATTTTTGGAACAAAAATCCGTGCGCGCGCCCGAGCCGCCAACGGCGGCGACAAAGTGCCCTCGGGGTATGGGAGGACTGCAAACTCGCGCAAATGCTTGCATTTGCGCGAAAGGCTGTCAAAAATACTTTTTTGACAGCCTTTGCCTGTGCCGAGAGATGCGGCACAGGCGGGCAAATGGGTTATCGCTTGTTGGAACGTCTCCAGATATGCATCTTTTCCGCCTCGGCGATCAACTCGTCGCGGAAGTCGGGGTGGGCGACGGAGATGATGGCCTCCGCGCGCTGCCAGGTGGTGGTGCCCTTGAGGTTCACCATGCCGTACTCGGTGACAAGGTACTGGATGTTCGCGCGGGTCGCGGTGACAATGCCGCCAGGGGTCAGGGTGGGGGTGATGCGGCTCTTGACCGTACCGTCCTTCTTGTTCTTCACGGTGGAGGAGCAGCAGATAAAGCTCTTGCCGCCCTTGGAGCGGTACGCACCGAGGACGAAGTCGAGCTGCCCGCCCGCGCCGCTGATATGGCGGGTGCCGGCGGTCTCCGAGGCCACCTGGCCGAAGAGGTCCACCTCCACCGTGTTGTTGATGGAGATGAAGTTGTCAAGCTGGGCGATGACGGAGGTGTCGTTGACATAGTCCACCGGGGCGCCCATGATGGCGGGGTTGTTGTTCATGTAGTCATACAGCTTCTGGGTACCGGCGGCGAAGGTGAAGACCTGCCGCCCGTGGTCGAGCGACTTGTATTTGCCGGTGATCTTGCCGGCCATGGCGATATCCACGAAGGCGTCCACGTACATCTCAGAGTGGACGCCCAGATCCTTCAGGTCGGACTGGGCGATCAGCGCGCCGACGGCGTTGGGCATGCCGCCGATGCCGAGCTGGAGGCAGGCACCGTTCGGAATCTCAGGCAGGATCAGCTTGGCCACGGCGGTATCTACATCACTCGGCGCGCCGCTCGGGAGCTGGCCAATGGGGCTGTCCGCCTCGACGATCATGCTCACCTCGTCCACATGGACGCTCATGTCGTGTCCGCCGTGGACATAGGGCATATTCCGGTTGACCTCGACGATGATGGTGTCAGCCACGTCGCAGATTGCGCGCAAGTGCGAGGGGGTCAGGCCGAAGTTGAAGTTGCCAAAGGCGTCCATCGGCGCGACCTGGAACATGGCCACGTTTACGTGGCGGATATTTTCCCGGTAATAGCGCGGCATCTCGGAGTAGCGGAGGATATGGTAGTAGCCGATGCCCTGCGGGAAGAGACGGCGCTCGATGCCGGAGACGTGCCAGGAGTTCCAGGTGATGCGGTCAGCCGCGTCCGGCAGCTGCGTCACGGCGGGGGGCCACAGAGCGATACCGCCGCGGAAATTCAGGTTGGTCAGGTCGGGCTCGGCGGCCATGCGCGCGGCGAGGGCGCGGTCGAGCGCGACGGGATGGTTGGCGGTGAAGCTGTAATCCACCCAGTCACCCGGCTGGATGACCTTGACGGCCTCCTCGGCGGTGGTCAGCTTTTGACGGTACGTTTCAGCATACTGCATAGCGGGACACTCCTTCCACTGCAATCCATCGACTCTGTCGAATATTACCAGTCTATTATACCGTCCGCCCGGCCCGCCGTCAACCGGCGGTCAGAGCAGATAACGGATCGGGACGGTCAGGCCGCGCAGCAGCCAGAGCACCGCGGCTTTGCCGGCTGACATCTCCGGCAGCTCCAGCCCGTCCGGGGTGACATACTCTGTCTCATCCAGGCAGAGGCGGCTCTGTGCCAGCAGGCCGTCCGTGTAGGCGTCCAGCTCAGCCGCCAGGGCCGGGCAGCTCACCACCAGCATCAGCTCGGTGTCCAGATAGGCCGCGCGCATGTCCCAGTTAAAGCTGCCGATAATGGCCAGCTTCCCGTCGATTGTGACGCTCTTGCCGTGGTCGCTCACCGGGCCGGAGTACTCGTACAGCGTAACGCCGGTGGCCAGAATCGCCCCCTTGTTGCGCAGATAGTCGGACGAGGCCATCAGGTTATCCCCGTTGGCCACGCCATTGAGCAGCAGGGTAAAGGAGGGGACGGAGCCGGCCACCCGCTCCAGCGCGTCGTACATCGCCTGATTGCAGACGGCATAGGGGGAGTGGAGCACCACTTCCTCCTCCGCCGCGGCCATCAGCTCGGTCATGGTGTAGAGCACCTGCGGCTCCTTGACGGTCACATTGATGGGGTTGGAGACAAGGTGGATGGCGCCCGCCTCCTCTGTCACAGCGGCATAGTCCACCGTGGTGAAGGCGTCCGGATAGGCCGCCTGAAGCCACTGAAAGCGATTCTCAAGCTGCTGCGCGGCCTCCTGCACGGCCCCCTGCTGCCGGAGGGTTTCGTCGTCGCAGTAAGTGACACAGCTCTCGCTGTTCCAGACGGAGGAGAAGTAGTCCAAAAGCTGGGCCATGCTGCCCTGCTCCTCGTCGCCGGCGGTGTTGTACACGAACACCTCGAGATCCTGGCTGGGATGCTCGGTGGGATATTCCCCCAGGAAGTAGTCGTAGGTGTTGCGCCCACCGAGCAGATAGCCCGTCTCGTCCACGATGACGTACTTGTCATGCAGCCGCCCGTTGAGCGTCCACGGGGCGAGCAGGTTGGGCGGGTTGTACTGGCGGATCTCCGCGTTCGGGTGAGCGGAGAGCGCCTGAAAGAGGGGATTGCCCGTCATGCGCAGAAATCCGGTCACCCCGTCCACCAGCACCTGCACCTGGACTCCGCGCTCGGCCGCGTCCAGCAGCAGGGCGAGCACGTCCTGCCCGCTCTCATCACTGTGAAAGTCAAAAGTGGAGAGGATCACCCGCTCCTGTGCCTGGGTGATGAGCTGGATGCGCGCCTCCAGTGCGTCCTGATTTGTCTCCACCAGGGCGACGCGCTCTGGTCCGGGCGTGTCGTCGTAGAAGTCTGTCCCGGCTACGGAGGCGGCGTATGCCTCGCTCACCTCCGGGTGGTTCCACGCAAACGGGAGCGTCGCCCCGAGCAGCAGATAGACCAGAAAGAGCAGCAGCAGATTGCGCGCCGCGCGCAGAACCCGGCGCCAAAGCCGGACCGGCCGGCTGCGTTTTGGGCTCACGGCTGCAGCGCCTCGGCCCACTGCGCCTCCCGGAACCCGACCAGGACAGTCTCCCCGTCGAGGAGCAGCGGCCGCTTGACCAGCATCCCGTCGGTGGCGAGCAGGGCGTACTGCTCCTCCTCCGTCATGACGGGCAGCCGGTCTTTCAGCCCGAGGGCCTTATACTGCAATCCGCTGGTATTGAAAAAGCGCTTGAGCGGCAGGCCGCTCTTCCGGTGCCAGTCGCGCAGCTCGTCGGCGGTGGGGTTGTCCGTCTTGATGTCGCGCACGTCATACGCCAGGCCGCGCTCGTCCAGCCAGCGCCGAGCCTTTTGGCAGGTGGAACACTTGGGATAACAGAGGAACAGCATATCCGATACTCCTTTTCGAATGGTCCGCACAGTGCGCCTCACCGCTTTCCGCGGCGCAGCGACAGTCCGAACACGGCCCCGCAGGTGCCGCCGATGATATGGGTCAGCTGGGAGACATTGTCCGCCTGCAGGACGCCGTCGGCAATCTCCCCGCCGATATAGATGACATAGACCAGAATCAGCGTCAGCGGAATCCGCCCCTTCTCTGCCCCGGCGAGAGAGGAGAGAATGATGAGCATGAACACAATCCCGCTCGCGCCCAGCAGCGCCGTGCCGGGAAAGCAGAGAAACTGCACCAGCCCGGAGAGAAAAGCGGTCGCGACCATCAGTTCCAGCAGCGTCCGGCTGCCGTAGCGCTCCTCCATCGGTGGGCCGATCACCAGCAGCAGCGTCATGTTGCCGATATAGTGGCTGTATCCGGAGTGGCCGAGCACATGGGTGAAAAAGCGCAGGTAGGTCAGCGGGTCCGTCAGCGGCGCGCGGTAGACGGAAAAGCACAGCGCTGTGCTCTGCCCGCCGGTCCAGATCCCCAGAAAGAGCACGCCGAGCGAGAGCAGGGCAAAGGTCAGTATGACCGGCGAATTATACTGTATCTTATGCAGCAGCTTCATTCCCATCCCTCCTGCGCGAAAGACGCCCGCACAAGAAGTATAGCGCATTTTGTCGTGCGGGGCAAGGGATTACAGGGAAAGTACGTCTGTGGCGACCGACGCTGCAAAGGCCCGGTCGTGCTCGACAAAAATCATCGCGGGCTGTGCCTCCCGCAGCAACGCCTCGATCTGCAGCCGGGAAGGCAGGTCGATATAGTTCAGCGGCTCGTCCCAGAGGTACAGGTGGGCGCGCTGGCACAGGCTCCGAGCGAGCAGGACCTTTTTCCGTTCCCCGTCGCTGTAGGTTTCCAGCGGGGCGTCAAAGCGGTCCCGGGCAAAGCCGAACTTGCGCAGCAGGGTGAGCAGCCGGGTCGCGTCTACCTCAGACGCCCGGGCAAAGTCGTACAGTCCGCCGCGCAGGTCGGCGGCGGACTGCGGCACGCAGGAGAGTATCAGCCCGCCCGCCAAGCGCAGCGTCCCGCCGGAGGGGGCCAGCTCCCCGGCTAGCACGCGCAGCAGGCTGGACTTGCCGCAGCCGTTCTTCCCCTGCAGGGCCAGCCGCTGGCCGCGGCGCAGCGTGAGGGAGAGGCCGCTCCAGACGGTACGGGCCCCATAGGCGAGCGAGAGATCGTGCGCCTCCAGCAGGATCTCGGACGGGCAGGCGAGCGGCTCCAGGCGCAGCGGCGGCGTGCGTTCCCGGTTTTGCAGCAGGGCGCTCTTCTGCTCGATCAGCTCCTGCTGGCGCCGCTCGACCGCCTTGGCCCGGCGCATCGTCTTGGCCGCCTTGTGGCTGAGATAGCCCTTGTCCGGGTGCAGGCCGGCGCTGTTTTTGCCATATTTTTTCTGTTCCGCCTGGGAGGACCAGACGGAGACCTGGCGGGCTGTGTCGGAGAGACGGCGGATCTCCGTGCGCAGCCGCTCGTCGGCGGCCAGCTCGGCCTCCTGGCGGACCTCCTGCTCCCGCTGCCAGTCGGAGTAGCTACCCCGGCGAAGCTGCACGTCCGAGCGGTTCAGCGCGAGAATGTGCGTGACACAGGCGTCCAGCAGCGCGCGGTCGTGCGAGACGAGCAGGAATCCCTCCTTGCCGCGCAGGTAGCGGCCGAGGACGACGCGGCCGGCCTGGTCGAGATGGTTGGTCGGCTCGTCGATGAGGGGAAAGCGCCCCTCCTGCAAAAACAGGGCGGCGAGCAGCACCTTCGTCTGTTCGCCCTGAGACAGGCGGGAGAATGGGGCCTCCATTGTCCCCGGCGCGAGCGCGAGCAGAGAGAACTCCCGCTCGATCTGCCAGTCCTCCGCCTCTGGTGCGGCCTCCCGGACCACCTCGGCGGCGGGGCCGTCCGGCCGTGAGACCGGAAAGGGGAATCGGATAAAATCGGTGGGGGCGCTGATCTGCCCCTGATAGGGCCAGCGGCCCTGCAGGAGCTGCAGCAGCGTGCTCTTGCCCCGGCCGTTGCGGCCGATCAGCCCGATCCGCCAGCGGGTGTCGAGCCGGAGTGTGAGATGGTCGAACAGCACCTCCTCCCGTCCCTCGTGGGAGAAGGTGAGGTCGGAGATCTGAATGAGTGCCATGTGGCATTCCTCCTTTTGGGCATGAAAATGGGCCGCAGGAAGGCAATGCCCTCGCGGCCCAAAACACCCCCTGCTCGGCGGATGTCAGCCGGGCGGAGGAGAAGAGGGAGACGGATGTGCTCTGCCTTCTTGCGAAGGCGCAGACAAATCCCCAGGGTGTTGCCCCGGATACTGCGCCAGAAAATCAGCAAGAAGCAGAAAACATCCTTTCACCTCGCTCTCATTCAGATAAACTCTTTATAACAGAGACAGGCACCGATGTCAAGTGAACATGGCAAAAAAGGCGACGATGAGCACCAGCGACACATAGATGACCACTGGAATCAGGTTGGTGGAGATGATCTCCCCCTCGTGGCCGTTCGCGCCGGTGGTGGCGGAGACGGAGACGACGTTGTTGATGCAGATCATATTGCCGATCGCGCCGCCTGCGGTCTGCAAGGCACAGGTATAGATCGGGTTGACACCGATCAGTAGCGCCGTGTTGAACTGCAGGGAGGTGAACATCACGCACGAGACGGTGCACGAGCCGGAGATGAACGCTCCCAGCACGCCGATGAACGGAGAGATGATGGGAAAGGCCGGGCCGGTCAGGTCAGCCAGCGCCTGTGCCGCAACGAGCAGCATGCTGTCCATGCCGCTGTTGTTCACACCCGAGTTCATCATGATCTGCACCATCGTCACGCCGAAGACGAGCGCAGAGAACACTTTGAGCAGCTGAAAGAAAGAACCGAGGCAGACCCGGCCTACATCCTTCACGCCGACACCGCTCAGAAGGCCGACCAGGATGGCAAAGACGATAAACGGCAGGATGCCGGCACTCCAGAGCGGCTGAAAGGAGTAGGTGCACGACTCCACGCCGAGCAGACTGTCCCAGCCGACGCTCCACGATTGCAGCAGCGCGCGCAGCCCGAAGACGGGCACACGGCTCACGAGCAGGAACAGGCCGATGCACCCATACGGAATCCAGCCCTGCCAGGCGGGCATGGCCTTCCGGTCCGTGTTGAAAATGGCCCGGTTTTCCAGCGGCAAGTCATTGGGAAAGCGCCAGACATGCTTGGGAATCAGGAACCCGCGGGAGGCGGCGGCCACCGATACCACCAGTCCGAACACCGAGCCGGCGATGGAGGGGAATTCGTGCCCGAAAAGGACGGAGATGATGTAGTAGGGGGCGCTGAAGGCCAGACCGGTAAACAGGCCGAAGGGGATGATCTCGACAAAGTCGCGCACGCGCCGCCCTTTCTCCCCATAGCGGAAGAGAAAGACGCCCATGAGCAGCAGCGGAACCACAACACCGCCCACCCCCAGAAAGAGAGTGGTCATCTCGGTGCTCTCCTGGAGAAATTCCTCATAGCTCAGACCGTATTGGGAGACGTACTGCGCGTTGCCTGTCAGTTCGCTGGAAATGGAGGAGACCATCGCTGTGATGGGCGCGCCCGCGGCGGCAAAGGGTACCGGTGTGGAGTTGGCGATCAGACAGACAATGCATGCCGCCACCGGCGGGAAGCCGAGCGCGACCAGCAGCGGGGCAGCCAGGGCGGCCGGGGTGCCGTAGCCGGCGGTCCCCTCGATGAAGGCGCCGAAAAGCCAGGCAATCAAAATCGCCTGTACCCGCCGGTCCGGGCTGACGCGGGAAAAGCTGCGCTGGATGGCCTCCATGTGCCCCGTGCGGCGCAGCATATTCAGAAAGAGAATCGCGCCGAAGATGATGAAAAACACCTCCAGCGCCTTGCACACACCCTGCACGCCAAAGGCAGCCAGGGCGGCCGGCTCCATCTGCCAGACGAAGGCTGCCAGCACGACCGTCAACGCCAGCGAGAGCAGTAGAGCCTTTGGCGCGGAGAGCTGAATGCGGCGGATCACCATAACCGCAAGGGCCAGCAGGATGGGAGAGAGGGACAAAACGGCGTATAGCATAGATCATTTCCTCCGGGATACCGGTCCTGCCGGATCTCTGTCGAATCGCGACGGCAGCGGCAAATTGACCCTATTATAGCGTGCGCAGTCCGCTTTGTCCAGACACAACGGGGCGGCAGGGACAGAATACGGAGATTTTCAGCCCGGTCGCGGGAGGGAAAAAGGGAAGGACCCCCGGCGATGCGCCGGAGGTCCCGAGGAGAAAAAGAAGAGAAAAGAGAGGAGATAGACAGATGAGTTCCATCTGACAAGCATATTATAACAGCTGCCGGGCGGAAATCCATGAAGGTTTTGCAAACCAATTTCAAATAAACTGTGAACACGGGACGGATTTGTCTCTCTAAACGGGATGATCTTAATAGTTTCTTAATAATCATCCGCAGCGTTGTCCGATGAGGGGGAGGTGCGCTATAATAGAAAAAAACAGCATCTGCCCGTACCCGGCCGGGGCGGGCACTGCCTGCTGTCTGGAGGTGGCAACCCATGAACAGACCGGAACAGGAGTATGCCGGCACCATTCTGTTGGCGGATGATGAGCCGGAGATTCGGCAGCTTCTGCGCATCCTGCTGACGAAAAAGCAGTATCTTGTGCTCGAGGCCGTCAACGGGGAGGAGGCTGTCCGGCAGGCCGAGCAGCACCCGGAGCTGGATTTGATTTTGATGGACATTATGATGCCCGGCCTCTCCGGGCTGGACGCCTGCCGGCAGATTCGCATCTATACCAAGGCGCCCATCCTCTTCCTCACCGCCCGCAACACGGAGCAGGATAAGGCCATGGCCTATGAATACGGCGGGGACGACTACCTGGCCAAGCCCTTTTCCCAGAGCGAGCTGATGATGAAGGTCGGCTCGCTGATCCGGCGCTACCGGGTCTACGGGGGCTTGATGAATGTCTCTCCGCTGCGCGGCAACGCGGCGGACGCGCTGTCGGTGGATGTGCGGGCCCGTCGGGTGAAAAAGCACGGGCAGGAGATCAAGCTGACGGACAAGGAGATGGATCTGCTCCTCTTCTTGCTCGGGCACCGGGGAGAGACGCTGGATGTCAAGACGCTCTATGAGGCGGTCTGGCAGAGCAAGTACATGCCCTCCTCAGACAACAACATTATGGTCTATATCCAGCGCCTGCGCAAAAAGCTGGAGGACGACCCCGCAAACCCTGCCCTGATCCGTACCATTTACGGGAGGGGGTATCAGATTGACTAAAGGACGCCGCTTCCTCTCCCTGCGGTTTAAGTTTATTGTGGCGTTGGCGTTCTCTCTGCTCATTGCGCTGGGGGCCGGAGCGCTGGCCAAGCTGGTTGGCGACAGCTATATCCAGCTGACCTATATGAGCCAGACGCAGACGGAGACGAGAATTCGGCAGATATTCTCGGATTTTCAGCAATTCGTGGAGGGACGCGGGCTGGATGTCCACAACGCCATCGAGATCACCCGTTGGGCCAAGTCACAGAATCATATCTATCTGTTGGTCTACAAGGATGACCGCGTGATTATCGACTCTGGCTGGTGGGATGAGCAGGAGTACTATACCGACTACTCCGAGCTGGATACCGAAGTGCAGGGCAGCGCGCGGATGGCGGACGCGTCAGAGGACGGGATGAGCTTTGGCTACGGCGTCGGCAGCGCGCCCATTACCTTTCAGGATGGAGAATACACCGTTACGGTATATGACTTTTCCGAGGAGCCGCTCTATGAGGGGGTGCAGATCGCCTCATACGCGATGGCCATCCTGCTCTTTATCTTTCTGCTGATGTTCTATCACAGTCAGACCATCAAGCGGATCATTCGCCTGTCACAGGAGGTGGAGGTGATCGCCGGCGGGCAGCTCGAGGAGCCGATCGCCCGTCAGCCGGCGGATGAGCTGGGAGCGCTGGCGCAACATGTGGACACCATGCGTTTTTCCATCATCAACGAGATGCGGGCTGAGCAGGAGGCGTGGAACGCCAACAGCGATCTGATTACCCGCATGAGCCATGATATCCGCACCCCACTGACCGTCCTGCTCGGCTTTCTGGAGCTCCTGGATGAGGGCGGCTACAGCGAGGAGGAGACGTATCAGAATTATCTCGGCATCTGTAAGAAGAATGCCTTTCAGCTCAAATCGCTGGCCGACAAGCTCTTTCAGTATTTCCTCGTCTTTGGCCACCGGGAATATGAGATGGAACTGGAAGTGACGGATGCGCACGTTCTGCTCGAGCAGCTGATTGGAGAGCATGTGGCCTGGCTGACCGAACGCGGCTGGCAGGTGGATGTTCACCCTCTGGGCGGGTCTGCGCTGATAGAAGTGGACACCGTCTGCATGAAGCGGCTGTTTGACAATCTGTTTTCCAATATCGAGAAGTATGCTGACTCCGCCCGGCCGGTTGTCATCCGTCAGTGGGTGGCCGAAGAGAAACTCTATGTCACCCTGAGCAATCAGATCTCTCAGAGCTCCGGGCAAGTGGAGAGCACCAATATCGGGCTCAAAACCTGTGAGCGTATCCTGCAGCTCATGGGTGGGACGTTTCGCACCTGCCGGATGGAGGAGACCTTCCGGGCAGAGGCGGTTCTGCCGCTCTACCGAGAGGCGGAGGAGATGGCGGCGCTTCCGGCCGGAGATCCGTAAGCGGCGTCGCTCACCGCGCGGGGCGAGGGTGGGTGTTCAGATAGTCCGAGAGCAGGTCCGCGGCCAGGTGGACCAACTTGGGACAGGGACGCTTGCGGTAATAGTCGGCAGTCCGTTCACTGGCGAGCGGGCTGCCCTCGGCCTGGCTGAGCCCGAGCAGCTCGCGGCAGACAATGGAGCCGCCGGCGCGCGTGCGGTATTGGGCGGCCAGCGCCTGCACCTCGGCGTAAAGCCGGGATTTGTCCTCTGGACGGCCGGTGGCGTAGATGGTGCTGAAGGCAAAGACCATGCCGGAGAAGGCGCCGCAGACCTCCCGCAGACGCCCCATTCCGGCGCCGAAGCCGGCGGACATGCGCAGGACCTGCTCCTCCGTCAGGCCCATCTCGCCGGCAAAGGCGGCGGCAACGCTCTGGCTGCAATTGTACCCCTGATAGAAGAGGGCTTCCGCCCGCTCACCATACTGACTCATTTCCGTCTCCTCCCGTCATATCTGGTATCTCTTTGGGATTATTTTAGAGGATTCCGGCAGCGAGTACAAGGTTGAAAAAAATTTCTTCGAAAACGCGAAAAACCGCTTGACATGGCGGAGGGGATCTGTTATACTAATTGAGATGTCGCCGAGGGGCGGCAACGTGGTGTACCTTGTAAATTAAACAACGTGAAGCAAACGAAGCACCAGAGTAAGGATTTTAGCGGAGATTCCGGGGCGGAAAGTTCCGGGATTGAGGCAGAAAAATTGCGAGCCGTCGGAAGGCGGCGAGCGGAACTCTGATTTAAGCAGCCGCGGGAGACCGAGGTTGTTTAGATACCAAA
>DVJB01000055.1 GCA_018710845.1 Candidatus Onthomonas avicola
AGTTTGGCTCGAAGAGCCAAATAGAGTCCAATTCATTTTTGGCACGGGCATGTACCGGGCCAAAAATACTGATAGTCCGACGAGTGTGCGGATTTTTGGAACAAAAATCCGTGCGCGTTGGAGGACTGCAAGCTCGCGCAAATGCTTGCATTTGCGCGAAAGGCTGTCAAAAATACTTTTTTGACAGCCTCATGGGCCGGCGCGTTGTGCCGGCCCTTTTCCCGCTATTGGATGGGATTGACGGTGCGCTCACTCCCGCGCCACTGCTCCTCCACCTCTTCCTCCCGGCTAAAGCCCACGGAGGCGCCGGAATGGGCGATCTTCCGCGCGGCGAAAATCTGCGCCCGTTCCAGCGCGGGCAGTGCTTCCATCCCCTTCCCGTAATAGTGCAGGAAAGCGGAGAAGAGGGCATCCCCCGCGCCGACGGTGTTGACCACCCGTTGCGCCCGGGCCGGCGGCAGATGCCAGATGCGGTCCCCCTCGCGCTCGTAGAGCATCGCCCCGTAGGCCCCCATCCCGATGACGGCGGTGCGCATCGGATAGCGCGCGCGCATCTGCCGCAGGAAGTCCTCCGGCCGGCAGGGGATCTGCTCGTCGCTGCAAAAGAGGATATCCGCCGCCTCCAGAAAGGCGCGGTTATACTCGTCCTCTAGATTGCCGAGCACATGGACGTCGGTGGCCAGCGTCTTGCCCAGCGCCTTCGCCCGCTCGAGCAGCGAACGGTTGAAGCTGATGTTGCAGGCGGCAATCAGGTCGCTGTCCGAGAGCAGGGCGTCCAGCTCCCCGGCCGGGAGCTGCTGGTCCTGGACGTTCTTCAGGTCACAGTAGATCTGCCGCCGGCCCGATTCGTCATAGAGGACGACGGAGACCGGCGTGGCGCGCAGGGTCCGGCGGATATGAGCACAGTCAATTTCGTCTGCCTCCAGCTGACGGAGGATGCGGCCCGCCTCCTCATCCTGTCCGATGTAGGAGATCAGGCTGACCTCATCTCCCAGGGTGCGCAGCGCCTTGGCCAGGTTGTAGCCTACACCGGAGACGTCAGACCCGACGCCGAAAAAGGGATAGTCAATCGGATAATAGGGAATTGGGAAGCCCCGGACTGAGACCGTTGTCTCGACGTTTACAAGGCCGGACACGGTAATTTTCATGGCGCTTTTCCTCCTTGCTTTGCAGAAAAGGCGTGCTATGAGTTTTGCAGCACGCCTCAGACTGGCGAAAAAGTATTTTCCGGTTTTAAATGCAGTCTAAAAGTTTAGAAAGCCCTCCGCAGGAGTTTTGTTGCGGTAGCAACAAAATAAAGTAAAATATCGCTTTTGGGACGGGCATGTACCGGCCCAAAAACACAGGGAGGCCGGGAGTGTGCCCCGAAGGGGCGCGCGGGTCGGCCGCATATTTCGAACGAAATCGTAGATTTTGTTCGAGCGTGTCGACTTTGTCGACACGCAAAGGCGTGCTGCGGGTTTCGCAGCACGCCTTTGAAATTGCTATCTCACCGATGACGCCTAAATCAGCACTTCTCGAAGATGGTGGCCACGCCCTGGCCGCCGCCGATGCAGAGGGTCGCCAGGCCTTTCTTGGCATCCTCGCGCTTGGCCATCTCGTGCAGCAGGGTGACGATGATGCGCGCGCCGGAGGCACCCACGGGATGGCCCAGAGAGATCGCGCCGCCGTTGACGTTGACCTTGCTCATGTCAAAGTGCAGCTCGCGGGCCACGGCGACGGACTGAGCGGCAAACGCCTCGTTCGCCTCGACCAGGTCGATGTCCTCGATGGTCAGGCCAGCCTTCGCCATCGCCTGGCGGGAGGCGGGCACCGGGCCGACGCCCATGATCTTCGGATCGACGCCACCCTGGCCCCAGGAGACCAGCTTGGCCATCGGCTTGAGGCCGTACTTCTCCACCGCCTCGCCGGAGGCCAGGATAATGGCGGCCGCGCCGTCGTTGATTCCGGAGGCGTTGCCGGCGGTCACGCGCTGGACATGCTTGTGGGCATCCGCCTCGTGAACCTCAGTCACTTCGAAGGTGTGCTCCACGGTATCCTCTACGCCGTCCGGACCGACGGGGAAGGCGCCGCGCAGCTTGCCCAGCGTCGCCTCGGTGGTGCCGGCGCGGGGGAACTCGTCCACCTTAAACTCGACAATCTGCTTCTTCACCTTCACGGGCACGGGGACAATCTCGTCGTCAAACCTGCCGGCCTTCTGGGCGGCCTCGGTCTTCTGCTGGGAGGAGGCGGCAAACGCGTCCAGCTCCTCACGGGTAATGCCCCAAATGTCGCAGATGTTCTCAGCGGTGGTGCCCATGTGATAGTTGTTGAACGCGTCCCACAGGCCGTCGCGAATCATGGTGTCCACCATCTTGGTGTCACCCATACGCGCGCCGCCGCGGGCGGCAGGCATGGCATAGGGGGCCATCGTCATGTTTTCCGTGCCGCCGGCGACAATGACGTCAGCGTCGCCCGCCAGAATGGCGCGCGCGCCCTCGATGACACTCTTCATGCCGGAGCCGCAGACCATGCCGACCGTGTAAGCGGGCACCTTCAGCGGGATGCCGGCCTTTACGGCCACCTGGCGGGCCACGTTCTGGCCCTGAGCGGCGGTCAGGATGCAGCCGAACATGACCTCGTCGACCTGCTCCGGGGCAACGCCGGCGCGCTTGAGCGCCTCTTTGACCACGATCGCACCCATCTCAGCGGCGGGGACGTTGGACAGGCTGCCCTGGAACTTGCCGATGGCAGTGCGGCAGCAGTTGACTACATAGATGTCTTTCATTGTCAGATGACCTCCATTTTTGTCGTTCTGGTAGTGGCGGAGATTGTTCATTCTTTAACAATGTCATTATATACGCTTCCTCTGCAAAATGCAATGGGAAAACGCAGGTTCCTGAAATTTTTTCTCGTTCACCCCGGTCTTTCCGGCACACTGTCCGGACGGCACAGCTGAGCGTAATAGGCCGACACGAGGGAGCGGTAACCCAGGGCACGAATTGTCTCATAGCGCAGGTTATAATTTGCTTTGGTATGCCGCCCGGTGGCGAGGTAGCGGATGCACTGCTGCATATAACGGTCCAGCTCCCGCAAACTTTGCGCCGTTGTGATGAGGGGAAAATACCACCGGCACCACGTCAGTTCGCTCTGCACCGGGTTTTCATAGAGCTTGCGATTAAAATGGCGGATATAGGCCCGCATGGCCGCTTCCGGCGGGGCGCCTTTGCGCTCCCGCCAGCGCAGCAGCGCCCTCGCCTTGCGCCGAAGCTTCCCCTTAAGTTTTCGCACTGACACCGGTGAGACATCCACCACGCCCGCGCAGTAAGAGATGCCGAGAAAACTCCAGCGCTCTCCCGGCGCGGTCCGCTCGACTTTATCCGGATTGAAAGTCAGATGGCGTTCGCGCAAAAAATCGCCGATGAGACCGGCAAATTCCTCCCGCTCCGCCTCCGTCTCGGCAAAGACGATCACATCGTCGGAATACCTGGCATAGATCACGCCCCGCGCGGCGAAATACGCGTCCATCTCCATCAGATAGACGTCGGCAAAAAAGGAGGCTACCGGCACGCCCGCCATGATCCCCTTCAGCTCCCGGATGACCTTGCCATCTTGCAACGCCTCATCTGAGCACAGCAGCCGGCGGCAAAAGTCCAGCAGCGGCTGGTCCGCGGCAAAAATGCGCTCGAGCATGGACATCAGGCAATGGATATCCACTGAATTAAAGTAGTCGTGCACATCCATCCGGTAGCTGTAGAGCCGCTCTATCCCCCGCCTGGCAATCAGCCACCGCACCGCCTGACGCGCGGTCCGCCCACGCCGAAAAGACCAGAGATTGTCCGCAAAAATGCCGTCATACCGGCCCAACAGCCAGGTAAGCAGCTTGAGCACATAGTTCATCTCCCGCGGAAACTGATAGACAACCCGCTTTTTCTCCGTGCCCATCTTGCTGAGCAGGCGTTTCTCCGGCAGCGGCAGAGATGCTCCCCGCACAATCCGGGCCACCATATCACGGTATTCTTCCCGCGAAACAAATGTGCTGATATCCTCCTGTTCCGTCCTGGACCAGTGTCCGGCCGCCATGCGGTCCTCTAAAAACCGCTGCCAGACGGCTGGCTCATCCAGAAGGTCTAAAATACTCATTGCATCCTCCCAAATGATAAAAGGCGGCGCCGTACACGCCATCGCGTCGCACAGCGCCGCCCCAAAACAGGCCAGCGGAGAAGGGACTTAAATCCCAGTATCTGGGAGACCAGACCGTACGCCATCCGGCCACCTGCAAGACCGTCTCTCGGGATGGCGCTTGGCCCGCCGCAGGTGCAATGCATTCCCTGCCGCCCTATTTTGCCCAATTCATTTGCCGGGCCACCGGCAGTCACCGCAACGCCCGGGCCACCCGGTCGAGCACATACTGCCGCTCGTTTGGGAATTTCCGGAAAAACCGCAGATACGGTATCCCGGCCGACTCCATCGACTCCTGGACACCCATAAACTTCCGGTTGCGGTAATTATCTTCGCACAGACATACGGCCAGCACACAGCGCCCGCCCCGGTAGAAGGCAAAATCCACCGGGGCATACCACTCCGCCGCATACGGACTCAGCTGGCGCGATGGCACATTGCGCGCAATCTGATAATTGGGAAACGCAGACGAGAACAGGGCGGCAAACGACTCTGCCAGGCCGTCATACGCGGCCGGAACGGACCAAACCGACTCCGGCTCTTCCGCGCGGCGCAGCGCCACGGCGACCTGTTCGGTGACCTTCGCGGAGTCATTGTGCGGTGACCGGGCAAAGTAGAGACAGCGCGCGCCCACCTGCTCGAGCGCCCTTCTCGTATTCTGATATTCCGCGCGCTTGCTGTCCGGCGGCGTCTCCCCCAGGTAGACAGCCAACACACAGCGCTCATGAGAGAAAAAGGCAAAATCGATCTCCTGGCACGGTCCCTGCGCCGACTGGTTGAGCCGCCGCACCGGCATACGGTACTCCATACGGCAGTTGGGAAATGCATTCCGAAACAAATCCATGAAATAGCTGTCCTCGTCCCGCTCAACCATCTGGTTTGAACCGCCCAAAAGCCAGCTCCAAAATCCCTGCTTCTTTTCCACGCTCTCCGCTTCCATTCCAATTCCTCATGTATTTCCGGCTGATCTGCCGCCAGCGCTCAGCAGAGCGTCGCCCCGGCAGGGATCGCGTCATCCAGCATAACGAGGGTCAGATTTCCGTCCTTCTCTGCCGAGAGCAGCATTCCCTGGGACTCGAGGCCCATCATCTTGCGCGGCGCGAGGTTGGTCACCGCAACCAGGGTCTTCCCCACCAGCTCTTCCGGGGTATACCAAGCCGCGATCCCGGAGAGAATCTGCCGGTCCGTCCCGCTCCCGTCGTCGAGTTGGAAGCAGAGAAGTTTCTTCGACTTTTTCACCGTCTCGCAGGCCTTGACCTTGACCACGGTCATCTGCACGGCCTCGAACTGGTCAAAAGAGATCTCCGGGCGGGCGGCCGTCTCCTCCGGGGCCGGGATCGCCGCGGCAGCGGCGGCAGGGGTCTGTTCCATCTTCTCACACATGGTGCTCTTCTCCTTTCGCGTGCGGCATCCGGCCGTCACGCACGTGTATGCTTCGCTGCGCAGGCTGCTCCGGCAGGAAGGATATCTGTCCCGCCGCGGCAAGGAACCAGCAAAACTGTGCCGCAAGGGCCAGGCGCAGTTCAGAGGACATCGGCGCGGCCAGGGCCGGAGGAATCGTCAGCAGTGCCAGCAGGTACAACAGCCCGGGCGCACGCGGGGTCTTGGCCCGAAAGGAATAGCCGGCATAGTGCAGCCAGGCCGCGCAGGTGACCAGTCCAGCCACCATGGGCCATAGATAGGTCTCCGTCCCCGGCGTTGCGCCATAGGTGTGGTAAAAGGCGACCAGCCAATAGCAGCTGGCAAACGTCGGAAGCAACAGCAGCCCCGTGTAGACCGGAGCACACCTGTCCCAGTCCACCACCGCCAAGGCACACAGCGCGCTCCCCTGCAGCACCAGCACGAGCGAGAGCAGGACCGAAATCAGCTCGAGTGACGCCGCGCGGGATACCTGAATCAGTGAGAGCACTCCGGCGGCAAAGGAGAGCGCCCCTGCCGCGAACCGCAGCAACCGGGTTCCCAAGCCGCCGGTTTGCGCATCCGCCCGAACCTCGGCGGATGCACGCTGTCCGCGCCAATAGAGCAGGCAAAGAATCAGCGCACAGACCGCCATCTCTGCGGCAAACAGCCCCAGCAGGGGCGACTGAGCCGTCAGCTGTGTGGTTGGGTCATAGACCTGCATCCAAATTCCGGTCCGCAGTCCCAGGCAGACCAGCCCAAGCGCCGCCGCAAAGATCGCCAGACGATAGTTTTTTGTCATGCTATCACTTCACTTTTTCTGCAATGCTCTTAGTTTACCACATTGACGGGAAAATGCAATGAGAGAAACACAGCCTGTCCACTCCGCCGGCTATGCCGGGCGGACAGAGCATCCCATCCGCCCGGCCTGGTTAAGCCGTTCCTTTGTATTTGCGCCGAGTCGCCATACCGCCCCGGATGTGTCGTTCGGCCTTGTTCTCCTCTAAGATGGGCTTTACCTGGAGGTACAGGGGCCGGTTGATACTGGGAAGGCGTTCACGGAGGTCTTTATGTACCGTACTCTTAGAAACTCCAAAGACCTGCGCTGCCGCCCGAACCGTGGCCCGGTGCTCGATCATGTACTTTGCCAGTGCCTGGGCACGCTCCTCGATGTTCCCTCTCAATGGCAACACTCCCAATCTTGGTCTGCTGCCAGTCTATGCTCTTTTGTGCGGGGGTATGTGGTGAGGCATAGCAACGTAGTGGTTTGCCGACTGTAAACTTTAGGTCATTTCTCGCACCGCCTTGCAACTAAAATGTTAGAGTCTCAGATGCTGTATGATCTATGGTGCCACATCGGGCTCTATAAAAGTTTCTCATTGTTGTATCGGTGCGGCTTCCCTTTTACGATTTCTCCCTCATTTTTTCCTTTTTACGTAACCATCAAATTTTCCAGCGGTACTGCTGGGATGTCAGTGCCCGGACTTTCTCTGCGCTTCTGGGCCATTGGAAGCTGCCGCTCTTCGACCGTTTATACAGCAGCAGGAATCTGTCCTCCTCCCAGTACAGGTCCTTGATCCGATCCTATCTTCTGCCGCAGAGCAGGAACAGCGCTCGCTGGAAGAGCTCCATTTGGAACTGTGCCTGCACGGTATTAGCCAGGCGTCCATTCCACTCCACGGCGCAGGTTGGTATATCCGCAGGCGATATAGACGGGACAACTGCAGTTGAAATCATTTAGCATAACTTTGCCGCCCGGAGGAGGGCCCGGAGAGTTGCCTCGCCCGCTCCCGTATAGACTTGGAGCTGGACGCAGCTCACTTCTATGGAGGATACGATATATTCCGAGGAGCTGGAGTCCTCCTTAACCGGGACCTCTGCAAAGGTTACCTCATGGACCGCTTGCATCGCCTGGAACACCTTTCGCTGCCAGGAAAAATAGCCAGATACCGCTATCCCATTTTCTGACACCATTGGCCAATTGCTCCGGCAGGTTTCTATCCGCCGGCTCCATTCGATCAGCCGGCGTTGCCCCATTCCTGGGATTTTGATGTGCCATTTCAGGCAACATATTCACAACACCACACAATGTCAGGGTGCGCCTGTCGAAAACATTTTAGGGCAAGCAGATTACCATAGTAAGAGCGATCCAGTCCCTCCGTCATTTTCCGGGAGAATATCTGTGCCGCGCGATCTGTCGCAGAAAAACCTGTTCACCGGAGAAATTGTGTGTTATACTGGCGGGGAGCCGCTCTCCCGGCTCCCCGATTCTACAGAGATTGGAGCGATGCACCATGAGCAATCAGAACTGGAACATTGAGACCAAGTGCATTCAGGCCGGCTATACGCCGAAAAACGGTGAGCCACGGATGATCCCCATTATCCAGAGCACCACCTTTAAATATGACTCCTCCGCTGAGATGGGCAAGCTGTTTGACCTGGAAGCCAGCGGCTACTTCTACACCCGTCTGCAAAACCCGACCAACGACCATGTCGCGGCCAAGATCGCCGCGCTCGAGGGCGGCACCGCCGCGATGCTCACCTCCTCCGGCCAGGCGGCCAGCTTTTTCTCCATCTTTAACATCTGCTCGGCGGGCGACCACGTCGTCTCCTCCTCCACCATCTACGGCGGTACCTTTAACCTCTTCCATGTGACGATGAAGAAGATGGGCATCGACTTCACCTTTGTCGATCCCGGCTGCTCGGATGAGGAGCTGGAGGCCGCCTTCCGCCCGAACACCAAGGCGGTCTTTGGCGAGACGATTGCCAACCCCGCCCTCGTCGTGCTCGATATCGAGCGCTTCGCCAAGGCGGCCCACGCGCACGGCGTGCCTCTCATTATCGACAACACCTTTGCCACGCCGATCAACTGCCGGCCGTTTGAGTGGGGCGCGGACATTGTGATCCACTCCACCACCAAGTATATGGACGGCCACGACTGCGGCGTCGGCGGCTGCATTGTCGACTCCGGCAAGTTTGACTGGATGGCCCACGCTGACAAGTTCCCCGGCCTATGCACCCCGGACGAGAGCTACCACGGCATCACCTACGCCGAGCGCTTCGGCAAGGAGGGGGCCTATATCACCAAGGCAACCGCGCAGCTCATGCGTGATCTCGGCTCTATCCCCGCGCCGATGAACGCCTTCCTGCTCAATCTCGGCCTGGAGAGCCTGCATGTGCGGATGCCGCGCCACTGCGAGAACGCGCTCAAGGTCGCCCGCTTCCTGGAAGGGCATGAGAAGGTCGCCTGGATCAACTATCCCGGCCTGGAGAGCAGCCCCTATTACGACCTGGCACAGAAGTATATGCCAAACGGCACCTGCGGCGTCATCGCCTTCGGCGTCAAGGGCGGACGCGCCGCGGCGGAGACCTTCATGAGCCACCTGAAGCTGGCCATGATCGCCACCCATGTGGCCGACGCGCACACCTGCGTGCTCCATCCAGCCTCGTCCACACACCGTCAGCTCACGGACGAGGAGCTGGTCGCCGCCGGCGTCAGCCCCGACTTGGTCCGCCTGTCCGTCGGCATCGAGAACGGCGATGACATCGTCGCCGATGTCGCGCAGGCGCTGGAATCCATTTGACCGGATCGGCTTCCATCGGCGCCTGCGCCCCGGATCGCGGCGCGGACGCGCCTGTGACCGGCAATTTCCCGCCAGACACAGGGAACCACTTTGACACGCCACCCGGCAGAGACGGCAATCGCCTCTGCCGGGCGGCGTTTTCCTTTACGTAAGCTTAACATAGATTTTTCCCTCTGCTGATAGTTGCGTATTCCTGCGGATGATAGAATGAAGCATCTATATCATCTCCGCAAACTGGCAGCGGAAATATTCCGGAGACCCCAAAAACGGGCCTCCGTTTTCGTATTCTATTATCGGGGGGATTCGCCGTGGTACAGACAGAGCATCAGATCGTCCTTCAGGTCCAGGCCGCCCAGTCCGATTCGGACGCGGCCGATGCCCTGATCCGCCAATACATGGACTTCATCCGCAGCGAGACGTCCAAATTTGTCAAAGGCCCGCTGAACGAGACGCATGACGATGCGCTGAGCATCGCCATGCTCGCCTTCTATGAGGCAATCTTGGGCTATCAGCGTCTGCGGGGTGCCTTTTTGCCCTACGCCGCGCGCAGCATCCGCAACCGGCTGATCGACCACTACCGCCGGGAAAAGCGCCATCAGGGCGTCCTCTCTCTGCACAGCCCGCAAAACGAGGAGGAGGACGTCCTGCTGCTCGACACCGTGCGCGACGAGCGTGACCTGATCGGCAGCTTCACCGCCCGTGAGGCAACGTCCAAAGAGATCGCGGAGTTCTCCGAGCAACTGGCCCGGCTCGGCCTGACCTTCTCCAAAGTGGCCGAGAGCTGTCCGCGGCAAAACCGCACGCTGGAGGCCTGCCACCGGGTGCTCGCCTGTGCCCGGCGGGACCCCGAGCTGCTGGAACGCTTTGAGCGCACCGGCCGTCTCCCCATCCGGGAGCTGGCTGAGGGCTCCGGTGTCGAGCGCAAGACGATCGAGCGCCACCGGAACTATCTGGTCGCTCTCCTGCTGGCGTTTACCAACGGCTATGAGATTATCCGCGGGCATCTGTGCCAAATCACGCCGAAAGAGAGGTGGAGAGCATGAAGTATCTGGTCCTGGAGACCCATCCGGCCTATGCCGTGGTTCTCGATGAGGCCGGGCGCTTTCTGCGCGCCGCCAACCGCGGATATGCCGTCGGCCAGACGGTGGAGCAGATCATCCCACTGCGGCAAACGGAGCGCGGCGCCGTGCCCCGCGCCCTCTGGCGCTCTGCAGCAGGGATTGCCGCGGCGGCCGCCTGCTTCTGCCTGGTGTTCTTTGGCTATTACCAGCCCAACTACACCGCCTATGGCTCCCTGCGGATGCAGATCAATCCCGATGTGGAGCTGACCCTGAGCCAGACCGAGCGCGTCCTGTCTCTGGAGGGCCTCAACGACGATGGCGAAGTGTTGATCGACGGCTACGACTACCGCGGCCAGGACGCCAGCGAGGTGGCGGGCGACCTGGTGGCGCGCGCGATGGAGCTGGGCTATCTGGAAGACGGAGACGTGGTCGCCCTCCAGGCTGAGAGCGAAGACGAAGCCTGGCAGGCACAGGAGGAGCAGTCCACCGCCCAGGCGCTTGAGGAGCGTTACGGCGGGCAGATTGAGATTGTCATTGGCCCGGCGCCGGAACCGATCCTCGCGGGAGAGGACGACCGCATTGTGATCGAGATTGAGCCGGTCCCCGCCCCAGAACCGTCGGAGACAGAGGAGGCCGCCCCCGCGCCCTCCGCCGCTCCCGACGATGACGATGATGACGATGGTGGAGATGACGATGACGGCGGCGGCCCTTCCGGGCAGCAGGCCAACCCCCGTCCCCCCGTTGCAGAGACAGATGACGATGATCGCGACGACAGCGGCAACAATAGCAGCGGCAGCAACAGGGACGATAACGATGACGATGACGACGCTCATGCCAGCGACGGCAGCGATGATGACAACGATGACGGCGATGACGATGACGGCAGCAGCGACAGCGACGACGGGGATGACGGTGACAGCAGCGACGACGGCGATAACAATAATAATGACGATGACGGCGACAGCAACGACGGCGATGACGATGACGGCAACCGCGGCGACGACGACGATGACAGCGACGACGGGGATGACTGACCTAAAAATTTTTTGAAAATAGATATCCGCGACCCCGCTTTTCCAGGCCCGTCTTCGTAATCTGTAAATGCAAGCAAAAAACAACGGTCAAAGACCAGAGAAATCAAAAGGAGATGAACAAAATGAAAAACCGTACCCTTACCAGACTGCTCGGCACCGTCCTGACTGCTGCCCTGACCCTCTCCACCCTGACCAGCTGCGGCAGCACGCCGGTCACCGCCACCGCTGACGAGACTCCCCCCGTTGAGACAACACAGACCGCCGCACCGGAGACGCCGGAGACCGTGGGCACACTGCTGCTGAGCATTAACCCCGAGATCGAGGTGGAGTACGACGGCGATGGCAACGTCGTCCGCCTCAACGGCCGCAACGATGATGGCAAGACCGTCCTCACCGGCGTCACCGGCTACGAGGGCCAGCCCTGTACGACGGTTGTCGCCGACTTGATCGCGCGGATTCACGAGGCAGGCTACTTTGTCCAGACCATCGACGGCCACGAGCGCAACATCATCCTCCTGGTGGAGGAGGGCTCAGTCTATCCCAGCGAGACCTTCCTGCAGGAGGTCGCCCTGGAAGTGCAGACCGTAGTGGACCAGAACAACATCGGCTCCGCCGCGCTGACGGTGGACGAGGACGACTTTGACGACGCCTACGAGGGGCGCGGCTACATCAACGCCGAGACCGCCGAGAGCATCCTGGCCGCCCAGCTGGAAAATGAAAACATCCAGTTCGTCGAAAAGGAATATGACCTGGACGACGGCATCTATGAGATCGAGTTCCTGCTCGACGGCGTCGAATATGAATACGAGGTCAACGCAGAGACGGGCAAGGTCATCGAGGTAGACGCCGACCGGGATGACGACGGCCGCGATGACGACGATGACCGTGACGACGACCGCGACGACGACGATGACCGTGACGACGACCGCGACGACGACGATG
>DVJB01000056.1 GCA_018710845.1 Candidatus Onthomonas avicola
ATCGCGCTGGAGATCCCCTATGATTGCATCCATAAAGTAGCAGTAAAAGAGGATATGTTCAACTACCGCATTGAGCTGGATACCGATGACGGCCTAATCGCTCTTTCAACTCAGCAAAAAGAACTCAGCGAGTGGAGGCACTCCGGCACCTTATCGGTTGGAATGAGCGGTTTCGGCTCTGGTATTATGGGCGGCGGAGTGCTAAAAAAGGAAAACTGGCACCGAGCCAACTTAGATGCGACTTTAGAGGCGCTAAAAAATATCGGGCAATGAGTAACAGTATGTTAGGCTTGCCAATAATTGTCGAGAGGCAAGATGAAAACAATTTGACTGGGCGGTGTCAGCCGCCTTGACTATTTACATAACATGACATCCCCTGCGCGGGAGATTTTCCTGCCAGCGCTTGACTTGCAGCCTTTCTCCTGCTATAGTAGGCAGAAATGAGCATCGGGACGCCCTTGTCAGGGCCTGTGATAAAGGGGAGAAGAACCATGTTTCGTGAACTGCGCCGCAAGCGCCAAGCGCTCTCGCCTGAGATGTGCGACACCGTCTTGCGCCGGGGAACCTCCGGTGTGCTTGCTCTCGCCGGGGACGATGGCTACCCCTACGCCGTGCCCATCAGCTATCTGTATGACGGCGGGAAGCTCTACTTTCACTGCGCCAAGACCGGCCACAAGCTGGATGCCATCACACACAATCCGAAGGCGTCCTTCTGTGTGATCGACCAGGACCGGGTTGTGCCGGAAAAATATACCAGCTATTACCGCAGCGTCATTGCCTTTGGAACCATGCGCGTGCTGACCGGTGAGGCGGAGATGCGCGCGGCGATTGAGAAGCTGGCGATCAAGTATGCGCCGGAGGACACGCCGGAGCACCGCGACTTGGAGATCGACCGGGAGTGGAGCGCATTGTGTATGCTGGAGATGTCAATTGATCATCTCTCCGGTAAGGAGGCAAAGGAGCTTGTTGGCGCGCAAAACGGCTGAGCTTGCGCAGCGGCACAAGGAAATTTCATATCTGCCGCCCGTCGGGGCGTCTGGCTCTGTGTAGTAGGCCTGCGTTACATGACGCAGGCCTATTACGCATAGGAGTAGATTTCGTTTTGAGTATGTAAAGGCCAAAGGAAGTATTAGCCCACTCCTAATCATTCGGCCATCTCCCTTAAACGTTTCTTACTTTTAAGATAGCCGTTCTTTAGGCGTGGGTCAATTTCTTCCCGGCACTCCCACGGGATTACAAAGCTGCATATTGATTTCAATATCGACTTTGAACAATTCACGGGCGGGCCAGATATTATAACGATTGCCACACAAAGCAAAAACCTCATTCCCGAAGGAATAAGGTTTTCGTTTCACTCTCTTAAGAGATGGTGGAGATAAGCGGGATCGAACCGCTGACCTCTTGAATGCCATTCAAGCGCTCTCCCAGCTGAGCTATACCCCCAAATGTTCAGTTTTTCCTTAGTTTTGCGCGATCTCCGGAACTTTCTCGCGAATCTAAAATTCCGAACCAGTTCCTGAGCTGTCAAGGCAAATTCCACATTAAGCGATACCCTGGAACGACCACTCACGCCCATGCGGAGCAGCCCAACAGAACAGTAACTATTATACTCATTCCCTCTTCATTTGTCAACAGGAAAGATTAAAAATTTCACTGTGGTTTGCAGCAACAGTTTCCGGCGCAATTTGCTCATTTTAAGGTTTCTTTGTGCTTTCTCTGTTATAATGGAAACTGGATTAACCGGGAATATCGCCGTTTTCACAGCGTCCCGGCGATAAAGAGCGAGACAATTCACAGAAAGAGGGGATATCCGTGCGGCTGTTGCTCATTGAAGACGACGCGCAGCTCTCGGCGCTGATCCGCGATCAGCTGCAGGATCGCGGCTATCAGGTGGATATGGCCGGCGACGGCGAAGAGGGATTGCTGCTCCTGCAGCGCGGCTGCTATGACGGCTGTATCCTGGACCGGATGCTGCCGGAGCTGGACGGGCTGAGCCTTCTGCGCGCGGCGCGCCGTCAAGGCATCAACACACCCGTTTTAATGCTCACTGCCCTGGGGCGCACACAGGATTTAGTGGACGGCCTGGAGGGCGGCGCCGACGACTATCTCGCCAAGCCCTTCGCCATGCCAGAGCTGCTGGCCCGGGTCGCTGTGCTGGTGCGGCACGGGCCGCGGCAGGCCGCGCACACCTGTTCGGTCTACGACCTCACGCTGGACCCGGATGCTCTGCTGCTGTCCGGTCCAAACGGGAGCTGCTCGCTCACGCCGCGGGAGCGGGACATGTTCCTGCTCCTGTTTCAGCGCGCCGGGGAGGTGGTTCCGCGAGAGCTGTTTTTCGGCAACGTCTGGGGGGTAGACGCTGAGGTGGGTGAGTCCTCTCTGGATACCTATGTCTATTTCCTCCGGCGCCGCCTGCGCTCGGTGGGAACCTCCGCCCGCCTGACCACGCGTCGGGGGGTCGGCTATTGTCTGGAGGTGACAGGATGATCTCTGCCCTGCGCCGGCGGCTGGCGCTCACCTTCGGGCTGTTGACCAGCCTGGTGCTGGTGAGTATGCTGGCTATCACCTGTTATCTGTCTCGCTCGGAATATTTGATGAGCCAGGAGGCACTCTATCAGACACAGCTGCAGACCATCACCAGTCAACTGCAGCAGTCCAGCTCGCTGAACGACAGCTGGCTCAACCAGATCTCGCGAGATCAAAACGCCTTTTTTTACGTCGAATGGGACGATGTGCCGCTGCATTTCTCCTCCATCAGCACCCGCTCCTATGAGCGCACAGCCCTGCTGGAGGCACTGCATCAGGCCTCAGCCCGTCTGGAGATCGCCCGCGGCAGCGCCGGTGAGGCGACCATCTCCCTGACTGCGGCGGGACGGCAGTATCAGGCCACCATCTGCGCCACGTCTGACTATCTGCTCTACTATTGCCAGGACCGGTCAGGGCAGTCCGCCCATCTGGCTGAGATGGCGCGAACCTATCTGCTTCTGGGTGTGATCGGCGTGTCGGCGCTGCTGGCAGTGAGCTGGCTTCTCTCCCGGCTGGCTACGCGCCCCACTGCCGAGGCTGTGCGCGAACAGCAGGAGTTCGTAGCCGCCGCCAGTCACGAGCTGCGCGGCCCGCTCACCGTGATCCGTGCCAGCCTCTATACCCTGCGCCAGTCCGTGCCGGAGGAGACGGGGCTGCGTCAGCTCGACCTGGCTGACCAGGAGGCAGAGCGGATGGGCCGTCTCATCTCTGACCTGCTTACGCTGGCCGGAGAGGGATCCGCGCGCTGGTCTCTGCAGCCCCAGGCGGTGGAACTGGAGACGGTGTGTATCCGGCTCTATGAGCTCTTTCTCCCCTCGGCAGCCGGGAGCGGGCATCCTCTGCGTCTTCTGCTGCCGGAGGAGCCGCTGCCCGTCATCCAGTCAGACCAGGAGCGGCTGGTACAGTTGCTGTCCGTCCTGCTGTCCAATGCCGTGGACCATACGCCGGATGGGACCCCGGTGGAACTGCAGGCGCAACGGAAAGGAGCACATGTGCTGCTGTCTGTCATCGACCACGGCCCCGGCATCCCGGACAGCGAGAAGGAGGCAGTTTTCCGCCGGTTTTACCGTGCCGACCGCAGCCGGACAGATAAACGGCACTTCGGACTCGGCTTAGCGATCGCCAGCGAGCTGGCAAGCCTGCTCGGCGGACAGCTGACACTGACCGACACGCCCGGCGGAGGAGCGACCTTCTCTCTCCGGCTCTCTGTGGGAAAAACAAGGGCTAAGGCGGTCTCCGCGCAGAAGAGGCGCCCCCTCTTCCCCGGCACTGGCAAAACCCCGTAGTTCTGTACCCCCGGATGGGTGGCACGAAAACGAATGATACACTTTTCTGACGCTTACACGCTCGAACAGCCTCACCAGATAAGGTTATTCGCCCGGCATCGTACTAGAACAGTAACAAGCAGAGATGTATTCGAAAATTTCGCTTGCCTAAAGCGAATGTATTTTAAGAATGTGTTTAAACGAGATCTGTTGAGTCGGATTACCATGTCAGGCTTTAAGCCTCTTATCTGCTCTTCCTCGCAGGGCTGCGCGGACTGCGCCGCGACAGCTGACGGGAAGCGCGCAATTCGCCCCCGGCGCAGGAAGAGAATCCTGCGCCGGGGGCGCTCATCTGTCTTTCCACTGTGCTCTGCAATCCACAGCCGTGTGGATTGCAGGCGCTGTCTTATTTCAGATTCCAGGTGAGGTCATTGAGGAAGAGCTCCCGCTCCAGCTTCTCCGGCATAGTGTCCTTCGAGATATGGACGAACTCAATGTTCATCATGCGCGCCAGTCGCGCGTCTGCTCCGCCGTCACGTCGTAGCTGAGCACGGTGTGGTGCGCGCTGCCGGCGGTGATCCAGCACTCGACGCCGATGGTGAGGCTGGGCTCAGCCCGCCACATGACGCGCGCGACCGGAAGGTTTGGCATCGGCAGGATGGGCTTGACGCAGTGGATGTCCTGATCGCAGGCGGCCACCCATGTCGATCAGGCTGGCGACGATAGCATCGCCCTCGCGGCCACCGTCTCGAGCACCTCCGGCCCGTAGAGGAGCTGGCTGCCCACGACAAACCAGAATTCATAATCTCTCAGCATACTGGCCTCCATTTGGCTTCCCAATTACAGGGTCTCTACCGCGGCGCGCTCAGCCATCAGGCCGCGCTTGTACTGGGCCAGCCAGACATCAAAGCCCGCCACGTCCGCCGCCTCCGGCCGGAGCGTCGTCCCGGCAACGCCGGCGAAGACGCGGTCCGTCAGATAATCTTCCAGGCTCTCGCCCTCACCCCTGCGCACGGCATAGGCCGCCAATAGCGCCATCCCGTACGGGCCGCCCTCGCCCGCCGTCTCCATACAGGTCACCGGGGCATTGCATGCCGCCGCCATGTACTTCTGTCCCACCACCGGCGTCTTAAACAGGCCGCCGTGGCCGGTCAGGCTGTCAATGGCCACCTGCTCGCCCGCGAGGATGTCCATTCCAATCTTCAGCGTGGCCATCGTGGAATAGAGCTGCGCACGCAGGAAATTGGCCAGTGTAAAACGGCTGTCCGGACGGCGGACCACCATCGGGCGCCCCTCGTCCAGGTGGGTCACTCCCTCGCCCGCGAGGTAGTTGTACACCAGCACGCCGCCGCAGTCCGCGTCCCCCTCCAGGCTCTTCTGATAGAGCTTGGTAAAGAGGTCCCCGGTGGAGGGCGCGGCTCCGTACAGGGACGCCGTCTCCCCCATCACTTTTACCCAGGCGTTCATATCGTTTGTGCAGTTGTTGCAGTGTACCATCGCCACTGGCTTGCCGGTCGGGGTAGTCACCAGGTCGATCTCCTCGTAGACGCGTGAGAGCTGGCGCTCAAGCACCACCATGGAGAAGATGGAGGTCCCGGCGCTGACGTTGCCGGTGCGCGGGGCGACGGCGTTGGTCGCCGTCATACCGGTTCCCGCGTCTCCCTCCGGCGGGCAGAGCGGAATTCCCGCCGCGAGCTGTCCGCCCAGCAGGGCGGAACCGGACGCCATCAGGCTGCCCGCCGCGTCTCCCGCCAGCAAGACCCGGGGCAGGATCTCCCGAATCGTCCAGGTATAGCCCCGCTCGGCCACAAGGGTGTCAAATTGCTCCAACATAGAGGCGTTATAATCCAGCGCTTCGCTGTCAATCGGGAACATGCCAGATGCCTCGCCGATGCCGAGGGCGTTCTCACCGGTGAGCATGTAGTGGACGTACCCGGCCAGCGTGGTGATGTGGGCGATGCGGCCGACGTGCTCCTCCCCGTTGAGCATCGCCTGATAGAGATGGGCGATGCTCCAGCGCTGCGGGATATTGAAGCCAAAGCGCTCGGTCAGCTCCGCCGCCGCCGCGCCGGTGATGGTGTTCTGCCAGGTGCGGAAGGGGGTGAGCAGATTCCAATCTGCGTCGAAGGCCAGATAGCCATGCATCATGCCCGAGACCCCCATCGCGGCGATCTCCGCGCCCGCCGGGAGCGCCGCCTTCATCGCGGCGAGCGCGGCGTTCAGGCCGGACCAGACCTCCTCAAGGTCATAGGTCCAGATACCGTTTTCATACCGGCTTGCCCAAGTGTAGTCCCCGCTCGCCACGGGGCTGTGGCAGGCGTCGATTGCCACAGCCTTGATGCGCGTCGAACCGAACTCGATTCCCAAGAAGATCTGTCCGTTGGCGGTCTGGTCATGAATAGGCATAGTGATCCGTCCTCCTCACTGAATCTGCATGGCTGATTGGTTTATTCCCGTGATCTCGAATGGTGCTGCTAAAAGTGATGCTGTCAAAATTAGTATAACGGAATGCGTGGAATCTGGCAACCAAAACCATCCACCCACACAGATTTTAAGCGCCCGGTAGGTCAAACGGCAAAATCCCCTCTCCGCAGCCATCCGGCCATTCCGGAGAGGAGAACATCGCCGCTGCCATCGGGCAGCCTATTCAGAGGATGCCTTACACTCCTGTGACGGATGCAGCCCCCTGTCCCTTTTCAGGCAGACGCCGCAGAAACCGCAGCAGCATCACGCCGGCAACCGCCGCCATGACCAGCTCCGCCACCGCCTGCGCAAACGGCAGCCCATAGAGCGGGAAGAGGAAGTTGAGCAGATACAGCAGCGGGATCTCCAGCGCGGCCTTGCGCAGGATGGCCAGGATGAGCGACTCCTTGCCCATACCCACCGCCTGAAAGACGCCGACGCAGAGGAAGTCAAGCGCCAGGAAGGGCTGCGCCAGGCAGAAGCCCTTCAAAAACTGCGCGCCGTAGGCGACCGTCTCACTGTCACCGATGAACATCCCCACCAACGGCCCGGAGGCTGCAAACATGACCACAGTGGAGAGCACCATGAGGACCTCGATAATCTTGGCCGAGAAGGACAGCCCGGCGCGCAGCCGGCCGCTGTTGCCGGAGGAGTAATTGTAGCTGATGAGCGGCATGACACCCTGGGAAAAGCCCATGGCAATATACATCGGGACCATGTTGATCTTCACGCAGATCCCCATCGCCGCCAGCGCCGTGGTGGCATAGCCCGCGGCCAGGTTGTTGAGCACCGTGCTGCCGATGACGTTGAGCAGATTCTGAATCGCCGCCGGGACGCCGACCGAGCAGACGCCGGTGACAATCTGACGGCGGACGGTGAGCCAGCGGGGCGAGATGCTCACGCAGGTATTCCCGCGTTTGACGAGCAGATAGATCAGAAAATAACCCAGCGCGAACATATTGGACAGGCAGGTCGCCAGTCCTGCGCCCTCCGCCCCCATGTCAAAGCCCCAGGGCAAGATAAAGATGGGGTCCAGCACGATATTGAGCAGGCAGCCGCTCATCGTGCCGATGCTCGCATGCAGCGCGGCGCCCTCCGAGCGGATCAGATAGGCCATCACGACGTTCAGGATGGAGGGAATCGCGCCGATGGTGACCGTCCAGAACAGGTAGGCGTCCGTGCCCGCGCTCGTCGTCGCGTCCGCCCCCAGAAGCGTCAGCAGCGGCGCGCGGAAGACCGCGCAGAGCAGAGAGAACAGGCCGCCGGAGATCAGTGAGCCATAAAACCCAAAGGCGGAGCAGCGATACACCGTCTCCAGATCCTTGCGCCCCATCGCCCGGCTCATCATGCTCGAGCTGCCGACGCCGAAGAGGTTGTTCACCGCGTTGAACGCCAGCAGCACCGGGGCCGCCAACGTGACCGCGCCGGTCTCGGCCGGGTCGTTGAGCAGGCCGACAAAATAGGTGTCCGCCATATTGTAGAGCACCATGACCAGCGAGCTGAGGATAGTGGGCACACAGAGCGCCGCCACCGCGCTCGGGATCGGCTGAGATTCAAACAGGTGTTCGCGCTCAATCGCCGCCATTGGGATCGCCTTCCTTTTTCAGGCAAAAATGGCGTCCCCCTCTCGCCGGGAGACGCCGCAGCCGGTTTTCTTACCTTTATCATACTATAATGCGCGAAAAAACGCAAGTGCCATTGGAACCGCGCACACCCGCGCGGGCAACAGAGCTGCCCCGGCCGGAACTGACAGCTCCGGTCGGGGCAAAGGACGGCTCACTCTACCGTCACGCTCTTGGCGAGATTGCGCGGCTTGTCGATGTCACAGCCACGCATGAGCGCGACATAATAGGCGAACAGCTGCAGCGGAACCACCGCCAGCGTGGGCAGCAGCAGCGCATCGGTGTCCGGAATGACGATCAGGGCATCGGCGTGCTTGGCCATCTCCTCCGCCTTGGCGCGGGTGGTCAGGCCGAGCACCCGTGCGCCGCGGGACCGGACCTCGACGACGTTGCTCACGTCCTTGTCAAACAGCGGGGCATAGGTCGCCAGCGCCACCACCAGTGTCCCGTCCTCGATCAGGGAGATGGTACCGTGTTTCAGCTCCCCGGCGGCATATGCCTCGGAGTGGATGTAGGAGATCTCCTTGAGCTTGAGCGAGCCCTCCAGCCCCATGGCATAGTCCAGATTGCGGCCCATGAAAAAGATGGACTCGTGGTTGAAGTATTGGGAGGCAAAATACTGAATCCGCTCCGTATCGCGCAGAATCTCCTCCATTTTGCCCGGCAGACGCCCCATCTCCGCCAGCAGCTCCGCCTCCCGCTCCGGCGTGATCCGGTCCAGGATCCTGGCGTACCAGAGGCCGAAGAGGGTGAGCACCGCCAGCTGCGTGGTATAGGCCTTAGTCGTCGCCACGGCGATCTCCGGCCCGGCCCAGGTGTAGAGGACGCTGTCAGCCTCCTTGGCAATGGAGCTGCCCACGACGTTGACG
>DVJB01000057.1 GCA_018710845.1 Candidatus Onthomonas avicola
GGCGGCCGACGGCGTCGATCTCGTCGATAAAGATAATGGCGGGCGCCTGCTTCTTCGCCTGGTCAAACAGGTCGCGCACACGGCTGGCGCCGACGCCGACATAGAGCTCGACAAAGTCAGAGCCGGAGATAGAGAGAAAGCGGACCTCCGCCTCCCCGGCGACCGCCTTGGCCAGCAGGGTCTTGCCGGTGCCCGGCGGGCCGACGAGCAGAATCCCCTTCGGGATGCGGGCGCCCAGCTTCTGGAAGCGCTCCGGGGCGCGCAGAAAGTCGACGACCTCCTGCAGCTCCTCCTTCTCCTCCTCCGCCCCGGCCACGTCACGGAAGGTGACCTTAGGCGTGTCCGGATTGTCGTTGGAGACGGTGCGCGCCTTGCCAAACTGGGTCGGCCCGGCACCCTGCCCCGCCTGTTGGCGCATCAGGAACAGGAAGAGGAAGATCAGCAGGGCCGCGCTGATGATGGACGGCATCAGCTGCACCCACCAGGGGGTGACCGTGTCCGGGTCATAGTCGTATTCGGTGATAATGCCGTCCGCCCACTGCTGCTGAATCAGGCCGTTCAGGTCGCTGTAGAAGACCTCAAAGCTGTGAATGGGACAGACGACGATCTCTGCGCCGTCGAGCGGTTCGCTCAGCTGCATGGTCACCTCGTTGTCGCGCACGACGAAGGAGCTGACCTGCTCCTGTTCAAAGAGCTGAAGCATCCGGCTGTAGCTGATGCCGGAATCCGCCTGCCAGCTGCTCAGCTGGCTGATAAGGTAGAGCACGAGGCAGGCGAGCAGCGCGTAGGTGATGATGGTACGGTTGGTGCGGTTCATGCGTTCACATCCTTACAGGGGTGGCGGTCAATCGGCCTGCGTGTAGATCTCCGGTTTGAGGATGCCGATGTAGGGCAGATTGCGGTATTTCTCCTGGTAGTCCAGGCCGTAGCCGACCACAAAGGCGTCCGGCACGAGAAAGCCGTAGTAGTCCGCGGCGATCGGCTTGGTGCGCCGCTCCGGCTTGTCGAGCAGGGTGCAGATGCGGATCGAGGCGGGGTTTCTCGCCCGCAGCACCTTGGTCAGGTAATCGAGCGTGTTGCCGGAGTCCAGAATGTCCTCCACGATGATGACATGCGCGTCCTTGATGGAGTCAGACAGGTCCTTCTTGATCTCTACCTGTCCGGTGGAACTGGTCCCCTGCCCATAGGAGGAGACCGCCATAAAGTCCATCCGGCAGGGAATCGTGATGCTCCTGCTCAGGTCGGCCATAAAGATATAGGAGCCGCGGAGAATGCTCACCAGGATCACGTTGTCCACGCCCTCGTAGTCGCGGGAGATCTGCGCGCCGAGCGCGTGCACCCGCCGCCGAAGCTCCTCTTCGGAATACAGGATCTCCTCAATGTCTTGGTCCATCGTCCTCTTCATCGGAAAGCCCTCCTTCTTCTCTGTCCGGCGGCCGCCGCTCCAGGCGGACGCACCACGACGGTTCCCCCGGCGCGGGGCGGAAGCGCTCGTCGCAGCCCAAGCCGGCCACGGCGGCCACCTGTCCGCCCAGCACGAGCACGGGAATCCGCTCCCGCTCCCGGCTGGGAACCCTGGCCTCAATCAACAGTTTTTTCAGCGCCTTGCGCGGCCGACCGGGCAACCGGATGGCGTCCCCCGGCGCGCGCGCGCGCAGCAAAACCCCCGTCTGCCCCGGCGTCGGGGCGAGATAGAGCGCATCCTCCTCCCACGGCCCGGGCGGACATGGGACCGCCGCGCAGACGGCCCACAGTTCTTCCGACAGCGCGGCGCGCTCTCCCGGGCGCAGAAAAGCGGGAGAAAGCCCGGACATAGGTTGCCGGGCGGTGGATAAAAACAGCATATCATAAACCCGCCCGGCTTGCAACCGGCTGGAGAGGGATATTTTTCCAGACGGCCGGTCCGACTCCGCCAGGGCGAGCACCGCCTCGCGCTGCCGGTACGGCAGCACGGTATCCGGCTCAAGGCGCGCGGCCATCTCCTGCACCAGGCGCAGGGCGATGGACGGGTGGAGCGCGGCGAGCGCGGCGGCGGGGACCCAGACCCCCTCCGGACCCTCCCGCAGCAGCTCTCTCGCAGCCCGGCGCGTCTCCGCGGCAAGGTAGTCCTCGTCACGGCGCAGGCTCTCCGCCGCGCGGCCGAGCGTCCGGTCCAGATTGGGGTTTTTCTCCCGCAGCAGGGGGAGCACCCGGTGGCGCAGGAAGTTGCGGGTATAGGCAATGTCCAGGTTGCTCGCATCCTCGCAGTGGGGGATGCCGTGCGCCGCAGCGTAGTCCTCCAGCTGGGCGCGCTCCGCCTCCAGCAGCGGACGAACCACCCGCCCGCGGCGCGGCGGGATGCCCCCCAGCCCGCGCAGGCCGGTCCCGCGCAGCAGGTGGAGCAGGATGGTCTCCGCCTGGTCGCCAGCGTGGTGGGCGGTGGCAATCCAGTCCGCGCCCAGCCGATCCGCCGTCTCGTCCAAAAAGCGGTAGCGCAGTGCGCGCGCGGCCTCCTCCAGGGTCTGACCGGTCTGGCGGGCCTGCGCGCGCGTGTCCCCCGCGCCCGCAGCGCAGTCGATGCCACGTGCGGCGCACCAGGCGCGCACCAGCTCCACCTCCCCGGCGGCCTCGGGGCGCAGGCCGTGGTCAAAGGAGGCGGCGCAGACGACAAAGCCGTCCCGCTCGCCCCACTGCCAGAGCAGATGAAGCAGGCACATGGAGTCCAGCCCGCCGGAGACGGCGCAGAGCACCCGGCACCCGGGGGCAAAGACGATATCCGCCCGGCGGCAGAAGTCCTCCATCTGCCGCGCGAGGCTTACTCCTGATGTTTCCATTCCAGATTGGCAAAGGTGGTGAACTCGGGCAGCCACTGGACCATCACCTTCCCCGTCTCACCGTGACGGTTTTTCGCGACGATGATCTCCGCCTGGTTCTTGTATTCGCTGTTCTCATTATAGTAGTCGTCGCGGTAGATGAAGAGCACCTCGTCCGCGTCCTGCTCGATGGCGCCCGACTCGCGCAGGTCGGAGAGCATCGGCCGCTTGTCCGAGCGCGACTCGTTCGCGCGCGAGAGCTGGCTCAGGCAGAGCACCGGGACGTTGAGCTCCTTGGCCATGATCTTGAGCGCGCGGGAGATGTCGGAGACCACCTGCTGGCGGTTCTCGTTGCTGTAGCGCTGCTTGCCGCCGGCGGAGGTCATCAGCTGGAGGTAGTCGATCACCACCAGCCCGAGGTTCTCCACCCGGCGGCACTTGGCGGTCATATCCGCCACCGAGAGGGAGGGGTTGTCGTCGATCAGGATATTCGTCGCGTTGAGTGCGCGGCAGGCGAGGGTGAGCTTCTCCCAGTCCTCCTCCTCCAGCTGGCCAGTGATCAGCTTCTGGTTCGGGATATAGGATTCTCCGGAGATCAGGCGCATCGCCAGCTGCTCCCGGCTCATCTCCAGGGAGAAAAAGACCACCGCCTTGCCCGAGTGCTTACCCACCTCGAGGAGGATGTTCAGCCCCAGGGAGGTCTTCCCCATACCGGGCCGCCCGGCGAGAAGGATGAGGTCAGAGTTTCCCAGCCCGGAGATCATCCGGTCCAGGTCCACCAAGCCGGTGGAGAGGCCGGGCACCTGGCTGTCCATCTCGGAGAGCTCCCCGATGCGGGCGTAGACGTCCGCCGTGATCGCGCTGATCGGGATCAGTCCCTGAAACGCCCGCCCCTGTCGGATGGCGTAGATGCGCTGTTCCGCCGCCTCGAGCACCTGTGAGCCGGTGCCGGAGCCCTCACCGATCATGGCGGTGATCTCGTCCGCCGTCTCCGCCACGCGGCGCAGCAGCGCCTTGTCGCGCACGATCTCGACGTACTCCATCACGTTGGCCGCCGTGGGCGTCACGTCCATCAGCTGCAACAGGAAAGAGCGCGTCGTCTCCTCCACATAGGTGCCATCCTGGCGCATCTGCTCCTGTACGGTGACCGGGTCAATCTTTTTGGACAGGGCAAACATGGAGTAGACCGCCTCATAGACCTCCTGGTGCTGCCGGGTGTAGAAGTCCTCGGGGCGCAGGACCTCCACCACCTGGGGGATGCACCGGCTGTCGATCAGCATCGCGCCGAGCACCGCCTGCTCCGCCGCATCCGAGTGCGGCATCTGCCGGCTGAGCAGCTCGTCAAGTTCTGGCATGGCGCACTGCCTCCTTTCCAAACGGGAAACAAAATCGGGCACTGGACGCGCCAGTACCCGATCGGGTGTGGGGTTAGAAGGTCACGCCTCCTCCACAATCACGGTGATCTGCGCGCTGACCTCATAGCCCAGCTTGGCCTTGACCGAATAGCTGCCGAAGGCCTTGATCGGCTCGGACTGGAGGGCATTCTTCGGCACATCGCAGCCGTACTGTTCCTTCAGCGCGGCGGAGATCTCCTTCGTGGTCACGCTGCCAAAGAGCTTGCCGCCCGCGCCCGCCTTGGCCTTGACGCGCACCGGCATCTCGCGCAGGCGGTTTGCCAGCGCCACGGCGGCCTCGCGCTCACGCGCCTCGCGCTCGCGGCGGGCCTTCTCCTGCTGGTTCATGGTGTTGATATTGTCCGCCGTGGCGGGCACCGCCAGCTTTTTCGGCAGCAGGAAGTTGCGGGCGTACCCGTCGGAGACCTCCACCATCTGTCCCTTTTTGCCCTGGCCGCGGACGTCCTGTTGTAAAATCACTTTCATAGCAATCTGCTTCCTTTCTCCAACCGGAGCACCATTCGCCCCGGCGTCAGTTTTCATAATGCTTGTCAATCGCCGCCCGGAGGCGCCCCACGTCAGTTTTCGTAGTATTTTTCGATCGCCGCCAGCAGGCGGGAGAGAGTCTCTTTCAAGGTGGTATTGGGGACCTGGGCTCCCGCCGCCGCCGCGTTGCCGCCGCCGCCGAGGGCCTCGAGGATGAACTGCACGTTCACCTCGCCCACGCTGCGCCCGCAGATGATGACGGTATTGCCGTCCGGAAAGAGGACGAAGGACGCGTCCGCCCCCGCCACATTGAGCAGCTCGTCCGCCGCCTGCGCCGCGATCACGCGCCCGACTGTCTCCGGCACGGCAGAGACGGCGATGTGCTGGCGGACCATGTGTGCCTCGCGGATGACATTATACTTCGCGATGGTGTCCTTCAAGTTATTCTGGAAGAGCTTTTTCACCTCGGTGGTGTCCGCGCCGCGCCGGCGCAGGAAGGCCGCCGCCTCGAACGTCCGCCCGCCGGTACGCAGGGTGAAGTTCTTGGTGTCCAGCACGATGCCGGCCAGCAGCGCCTCCGCCTCGCCGCGCAGTAGATCGGACGGCTCGATCAGGTATTGAATCATCTCGGTCACCAGCTCGCTGGCGGAGGAGGCGTACGGCTCGTGGAAGTTGAGCGCGGCGTTGGAGATATAGTCCGCCGCGCGCAGGTGGTGGTCGATCACCGCCACCTTGGTCGCCGAGCGAAGCAGGTCGCGGGAGATCACCTGGTCAGGCCGGTTGGTGTCCACCACGACGAGCAGACTCTTGCCGTCCAGCTTGAGCATGGCCTCCTCCGGGCTGAGAAACGCGTGCTCATACTCCGGCAGCTTGCGGATGCGCTCTGCCATCACCTTGCCGGGATAGAAGCACTGCTCCTCCACGATGAAGACGGGCACATCCTTATGCCGCGCGATGGCGCTCACGCCGATGGATGCGCCGGTCGCGTCCAGGTCGGCAAACCGGTGACCCATCACCAGCACGTTGGAGGCGGAGTGAATCAGCTCGTTGAGGGCGTTGGACATGACGCGGCTCTTGACCTTGGTGTGCCGCTCCGTCTCCTTGGTGCGCCCGCCATAGAACTCAAAGTTAAAGCGGTTCTTGATCACCGCCTGGTCGCCGCCGCGGGAAAGGGCCATCTCGATGGCCAGACTGGCGAACTCCATCATCTCGCCAAAGCCGGTGTCCATGCCGATGCCGATGGAGAGGGTGGCGTTCACGCCGTTCGGGCTGACCACCTTGTGGACCGCGTCGAGCAGGTTAAACTTGTTGTTCTGAAACTGGGTGAGGTACTGCTCCTCAAAAATGCACAGGTATCGGTCGCGGTCAAAGCGGCACAGCAGGCCGCCGGAGGGCTGCAGCCAGGCGGTGATCTCGTCCTCTACCGCCGAGCGCAGGGAGCTGCGTGCCTTGTCGTTCGTGCTGCGAATGAGGTCCTCATAGTTGTCGATGAGCAGAATGGAGACCACCGGCCGGGAGGCGAAATACCGCTCCCGCACGCGCGCGAGGCTGGTGATGTCCATCCAGTAGGTGGTGGCCAGCAGGGTCTGCGCCCCCGCGCCGGCGTGGGCCACGTGGCCGAAGACCATATAGCTGTGGCCGTTGAGCTGATACTCGGTGGGGCACTCGGTGCGCCCGTCGAGCAGCCACTTGGTGGAAAAGCCGGGCACCGCGGCATCGATCTTGGTGTCAAACAGGTGCTCCCGGTCGCCGGTAATCTGCAAAAAGCGGTCATTGGACCAGATCACGTCCCCCGTATCCGGGTGAAAGATCACCATCGGGAAGGGGGAATTGACCATGGTATCCTTGCTGGCCGTGTCAATATTGCTGGTGACGCTGGCAATATACTGCGCCGTCTGCTTCTGACGGCGGCGGCGGGTAATGACATAATAGACAAACAGCGCGGCCACCAGGCCCAGCTCCACCAGGCCCACTTGCAGCTGAATCAGACAGCTGACGGCCGCAAAGGCCAGCAGAAAGACAAAGTAGTGCTTTACGCTCGGCTCAAACGCCCGTTTTCTCTTCTGGTTCAACATCAACCACCTCTCTGTGACGGGAGATGCCCCGCAGCGGTCTGCATTATGCACAAATTATGGCACAATTTCCCCCAAAAAGCAAGTATGAACCGCCTTAAAACGAAATCTGAGGCTCAGGCGCAGACCATGGTGTCTTTTTTTCCTTGCCTCTGCGCCGCTTCTGGGGTAAAATAGCGGTGACATCCCCGGAATCGACCCGAACGATAACGATAAGGAAGTGTTTCCCATGACAGACGGCTTTCTCACCGTGGCCGCCGGCACGCCGGAGATCCGCGTGGCCGACTGCGCGCACAACGCCGGGCAGATCATCCGGCTCATGCGCGAGGCCGCAGCGGCGGGCGTGAAGGTGCTCTGCCTGCCCGAGCTGTGCATCACTGGCTATACCTGCGGCGACCTGTTTTTGCAGTCCGCCCTGCTCGACGGGGCCCAGGAGGCCCTCGCGCGCATCCTGCGCGAGACGGAGGACCTCGCGCTGGTCTGCGCCCTCGGCCTGCCCTACCGGTACAGCGGCAAGCTCTTCAACTGCGCCGCCGTCATCCAGGCCGGGCACATTCTCGGACTGGTCCCCAAGATCAACGTGCCCAACTACACCGAGTTTTATGAGGCCCGCTGGTT
The DNA here is from genome assembly GCA_018710845.1 of Candidatus Onthomonas avicola. Classification (GTDB taxonomy): domain Bacteria; phylum Bacillota; class Clostridia; order Oscillospirales; family Oscillospiraceae; genus Onthomonas; species Onthomonas avicola. Next base: position 7,363 of record DVJB01000057.1, read on the forward strand.
CACCTCCGGCCGCGCATTGGGAGAGACCGACTTCTGCGTGCCGCTGTGCGGCCAGCAGCCGGAGTTTTCCACCGGGCTTCTCTTCCGCTGCGAGGGTATGCCGTCCCTCGCCATCGGCGTGGAGATCTGCGAGGATCTCTGGGTGCCGGACACCCCCTCCACCCGCCTGGCCCAGGGGGGTGCGACCCTCATCCTGAATCTCTCGGCGAGCGACGAGGTGGTCTGCAAGGACAGCTACCGGCGCAATCTGGTCACCTGTACCTCCGGCCGGCTGGTCTGCGGCTATATCTACGCCGACGCGGGGCAGGGGGAATCCTCCACCGACCTGATCTACGGCGGGCACTCGCTGATCGCGGAAAACGGCGCCCTGCTGGCCGAGCGGCGTTTTGCCACCGGGCTGACCGTCGCCCAGCTCGACCTGGAAAAGCTCGTCCACGAGCGCCAGCGGATGAGCACGTTCCCCGCCGGCGCGCCGGATATTTACCCACAACATTTTGCCCTCAACCGAGTGGAAGAGCCGCTCACGCGCGCGGTGGCCCCCAATCCCTTCGTCCCCGCCGACCATGGCGACCGGGCCGCCCGCTGCCGGGAGATCCTCACCCTCGCGGCCCTCGGGCTGCGCAAGCGGCTGGAGCACACTCGGGCAAAGACCGCCGTGATCGGCCTGTCCGGCGGGCTGGACTCCACCCTCGCCCTGCTCATCACCAAAATCGCCCTGTGCGACCTGCTCGGCCGCCCGGCCTCCGACATTCTCGCCGTCACCATGCCCTGCTTCGGCACGACGGCGCGGACGAAGTCCAACGCCGTCCTGCTGGCCGAGGAGCTGGGTGCCTCGCTGCGCACGGTGGACATCGGTGAGGCGGTGCGCGTCCACTTCCGTGACATCGGCCAGGCGATGGACGACCTCTCCGTCACCTTTGAAAACGGCCAGGCACGCGAGCGCACCCAGGTGCTGATGGATCTCGCCAACAAGACCGGCGGCCTGGTGATCGGTACCGGGGACCTGAGCGAGCTGGCCCTCGGCTGGGCCACCTATAACGGCGACCACATGAGCATGTACGCCGTCAACGCCTCTATCCCCAAGACGCTGGTGCGCCATCTGGTGGCCTACGTGCGCGACGAGCGCCGCGCCGCCGGCCAGGGACGGCTGGCGGATGTGCTGGAGGACATCCTGAACACCCCCGTCTCCCCCGAGCTGCTGCCCGCCGTGGACGGCGAGATCAGCCAGAAGACGGAGGACCTCGTCGGCCCGTACGAGCTGCACGACTTCTTCCTCTATTACGCCGTCCGCTGGGGGTTCCGCCCGCGCAAGGTGCTGCGCCTGGCCGAGCACGCCTTCCAGGGCCGCTATGGGCGGGAGTACCTGCTGTGCTGGCTGGAAAACTTCTACCGCCGCTTCTTCGCCCAGCAGTTCAAGCGCTCCTGTCTGCCGGATGGCCCGAAGGTGGGCACCGTCACCCTCTCTCCGCGCGGGGACTGGCGGATGCCGAGCGACGCCTGCGCCGCCCTCTGGATGGACGAGGTGTGCGCCCTGCGCGCCGGGGAAACCTGAGCCTTCCCTCCCTCCTGCCCGTCAGCTGCCTGGCTGACGGGCAGTTTTCCGTTTCAGTCGGAATCTTCTCTTCCAATCTCCCGCTTTTTCACCATTTGACGATGTCATAATATTTTTTGTTTTTTGCACTTGACAGAAATCTCCGTATGGTGATATCATATCTCCATCAAATAGAACGGACGTTCTATTGAGATGGATAGTAAAAAAAAGACGGCAAAAAAGAATTGACCGTCCTGAACAGGACAGTCAATTCCGATGGAGGAGAATGGATTCGAACCATTGTAGGCGCAAGCCAACAGATTTACAGTCTGCCCCCTTTAGCCACTTGGGTACTCCTCCGTATGCAGTTTGCCGAACTGTCCGCCGCGTCCACGAAAAGCTGGTGGACGGACTCGAACCCCCGACCTGCTGATTACAAATCAGCTGCTCTACCAACTGAGCTACACCAGCACGGCCAGCGCTTGAATTCAGCGAAATGTATCTTACCAGACGGGAAGGACTTTGTCAAGGGTTCGACGGAAATTTTTTGCACACCCCACTGTCAAAACAGGCGGGCGCACCCGCCGGAGATATTAGGAGGATATCCAACATGGCACGAGCAATCTACCGCCGGGGCAAGCCCTATGCCCGCCGGGCAAGGCACTATATCCGTCTGGCCGCCCAGCCGGAGCTGGACCGGACACTGGACCGCTATGAGATGGCGCTGATCGAGGAACTTCGTGAGACGGTCACCGCGCGCGAGCTGGAATGTCTGGAGCACTACTATGTCCGGCAGCTTGGCATCGCGGACATCGCCGGCCAGCTGGAGATCAACATCTCCACCGTCTCGCGCAACATCCGCCGCGGGGAGGCCAAGCTCGACCGGCTCACCCGCCTGGCCGGGCGCATCAGCCCGGTGCGGCCAGGACGGACGGCCTAGTGTTCTTCCGGGAGCACCCCTGGCCGGCTGCGCCACTCCATGCCGCCCCGCCGGCCCTCCGGGCCGGGCAGGCAGAGGCTCCAGAGGTCGGTCGCGCGCGCCTCGATCTCAAAAACGCGCCGGCCCTCCGGGTCGAGCCGTCTTGCCTCCCCCGGGCGGATCAGCCGCGGCAGGCGGGCGGTCCCGTCCATCGCGCGCAGGAGCTGCCGTCCCCGCCCGTTGCAGCCGAGGACGCGCAGATAGGGCGCGCGCGGCCGCTGGTCCTCCCTGGTAAGGCCGAGAAAGGCCCAGAGCACCATCCGCCGCACCCGCGCCTCGGGACAGCGGCGGGTTTTCGCCCGGTCATAGAGCTCGGCGAGGGTGACGGATTCGCGCGCGGCGCGCGCCAGGCGGCGCTCCAGCCCCGGCTCCCAGCCGGGCAGGCGCTTCAGCTCTTCTGCCGTCATCGCCCGCAGCCGGGCGAGGACGCCCAGCTCGCACCGCGTGAGGTCCGCCGGGCAGAGGCCGTCCTCCCACCGCCGGCGCAGAATGCTTAAGCTCTCCGGGGGGAGATAGGGGGTCATCTCCCCCCACGCCCCCGCCGCCAAATACCGGCGCAGGAGGGACGCGGAGGCATAGCCGCCCTCCGCCCGCGTCCCGTCGTGGGCCGCGCCCTGCCGTGGGATGGTGACTGCGCGGACCTCTCCGCCCCAGTGGCGGACGGCCCGCAGGTATTCCACCCCGAGGTTGTTGTTCGCCCCGGAGAGCAGCTCCGCGTCCGCGCCGAGGAGATCGCTCATCGCCGCCTGGCGCGCCGCCGCGTAGGACAGGCCGCGCGCGAGATGGGCGCGGATACCCTCCTGCGCGGCAGCCCCGTCCAGCGCGTCCGCCAGGCGCGCGAGCGGGGCGATCTCGCCGCACTCGCTCCCAAAGGCGAGGGTGTCCACCAGACCGGTGTCCAGCAGAATCCCCACCGCCCCGCGCGCAAAGGTCTCCGCCGGGGCGGCGGCCCAGAGGACCGGCAGCTCCAGCACCAGGTCCGCCCCGCCCCGCAGGGCCATCTCCGCGCGCGCCCACTTGTCCGCCGCCGCCGCGCTACCGCGCTGGGTGAAATGCCCGCTCATGACGCAGATGACCCCGCGGTCCGGGCAGAGGGCGCGCACACGCGCGAGCAGATGCGCGTGGCCGCGGTGAAATGGGTCAAACTCCGCCACGACGCCGGCGCAGCGCGGGTACAATGCACGATGACTGTCCATCTTCGGCCCCTTTTCCTGTAATTTTTTCCAAACGGGCGTTGCCCTTTTGGCTGGATTGTACTACAATAGGGACAGTGCTATTATACCGTCCCGGCCGTTCGGATGCAATCCCCGCTGGAGGCGGCTCTACACGTGCATGCAAAGGAGACGCGATTTACATGAATATTCTGGTCATCAACGCAGGCAGTTCCTCCCTGAAGTATCAGCTGCTCGACCCCGAGACCGGCAAGCTGCTGGCCAAGGGCCTGTGCGAGCGCATCGGCATCGACGGCCGGCTGAACCATCAGGTCCCCGGCGCGGACAAGCGCGTGTTTGACATCCCGATGCCCACCCATGCCGAGGCAATTCAGTCCGTCATCGACGCTCTGCTGAGCCCGGAGTATGGCGTGATCTCCTCCGTCCACGAGATCGATGCGGTGGGCCACCGCGTGGTCCACGGCGCGGAGTCCTTCGCCGACAGCGCGCTGATCACCGACGAGATGCTCTCCGTCGTCGAGGCCTGCAACCCGCTCGCCCCGCTGCACAACCCGGCCAACATCATCGGCATCAACGCCTGCACCGCCGTGCTGGGCAAGAACGTGCCGCAGGTGGCCGTGTTTGACACCGCCTTCCACCAGACCATGCCTCCCGTCGCCTACCTCTACGCCCTGCCCTATGAGTTCTATGAGAAGGACAAGGTCCGCCGCTACGGCTTCCACGGCACCAGCCACCGCTATGTCTCCCAGCGCGCCGCGGCGATGCTCGGCCGCCCGCTCGAGGAGCTCAAGCTGATCACCTGCCACCTCGGCAACGGCTCGTCCATCGCCGCCGTGAAGTACGGCAAGAGCGTGGACACCTCCATGGGCTTCACCCCGCTGGCCGGCGTGCCGATGGGCACCCGCTGCGGCGACATTGACGCGGGCATTCTGGAGTACCTGATGAACAAGTACGGCTATAACATCGACGAGATGCTGGATATCCTCAACAAGAAGTCCGGCGTGCTCGGCATCTCGCAGCTCTCCTCCGACTTCCGCGATCTGGACACCGGTATTGAGCAGGGCAATGAGAAGGCGGCCCTGGCCAAGAACGTGTTCATGTACAGCGTGAAGAAGTATATCGGCGCGTATGCCGCCGCGATGGGCGGTGTGGACGCCGTGGTCTTCACCGCCGGCGTGGGCGAGAACGGCCCCGACCTGCGCGAGACCATCACCGACGGCCTGGAATTCCTCGGCATCAAGCTGGACAAGGAGAAGAACAACTGCCGCGGCCAGGAGATTGACGTCTCCGCCGCCGACGCCACCGTGCACACGCTGGTCATCCCCACCAATGAGGAGCTGATGATCGCCATGGACACCGCCGCGGTGGTGGAGGGGCTGAAAAAATAATCTTTTTCCACCAAAGGATACACAGACAGCGCGCCGGACGCGGGTTTTCCCCACGTCCGGCGCTTTTTGAGACAATCGGCCGTCTGACATTGCCTGGTCCGGCGGGCATCAGCCCCAGATCACATTCCCCTCCCGGCGGGGCTTGGCCGGGGCGGCGGGCGCGGCGGTGTAGCCGAGAATACAGTTGCCGATCCCCTCGTATTGCTCCCCAAGGCCCCACTGCTCCTTGAGCGCACGGCCCTCGGGGCTGTCCATCACCTCTTTTGCCCGGTGAATCCAGCAGGAGTCCACCCCCAGCGCATGGGCGGCGTTCATCAGGTTGCCCATCGCCAGCGCTCCGTCATAGAGATAGGTGGGCACCGTCCGGTCGGCCAGCACCACAATCACGGCGGGCGCGCCGTAGAACGGGTCGCTGTCCGTCCCCATCACGGCGGCGTTGAGCCGGGAGAGCAGATCGCGCGTCTGGCGGTCCTGCACGACGACAAACACGCACGGCTGACGGCCCATCCCGCTCGGGGCATAGCGCCCCGCCTCCACAATCTGCGCGAGCACCTCGCGCGGTACCTGCTGCTGGCGATAGGCGCGCACGCTGCGGCGTGTGAGCAAGTTCTCATAGGCTTCCTTCATGGCTGTTCGCCTTCCCCTCTATTAGATTACGATCAGTCCCTGGCAGAAAATCCGGACTGATTTCTGCCCCTCAATTAATATTCAGTATATCACGGCGTCAAAACGAGTGCAAGGCGGTGTCTTCCTTTCTCCCGGCGTCCGGGCAAAAAAGAGCAGGGAACCTGTTTCCAGATTTCCTGCTCGGTGGTGTCGCCGGTGGGCGGCTGGTATTTACATCTTTAGCTTTCACGTAGTTTTTCGGGGTTTTTAACATATGACCGGACAATCGTGCCGCAGTTCACACAAATTTCGTGGTAAACAGCCCGACTTTTCAGAGCAGACACGGTAATTCCTGCATAAGCAACACCTTGCTTCCCAGTCACAAATTCTTCTTTACCACAATAAGGACATTTCATTTTTCTTCCTCCAATCAATTGTCAATCGTCTACAAATTCAAATAAATCTTCGACAGTCACATATGGCGGCTGATATTTAATTCTCTACAGTAAAAATATCTTCGATTGAAACATTGAAAACTTTTGCTATGTTCCACGCTAATACCA
>DVJB01000058.1 GCA_018710845.1 Candidatus Onthomonas avicola
GCACGTCGTTGAAGTAGGCGGGCACGGTGATCACCGCGTCCGTCACCGGCTGGCCGAGGTAGGCCTCCGCGTCCGTCTTGAGCTTGTGGAGGATCATGGCGCTGATCTCCTGCGGGGTGCGCCGGCGCCCGTCCAGCTCCAGACGGGTGTCGGTGCCCATCTGCCGCTTGATGGAGGCGACCGTCCCCTTGGCGTTGGTGACCGCCTGGCGCCGGGCCAGGTCACCCACCAGCCGCTCGCCGGTCTTCGTAAAGGCGACGACGGACGGCGTGGTCCGTGCCCCCTCCGCGTTGGGGATGATGACAGGCTTTCCGCCCTCCACCACAGCCATGCAGCTGTTGGTGGTGCCGAGATCGATTCCGATGATTGCACTCATGACACACGACAACTCCTTGCCGATTAGTTTGTGACACTATAGCATAAGATGATGAAGTTTCTATGAATTTTCTGGAGAAATTTACGAAAATGTAATAGATGGGTAAATTGTAAGGTAAATTCAAGGTGCAATCCCTTGACGGGGGCAGAAAAAGAGTCTAAAATGACAGATACTTGCCCGGAAGGGCAGTGAGACGTTACGGATGGACGGACGGCGCACGGTCGAAAAGAGCGAAAGATGACCGGCGGTGCGCAGAAATGGGGGCAGGAACGCACATGTCGAACATTCGCAAGGTGATTCTGATTATTTTATCCGTGCTGTCGCTGATGGTGATCGGGGCCTATGCCTTTTTGCAGGTGCAGCTCGGGAGAATTAACCGGGTCACCGCCGGGGAGACAGAGTTTACCACCGAGGACTTTGACGAGGACACGGACGCGCCGGACTCGATCAGTGACAGCAGCTTGGACTGGGGCGAGGCCAACCACATCGAACCCCAGGAAGGTGTGATCAATGTCCTGCTCGTGGGCCAGGATACCCGCCAGGAAGGGGAGCGCGCCCGGTCGGATACAATGATTATCCTGAGCATCGACAGCGAGAACAGCCGCCTGTCCATGGTCTCCCTGATGCGGGACCTGTATGTCGAGATTCCCGGCTACAGCAACAACAAGCTCAACTCGGCCTATCGTTTTGGGGGCTTTGAGCTGCTGGACGCCACGATCGCACAGAACTTCGGCATTCAGATCGACTATAATGTGGAGGTCGACTTTGACGGCTTCCGCGAGGTGATCGATGCCGTCGGCGGCATCGATGTGACGCTCACAGAGGACGAGGTCGCCTATATGAGCGGCGAGTCCACCTATGGCAGACGGCACAACAACACGCCGCAGTCCGGCCTGGTGGTGGGGGAGAACCACCTCGACGGCGAGGCGGCCCTGGTGTACGCTCGCATCCGCTATGTCTCCACCGCCAGCGGCGCGCATGACGACTACGGCCGCACCGAGCGCCAGCGCATCGTCATCCAGCAGGTCTTCCAGCAGCTGAAGGACCAGCCGTGGACCGACCTGCTCGGTATCTATGACAGCGTTGCCGGCGCGCTGACGACCGACATGACCAACGACGAGATTCTCAGCATCGCGCTGACGGCCTACAATCTGGGCGTGGACTCCATTGAGGAGTACCGCGTGCCCGAGGACGGCAGCTACAGCGGCGAGAGCATCCGCGGCATGTCCGTGCTCGTCCCCAACGACTGGGACGTGCTGCGGGCAAACCTGCAGGAGTTTATCTACGGGGCCTAAAGCCCGTGCGGCCGGGCGCCGCAGATCTTCAGACAGTCAAGGACGGCGTTGTTTTGGCAGCGCCGTCCTCCTTTGTTTTCTGACCTAGCTTGCAGTTTGGCATGAAATGGTGTATCATATTTCAAAAGTCCCTTGCCAAATGTTCGCGCCGGTCGTGGACATCCCAGAAAAGGAGAAACCGCCATGGCAACCTTCCGCGTCAACGGCGAGACGGTCCACGTCTTGCAAAATCAATCCCTGCTGCGCTATCTGCGCGATACCCTGCGGCTCACCTCTGTGAAGGACGGGTGCAGCGAGGGCGCCTGCGGCACCTGTACCGTCCTGATTGACGGGAAGGCGCAGAAGGCCTGCGTTCTGATGACCGACCGGCTGGAGGGAAAGAGCGTTACCACGGTGGAGGGATTGAGCGACTTCGAAAAGGAGGTCTACGTCCAGGCCTTCGGCCAGGCCGGAGCGGTGCAGTGCGGCTTTTGCATTCCGGGGATGGTGATGGCCTCCAAGGCGCTGCTGGACCAGAATCCGGACCCCACAGAGGAGCAGATCGCCTTTGCCCTGCGCGGCAATCTCTGCCGCTGTACCGGCTATGTGAAGATCATGGCGGCGGTGAAACTGGCGGCCAAGATGCTCCGGGAGGGAAGGATTCTGCCAGGAGAGAACCAGTGGACTCTGGGCCAGCGGGTCTCCCGGGTGGACGTGCGGGAGAAGGTGCTGGGTTACGGCAAGTATCCAGACGACGTCTATCTGGAGGGGATGCTCCACGTGGCGGCTCTCCGCTCCGCCTATCCCCGCGCCCGGGTGGACGCCATCGACATCTCCGCCGCCAAGGAGATGCCGGGCGTGGTGGGCGTCTTTACCGCCGACGATATCCCCGGACAGCATCTGGTGGGCCATATCTACATTGACTGGCCCGCGATGATCGGCGTGGGGGAGATCACCCACTTTCTGGGAGACGTGATTGCCCTGGTGGCTGCCGAGACGCTGGAGCAGGCCCGGGCGGCCGTCCAGAGGATCCGGGTGGACTACACCCCTCTGAAGCCGGTGCGCAGCCCGGAAGAGGCCATGGCCCCCGACGCTCCTCAACTCCACGAGGATCATCCGGGCAATGTGCTCTCGGAGAAGTTTATCCACCGGGGAGACGCGGATGCTGCCATTGCCCGGAGCAAATATGTCATCACCCGCCACTTCTCCACCCCTTACACGGAACACGCCTTTTTGGAGCCGGAATGCGCCGTGAGCTACCCGGAGGGGAAGGGAGTGCATATTCTCTGCGCCGACCAGAGCACCTATTCCACCCGCCAGGAGACCGCCCCCATGCTGGCCCTGCCCTTCAGCCGGGTGAAGGTGGAAAACCTTCTGGTGGGAGGCGGCTTCGGCGGGAAGGAGGACGTGACCGTCCAGCACCTGTCCGCCCTGGCGGCCCTGCTCACCGGCCGGCCCTGCAAGATGAAACTGACCCGGCAGGAGAGTATCCTGGTCCACCCCAAGCGGCACCCGATGGAGATGGACTTTACCATCGGCTGCGATGAGAACGGCATCATCCAAGGGGTAAAGGCCAAGGTGATCTCGGACACCGGCGCCTATGCCTCCCTGGGGAGCCCCGTGCTGGAGCGGGCCTGCACCCACGCCTCCGGCCCCTATCACTACGACAACTTTGAGATTGACGGCCTGGCCTATTACACGAACAATCCCCCCGCCGGGGCGTTCCGGGGGTTCGGGGTTACCCAGACCTGCTTTGCCATCGAGAGCCTGCTCAACGAGATGGCGGACCTGGTGGGGATCTCTCCCTGGGAGATCCGTTACCGCAACGCCATCCGCCCCGGAGAGTCCCTCCCCAACGGGCAGATCGCCGGTCCGGAGACTGGCCTGGTGGAGACCCTGGAGGCGGTGAAACCCTACTTTGACAGCGGCAAGTATGTGGGCATTGCCTGCGCCATGAAAAACGCCGGGGTGGGCGTGGGCCTGCCGGACTATGGCCGGTGCCGGCTGACGGTAGAGCGGGGCAAGGTCGTCGTTCACACCGGGGCTTCCTGCATCGGGCAGGGGCTGCACACGGTGCTCACCCAGTTCTGCTGCACCGTGCTGGGCATTCCCCCGGAGCAGATAGAGGTGGTCCGCTCCAACACCTACAACGCCCCGGACTCCGGCGTCACCTCCGGCTCGCGGCAGACGCTGGTCACCGGGGAGGCCTGCCGCCGGGCCTGTGAACAGCTCAAAGCCGCGCTGGAGGGCAAGACCTTGGCGGACCTGGAGGGGGAGGAATTCTACGGGGAGTACTTGGCCAAGACCGACCCCCTGGGCGCCCCCTATCCCCACCCCGTGAGCCATGTCGCCTATGGCTACGCGACGCAGCTGTGTATTCTGGACGAGCAGGGCAAGGTCGCCCAGCTGGTGGCCGCGCACGACGTGGGAAAAGCGGTCAATCCCCTCTCCTGTGAGGGACAGATCGAGGGCGGCGTCGTGATGGGGCTGGGCTTTGCCCTGACGGAACAGTACCCCCTCACCGACTGCAAGCCCACCGCCAAGCTGGGCACCCTTGGGCTCTTCCGTTCCAATCAAATTCCTCAGATCAAGGCCATTGTGGTGGAAAAGCCGGGACTGGATGTGGCCTGCGGGGCGATCGGCATCGGGGAGATCACTTCCATCCCCACCGCGCCCGCTGTGGCCGACGCCTATTACCGCTACGACGGACTGCGCCGGACGTCGCTCCCGCTGGAGCAGACGCCCTATGCGCGCAAGAAACCCCGCCCGAAGACGTGAGGCGCGGGACGTAAAGGAGGCCAAGCATGAGCAAAAGCGTAGGACAGAGCAAACTGCGCGTGGACGCCTTTGACAAGGTGACCGGGCGCGCGCAATACACCGACGACCTGTGCGACGCGCGGGCGCTGGTGGCGAAGGTCGTCCACTCCACGATTGCGCACGGCATGGTGACCGCGGTGGAGACCGAGGCCGCCCTCGCCGTGCCCGGCGTGGTCAAGGTGCTCACCTGTTTTGACGTGCCGAATTACCCCTTTCCGACGGCGGGGCACCCGTGGTCCACCGACCCGGCCCATCAGGACATCGCCGACCGGCTGCTGCTCAACCGTCATGTGCGCTACTACGGCGACGACGTGGCGGTGGTCATCGCGCAAGACGAGGTGGCGGCCGTCCGGGCTGCCCGGCTGGTGAAGGTGACGTATGAGGAATACCCCTTCGTGCTCGACGTGCAGGAGGCGATGAAGCCGGGGGCGCCCGTCATCCACGGAGAGCTGCGCGAGAACAATATCCTCGCCCATACCCAGCTCCACCGCGGCGACTATGAGGCCGCGCGCCAGGAGCCGGGCCTGATCAAGGTGGAGGGCTGGTATGACACGCCCACCGTCCAGCACTGCCATATTGAAAACCATATCTGCTATGCCTCTATGCAGGGCGGACGGATCACCGTGGTCACCTCCACGCAGATTCCACACATTATCCGCCGCGTCTGCGGCCAGGCGCTGGGGATTCCCTGGGGACAGCTCCGGATTGTCAAGCCCTATATCGGCGGCGGCTTCGGCAACAAGCAGGACGCGCTCTACGAGCCGCTGTGCGCCTGGCTGACCACCCAGGTGGGCGGCCGAACGGTGAAGCTGGACTGCACGCGCGAGGAGACCTTTGTCTCCAATCGTGTCCGCCATGCCATTCGGACCCACATCATCTCCTACGTCCGCCCAGACGGCAGCTTTGCCGCGCGGCGAATTGAGTGCTTCTCCAACCAGGGGGCCTATGCCTCTCACGGTCACAGCATCGCGGCCAAGGGGATGGGCGCCTTCCCGCAGATCTACCCCTGCGACAACGTGGAGGGGGACGCCTACACTGTCTACACCAACCGCCCCACCGCCGGGGCGATGCGCGGCTATGGGATTCCGCAGGCGATGTGGGCCGGGGAGTGCCACATTGACGACGTGGCGCGCGCCCTCGGGCGCGACCCGGTGGAGTATCGCCGCCAGGTGGTGATGCCCCAGGGCTATACCGACGCCTTTTCCAAGAACGTGAACTACTACGACACCTTCCGCCAGGTGATGGACAAGGGGGTAGAGGCGATCGGCTGGGCGGAGAAACGCGCGGCCTACGCCCATCAGACCGGCCCGGTCCGCCGGGGAATCGGCATGGCCCTGTTCTGGTACAACACCGCCGTCTGGCCCATCTCATTGGAGACCTCCTCCTGCCGGATGGTGCTCAACCAGGACGGCTCGGTGCAGGTGCAGACCGGCGAGACGGAGATCGGCCAGGGCTGCGACACCGCCTACAGCCAGATGGCGGCGGACGCGATCGGCGTACCCTTTGAGCAGGTACATATCGTCTCCACCCAGGACACCGATATCACCCCCTTCGGCACCGGGGCCTACGCCTCGCGGCAGACTTACATCGGCGGCTTCTCCATCCAGCAGACCGGCCGCCTGCTGCGCGAGCGGATTTTGGACTACGCGCAGGAGCTGACCCGGCAGACGCGGGCGAATCTCGACCTGGTGGACGGCCGGATCGTCCGCACGAGCGACGGGCAGGTGCTCATGAGCCTGGGCGAGCTGGCGACAGAGGCGCTCTACAGCCTGACGCACAGCGTCCACCTGACGGCGGAGAGCACCTATCAGATCAAGAACAACGCCTACTCCTTCGGCTGCAGCTTTGCCGAGGTGGAGGTGGACATCCCAATGTGCAAGGTGCGCCTGCTCGACCTGGTGAACGTCCACGACTGCGGCAGCCTGATCAATCCCGCCCTGGCCGAGGCGCAGGTGCACGGCGGCATGTCGATGGCCATCGGCTACGGCCTGTCCGAGGAGCTGAAATTTGATCCGAAAACCGGACGGCCGCTGAACAACAACCTGCTGGACTACAAGCTCTCCACCACCATGGACCATCCCCACCTGCGGGCCTATTTCGTGGAAAATCCCGAGCCGACCAGCCCCTACGGCACCAAGGCGCTCGGCGAGCCGCCGGCCTGCTCGCCCGCCCCGGCGATTCGCAACGCCATCCTGCAGGCCACCGGCGTCGCCCTAGACGAGGCGCCGATGACCCCGCACCTGCTGTTCCGGGCCTTCCGGTCGGCGGGACTGTTTGACGAGGAAGGAGGAGCCGGCCATGTATGATATCAAAGCCCTCTATGAGGCCGGGAGCGTCGCCGAGGCGGTCCGCCTGCGCGTGGAGCACCCCGAGGCGCAAATCATCGCCGGCGGCTCGGACGTGCTGGTCCAGATTCGCGAGGGCCGGCGTGCGGGTGTGGAGCTGATCTCCATCTACGGCATCGACGCCCTGCGCGGCGTCACGCTGGATGAGGCGGAGAACCTGCGTATCGGCTCGCTCACCAGCTTCAGCCACATCACCCGCGACCCGCTCATCCAGCGGCACTGCCCCGTCCTGGGCGAGGCGGTAGACCAGGTAGGCGGCCCGCAAATTCGCAACATCGGCACGATTGGCGGCAACACCTGCAACGGCGTCACCTCCGCCGACTCCGCGTCTACCCTCTTTGCCTGGGACGCGGTGATCGAGCTGACCGGCCCGGAAGGGGTGCGGCGGCTGCCCATCGCGGACTTCTATCTGCGCGCCGGGAAGGTGGATGTCCGCCCCGGTGAGATACAGACCGCCATCCTCATCCCCCGCGAGAGCTACGAGAACTGCTACGGACACTATATCAAATACGCCATGCGCAGCGCGATGGACATCGCCACCCTCGGCTGTTCGGTGAACGTCCGCCTCTCGCCCGACGGGACGATCGCGCGCGCGCGTATCGCCTACGGCGTGGCGGGGCCGGTGCCCCTGCGCGCGGCGACGGCGGAGGCGGTGGCCCGCGGCCAGATCCCCAGCCGGGCGCTCGCGGACCGCTTTGCCCGCGCCGTGCTGGAGGATATCCATCCGCGCGACTCTTGGCGCGCGGCAAAGGACTTTCGCGAGCACATCGCGGTGGAGACGGCCCGACGGGCCTTTTGCGAGTCCGTCCGGCGCGCGGGAGGAGAGCTGGCATGAGCATTCAGTACAAAGAGATTCACTGCACCATCAACGGCAGCCCGGTGGACCGGATGGTGGACGTGCGCGCCTCACTGACCGACCTGTTGCGCAATGACTTCCGCCTCACGTCGGTCAAGAAGGGCTGCGAGGTGGGCGAGTGCGGGGCCTGCAACGTCATCATTGACGGCGAGTGCTTTAACTCCTGCATCTATCTGGCCATCTGGGCGGACGGAAAGAACATCCGCACGCTCGAGAGCCTGCTCGGCCCGAACGGCGAGCTGTCCGACATCCAGCAGGCGTTCATCGACGAGGCCGCCGTCCAGTGCGGCTTCTGCACCCCCGGCTTTATCATGTCGGCGGTGGAGATTCTCGAGAGCGGCAGGGAGTATACCGACGACGAGCTGCGCAAGCTGCTCTCCGGCCACCTGTGCCGCTGTACCGGCTATGAGAACATCATCCGGGCCGTGAAAAAGACGATGTACCGCCGGCTCGGAAAGCCGCTGCCTGAGACGACGTGATGGAGCTGACCGGCGCGGCTGTCCGCGCTCACCGCCTGTGCGCGCACCATCTGGCATCGCCTCTGCCGTCCGGCGCATGGGAGGCGGCGGCCGGGGCCTGCGGGGTTCAAAACTCCCCGCCCGGCGCGTGGGAGTGGTCGGTGGCCCTGCGCGTGCGCGATGCCACGCGGGAGGGACTGCGCGCCGCGCTCGAGCGGGACAGGCGGCTGGTACAGGCGTGGAGCTATCGCGGCGTGCCGGTCATCTTCCCCGCCGCAGAGCGGGACGTCTTTCTCACGCCGCTGGCTGCCCGGCCGGGGGAAGAGCCGTGGATTTACACGCGGGGAATCACGCTGGCGCTGGAGCACCTCGGCATCGCGTTTGACGAGCTCCTTTTGACGGTAGAGGCCGCCGCCCGTTGGCTGGATGGTCATACTGTGCGCGGGAAGGCGGCGCTGGACCGTTCCATCGCTGCCGAGGTAGAATCTCAGCTGCCGCCTGCTGTCCGCGCGCGCTGGCGGGCCCCCTCTATGTACGGGGCAAATCAGACGGTGGGGGAGGCGGCGGTGTCCTTTCTCCTGCGGCCCTGCTCCTTCCACTCTCTGGTTGTCTTCGGTGCACGGGAGGGGAGCACCCCTTCTTTTACCTCCATGCGCCGTTGGCTGGGCGCGCTGCCGCCGGAGCGGACGGATGGGGAGGGGGAGCTGGTGCGCAAATTCCTCCACTGCTATGGCCCGGCAACGGTGACCGACTTTGCAGCCTGGCTGGGGAGCTCGCCGCGGCAGGCGCGGCGGCTCTGGCAGAGCGTGGCGGCGGAGCTGGTCCCCGTTCAGGTGGAGGGCAGGAGGCGCTATCTCCTCTCAGAGGACGCGGCGTCAATCGCCCACGGTCCGGACGCACCGGAGGACCGCCTCCTGCTCCTCGGCCCGCACGACCCCTACCTTGACCTGCGCGACCGACAGGTGATTCTTTCCGACAAGACAAAGCACCGCGCTGTGTGGCAGACGGTCTCCAATCCCGGCGCTGTGCTGCGCGCCGGGCGGATTGTGGGCGTCTGGCGCACCAGGGCGGCGCGGGACGGCCTGGCGTTGACGATAACCCTCTTCGAGCCGCTGCCCCCGGCGCGGCGGGAGGACCTCGCCATCCAGGCGGAAGCGCTCGCTGCCTTTCGCGGCCTGACGCTGCGGGAGCTGACAGTAGTGGACCCGGTGTGACAAAAGGGAGGAGCTGCCCTGTGATTCAGGCAATTTGGGACCGGCGGAGTGTCCGCCGCTATCTGGACCGGCCGGTCTCCCGCGAACAGATCGAGGCGGTCCTTCGTGCCGGGACGCTGGCGCCCTCCGCAAAGAACCGGCAGCCTTGGCAATTCGTGGTGGTGACGGGACCGTCCAAAGAGGAACTGCTGCAGGCGATGGAGCGGGGGCTGGCCCGGGAGCGGGCAGAGCCGCTCCTGCCGGAGAGTGCGCGTTTTCTCCAGGGGGCGGCGTATACCGCGGAGATTCTGCGGCAGGCCCCGGCAGTCATTCTCGTGCTCTGCCCGCTGGGACTGGAGCTGGACCGCCCGCTGACGCCGGAGGAGCGTGTCTATGAGATCTGCAATGCCCAGTCGGTCGGTGCCGCGATGGAGAATATGTCTCTCGCCGCGACAGAGGCCGGGCTGGGCAGTCTGTGGATCTGTGACACCTACTTTGCCTATCCCGAGCTGCGCGAATGGCTGGGGCTGGAGGGCGCGCTCTTTGGCGCGTTGGCCTTGGGTTATGCAGATGAGATGCCGCCGGCCCGTCCGAGGAAGCGGGTGGAGGATATCACGGTCTGGAGGACGTGAGATGCCCGGCAAATCCCGGGCATCCTGGCTGGAAAAAGAGGACCGCCCGCGGGCGGGAGAGCGCATCACCGGCTCTCCGCCCGCGGGCGGCCCTTCATTTTATACTATCTGATCCGGGCACACCCCGCCACGGCAGGTCCAGCGGCTGCCCCTCCAGCGCGGCATAGACCAGCCGCTCCCCCTCGTACTCCAGCTTGAGGGAGAAGAAGGGGGCGTCCGCCTCCAGCAGGTCGAGGAAGATGTGATCCCCCTCCCAGAGATGGAGGCGGCGCAGCTCCCGCAGTCCGATCCACTCCAGCACCCCCTCGTCGCAGGGGCCGATCTCCCCGTCAAAACGGTCGGCGGTGTACAGGTGCATGTACTCCCCCTCCCACCGGTCGGAGACGAAGGTGACCAGGCCGCGGTAGCGCCAGCGCTTGAGGGTGAGCCCCGTCTCCTCTCGGCACTCGCGCAGCAGGCACTCCTCCGGGCTCTCGTTTTCCTCGCACTTGCCGCCGACGCCGATCCACTTGTCCTCATTCAGATCGTTGCGCTTTTTCACCCGGTGGAGCATCAGGTACTGCTCCCCCTGGCGGATGTAGCACAGAGTTGTGTTTTTCATGGCTGTATCCCCTCTCATTTCTCTGCCGGGTGCTCCCGCTCCCAGCCGCGGATGCACTGTAAAAATGCCTTGCCATAGCGCGCGGCCTTCTGCGCGCCGACCCCTTTGACGAGCAGGAACTCCCGCTCATCGCGCGGCAGGAGGCGGCACATCTCGCGCAGTGTCGCGTCGGAAAAGACCATAAACGCCGGCACCCCTGCGCTGCGGGCGAGCCTGGCGCGCACCTCGCGCAGGGCGGCAAAGAGGGGACTGTCCTCACTGCCGCGCGCGGCGAGCGCCTGCCGCTCCTGGCGGGAGGACTGCGCCTTAATGGCGAGCCGTCCCGACCCGGCGGCGAGAGAGGGGGCGCGCTTGGTCAGCGCGAGCACCGGCCGGTCCCCCTCCGTCTGGCGGAGATAGCCCTCGTCCAGCAGGGCGTAGATCACCCGCTGCAGCTTCTGGCGGGGGAAGTGAGCGAGCGCCCCGTAGCAGTCCAGGCGTGACGGGCGCAGCCAGTCGATGGAGCTGTCTTCCTCCCTGCGCAGGATGCGTATCACGGCGTGGACGCCCATCCCGTGCCCCTCCCGCGTGAGCGCCGCGACGCAGAGCAGCACCTGCCGCGCCTGCGTGGTGACGTCCTCCGGCGCCTGGCCGCTCAGACAGTTGGAGCAGTTGCCGCACCGGTCCGGGGCCTGTTCGCCGAAGTAGCCGAGCAGCTTCTGCCGCAGGCAGCCGGGGGCGGTGCAGTAGCCCGTCATCTGCCGCAGCCGCATAAGGTCCAGACGCAGCAGCTCCCGCCCCTCCTCGGGGGAGAGGGCCGCCTGCTCGCGCCCGTGCTCTAAGAGAAAGCGGTTGGTCTGGATGTCGCCGCGCTGGTAGAGGAGGATGCACTGGGCCGGGCTCCCGTCCCGCCCGGCGCGGCCCGCCTCCTGATAGTAGCTCTCTGGGTTGGACGGCATCCCGCAGTGGATGACAAAGCCGACGTTGGATTTGTCGATGCCCATTCCGAAGGCGTTGGTGGCCACCATAATCCGTTTGCGGTCGTAGAGAAAGTCGTCCTGATTTTTCTGACGCTCCTCCGCCTCCAGCCCCGCGTGATAGCGCGTGGCGGCGTGGCCGTGCGCGCAGAGGAACTCGCACAGCTCCTCTACCTTTTTCCGCGTCAGGCAGTAGATGATGCCTGAGCGGTCGGGAAAGCGGGTGAGCACCTCCAGCACGGCCTGATTCCGGTCGCGCGGTTCCTGTACCTCAAAGAAAAGGTTGGGCCGGTCAAAGCCGGCCACCAGCGTGAGCGGGTCGCGCAGGTCCAGGGTGCGCACGATGTCCTCCCGCACCGCTTCGGTCGCCGTGGCGGTAAAGGCGGCCACCACCGGCCGGCGCGGCAGGGTGCGCAGGAAGTCCGCAATGCCGAGATAGCTCGGGCGGAAGTCGTGCCCCCAGTGGGAGATACAGTGCGCCTCGTCCACCGTGACCAGCGAGATGGGTGCCTGGCTGGCAAAGCGCTGAAAGGCGGGCAGCTCAAGCCGCTCCGGGGCGACATAGATGATCTGATAGGCCCCCTGCGCCGCCCGCTCCAGCGCGAGATGCTGCTGGCGCGGCGTGAGGGTGCTGTTGAGCCAGGCGGCGCGCACCCCGGACTGGAGCAGGGCCTTCACCTGGTCCTGCATCAGCGAGATGAGCGGGGAGATCACCAGCGTGATGCCGCCCATCAGCAGGGCGGGGAGCTGGTAGCAGATGGACTTGCCCGCCCCGGTGGGCATCACCGCCAGCACGTCCCGCCGCCGGAGAATGGCGTCCACCACCTGCTCCTGATGGGGACGAAAGTCGTCATAGCCAAAGGTCTCCTTCAGACAGCGCGCGACGGCCTTATCCACAGTTCTCCCTCCTCTCCCCAATGATTCGCTCTCATTGTATCCCGAAACGCCCCGCTTGGCAAGCGGCATAGGACAGCCCCGCGCGCGCATAGGTTGGAGAGAAAGGGGGAGGCGGCATGGAGAGCCATCTGGGAGAGCTGCGCTGTAAGGAGGTCATCTCTGTCAGCGACGGCACACGCTACGGATTTGTGGACGACCTGATCATCGACCTGGACAGCGGACGGGTCTGCGCGCTGCTGGTGCCCGGGCCGGGGCGGTTCTTCTTCGGGCTGCTCGGGCGGCGGGAGGTTTGTGTGATCCGCTGGGAGCAGATCTGCCGCTTTGGCCCGGATATTATCCTGGTCCAGGGCGAGGTGCGTTGCCAGGAGCCGAAAAAGCGCCGGCACGGCTGGCTGGGCGGTGGCCCGGGTCCGGGACATCGTCAGTAGAGCACGGTCAGCTCGGACTCGTCAATTCCGTACTCCGACAGGAATTGCGCCCGATCGGCCGGAGTGCGCAGCAGCATGACCTCCTCTAACCGCCCGGTCTCCAAGTCCTGAAAGCATGCGGTCTGTTCTCCGGTGCAGATGCTGGCCCGGATGACGGGCCGCTTTTTTTGCCGGTCAAAGGTGCGTGCCGGCTCTTTTCGTCGGAAAAGCATCGCGTTGGCCTCCTCCCTGTGTGTTCTAACGCTATTATAGCAGACGCCGGTCCGCCCGAAAAGGGCGGTCTGACTTTACAATGCAAGCCCAAAAACATACAAAGGTTTTACAAAGCGGTGATGGTATCTTACATGCCGCCCCGCTACAATAGAGGCACGGTCAGAGATGACTGGAAAACATATGAAACGGAGAATGATAGAATCATGAAGCGAATTCTTGCCCTGCTCCTGGCTCTGGTCATGGCGTTCGCCCTGGTTTCCTGCGGCGGCAACAGCAACGATCAGACCACGGACGACACTGCGACCAACGACACCGCCACCACGGACGACGCTGCGACGGATGACACCGCCGCTGCCGACGATGCCACCACCGAGGATACGGCTGAGGACACTGCCTCCACCGACCTGTCCGGCAGCGTGTCCACCAACGGCTCCACCTCCATGGAGAGCGTGATGGCCGCCCTGATTGAGTCCTTCAACCAGACCTATCCCGACGTGACCATCTCTTATGACGCCACCGGCTCGGGCGCCGGCATCACCGCCGCCACCGACGGCACCGCTGATTTCGGCCTCTCCAGCCGTGAGCTGCACGAGGACGAGACCGGCCTGACCGGCCATGTGGTCGCTCTGGACGGCATCGCCATGATTGTCAACACCGCCAACACCGTTGAGGACCTCTCCCTGGAGCAGATCGCCGGCCTGTTCTCCGGCGAGATCACCAACTGGAGCGAGGTCGGCGGCCCCGACCAGCCGGTCACCATCATCGGCCGTGAGGCCGGCTCCGGCACGCGCGACGGCTTTGAGAGCATCGTCGGCGTGGAGGATGTCTGCGTCTACGATCAGGAGCTGACCTCCACCGGCGCCGTCATCGCCGCGGTCGCCGCCAATGAGTACGCCATCGGCTATGCCTCCCTCTCCGCCGTGAGCGACGAGGTCAAGACGATCACCGTCGACGGCGTGGCTCCCAGCGAGGAGACCGTGAAGGACGGCACCTATGCCATCCAGCGTCCCTTCCTGATGGTCACCAACGACTCCGCCACCCTGAGCGAGGCGGCCCAGGCCTTCCTGGACTACTGCCTGAGCCCGGAGGTCGCTGACATCATCGCCAACGCCGGCGCGATTCAGCCCTGACCTTCGTCTGAACAAGGAAAGACCAACCCATTACATGCCGGAGGGGGCGCAAGCCCCGCTCCGGCATTCCACAGAATTAAGGAAGGTCGTTGGATTTGAAAGTCAGAGAGATAATTGAAAAGGTGATGAACGGGCTGTTCTTCCTCTGCGGCATGGTCTCCATCGCTGCGGTGGCCCTGATCACCATCTATATGATCGTCAGCGGCCTGCCGGCGATCATCGAGATCGGCCCGATCGACTTCCTGCTTGGCCAGGAGTGGGCCAGTACAGCCAGCGAACCCAAATTTGGCATTCTACCCTTTATCCTCACCTCTGTCTACGGCACGCTGGGCGCCTGCCTGATCGGCGTCCCGGTGGGACTGCTCACTGCCGTGTTCCTCTCCAAGCTTGCCAGCAAAAAGATGGCCGCCGTGGTCCGGCCGGCGGTGGAGCTGCTCAGCGGTATCCCCTCCGTCGTCTACGGCCTGATCGGCGCGATGGTGCTGGTGCCCGGCATTATGGACCTCTTCCAGCTGCGCAACGGCACCTGCCTGCTCGCGGCAATCCTGGTTCTGGCGGTCATGATCCTGCCCTCCATCGTCAGCGTCAGTGAGACGGCCCTCTCCGCGGTCCCGCGCGAGTATGAGGAGGGCAGCCTGGCCCTGGGTGCGACCGAGGTCGAGACCATCTTCAAGGTCTCCGTCCCCGCGGCCCGCAGCGGCATCGCCGCCGGCATCGTGCTCGGCATCGGCCGCGCCGTGGGCGAGGCGATGGCGGTCATGATGGTGGCCGGCAATGTGGCCAATATGCCCAGCCTCTTCACCAGCGTCACCTTCCTGACCACGGCGATCGCCAAGGAGATGAGCTACTCCTCCGGCTTGCAGCGTCAGGCCCTGTTCTCCATCGGACTGGTCCTGTTCGTCTTCATCATGATCATCAACGTGATCCTGAATCTCCTGCTGAAAGGGAGGAGGGATGAGAAATGAGTCAGAAGCGTAAGATTCAAAACGTGGTCATCCGCGGCGTCATCTGGTTCTGCGTCATCCTGACCGTGCTGCTCCTGGTGGCGCTGATCGGCTACATCATGGTGCGCGGCCTGAGCAGCATCAGCTGGCAGCTGCTCTCCACCGCCCGCAGCGCCCTGGCCGGGACCATCGGCATTCTGCCGAATATCATCTATACCATCTACCTGGTTCTGACCACCCTGGTGATCGCCCTGCCCCTCGGTATCGGCGGCGCGATCTATCTGACGGAGTACGCCAAAAACAAGCGCTTGGTGGAGATCATTGAGTTTGCCACCGAGACGCTGACCGGCATCCCCTCCATCATCTACGGCCTGGTCGGCATGCTCTTCTTCGTGCAGGGACTCGGCCTGCGCACCAGCATCGCCTCCGGTGCGCTGACGCTGGCGGTCATGACCCTGCCCACCATCGTGCGCACCACGCAGGAGGCGCTCAAGACGGTGCCTGACTCCTACCGCGAGGGCTCGGTCGGCCTGGGTGCCTCCAAATGGCACACAATCCGCACCATCGTCCTGCCCTGCACCCTCGACGGCGTGGTGGGCGGCGCTATCCTTGCCATCGGCAAGATCGTGG
Organism: Candidatus Onthomonas avicola; assembly: GCA_018710845.1. Taxonomy (GTDB): domain Bacteria; phylum Bacillota; class Clostridia; order Oscillospirales; family Oscillospiraceae; genus Onthomonas; species Onthomonas avicola. The sequence goes on from DVJB01000058.1 coordinate 15,751, forward strand.
GCGAGAGCGCCGCGCTGATCTACACCGCCGGCACCGGCTACAACCTGGTGACCAACTTCTTCCGGGCCCTGCAGACCAGCGGCGGCTCGCTGAGCGTGGCCCTGTATGTCTACGTGCAGGAGCAGGGTGAGTTTGACGTCGGCTTTGCGATCGCGGCGATTCTGATGATTCTGGTCCTGATTATCAACAGCTCTGCCAAGCTGGCAAAGCGGAAACTGAAGAAAGTGTGAGAGGAACGCTATGGCTACACCGATTATCACCACGCGAAAGCTGGAACTGTATTACGGCACTTTCCAGGCCCTCAAGGGCATCGATATGGATATCCCAGAGCGCGAGATCACGGCGTTCATCGGTCCGTCCGGCTGCGGCAAGAGCACCTTCCTCAAGACGCTCAACCGGATGAACGACCTGGTGCCCGGCGTGCGCATCACCGGCGAGGTGAAGTTCCGCGGCAAGGATATCTTTGCCAAGGAGCAGGACGTGACCGAGCTGCGCAAGCAGGTCGGCATGGTCTTCCAGAAACCCAACCCCTTCCCCATGTCCATCTATGACAACATCGCCTACGGCCCGCGCGTGCATGGCATCCGCAAAAAGGCGCAGCTTGACGAGATTGTCGAGCGCTCCCTGCGCGGCGGCGCCCTCTGGGACGAGGTGAAGGACCGCCTGCGCAAGAGCGCCCTGGGCCTCTCCGGCGGCCAGCAGCAGCGCCTGTGCATCGCCCGTGCCCTCGCCGTCGAGCCGGACGTCCTGCTGATGGATGAGCCGACCTCCGCGCTCGACCCCGCCTCCACGATGAAGATCGAGGAGCTGATGAGTGACCTGAAGAAGCAGTATACGGTGGTCATCGTCACGCATAACATGCAGCAGGCGGCCCGTATCTCTGACCAGACGGCGTTCTTCCTGCTCGGCGACCTGATCGAGATGGGCGAGACGAACCAGATTTTCTCTGTGCCGCACGACAAGCGGACGGAAGACTATATCACCGGCCGGTTCGGCTAAGGAGGACAGGAGACTGTGAGCACCAGAAAGTATTACGATCAGGAGCTGCGGGAGCTCTCCTCGCAGCTGGTGGAAATGGCAAGCAAGGCCGTCGAGGCGGTCAACCGCGCCCTGGAGACCCTGAAGACCTATGACCGCACGCTGGCGGAGGAAGTGGTGCACAACGACGGGGCGATCAACACCCTTGAGCGCATCATTGAGCAGCGCTGCCTGAAGCTGCTGCTGATGCAGCAGCCGGTGGCCTCCGACCTGCGCCAGGTCAGCGCGACCATGAAGATGATCACCGATATCGAGCGCATCGGCGACGAGGCGGTGGATATCGCGGAGCTGTCGCTGCACCACAGCGCCTGCTCCATCCCGCAGATTCGCGAGCAGGTGCTGGAGATGGCCGAGGAGGCCGTCGAGATGGTGGATGCCGCCGTCACCAGCTATATCACCGACGACCTCGACCTGGCCCGCGCGACGGAGAAGCGCGACGACGTGGTGGACGAGTGGTTTGTACGCCTGCGCAAGACGCTGGGACAGCACCTGCTGACCCATCCCGAGGCGATTGACGAGATCGTGGACTACCTGATGATCATCAAGTATCTCGAGCGCGTCGGAGACCACGGGGTCAACCTGTGCGAGTGGGTGGAGTTCAAGATCACCGGCCAGTACAAGCGGGAAGAGATGTTTTGACCGGGCGGTGCGCCTGAGCTGGCGCGCCGCTGCGCAGAAGGCGGCCCGGTGGCAGATATTCCATCTGCCGCCGGGGCCGCCTTCTGTTATTTTACAGAAATCTAACGTAAATTTTCGCAGGCCGTGATGGAAGGCGGCAGGAGGGCGGCGATATAATATGAGAACACCGAAAAAAGGGAGGCCGGACTGGATGAAAGAGCGTATCTACGTGGTGGAGGACGACGAGAGCATCCGCCGTCTGCTGGAATTTGCCCTGGAGAGCCAGGGGTATGAGGTGCTTGGCTTTCCCAACGCCCTGGAGGCGCTGGAGTCCATGAAGCAGCAGCGCCCGGACGTGGTGCTCATGGATATCATGATGGAGGGCATCAGCGGCGTGGAGGCCGTGCGGCTGATCCGCGCCTCGCCCGAGCTGCGGCAGGTGGCGGTCATTATGCTCACCGCCCGCGATCTGGAGGAGGACAAGATCAGCGGCCTGGACGCCGGTGCGGACGACTATGTGACCAAGCCCTTCAGCGTGCTCGAGCTGTGCGCGCGCGTGCGGGCGCAGATCCGCCGGATGGGCGGCCGCGCCCGGGAGCAGGACGACCTGATCTATCAGGGACTGGAGCTCTACCCGAGCAAGCACGAGGTGCGCGTGGACGGCGAGGTGGTGGAGCTGACGTACAAGGAGTACGAGCTGCTCAAATACTTGATGGAGCGCCCGGACCAGAGCATCACCCGCCAGGAGCTGCTCGACAGCGTCTGGGGGACTGACGCGATGGGGGAGAGCCGCACGCTGGACATCCATATCGGCACCTTGCGCCAGAAGATCGGCGATGACGCCGGGCACAGCCGCTTTATCAAGACAATCCGCGGGGTAGGATACCGCTTTATCGGGGTGCCGGCGTGAAAAAGGCGATTTTCCGTGCCCAGCTTTTTCCGGTCCTGCTGGCGCTGCTGGTCTCCACCGTCGCTGCGGCTGTCATCTTTCACATGGTGCTCACCGAGGAGAAGGAATCCGAACTGCTGGCCATGGCGGAGACCTTTGTCCACTACTACGACGCTGCCGCCGACCCTGACGACCAGGCCGCCGTGCTGGGCGAGGAGGACATCCGCGTGACCATTATCGCCGCAGACGGCACGGTGCTGGGGGACTCGGAGGCGGACCGGACGGAGATGGACAACCACTATGACCGGCCGGAGATCGCCGCCGCGCGCGAGGCGGGGCAGGCGGTCACCCTGCGCGAGAGCGCCACGCTGGGCCGCACGCTGGTCTATGCCGTGGCGGTGACGGAGGACGGGACCTATCTGCGTCTGTCCCAGTCGGTCAGCGCCGTGACAGAGGACCTGCTGCGCATGCTGCCGGCCCTGGTGCTGGGCGCGGCGCTCTCGCTGCTGGTGGCGCTGGTCCTGGCCGCCGGGCTGACGGACGGCATCCTCCTCTCAGTGCGCAGCCTGAGCGTGAGTCTTGGCGCGCTGAAAGAGGGGAAGACGACGCCGGAGCCGGTGACGTGCCCCTATCCGGAGCTGCAGGAGATGTCCTCGCAGATCACCCAGCTCTCCGGGGAGATCGGAGCCTATCTCCGCCAGCTGGAGGAACAGCAGCAGAAGACGGACTATATCCTCGACCATCTGGCCGAGGGCTTTGTGCTGGTCAACCAGGAGCAGGAGATCCAGATGATGAACCGCAGTGCCCGCCGCCAGCTCGGCTGCGGGGAGGAACAGATCGGCCAGTCCCTCGGCCGCCTGCTGCCCAATCCCCGGATTATCCAGAACGCCAAGGACGCGATGCTCGGCCAGAAGGCTCCGCCGGTGGACCTGCGCTGCCGCGGACGGATCTACGAGGTGCGCTTTCGCCCCATCCAGGAGGAGACGGGGGACTTGAAAGGCAAGCTGATCCTCACCCTGCTGGACGTGACCGAGAGCCGCAACTCCAGCCGGATGCGACAGGAGTTCTTCTCCAACGCCAGCCACGAGCTCAAGACCCCCATCACCGCCATCCAGGGGAATACGGAGTTGCTCTGTTCCGGCCTGCCTCTCACCGATGAGCAGAGGCGGGAACTCTTGGACCGCATCGGGGCGGAGACGCAGCGGATGAGCATGATGATCTCGGACATCATCATGCTCTCCCGGCTGGAGAGCGGGACGCTGGAGCGCGAGCCGGAGCAGGTGCCCTTCCACAAGCTGGTGCGGGAGTGCGTCCACGAGTGGGAGACCCCTGCCGCGGGGCGGGGTGTGACCATTGAGACGCGGGTGGAGCCGGTCTGGCTCTACGCCAGCCCCCAGAACCTGCGGGAGCTGGCTGACAACCTCATCAGCAATGCCGTCAAATATAACCGCCCGGGCGGCAAGGTGGAGATCTCCCTCACCCGCCGGCAGGCGGAGTGTATCCTGACGGTGCGCAACGACGGCGAGCCCATTCCACCGGAGCACCAGAGCCGGGTGTTTGAGCGCTTTTATCGGGTGGACCGCGGCCGCAGCCGCAGTGCCGGCGGGACCGGCCTGGGCCTGTCCATCGTCAAACACGTGGTGGACGCCATGGACGGGCGCATCTCCCTGGAGAGCAACCGGACCTTGGGTACCCGCTTCACCATCCGCCTTCCCATCCGCCGCCGGGAGAACGTCTAGGCCGGCTGAGATGGGATGAAAAATGCCCCAGGCGCGGCAGGAGAAACTGCCGCGCCTGGGGATTGCCATGCTTTTATGCCCTGGAGAGGGGGGAGCAGTCCGAGCTCAGTCGTAGATGGACTCCCGGTCGGTGGAGACGATCTTGCCGCTGTTGGCGTCCACCTCGTACTCATACTCCAACTCGTTGTAGATGAAGTCGATCTCGTAGTACAGCCGGCCGTCGTCCTCGTCCAGCTCCGCACGCAGGCGGGTGACCTGGTCCTCGCTCACCCCGGCGTCGGCCAGGGCGGTGGCGGTGGCGCTCTCCAGATCGACGGAGACGGAGGCGCTTACGTTGTGGCCGTCATAGTTCTCGATGTCGTTGTCCACGGAGCGGATGTCGCCGCTGGTGGCGTCGATCTCGTAGTCATACTCGGTGTTGCCGGCGTAGAACTCGACGTCATAGACCTGGCGGCCGTCGTCGCGGTCCAGCTCGGTGTAGAGGTAGAGGGTGTCCGCCTCGCTCACCCCGGCGTCGGTCAGGGCGATATTGGCGGCCTCCTCCGGGCTGATGACCTCTCCGGAGGACGCGGCGGCCGCACCGCTGCCGTCATAGTTCTCGATGTCGTTGTCCACGGAGAGGATAGCTCCGCTGGAAGCGTCGATCTCGTAGTCATACTCGGTGTTGCCGGCGTAGAACTCGACATCATAGACCTGACGTCCGTCGTCGCGGTCCAGATGGGTGTGGAGGTAGACCGTGTCCGCCTCGCTCACCCCGGCGTCGGTCAGGGCGATGGACTCGGCGTCCGCCTCGCTGATCAGACCGTCAGCGCTGCCGGAGGCGGCTGCGTCGTCGGAACCGGAGGAGGTGCCTTCGGCGGGAGTGGCGGCGGGGTCGTCAATGGGCACCTCTTCGTCCGCCGTGGCGGCGTTCTCGTCAGGGACGATGTCGGTGGTGGCGATGTCGTCGGCAGAGGCGGTGTCGGGCTGGTTGGCGTCGTCAGTGGAAGCGCTGGAGGCGGGGCTGTTGCCGCAGGCGGCGAGGGCCAGAACCAGGCAGAGCGCGAGCGCAAGAGCGAAGATCTTTTTCATGTTGTTCACCTTTCCCTTTATTTCATAGTTGAGATTGGGTCTTGTTCGGTCAGGGCGCCTCCGGAGAGGGGAGAGGACTGGTCGCTCGGGAGCGGGAAGGAGAGCCTCGCCGTGCCGCTCTCTGCCGTCCGGGTACGGCAGCGCGGCCTCCGGAGCGTTCCCGGCAGCTCCGGTTGGGACGGGATTCTCTGGCGGGGAGGCATCTGTCTCGGCCTCCGGGTCGTCGGAGCGGCGGCGCCTCTCTCAGCCCTGTCATCTATGTAATGCCGGGCGGGGGCGTTTTTATCGCACGGGCCGAAAAATTTTTGAAAAAAATTTTTGGGGCGGCCGCCTGTCTGCGCGGCCGCCCCAAATTGGATGCAAAATAGCTTGTATCAGAGGGAAAATCCGACAATCAGTCCAATTCCTCCAGGATGGACCGCTGCCGCCCGCCGAGCAGGAGAGCGCGGTTGTAGTGGCTGAACTTCTCGCAGCCGTTGTCGGCGATAAATTTGGTGGAGGCGGGGTTCATCGCCAGCTCCGTGAGGAAGATCACCAGCTCCTGCCCCTCGCCGAACACCGTCTCGAGGAAGGCAAAGCCGCGCTCCAGCCGCAGCGAGGCGCGCTCAATCGCCGCCTTCCGCCCGGCCACCGCCTCGCGGAAGAGGGCGCGCACCCGGTCCGCCGCGGCGGCGGGCTGCGTGACGTCCTCCCGGCGCAGCGCGGTGCGGTAGTCCTCCAGACGGGCGATCACGTGGGCATAGCGCCGCTCGTCCGCCGGCTCGAGGAGATCCGCGCGCCGCTTCTCCTCCCGGACGCGCGTGCAGTCCTCCAGCACGCGCGCGAAGGCATCCTCCGCCGTGCGCCCGGTCTCCAGCGCGGCGATCAGGTTCTTGAGCTGCCCGTGCAGCAGGGTCACCTCGGCGTCCGCCTCGTTGGCCTCCCGGCAGGAGCCAAACAGTCCGTCCAGCAGCAGGGAGAGGGCGGAGAGCCGCTCGTCAAACGGGGCCATGCGCAGGCGGTTTACCGTCCGCTCGCCCAGCTCACCGGAGAGGATGGCCTCCACGTCGTAGTCGGTCCGGTATTTCCGATACAGGTCGTAGTAGTTGGCAAAGTCCTTGGCGATGGAGGGGTACTGGAGATACTGGGCGGCCACCGATTCGTCCACCGGCAGCTCCAGTTTCTCGCTCACCGTGAGCAGGCGGGAGAGGTCCTCCCAGCCGCGGGCGGTGACAAAGCGCTTGCTGTCCACCGTAGTCTCCAGCCGGTAGAAGTGCTGCGGCTTCAGCTCGAGATAGGCCAGGATAGCGGGATGGACCTCCTGCCGGTAGGCGTAGGGCTTCCACGCCTGCCAGCTCGCCTCGATATCCAGCCGCCGCACCCGGTCGAGGGTGACGATGTCCAGCTCACGCACCGAGCGGTTGTACTCCGGCGGGTTGCCCGCCGCGACGATCACCCAGCCCTCCGGAAGACGGTGGCTGCCGAAGGTCTTGCACTGGAGAAATTGCAGCATCGCCGGGGCGAGCGTCTCGGAGACGCAGTTCACCTCGTCGAGAAAGAGGATGCCGTGCTCCAGCCCCGTCTCCTCCATCCGGCGGTAGACGCTGGCGATGATCTCGCTCATGGTGTACTCGGTGACGGAGAAGGTGCGCCCGCCGTAGCTGGCGGTGCGGATGCTGGGCAGGCCGATGGCGGACTGCCGGGTGTGATGGGTGATGGTATAGCTCACCAGGGCCACGCCGCACGCCCGGGCGGCCTGCTGGGCGATGGCGGTCTTGCCCACGCCCGGCGGGCCCATGAGCAGGATGGGCCGCTGGGCGAGGACGGGGATCTCCCACTGCCCGTCCTCGTTTTTTGCCAGATAGGCCCGCACGGTGCGGATGATCTGTTCCTTTGCCTCTTGAATGGTCATATCGGTCTCTCTCCCTCGTGTGGTAGATGATGTGGTATCAGGGGGATGTGATTGATCTCATGGCTGCACCGATGCCTCCGCACCGTAGGGGCGCACCGTGTGCGCCCGCGTTGCGCAAGCACAGCCGCCAGAAGGCGGTCTGGGGCGCTATTGTAGGGGAGCACCCCGCGCACCCGCGCGCGCGGGAGGTCATGCCCAAGCCTTCCCTCTTTGGGGGAAGGTGCCCCGCCAGGGGCGGATGAGGGCAAAACCCTGCAAAGATTTGCTGGGCTGCGCCCCGCTCCCTACTCTCCCAACCGCACCTCCGGCAGGTCCTCCGGGCCGAGGATGACCCGGATGGCCCAGGGCGGGACGGGCGGCTGTCCGTAGTCCGCCTCATAGAAGACGAAGGCCACCTCATAGTCCGGCCGCCGCTGCGGATAGGTGCCAAATCCGTCGGTGAAGTAGACGAGGCCCTTGAGCTCCCGCAGCTGGCCCGCCCGGCGCAGGCCGTCCACGTAGGCGAAGGCGGGCCGGAAATCGGTCCCCCCGAAGCCGCGCACGGTGAAGTGTTCGCACAGGGCGTCAAACTCCTCGGCGGAGTGGACGACGGTGTCCGACTGCACCCCGGCGTCCGACTGGATGATGTGCAGGTTCGCGTCGCGGAAGAAAAGCCCGTCCTGGGCCAGCACGGACCGCGTCTCGGCCAGGAAAGACTGGATGCGCCCGTCTGAGCAGGAGTCAGAGGTGTCGATCACGATGACAAAGTCGGAGATCTTCCGGCTCTCGCGGTACTCCAGCGGCTCGATGAGCGGGATATTGCCGTACAGCTCCAGACCGAGGGCGTAGTAGCCGTAGTCAAAGCTGTCCATGTCTACCCGCGTCTCCTCCCGCGTGGTGACAAAGCGGCGCAGAAACTGCCGGTAGTCGTAGCGCTCCCGGTTTTCAATCCGCATCGCCGCCAGCAGCGCGCCCGCCTCGTCGCCGTGGTCGGCAAAGAAGGTCTCCAGGCCGGTCTGGGTCCGCTCGGCGAGGTCGCGCCATTTCTGCTCCAGCGCCTGGCGATCGGCCTCCTGGTTACCGCCGTCCCCCTCTCCCTCCGAGGGCCGGGGCTGCCCGCCGTTCTGGTTGTCCTGTTTTTCCTCCGGGGGCCAAAAGCGATGATCGTCCCGGCGGAACTCCTGCCAGAGGGCGATCTGCTCGTCATAGCTCCACCGCCGCTGGCCCAGCCAGCGGTAGATCGCCTCCGCCGTCAGCACGGGGATATCCCGCTTTAAGTCGGCATAGGTGTCCTCCCGGAGATTGGAGGGAAGGAGCTGGAGGCAGCGGTTCTCGATGGAGTCCAAGATGGACTCCACCGCGATGTCGCAGGCGAGGCTCCAGCGGTCCTCCTCTCGCCCGTCCCGGTGGAAGGGGTGGCGCAGCAGGCAGTGCAGCAGCATGTGCAGATAGAGCCGGTTGAGCAGCACCAGGTCCTCCCGGTACAGCTCGATGAGCACGCGGGGGTTAAACTGGATGGAGGTCCCGTCCGTCCCGACGGTGGGCGTGTTCAGATTCATCTGCCAGCCGAGGCCGGAGAGGGCCACGTCGAGAAAGCGCATGTGCAGGTAGAGCTCATTGCGCGTGGCAGAGAGGATGGCCCGGCCGATGCGGTCGAGCTTTTCGTGATTTTCGTGCAAGTCAGGTCCTCCCGTCAGAGATCAAAGGACTTATCCGCCCAGCTGTCTTGCCGCGCCTGGCCGCCCTCCAGCAGACGGGCGGCGAAACGGACGTTGCCCGAGCGCTCCGCGCGCAGCAGCATCTCCTCCCGCGCCTCGGGCGCAGGCGGGGCAAGGGCCAGCAGGGTGTCCAGTCCCTCCAGGTCGTCCTCTCCCAGCAGTAGCTCCAGGACGCTCAGGCTGTGCGCGCGCAGATAGCCCAGATAGACCTCCCGCGCCCGCGGCGCGAGGTGGTAGGGCCAGCGCAGCCGGTACCAGGCGATGCGCGCGGCGACGGCGGGCTCGTCCTGCTTCTGTGCCAGGTCAAAGTAGCTCTCGTAGAGATCAAAGTCCACGTCCCGGCTGGAGAAGCACTCGCGGTAGAGGTAGCCCGAGCCGTGGGTGATGGTCCGCCAGATGCGCGGGCCGATGATATCCTCGTACTCGTAGGAAAAGCCGGGCAGGAAGAAGCGCGCCGCCCCGTCCGGGTAGCGCACCGTGAGGTCGAGATCGTTGGAGAGGTCGGAGAGCAGCACGCTCAGATTGATGCCGAGCGGCAGCGACAGCCGCGCCAGGCTCCGGCAGTTCATGAACAGACCGCTGCCGACGAAGGTGACGGTGTCCGGCAGATCGAGCGCCTCCAGGGCGACGCAGTTGTAAAACGCCTGACGCTCCAGGCGCGCGAGCCGGGCGGGCAGGCGCACCCGCACGAGCTTGCGGCACTGGGAGAAGACGTACTCCTCGAGTTCCGTCACCCCGTCCGACAGCTCGATGTGCTCCAGCGTGCCGCACTGCTCAAAGGCCCGCGCCCCGAGCGAGGTGAGCGAGCGCGGCAGGGTGAGCCGTGCGAGCTGGCCGCAGCGGGCGAAGGCGCGCGCGCCGATGGTGCGAACGCCGTCCGGGAGGGAGAGCCTGGTCAGGTTCCCCGGCCCGCGCTCCGGGGCGGGGGGCGCCTCCCGCGCGGCGTCCACCAGGCGCAGGCCGTCCGATGCCCCGGCCCCCGCGCCGAAGCAGTCCGGCCCCAGCGACGTGACCGGGCAGCCCTCGATGGCCTCCGGCAGCGCGAGCGGGCTGCCGTCGCCCACACAGCGGACGATGGCGGCCTCCCCCTCCGATATCGTGTAATAGACGGCCCAGCCCATGTCAGCGGCCCCTCTCTGTTGCAAATTCCGGTCCTATTATAATCAAAAAGACGCCGGGAGGCAATGCTCCTGTGTCATAAAGCAGCGCATAAGAATTTGATGGACAACAGCCCACAATTTTGTAATTCTCCAATAAAGATATATGCTTGCGCAACCAAACATAACATTTTTTGCTTGCTATAGTTGGTGGAACTTTCAAAAAGTCAAGAGTATAATAGGCCCAGGAGGCGTGAAAAGTATGAAAATGCAGAAAAGTAATATCGCCTATAATTTGACCACATTGCGACAACTTAACAAATTTTCCCAAGAAGAAGTAGCCGAGCGAATTGGTGTTTCCCGGCAAGCCGTTGCAAAATGGGAAGCTGGACAATCAGTGCCCGACATTTTGAATTGTGACGCGCTGGCCAAACTGTATGATGTGGAACTCGACGACTTAATCCATTACGATCAGGAGCAGACTGGCGAAAGCATACCGCCCAAGGGCAAGCACATATTCGGAACCGTCCGCGTGGGGGAGCGCGGACAGATCGTCCTTCCCAAGCAGGCCAGAGATGTATTCAAAATCAAGCCCGGAGATAAGCTGATCGTTTTGGGGGATGAAGAGCCGGAGCATCCGGGAGTTGCGTTGATGAAAGAAGATTTTTTTCTGGGCAT
>DVJB01000059.1 GCA_018710845.1 Candidatus Onthomonas avicola
GCTGTTTGTGTTATCTTATCCATAGCGAATAGGGTACACCTGCCTTTCGGTTTTGTCTTGGCAACTTAACCTTAACACAGGCCACTCCTATTCGCTATCCTTTTTCCCTATTGTCACACATCATTGTAACACCTACAAAAAAGGGCATAAAAGAGCGAAGATACTGTTGCAACGGGTGCCATGATATGGTATTATACCTTTGAGTAGAATTATGGATCGATGGCAGTCAAAAAGTAGGTATTTCAGACGAAAATGGTGCCTGAATAATTCAGTAAGATTGGTAAAAATGCCATGTATCTGTGATTTGACTCCAGGTAAGCTAGAAACTATAACGGGCTAGGAAGTGCCGCATGCCGATCACCCAGGCGGAAAATTTCATATCTGTCCTGCGCGCGGCATTCGGCCACGGGACTAAGCCGCTTACCTCGCCCGACTGGGACGAGCTGGCGCAGCTGGCCCAGACGCAGATGCTCACAGCGCTCTTTTATACCGGCGTAGTCCAATATGACGCGTTTTCCACCTGGGCCCCGGAAAAGCGGCTGAAATTGCAGCGCGAGACGATCACCGCCGTCGGGGCGCAGGCCATGCGCACCCAGCGGTTCCTCCCGCTCTATCAGGCGCTGGTGGAGGCCGGCCTCCGCCCGCTGGTGCTCAAGGGCATCATCTGCCGGAACCTCTATGGAGACCTGGCAGACTACCGCCCATCCAGTGACGAGGACCTCTATCTCCCGCCGGAGCAGATTCCCCAGGCCCGCGCGGTGCTCGAGCGGGAGGGCTGGCGGCTCGACTACCATGAGGACAGCGTCCAGGTGGCCGACCGGATGCAGGAGATTGCCTTCACCGATGCCGGCGGACAGCTCCATCTGGAGCTACATCCCACGCTCTTTGGGACGGATTCCCTTGACCACCGCTGTCGAACGGCGTATTTTCGTGGAATAGAGGCGCGAGCCGTGGTGGTCGAGGTGGACGGGGTTGCCCTCCACACGCTTGGCTATACCGACCATTACCTCTATCTCTTCCTCCACTTGGCGAAGCATTTCTCCAACGGGGGAGTGGGGGTGCGCCAGATCTGCGATTTGATGCAGTTCCAGCGCGCCTATGGCGGTCAGATCGACTGGCCGGAAGTGCGCCGAGCGGTGCAGGAGCTCTCTTTCCCAGGGCTGTATGCCGATGTTGTCGCAATCGGCGGCCGTCTGGGCTTTGAGGCCGACCCGATGTTTCCCTCTGTGCAGCCTGACCAGCTCCTGCTGGACAGCCTGGAGGGCGGCGTCTACGGGTTCGACCGGGAGGGCGGGGGCCGCGGCAACGTCCTCAACGTCGCCGCGCAGTATCCCACCCGGTTCCAACGCTTGCAGCGCCTGCTGTTCCCGTCCGTCTCACAACTGGTGGACGGCCGGCCCTGGCTGAAGAGGCGTCCCTGGCTGCTCCCGGTGGCTTGGGTGCAGCGGGCCGGGCTGCTCTTCTTTGACAGCAAACACCACAGCCGGATCACCGGCAAAGCCCTCAAGTCGGCCTATGGCCGTCTGGGCCTGCTGCGCGGCTACGGCATGACCGGGCGGACATCCCAGCGCCGCCCCGGAGGAAAAAGGGGGGATGACCCATGAAATTGAAAGACCAGCTGACTCTGCGCGAGGTGGCCAGACAATACGTCATTGTCCCCACCGGCAAGCGCGTGCGGGAGGTGACCAGCATCGTCTACATCTCCTCTTCCGCCGCGTACCTCTGGGAGTACATGAAGGACCACGAGTTCACCCGTGAGGACCTCGTGGCCCGCATCCTGGAGCACTACACCGGCGTGACCGAGGAACAGGCCGGCGCGGACATCGACAAGTTCCTGAAGATTCTGGCGGACAACAACATCCTGGACGACGGCGTCGTCCGCGGCCGCACCTTCGTCCGCCTGCCGAAGGACTTGCTCGACAAGCTCTGGCCCCCCGGCGGTCCGCCCGGACCGGCAGACGGGAAGGGGGGACGCGATGAGCGCTGACTTTGAGCCCGCCTGCCGCCGGATGGAGTGGCTCGACCCGTTCTACAAGCAGGTCTGGGAGAAGGCCTTTGCCGACGGCATCCCCATCTCCGGCACCTTTGAGCTGACGCCGCGCTGCAACTTCAATTGCAAGATGTGCTACGTCCACTTAAAGGCGGAGGACATCCCCAAACACGGCAGGGAGATGACAGCGAAGGAGTGGCTCCGCATAGCGGAGGAGGCCCGGGAGGCCGGGACCACCTGGGTCTGCGTCACCGGCGGCGAGCCGCTGCTGCACCCGGAGTTCCCCGAGATCTGGCGCAACCTGGCGCAGATGGGCTTCTTTCTTACCCTCCAGACCAACGCCTCCCTCATCCGGGGGGAGATGGCCGAGCTGCTGGAGCAGTACCCGCCCCGCCAGGCGAAGATCACCCTCTACGGTACCACCGACGAGGTCTACCGCGCGGTCTGCGGCGTGGAGCACGGCTTCACCCGCGTCAACGACGGCATCCACACCCTGATGAGTATGGGCATCCCGGTGGAGCTGGTGAGCACCGTCATCCGCCAGAACCAGGACGACCTCCCCAACATGGCCCACTACGCCGCCCGGCACCGCCTGAAGTGGATTCCAACGATGAGCATCAAGCCATCCCTGCGCGGGGCGGAGGTGGATGTGGAGGCAGTAAAGGCGCATCTCCCGCCTGAAGTGGCCGAGCGCAACCGCCAGCAGCGGGAGGAATGGCGGAAAAAACACCCGTTTGACCCCGAGCGCAAGCCCGCGACCTACTGCCGGGACTACCGCCTGGGCTACTGGGTGACCTGGGACGGGATGATGCGGTTTTGCAGTTTTATGAGTGAGCCGAATATTCCGGTGCGGGAGATAACGTTTACCGAAGCTTGGCGACAACTCTTAGATTATGAGGAAGAACTGAAGTGGTCGGAAGCTTATAAACGAAATTCATTAACTATAGAAAGTGCGCACTGTGCTGCGTCACTTAACTTTGTTATTGATGGGGGAAATAAGAATGAGTGTATCAGGAACATTTAATTATACAACTGTAGATGCAAATGCTGCTAATGGTATTATGACACTTGCTATTTCTGGCACTGGGGATCCTACTGGTGGTTCAGAAGTAATTTCCTATGATTTGCGCTGGACTTATGATCCAGCAACTAATGATGGCGGATTTACTAATGATACTTGGTTTGCAGGGAGACCTGGAAGTCCGATGAAAAACTATGCAGATGATAATAACTTTAATAATTACTTGATGAATCAATATAGCGGGGGTAATGAACAGAATGTAATTTCTGCGGTAAATGACTTGCTTTCGCAATGGTCTGGAGATGATCGGTGGACGTTTACGATTACGCTGGTTGCTCAGTTGCCTACTTCTTGCATTATCAGAGGTTGAGCTATTGTGTTCTATAGCGCGACTGTCGCAAATATAAAGGTAGCACTTGTTGGCAATATAACAGATGTAATGCCAAGTTCATGGGAAAGTTTTGCTATGGAGCGATCAGATTGTGAGGAAGCTATTCTAGAAGAGAATATTCCTTGCGTTGAGTTCCTAACATATAAACCATGGTATTATGGAATTGAACAATATACTATCCAGAATTTAGAGCAAAAGGTATATCGTTTTCATAGTGCAGTGCTACTTGTTGATTGTGCTTGGACCCACTGCACCATCCTCCCTCTCTATGACCCACTGAGTTTCCAGGTTTTCACCAACCAAATCTTCCTCACTCACGCCGTCCAGCGCCACATGCTCCAGCTCCACGCCTCCCTGATCGACGACCACGGCCGCGGGGTGGTCTTCCTCGGCCCCTCCGGCATCGGCAAGACCACCCAGGCCGAGCGTTGGATGCAGTACCGCGGTTCCACCATCATCAACGGCGACGTGGGCCTCGTCCAGCGCACGGGGGACGGTTATCTCGCCTGGGGCACCCCCTGGCACGGCTCCTCCCCCTACTGCATGAATGCCAGCGTGCCGGTCAAGGCCCTCGTCGTGCTCAAGCAGGCGCCGTTCAACGCCCTGCGCGAGCTCACCGGTTTTGAGAAGGTGGCGGAGGTCTCGGGCAGCGTCTTTTACCCCACCTGGCTGGAGAATGGCATGGAGCTCTGCACCGACACCCTCAACCACCTGCTCACCGACCTGCCGGTCTACCGGCTGGACAACCGCGCCGACGAGGAGGCGGTGAACCTGCTGGCCGCCGAGCTGGACTGTATCTCCTGACCTGACATGAAGTATCTCATTTCGTATCTGCAGCGTATCATCCGCCGCATCCGCGAGGGGCGCCTGCAAGAGCTGCTGGCCCAGTGGGTCTGGATGGGGCGCTATGTCCGGCGCTTCTGGCTGCTGATCGGCGGGTACACCCTGCTCAACATGACCGGCTCGGCGCTCGGCCTTGCGACCTCCATGGTCTCCCAGACGCTGGTGGACAGCGTCACCGGCCACAACAGCGGGATGCTCGGCTTTGCCGCCGCGGCCTATGTCGGCGTCGGCGTGGGGCAGATCTTCATCTCCGCCATCCGCAGCCGCGCCTCGCTCAAGATCAACCTGCGCATCTCCCAGGCGATCCGCCTGGACATCTTTGACCAGGTTATCCAGGCCGACTGGGAGTCGCTGTCCGAGTACCGCCCGGGCGACATCCAGTACCGCCTGAACGGCGACGTGATGGTGGTCATCAACAATGTGCTCACCTTCATCCCCAGCCTAGCCTCCATGCTGGTCAGCTTTGGCGGCGCGTTCCTCGTCATGGTGCAAAATGACCCCACCATGGCGGCCATCGCCCTGTGCGGCGCGCCCATCTCGCTGCTGGCCTCCCGCTACAACATCATCAAGATGCGGGAGTACGAGCGGAAGAACCAGGAGTTTGCCAGCCAGAACGTCTCCTTCAACCAGGAGCTGTTCCAGAACCTGCAAACGATTAAAGCCTTCGGCCTGGTGGACACCTTCACCGGCCGCTATAAGGAGCAGCAGCAGACGTCGGTCCGCATCCAGCTTGACCGCAACAAGTACCAGCAGTTGGGGAACATCCTCACCTCGCTGGTGGGCCAGGCGATCGGCTACGCCTGCTACGGCTTTGCCATCTTCCGGCTCTGGCAGGGGCAGATCAGCTACGGCACCATGACCATGCTGGTAGGAATGGCGGGCTCGCTGCGCGGGTCGTTCTCCTCGGTGGTCAACCTGGTGCCGAGCGCCCTGCGCGCCTGCATCAGCGCGGGCCGCATCATGGAGATCACCGGCCTGCCGCGCGAGACGGTCGCCGACACCCCGAAATTGCAGGAGATGTTCGCCCACGCCCACGACACCGGCGTACTGGTGGAGATGCACGGCGTCACCGCCGCCTACGCCAAGGATAAGCCGGTCTACACCGACGCGGAGTTCCGCGCGGCCCCGGGGGAGATCATCGGCCTGGTCGGCCCGTCCGGCCTGGGCAAGACGACGACATTAAAACTGCTGCTCGGCCTCCTGCACCCGCGCGCGGGGGAGGTCACCGTGACCTGCGGCGGCCAGGAACCCGAGCCGGTCTCGGCGGCCACCCGGCGGCTGTTTAGCTACATCCCGCAGGGCAACACCCTCTTTAGCGGCACCATCGCCGACAACGTGCGCCTGATGCGCCCGAACGCCTCCGACGAGGAGGTGGAGCGGGCGCTGCAAGCGGCCTGTGCCTGGGATTTCGTCAGCGAGCTGGAGGACGGCATGCACACCGCCCTCCGGGACAACGCACAGCGCCTGTCCGAGGGGCAAAAGCAGCGCATCTCGATCGCGCGGGCGATTCTGGCCGACGCGCCGGTGCTCCTGCTCGACGAGGCGACCAGCGCCCTGGACGTGGCGACGGAGCGCCGGGTGCTCGAGAAGATCATCCGGCACGACCCCAAGCGCACCGTCATCGTCACGGCGCACCGGCCGAGCGTGTTTGCCCAGTGCACCCGGGTCTACCTGGTGGGCAGCGGCAAATGCGAGGTCATCAACAACGAACAGCTCCAGAAGTTTTTGGATGGAGAAGGACAAGATGCGGGGGAGCGCCTCACGGCGGCCGCCGGTAACGACACCAGAGGAGAGGAAACAGATCTATGATCAGATGGCTGAGAGGCTTTTCCGTTGTGGCGTTGGCCCTGGCGGTGGTGATTTTCGCCGCCGCGCAGATCGTCGACCGCATGGGACAGGACGACACGATGCCGGAGATCGCCTGCGACAGCGATACGCTGGAGATTTCCTGCCAGTACACGACGGAGGAGTTGTTGGCCGGTGTGACGGCGTGGGACGAGCGGGATGGCGACCTCACCGATCAGATTTTGGTGGGCAGTTTCTCCCGCTTCCTGGAGCCTGGCGTCTGCGATCTGAGCTATGTCGTCTTCGACTCGTCGGAGCACATGGCGACGCTGAGCCGCCGGGTCCATTTTACCGACTACCACTCCCCGCGCTTCTCCCTCTCCGAGCCGCTCTGCTTTGCCGAGGGGATGACGAATAACACCGAGGTGCGCGAGCTGTTCCACGCGAGCGATGTCCTGGACGGCGATCTGACCGACTGGATTACCTACGTGGAGACGGACGCGGCCTACAACAACCCAGGAGACTACACCATCACCATGGAAGTGCGCAACAGCTTTGGCGACACGGTCTCCTATGCCTTCCCCATCCATATCTATGAGCGCAACACGCAGGACCTTGACATCAGCCTGACGCAGCCGCTGGTCTATGTCACGCAGGGAGACGGCTTTGACCCGGAGGACTATGTGGACTCCATCTCGGACAACTCGGGGGATGAGTACAGCCTGGACCTGCTGGAGATCACCTCCAATGTGGATACCTCCACGCCTGGGCTCTACGAGGTCCACTATGAGATCGGTAACGATACGGGCGCGCAGGAAGACGGCGATGATCAACTCACGTCCATCGAGGATGACAGTTTGTACGGGCAAATCTGGCTGACTGTCATCGTTGAGGAGGAGCTGGCATGAAATCACAGGAATTGACGTTGGACAGCATCTCCTGGCGGGGTGCTGTAATTCAGGTGCTCAAAAACTGGTGGGTAGTGGTTTGCCTGACGCTGGCGGTTTTCCTGGGCGCGACAGGGCTCGGGATGCTGACCTATCAGCCGGCATATACCGCCTCGGCCACGCTGGTGATCCGCGTCATGGGGTCGGATGCGTATTCCTCCCTGGCGCAGGCCACGCAGATGACCACCGTCTACAGCGAGGTGTTCCAGAGCTCCGCGCTGCGTAATATGATCGCCGAGAGCATCGGCGAGCAGGTGGAGGGCACCATCTCCTGCACGCAGATTTCGGAGACCAACCTCCTCACGCTCAGCACCACCTCGCCCACGCCACGGCAGGCGTATCTGTTTATCTCCTCCGCATTGGCCAACTATGAGGAGGTCGCCGGATACGTCTTTACCGACGCGGTGTTGGAGATCGTCCAGGAACCGTCCGTCCCGGAATCGCCCTCCAATGTTGCCTTTCTGATTGACCACCGTCTGGAGCTGACCCTTCTGGCGGCGGTCGGGTCCGTGGCGCTGATTTTGCTGATCTATCTGCTGCGCAATACCGTCAAGGTATCGTCCAAGGCAGAGGATCTCCTGGACGGCAAGGTGCTCGGCACCGTGCCCTATGAGAGAAAGCAGAGCCCTTCCGTCCGCCGGATGGGCAAGAAGCGGGAGGTGCCGGCCCTGGTGCTCACCTCCTCGCTGGTCAGCATGAAGTTCTCAGAGGCGAACCGCCGCGCCGCCACCCGCCTGGAGGCGCATCTGCGGGAAAAGCAGTTCCAAGTGATGCTGATCACGAGCGTGGAAGAAAACGAGGGAAAGTCTACCGTGGCCGCCAACCTCGCCATCGCCTTGGCGGAACATGGCAAACGGGTGCTGCTGGTGGACGGCGACTTCCGCAAACCGGCGCAGTGGCGTATTTTTGACGAGTCTCCCAAGAGACGCGCCTCTTTTTCCGATGTTTTGATGGGCAAGCTCTCTTGGGAACAGGCGGCGGCGTATAACGAACGCGGCCGTTTTTGGGAGTTGTTCCAGTTTCAGGCGTTGGGTAATCCGACAAATCTGATCAACAGTGAGGGAGTGGGGCACCTGCTCCAGCAACTGCGCCAGAAGATGGATTATATCATTATCGACTGTTCCCCGGTTGCCGCCGCGGCAGATGCGGAGATTTGGATGCACCACGCGGATACGGTGACCCTGGTGGTCCGGGAGGATTGCGCCGATGTCCGCGTGATCAACGACACCGTCGATGTGATCTGGAAGAGTGCCGGCGATTTTTCCGGCTTTGTGCTCAATGCCTTTCAGGATGAGTCGCTGCAGACCGATCGGGGTGGCCGGTATGGCAATTATTAGAGAACCCAAGCCGTCTGGGAACAGAAGAAGTGGGAGGTTGGCCTGATATGGAGGAGCCCAGAGCTGTCATCGGCGGCAATTTAGACCAAGATGACGACGTAATCGATCTGGCCGAGCTGGCGGGCAATTTTTTCAGAATCGCAAAGCGGATCTGGTGGCTGTTTGTGCTGCTGGTCGTGGCCGGAATCGCCGGACTGTATCTGTTTAGCTATATTAGATACAGCCCGCTGTATCGTTGTGAGGCGACGTTTACCATCTCGACGGGGGACAATAACAGTTTCTACTATTCCGTCAGCACGGCGGATCAGATGTCGCGGACCTTTCCCTATATTTTGGACAGCAGTTATTTCCGCAGCGTGTTGATGGATACGCTGGGGACGGACGCGCTCAACGGCACCATTTCGGCCGAGACGATTGAAAACTCCAATATGGTCACGATGCGCGTGGACAGCCCGTCCCCGGAGGACGCACGGGCCATCTTGGATGCTGCGCTGGCGATCTATCCGGAAGTCTCGCGGTTTGTGCTGGGGGATATCGAGTTCCAGCTGATTGATGAGATTCAGACGCCGACCTCGCCCTATAACGAGCCAAGCCTGCGGCGCATTTTGGCCTATGGCGGTTTGGGTGGACTTACGCTGGCGACCTTGATTGTCGGACTGATGGCACTGTTTAACAACACCATCAAGACGTCGGAGGATATGGAGCGCCTGTCTCACCTGGAGTGCCTCGGCGCATTGCCGGAAGTCCACCAAAAAGCGCGTAAGAGCAGTGCGGTCAGCCGGTATTTTTCTGCGCTGGATCCGAGAAGTACGCACGGATTCCGGGAAAGCGTCCATGCATTGGAAGTCCGGGTGCGTGCGGCTATGGAGGAGAGCGGTGCCAAGACCATCCTGGTAACAAGCAGCGTGGCGGGGGAAGGGAAGTCCACCGTGGCGATCAATCTGGCAGAACAGTTGGCACAAGGTGGAAAGCGTGTGCTGCTGGTGGATCTGGATCTGCGCCGGCAGCAGATCGCCAAAATGCTTGGCTGCAAGGAAAGCATCAGCGTTCCAGAGGTGCTGCGTGATCCCAAGGCCCAGGCAGAGGGGTATATTCCGCTCCTGGAAAGGCAGGGCTTCTACTTCTGGGGGGGCCATACGATGGTAAGCCGCCCAGCCGAGGTGCTCAGCAACCGCACACTGCGGCAGATGCTGCACATATTGCGGGATCAATTGGATTATATTGTCCTGGACACTCCGCCCTGCGGGCTGTTTCCCGATGCTGCAATGATCTCTGATTGTGCCGATACTGCGCTGTTTGTAGTTCGCTATGATACGGTGACAAAGGGCGAGATTTCGGAGGCCCTCTCTATGCTGGATTCCCGCCAGATTGGCGTATTGGGGTATGTCTTCAATGCCTACCCGCAGACAAGCAGCCACTATGGCTATGGTCGATATGGATATGGGAAATATGGGTATAGTGGTTACGGCGCAAAGTACGGCCGCGCGGCGGAGACGGCCGCAGTGCCGGAATCCGCTGTGGATTGAGACAGCCAACTGTTCCCCAACAAAAAGGAGCGCCTGCAGCCAATGATTGATCTTCATTGTCACCTGCTTCCGTCGCTGGATGACGGCTCTCCCTCGCTGGAGGTCTCTTGCGCCATGGCAAGACAGGCGGTGGCCTCCGGTGTGCGGCAGATTGTCTGTACACCGCACTGTGTGACGGGAGATCGCGATGCGGCCAAGCGTATTAGGCGGCTGCAACAGACGGCGGAACGCCTGCGGGAAGAACTTGTGAGGAATCAAATTCCATTGACACTCTCGGTGGGTATGGAACTCCTGTGCCGTTCCTCTCTGCCGGAGACATTGGAGAGAGGGGATTTTCTCACACTGGCCGGTTCCCGGTATTTGCTCATTGAGTTCTCGTTTCAGACTTCGCTCTCACGAATTGAATGGGTTGCTGAGACCGTAAAGCAAAGGGGATATTTTCCTGTGCTGGCACATCCAGAGCGGTATCATGCAGTCTGGAGAACGCCGGACTGTCTGTTAGCATGGTTTCAGGCTGGATATGTCCTGCAATTGGATAAGGACAGCATTTTGGGACGTTTTGGCCGGGAATGTGCACGCACTGCCGACTGGGCGCTTCGGCACGGGCTTTCCCATATTGTCGCGAGCGATGCGCATGATGCAGAGCGGCGGACCACTGATCTGGAGGAAGTGTGGCGGTTTTTGCGCCGGAGGTATCAGCCGGGTTATGCCGAGCTGCTGCTGTCCAGAAATCCAGGCCGTATTGTGGCAGACCGGCCGTTGGTGATGCCAGAGGAGTTTTAGAGGTTTGTGGCTACCATGTTATTACTCTATTTGTATGAAACTTATCGGACTTGGCTAAGCGGGAACGATTGAAGTGAAATACAAAGAAATGAGCGAGTAATTATATACAATTTAATTTTCGCGTTTTTGGAATAATTCGGAAGTCTCTCCCTTGTGCATATAATACTGCTGTGATATGATAATCCTAGCTGATGAACAGAATGGTGGAATTAATATTTTATAGATTAAGCTTTAGCTTACAGAGATTTTTCGCCTGTAAGAATCAGAGAAGAGAGTTCAACTGCTGTCATCGTTGGGAAGAGGAGAAGTGGGTAACTCATGTCGTATCGCGAACAATACCAGTATATCTTGGCCTGTTTTGCAGACGCGGCAGCGTTGTTTTTGGCGACCTT
>DVJB01000060.1 GCA_018710845.1 Candidatus Onthomonas avicola
GAGGGTAAGGTCACTGTGCCCGCCGACGCTACCGAAGTCAACACCAGCATTCTGACCGACATCCCCGAGGACTATGAGCTGGTCAGCACTGGCGACGTTGCTATCAACGGTGGCTGGATTTGGGTTGAGGTCCGTCCTGTCGCTGAGGAGCCCACCACCGGCACCGTCACTGTCGAGTTCGTCTGCGACGGCGAGGTGGTCGGCACGTACAACTACACCGGCGAGATCAACGAGCATGACCTGGTCATCTTCCACACCTCCGCGCTCACCGCTCCGACCGGCTACGAGATCGCTGAGGCCGGCGACTGCATGGGCCAGGACGGCGACACCATCCAGGTGAAGGTCAACGAGATCGTCAAGGAAGGCACCGTCACTGTCGAGTTCGTCTGCGACGGCGAGGTGGTCGGCAAGACCTCCTTCACCGGCGAGATCAACAAGTATGATCTGATCTTCTTCCACACCTCCGCGCTCACCGCTCCGACCGGCTACGAGATCGCCGAGGTCGGCGAGTTCTCCGGCAAGGACGGCGAGACTGTCCAGGTGAAGGTCAACAAGCTCGTCCAGGAAGGCACCGTCAACATCGAGTTCGTCTGCGACGGCGAGGTGGTTGGCGAGAGCTCCTTCACCGGCGAGGTCAACGAGTATGACCTGATCGTGTTCAACACCTCCGCGCTCACCGCTCCCGAGGGCTATGCGATTGCCGAGACCGGTGACTGCATGGGCAAGGACGGCGAGACCGTCCAGGTGAAGGTCAACAAGATCGACACCGATGACTCCGTCATCATGAACATCCGCTTCGTCCTGGCTGACGGCACCTTTGTCGCCGGTGGCGACTACACCGTCCCCGCCGGTGTACAGAACCTCTCCGTCCTGGATCAGTTTGCCCCCGCGGGCTATGAGATCGCCGAGACCGGCGACTTCTACGCCGCGGCCGGCGCCAAGCTGGTTGTCCGTGTGGAGAAGGTCGTAGAGGATGTCATCATGAACATCCGTTTTGTCACTGAGGACGGCACTTTCCTCGCCGGCGGCGACTACTTCCTCCCCGAGGGCGTGCAGAACCGCAGCATTCTCCAGAAGTATGTCCCCGCTGGCTATGAGATGACCGAGGTCGGTGACTTCATGGTCGAGGAGGGCGGCAGCCTGGATGTGACCGTGAAGGCCACTGGCGAGGAGATCACCGAGGTCATCATGAACATCCGCTTCGTCACCGTGGACGGCGAGTTCGTCGCCGGCGGCGACTACTTCCTCCCCGCTGGCGTGCAGAACTACTCCGTCTTGGAGAAGTATGTCCCTGCTGGCTATCAGATGACGGTTGCCGGCGACTTCTTCGTGGAGGCCGGCGGTTCTGAGAACGTCACCGTGGAGAAGATCCCCTCTGACGTGATCATGAACATCCAGTTCGTCACTGCTGACGGCGAAGTCATCGCCGGCGGCGATTACTTCCTCCCCGAGGGCATCCAGAACTACTCCATCCTCGAGCAGTATGTCCCTGAGGGCTACAAGATGGTCGAGCACGGCGACTTCTTCGTCACTGCGGGCGGCCATGACGAGGTCACGATCGAGAAGGTCGACACCACCGTCATCATGAACATCCGCTTTGTCACCGTGGACGGCGAGTTCGTCGCTGGCGGCGACTACTTCCTGCCGGAGGGCATCCAGAATCTCTCCATCCTGGAGCAGTACGTCCCCGTGGGCTACAAGATGATGGAGTCCGGTGACTTCACCGTCTCTGAGGGCGGCCAGGAAGACATCACCGTCGAGAAGATCGACACCACCGTCATTGTCAACATCCAGTTCGTCACCCGCGACGGCGAGGTGGTTGCCGGCGGCGACTACTTTGTCACCGAGGGCATCCAGAACCGCAGCGTCCTGGACCAGTATGTCCCCGAGGGCTATCGTCAGACTGAGACCGGCGACATCAACCTGATTGCCGGTGAGCACTACGAGATCACCATCGAGAAGGACATCATCATTGTCAACATCAGCTTCGTGGACCGTTACGGCAACTTCATCGCTGGCGGCGACTACTTCGTCCCGGCTGGCATCGTGAACCGCAACGTCCTCGATCAGTACGTCTCCCCCGGCTATGTCCAGGCGGTCACCGGTGATATCGAGTTCATCGCCGGCGAGCACTACGACATCGTCCTGGACGAGGATGAGTCCATCGTCAACATTCAGTTCGTCACCCGCGACGGCGAAGTGATTGCTGGCGGCGACTACTTCGTCCCCACCGGTATTGTGAACCGCAGCGTTCTGGATGAGCTCGGCTATGTCCCCGAGGGCTACCGTCAGGCGGTCACCGGCGATATCCAGTTCATCTATGGCCAGCACTACGAGATCATCATCGAGAAGATTCCCGCCGAGGTCGTGACCAAGACCGCCATCTTCCGCAAGGGCGCCGACGACATTTGGAGCGAGAATCCTGACAACCCCGATGAGGTCACCTACACCTTCTTCAGCGATGACCCCGAGGCGACCAACATTGTCCCCTCCATCACCGCTGGCGATGAGACCAAGGCGCTGGATTACTGGGTGTCCGATGTGGACGACAGCGTGATCCTGTATCCGGGCGATGAGTTCTGCTACAACTCCCTGGATGTGGGCGAGCTGGAAGGCTATGTTGGCGACTTCGCCTTCTATCCTGTCTACAAGGATGTGGAGGTTGACGAGCCCGACGAGCCGACCGATCCTGTTGACCCCGTCGATCCCGTTGATCCTGAAGATCCTGTCGATCCCGATGAGCCTGTTGTTGAGCCCGATGATCCCACCGACGACCCCGTAGTCGATGACGATCCGGCCGATGACAACAACAACGATGACGACGATAAGGTTGTCAAGGACGACGACAAGCCCGCTGACAACGACAAGAAGGTCATCCCGAAGACCGGCTATGGCGAGGTCTCCCCGGTTGTCGGTATCGCCGCTGCCCTGCTGGCAGCCGTGATCGGCGCTGTGGCCTACCTGCTGGTGATTCGCAAGAAGATGTATCGTCCGACTCATCTCTCCAAGTAAGCATCCACCCATCGCGCTGTAAGCGGCGCGGATAGCAGCGAGGTCTGGCCCTGAATGGGTGCCAGACCTCGTTTTTGCTGCCAAATGGGCGGAAAACGCCTGTAAGCCCCTTGACAGCCTCCGCCGCGGGGCCGTATCATGGGGTCAGAATTCATCGTCCGAAAGGAGTCCTGTTTTCATGTCCGTCTACGAATCGGTCGCCGAGCTGGTGGGGCGCACCCCGCTGCTGCATCTGGCGCGGTATGAGAGACATTATCAGCTTTCCGCCACCCTGCTGGCCAAGCTGGAGCGATTCAACCCCGGCGGCTCGTCCAAGGACCGGGTCGCGCTCTCCATGATCGACGACTTTGAGGCGCGCGGCCTGCTGGGGCCCGGCTCCGTGCTCATTGAGCCGACCAGCGGAAATACCGGCATCGGCCTGGCCAGTCTCGCTGCCGTGCGGGGCTACCGCGCTATGATTGTCATGCCGGAGACGATGAGCGCCGAGCGCCGCGCGCTGATGAGCGCCTATGGCGCCGAGCTGGTGCTCACGCCGGGGAAAGAGGGAATGGCGGGCGCCATCCGTCGCGCGGAAGAGCTGGCCAAGACCCTCCCCGGCGCGCTGATCGCCGGACAATTTGACAACCCCGCCAACCCGGAGGCGCACTACCGCACCACCGGCCCGGAGCTGTGGGCGGACACCGAGGGGAAGATTGACGTCTTTGTGGCCGGCTACGGCACCGGCGGTACGATTACCGGCGTGGGGCGGTACCTGAAAGAGCGCAATCCCGCCGTTCAGATCGTCGCCGTGGAGCCGGAGGGCTGCCCTGTCCTCACCGAGGGCCACGGCGGGGCGCATCAAATTCAGGGCATCGGAGGCGGCTTTGTGCCGAAGAACCTGGACACCTCCCTGCTCGACCGGGTGATCGCCGTCCCGGACGAGGCGGCGATGGACACCGCGCGCGCGCTCGCCCGCCTGGAGGGCGTGCTGGCGGGCATCTCCTCCGGCGCGGCGCTCTGGGCGGCGGCACAGCTCGCACGGGAGGACGCCTATCACGGCAAGACCATCGCCGTCCTGCTGCCCGACACCGGCGAGCGCTACCTCTCCACCGGCCTGTTTGGAGACGGCACCGATGCGTGAGGCCCTGGTCCGCACCGAGATGCTGCTCGGGCCGGAGGCAATGGAGCGGCTGAGGCGGTCCAAGGTGCTCCTCTTTGGGCTCGGCGGCGTGGGCGGCTACTGCGCCGAGGCGCTCGCCCGCTCCGGATTGGGGCGCATCGACCTGGTGGACCGCGATCGCTACCAAGTCAGCAACCTCAACCGCCAGCTCCACGCCACCCGCAGCACGGTCGGACGGCTGAAAACCGAGGTGGTCCGGGAGCGGATCCTGGACATCGACCCGGACATCGCCGTGCGCACCTATCCCCTCTTCTATCTGCCGGAGACGGCGGAGGAGATTTCACTGGCGGAATACGACTACGTACTCGACTGTATCGACACGGTCAAGGCCAAGCTCCACCTCATCAGCGCCTGCCACGCGCGCGAGGTGCCCGTCATCTCCTGCATGGGCACCGGAAATAAGCTCTATCCGGAACGGTTCGTGGTGACCGATCTGGCGCGCACCAGCGGCTGTCCGCTCGCGCGGGTGATGCGCCGCGAACTGGGGCGGCGCGGCATCCGCCACGTCAAGGTGGTCTACTCCCCCGAGGAGCCGCTCACGCCTGCGCCCGCCCCGGGAGAACAGCCGGACGAGGGGCGGCGGTCGATTCCCGGCTCGGTCTCCTTCGTGCCGGGCGCGGCCGGGCTGCTGATGGCCGGAGAAGTCATCCGCGATCTCGCCGGCGTGACACCGGGCGGCAGGTAAACCGGGATAAAAAGGGACAAGGCCCCCAACGACAGTACATGCTGCCGCCGGGGGCCTTGTCCTTGTCTGAGATCACGCTGACGCTTCCGTCGCCGGGCACAGCCGCGCATAGCCGTTCCAGGCAAAGAGCGCCTTTTCCGTCTCATCGCCGTAGACCTGTTCCACGTCGCAGAGGTACAGATAGTGGTCACCCACCTTGTGATATTCTCTCAGGCTGCACACCATCGCCACGCGGCTGTGTCTCGGAATCCGGATGGAGCTGCCCTCCACTTCCGCCATCTCAATCGCGAATCGGGACGCTTTGTCCGTGTCGCGACCGGTGGTGCTGCCGCAGCCCATCACGGCCTCGGCGATCTCTGCGCCGGGTATGGTGACGGTCACCTTCCCGGTGCGGCGCACCATCTCGCCGCTGTAGGAGGTCTTGGCCATCGCGTAGGCGATCATAAGGTCCACCAGGACACGGCAGCCAGGTTGGCGCCGCCGTCCGGCCGCTCGGTGCAGACGACCGTGACCGGATTGGACGAGGTCAGCGCAGAGGCCTGCGCCAGATTGATCTTCTTCATCACGCTGTCTCCTTTCCATTAAGAGGGGGCCGGGGAAGGAACGCCAGACCCTGTACAGAAAGCATCGCCGCTCCCTCCTCAGGGCAAAATGGATTTGCCCAGCTCATAGGCCTGTTGGAGCTCCGGCTTGCTGTTGATGTCGCCCGCGTCCATGTTGCCGCCGGCGAGCACATGGCCGAGGGTCTCCCAGCGCAGATGCTCCATGAGGTGATTGTAATAGGTGAGCACATCCTCAAAACCCCGGCCCTCCGCCGCCATCAGCAGGGCCGAGGCCCGGCCATGCCCGCGCAGCAGGTTGCCGTCCCCCTCTTCCAAGGCAAACAGGCGGTCCATCGCGGTCCGGAGCTGCCCGCTCATGTTCCAGTAGTACAGCGGCGTGGCCAGCACGAGCACATCACAGTCCTTGACGGCGGGATAGATTTTCTCCATGTCGTCTCGCTGGACACAGGGGCACGCCTGGCTGCTGTGGCCGCCAAAGCAGCCCTTACAGCCGTGAATATTCATGCGGTCCAGAAAGAATTCGGTCACGGTGTGGCCCGCGTGCTCCGCTCCCTCGGTAAATGCCCGGACCAGGGCGGAAGTATTCCCGTTTCTGCGGGGGCTGCCGTTCAAAATCACAATCCTTTTACCCATCTGTCATGAATCCCCTTTCCACGCAGTCCTGCCTGCGCGGCCGCGCCGCAGGAGGCGTCATTGACTTTTTCCGATACCGGTACTATAATCATAGCAAGAATATAGCAAAAGGCAAGTACGCACATAAAAGTGCGATACTTACCAAAAGGAGAGCGCAGCATGGACGAGAGATGCATTTCCAGTGAGCAGCTCAGCACAACCGGGTTCAGCTATACCCTGTCGCTGATCAGTGGAAAGTATAAGATGACCATCCTCTACACTCTGATGGAATTCGGGGTCGTGCGCTTCAATGAGATGAAAAAATACATCGGCGGGATCTCCTATAAGACCCTGAGCTCCACCCTGAAGGAGCTGGAGGCCGATCAGCTTGTGCACCGGGAGGAGTACCCCCAGATCCCTCCCAAGGTGGAGTACAGCCTGACAGAGCGCGGAAAATCGCTCATCCCCATTTTGGACAAGATGTGCGAGTGGGGAGAGAAAAACCGTCTCTGACAACCCCCAAGCAGAACAGCGGCCCGTGCCGGGAGACTCTCTCCCACGGCACGGGCCGCTGTCGTTGTCCGATTTACAGGCTGCGCACCAGCCGGACCGCCACGCCGAGGATGCGCGCCGCACCGCTGTCAAAGTCGGCAAGCGGGACCAGACGCGGCTCATAGTTGGGGTTCTCCGGCTGGAGAATGACCCACGGCCCTTGGCGGCGGAAGCGCTTGAGCGTCGCGTCCTCCTGCTCGACAATGCAGGCCACGATCTGTCCGCTCTCGGCGCCCGACTGCTGGTGAATCAGCACCAGGTCGCCCGACTGGATGCCGGCACCCGCCATACTGTCTCCCGACACGCGCAGGTAGAAGTACTCCTCCGGACGGGCTACGTCCGCCGAGGCATAGCCCTCCACCTGCTGGCGGGCGATCTCCGGAATCCCCGCCTTGATGACGCCAAGTACGGGGATCAGCTTCTCCCCGGGCGGGCAGATGACGTCCGAATGGCGGGATACGTCGTATCCCTGGAGCCACAGCGGGTCCACGCCCAGCCGCATCGCCATCTCCGTGACCACGCCCGCCTTCGGCTCGCGCTGGCCGAGGACATAGCGGTTAAGCGTCTGGGGGCGCATCTCCAGCAGCTTGCCCAGCGCCTCATAATTGAGCTGCCGCTCCTCCATCAGCGTGCGCAGCCGCTGGCCCAGCGGCTGTACCTTTTCCATGCGCGCTCCCTCCCGTCCGCAAACGTCCGCGCCGCGGTTCTTTTTTTATTGTAACACCAACGGCGGAACGGTTCAAGAAATTCCGCCCTTCTTCGCAAACTGCGCGCGTATCAGACGGACAAAATCGCGCAGGACGGGATTATCCTCCACCGATTGATAGTATATCCCAAAAGAGAGCGGCTCTGTCCCCTCTACCGGCAGGCAGATCAGTCCGCTGCCCGGGGGGACCAGCGGCTCCGGCAGCAGAGAGACGCCGAACCCCGCCTCCACCAAAATCAGCCCCGCCTCCACTGACTCGCAGAGATACAGCTCCGGCAAGGGCCGTTGGCCGATCAGCTGGGCCTGCAGGCCGCTCATCGGCGGCACACGCAGCGGGTCATAGACCACCAGGCGCTCCCGGGACAGGTCGTCCAGGGTCACGCTGTCCCGTCCAGCCAGCGGACTGGAGGGGGTGCACAGGCAGACCTGCCGCATCCGGCACAGCTCGCGGTAGCGTCCAGGCGCCTTCTGCTCCTCCGGCTCACGGAAGCTGAGAATGACCTCCACCTCTCCCTCGGCCAGCAGGCGGTACAGGTGCTGAAAGGGCACCACCCGAAGCTGCGGATGCAGTCCGGGGTGCTGCTGCGCCAGCGCGCGCAGGACATCGGGCAGCAGCAGAAGCTGTGCCGGGCTGTGGCAGCCGATCGGGAAGGTGCGCACCTCCTGCTCGGATGGATACTCAAAGCGCAGCCTCGCCCGCCGGGAGATGGTCTGCAGCTGCCGCGCGTCCTCCAGAAAGAGCCATCCCTCCGCGGTCAGCTCCACCAACCGCGTGGTGCGGCGGAAGAGCTTGACCCCCAGCTCGCCCTCCAGAGAGCGAATCTGGTGCGTCACCGCAGGCTGCGTGATATTGAGCATCTCCGCCGCCCGGGCAAAGTTGAGCGTCTCCGCTACAGCCAAAAAGCAGCTGATCTGTCCGTCGTTCATCCGTTCTCTCCCCCTATTGATAAATGTTCTTAATCAATAATAGCATTTTTTGAATTCACATGCAAGCAAATTTGCGTATAATAGAACCTAGCCGAACGGTCCGGTATCAAACCGTTTTGGTCAAAACCATTCCAAAACAGACAGGAGATGAACGGAAATGGAATCCACCACGCTGCTCTGGCAGCTTCGAAAGCTGAGCCTGGCACTGGAGCAGTACACGCGCACGCTCTCCTGCGGCGACCTGACGCCGACACAGGCCCTGCTGCTCTACTGCCTGCTTGTGGAGAACCGGAGCGGCTTCTGCGCGTCCGAGCTGCACGCCTCGCTCGGCCTGTCCAAGGCTACGCTCTCCTCCCTGCTGCGGGAGCTGGAGCGCAAGGGCTATCTGACCACCCAGCCGGACCCGCGTGACGACCGGAAAAAGCGCCTCTCGCTCACCGAAAGTGCGCACGCACGCGCCCCGGAGCTGGAGAGGATGATGCGCGACTGGGAGGAGTCCCTCTACCGCGGTCTTGACGAGACCAGGCGGCGGCGTCTGGCTGCCGACCTGGAGCTCTTACTGCACAATGTCAGACAGGAAATCACAAGGAGGACAGAAACGACATGAATACCCTGAAAACGCTGCTGCGGCAGATTGGGTCATACTGGAAGCCCACGCTGCTCATCCCACTCTTCACCGCGCTGGAGGTTATCCTGGAGGTCATCCTCCCCTTCATCACCGCGGCCATCATCGATGAGGGCATCACGGCCGGCGACATGGAGCGCGTCTATTTCTACGGCGTGATCATGCTGGTCGTGGCCTTTCTCAGCCTGGTCGCCGGTGTGCTGGCCGGCCGGTATGCCGCGCAGGCATCCGCCGGCTTTGCCTGCAACCTACGCGACGGGATGTACGCGAACATCCAGAATTTTGCCTTTTCCAACATTGATAAGTACAGCACCGCCGGCCTGGTCACCCGGATGACCACCGACGTGACCAACGTGCAGAACGCCTTTCAGATGCTGATTCGCATCGCCGTGCGCGCCCCGCTGATGCTCGTGTGCAGCCTGGCGATGGCCTGCTTCATCAACCTGCGCCTGAGCATGGTCTTTCTGGCGGCCATCGTGGTGCTCGCCGTCGCGCTCATGCTCATTATGACCCGCACGACGCGCATCTTCGACGAGGTCTTTCAGCGCTATGACGACCTGAACGCCAGCGTACAGGAAAACGTGACCGCCATCCGCGTGGTCAAGGCCTTCGTGCGCGAGGACTATGAGAACCAGAAGTTCTCCAAGGCCGCCAATACCCTCTACCGCCTCTTTGTCAAGGCGGAGGGCCTGCTGGCCCTGAACAATCCGGTCATGATGCTGGTCGTCTACGGCTGCATCATCGCCCTGTCCTGGTTTGGCGCGCACTTTGTCGTCGCCGGCGACATGACCACCGGCCAGCTCACCAGCATGTTCAGCTATGTGATGAGCATCCTGATGTCGCTGATGATGCTCTCCATGATCTTTGTCATACTCACCATGAGCGTCGCCAGCAGCCGCCGGATCGCCCAGGTGCTCAACGAGACGTCCGACCTCTCCAATCCCGCCGAGCCGGTCTATGAGATCGCCGACGGCAGCATTGACTTTGACCATGTGAGCTTTTCCTATCGGGAGGGCAGCGGCGAGGAGACGCTGCACGACATCGACCTGCACATCCGCTCCGGCGAGACGATCGGCATTGTCGGCGGCACCGGCTGCGGCAAGTCCAGCCTGGTGAACCTGATCAGCCGGCTCTACGACGTGGACCGCGGCAGCGTCCGGGTTGGCGGCCGGGATGTGAGGGAGTACGACATGGAGTCCCTGCGCAATCAGGTCTCCGTCGTGCTGCAGAAAAACGTCCTCTTCTCCGGCACCATTCTGGACAACCTCCGCTGGGGCAAGGAGGACGCCACGGAGGAGGAGTGCCGCGAGGTCTGCCGCCAGGCCTGCGCCGACGAGTTCATCGAGCGCTTCCCCGACGGGTACAACACCTGGATTGAGCAGGGCGGCAGCAACGTCTCCGGCGGGCAGAAGCAGCGCCTGTGCATCGCCCGCGCCCTGCTCAAGCACCCGAAGGTGCTGATCCTGGACGACTCCACCAGCGCGGTGGACACCGCCACCGACGCGCGCATCCGTCAGGCGTTCGCCGCCCATATCCCGGGCACCACCAAGCTCATCATCGCCCAACGGATCTCCAGCGTGCAGGACGCCGACCGCATTCTGGTGCTGGAGGACGGACGGGTCAGCGGCTTTGACACCCACGAGCGCCTGCTGGAGACCAATCAGATCTACCGCGAAATCTATGAAGCCCAGAGCCAGGGCGGCGGCGACTTCGACCACGCCGAAGCGCAGGCCGCCGGAAAGGAAGGTGCGTAACTATGGCGCCCATGCAATCTCGTACAATAACGGCCGGGGAACGCCCAGCACAGCCCCTGCGCATTCTCCGGCAGGTGCTCGGCTATATGCTGCGGCATAACCGGCTGTCCTTTGCCATCGTCATCGTATGTATTCTCGGCTCCGCCGTCGCCACACTGCAGGGCTCGTTGTTTATGGAGCAGCTGATCGACGACTACATCACGCCCATGCTCACCAGCGGCAGCACGGACTTCTCCGCCCTCGCCGCCGCGCTGGGACGGATGGCGGTTGTCTATCTGATCGGCATCGCCTGCGCCTATGCCTACAACCGTCTGATGGTCAACATCAGCCAGGGGACCATGCGTGACCTGCGCATCGACCTGTTCTCCCACATGGAGTCCCTGCCCATCCGCTACTTTGACACCCACGCCCACGGCGACATCATGTCGGTCTACACCAACGACGTGGACACCCTGCGCCAGCTCATCAGCCAGAGCATTCCGCAGATCATCAACTCCGCCGTCACCGTCGTCATCACCTTTGTCAGCATGCTGGTCCTCAGCCTGCCGCTGACGGTGGTCACGCTGGTCATGGTGTCGGTGATGCTGTTGGTCTCCTCCAAGCTCGCCGGCCGCTCCGGGTACTATTTCGCCCGGCAGCAGAAGGACCTCGGCGCCGTCAACGGCTATATTGAGGAGATGATGCAGGGCCAAAAGGTAGTCAAGGTCTTCTGCCACGAGGACAAGAGCCTGGAGCAGTTCCGCCGGATCAACGAGCAGCTGCGCGAGAGCGCAGAGAAGGCAAACGGCTTCTCCAACATCATGATGCCGGTGAACGCCAACCTCGGCAATATCAGCTATGTGCTCTGTGCCGTGGTGGGCGCGCTGCTCAGTCTGGGCGGCTGGGGCGGCCTGACGCTGGGCACACTGGTCTCCTTCCTGACGCTGAACAAGAACTTCACCCAGCCCATCACCCAGATCAGCCAGCAGACGAACAGCATTGTCATGGCCATGGCGGGCGCGGCCCGCGTCTTTCAGCTGCTGTCGGAGGAGCCCGAGACAGATAACGGCTATGTCACTCTGGTCAACGCGAAGGAGACGGCAAACGGCGACCTGGTCGAGACGCCGGAACGCACCGGCATCTGGGCTTGGCGGCATCCCCATCAGGCGGACGGCACTGTCACCTATGTCCGGCTGACCGGTGACGTGACCTTCAACGATGTGGACTTCGGCTATGACGAGGACAAGATTGTCCTACACAATATCAAGCTCTACGCCACACCGGGACAGAAAATCGCCTTTGTCGGCTCCACCGGCGCGGGCA
Organism: Candidatus Onthomonas avicola; assembly: GCA_018710845.1. Lineage (GTDB taxonomy): Bacteria > Bacillota > Clostridia > Oscillospirales > Oscillospiraceae > Onthomonas > Onthomonas avicola. The sequence goes on from DVJB01000060.1 coordinate 11,898, forward strand.
AGACGACGATCACCAACCTCATTAACCGCTTCTACGACATTCAGGACGGCAAGATCCGCTACGATAACATCAATATCAACAAGATCAAAAAGGCGGACCTCCGCCGCTCGCTCGGCATGGTGCTGCAGGATACCCACCTCTTTACCGGCACCGTGATGGACAACATCCGCTATGGCCGTCTGGACGCCACGGACGAGGAGTGTATCGCCGCGGCCCGGCTGGCCAACGCGGACGGCTTTATCCGCCGCCTGCCGGACGGATACCAGACCATGCTGACCGGCGACGGAGCCAACCTCTCCCAGGGCCAGCGGCAGCTGCTTGCCATCGCCCGCGCCGCCGTGGCCGACCCTCCGGTGCTCATTCTGGACGAGGCGACCAGCTCCATCGACACGCGCACTGAGTCCATCGTCCAGGCGGGCATGGACGCGCTGATGAAGGGCCGCACCACCTTCGTCATCGCACACCGCCTCTCCACCGTGCGCAACGCCGACTGCATCATGGTCCTGGAGCAGGGCCGCATCATCGAGCGGGGCACCCACGACCAACTCATCGAGCAAAAGGGCCGGTATTACCAGCTCTACACCGGCAATCAGATCGGTGCATAATCCAGCCGCACACATCAGTTCGGGCATACAAAGACCGGGGCTGCCGCTTCTCTCACAGGAGACCGCCGCCCCGGTCTGGTTTTGTCTCGGTAGATATGGTATAATAACTGGCAAAAAATAGCGGCCGTTTCAGCGGCCCGCAGGGAGTTTGACCATATGCCAAACGAATATGACAACGAGATCTTTTTCCGGCAATACGCGCAGATGCTGCGCAGCCGGGAGGGACTGCCCGGCGCCGGAGAGTGGCGCCAACTGCGGCCCCTCTTCCCGCCGTTAGCAGGCAAAGCAATGCTCGATTTGGGCTGCGGTTACGGCTGGCATTGCAGATTTGCCGCCGACCAAGGCGCCTCTGAAGTGCTTGGGCTTGATCAGAGTGAAAAGATGATCGCTGAGGCCTGCACGCGTAACCCCCACCCAATGATCACCTACCGTGTATGCAAGATAGAAGATTATGTCTACCCAGAAAGCCGCTGGGACCTGGTTGTCTCCAATCTGGCACTGCACTATTTGGAGGATCTCGCTGACATTTACCGGCGCATCTTCCGCACCCTGCGTCCCGGCGGGATATTTCTGATGAACATCGAACACCCGGTCTTTACCGCCGGTGTCGGGCAGGACTGGGTCTATGACGCACAAGGACAGCCGCTATACTGGCCGTTGGATGACTATTACCGCCCCGGTCCGCGGCGGACACGGTTTCTCGGCTGCGAGGTGGTCAAATATCACCACACGCTTACCCAGATTTTGATGGGGCTATTGGAGACCGGCTTTGTGCTGGAGGCAGTAGAAGAAGCTGAACCGCCGGCAGAGATGCTGGACCAGCCCGGCATGGCAGACGAGCTGCGGCGGCCGATGATGCTGCTCGTGCGGGCACGGCGGAGAGAGGCCCCGCTGTGATGAACGTCGTTTTCCGTGCGAATATGGGCAGCAGTCCGAAAGTCGCCCAGCGTTATGGGATACGTCCCTATTGTCCTGGGCACGCCGGTGTCACTCTCTTCCGATCAGACAGGGGCATCCCCACCGCAGAGACGACAGACATTTCTTGTTCCCTCACCCGCTGACGAGCACCAGCCCGACCAGGCAGATAGCAATCCCCGTGATCTGGCGGGGCGTGACCGACTCGCCGAAGAGCAGCCGGCCGAGGAATACGAGCGCGATGGCCAGGCAGAGGTTTGCCACCAGCGGGCCGGTGTTCACCTTCCAGCCCGCGCGGTAGAGGAAGATATAGCCCACTTCCAGCCCGACGGCAGACAGGCCGAGCACGGGCGCGGTCCAGTTCAGGCTGGAAAACTCCCCCAGCGCGCCGCCGCCCCGGCCCGCCAGCAGCAGCGCCAGCGACGCGGCCGCCGCCGTCAGATAGGTCACTGTCAGAGAGGCGAAGGCGTTGGCCTGCGACGGGGTGGATTTTGTCGTGATGTTGTAGACGCAGTTGGCCAGCACGACGAGCGCGACCGGCCAGAGTTGCTGTACCATAGATCTCCCTCCTGTGATGTCTGAAGGATGAAAAACCGACCGCAAAGCCTCAGCCTTACGGTCGGTAGGTGCTCACCCGGACAATTTGTCCCATTTACTCTAGCATATCCGCTGCTCTCTGTCAACAAAAGGAGGTCATCCAAATGAACCGTTTTCTTATCGTCATTGACATGCAGTGCGACTTCATCGACGGCGCGCTGGGCACGCCGGAGGCCGCCGCCATCCTGCCCGCCGTGTTGGACGCCGTCCAGTCCTGGGACGGGCCCGTCCTCTTCACCCGCGACACCCACACCGAGGATTATCTGAACACGCAGGAGGGCCGCAATCTCCCCGTCGTCCACTGTGTGCGCGGCACGGAGGGCTGGCAGCTCGCCCCGGAGCTGGACGCATTTGCGCGTGCGCACCGCTGCCGTGTCTTTGACAAGCCCACCTTTGGCTCCACCGAGCTGGCGGCGTATCTGACTGAGATCCACCGCGAGCAACCGGTAGATGAGCTGGTGCTCTGCGGGGTGTGTACCGATATCTGCGTGATCTCCAACGCGCTCTGCCTGAAGGCGGCTCTTCCGGAGGTCCCCATCCGGGTACTCGCCGGCCGCTGCGCCGGGGTCACCCCGGAGCGGCACGAAAACGCGCTGCGAGCCATGGAGGCCTGCCAGGTCGCCGTCGACCGGGACGCGTGAAAGGAGGATCATAATGTCAAGCCTGCTGATTCGAAATCTTGCCGCCCTCGTCTCCTGTGACGGAGCGGACCGGGTCTACCAAGACGTCAATCTCTACTGCGAGGGCGGCATTATTCGCTCCATCGGCCCGGAGGCCCCGACGGCGGACCAGGTGCTCGACGGAACGGGAATGCTCTGCTACCCCGGTCTGGTGAATGCCCATCACCACCTCTATCAGGTCTTCTCGCGCAACCTGCCGCAGGTGCAGAACCTCGAACTCTTTGACTGGCTCACCGCCCTTTACGAGATCTGGAAGGGTCTGCGGGAGGAGACGGTATACCGCTCCTCCCTCGTCGGGCTGGGGGAGCTGGTCAAGACCGGCTGTACCACCGTCTTTGACCACCACTACGTCTTTCCCCAGGCTGCGGGCGACCTGCTCGGCGCGCAGCGGGAGGCGGCGCGGACCCTCGGCGTGCGGCTCCACCTCTCGCGCGGGAGCATGGACCGCTCGCGCAAGGACGGGGGCCTGCCGCCGGACTCCGTCGTACAGACGGTGGACGAGATCTTGCGCGACAGCGAGGAGGCAGTCCGCCGCTTCCACGATCCCTCCTTCGGCTCGATGTGCCGCGTGGCCCTCGCGCCCTGCTCCCCCTTCTCCGTCTCGGCGGACCTGCTGCGCGAGAGCGCCGTACTCGCCCGCGAGCTGGGCGTGCGGCTGCACACCCACCTGTGTGAGACCAAGGACGAGGAGCGCTTTATGCTCGAGACCGCCGGCGTGCGCCCACTGGCGTATATGGAGCAGCTGGGCTGGGTCGGCCCCGACGTCTGGTACGCCCACGGGATTCACTTTGACGACGCGGAGCTGCGCCTGCTGGCCGCGACCGGCACCGGCGTGTGTCACTGTCCGGTATCCAACATGAAGCTCTCCTCCGGCGTGGCGCGCATTCCGGAAATGCTTGCCCTCGGCGTGCCGGTTGGCCTCGGCGTGGACGGCAGCGCGAGCAACGACGGCTCCAACCTGCTCGAGGAGCTCCGGGTGGGCTATCTGCTCCACCGGCTGCACGCGAGCGAGCGCGCCCCCTCCGGCTACGACATGCTCAAGCTGGCCACCATCGGCAGCGCGCGCCTGCTCGGCCGGGAGGCGGAGATCGGCAGCCTGGAGGTGGGCAAGTGCGCGGATTTCTTCCTGCTCGACACACGGCATCTGGAGCTCACCGCCGCCTGTGGAGACCCGAAGAGTCTGCTCGGCACAGTCGGCTGGAAGGGCGCAGTGGATTACACCGTGATCAATGGAGAGATCGCCGTCGCGCACGGCCGTCTCACCGGCGTTGACGAGGAACGTCTGGCCGCCGAGGCAGGGCGTGAGGCAGCGGACTACCTCCGCCGGAGCTGACGGATAGAGCGCGGGTTTGGACATTCCGTCGGCGTTCTCGCGTGGTTTTTCGAGATGCTTTCCCGGTGTCAGAGGGGCCGATTCTAAATTTACGGAGGGGATACCGTGTTGGAAACCATACCATCTCCATCAGCTATGACTGAATTGCTTGGACAATCTTTGTTCGACGTTTGGCAAGCGCTATGTTCGGCCATTGATGAAAAATATGAAATGGACCGATTATGGAATGCCGGCGGCAAGAAGTGGACTTACGAGTACAAATACCGCAGAGGCGGCAAAACACTCTGTTGCCTATACGCAAAAAGCAATTGCGTCGGTCTCATGATTATCTTTGGGAAAGAGGAACGAACAAAATTTGAAAATATAAGAGGTACTCTCTCCAATGCCGTTTGCAGGCAATATGATGAGGCAACAACCTATCGCGATGGAAAATGGGTCATGTTTGAGCCGACCGATACAGCCGAATTTGATGACTATATGAAATTGCTGGCCATCAAAAGAAAGCCAAATCGAAAAGCGCAGTCCCAGTCTATAAGCCCTTAGAATCCCCCTAAGATAGCAGCCCCCGCCGTATATCCTCACAGATACGGCGGGGGCTACACTTCAACAAAGCTCTCGCCGGCCAAGCAGTCTCATGCCTCCCATACTGACCGGCGGTCCGCGAGGCCGAGGTGGACAAAGGCCCAGGCCAGGCCATCCTCCTCGATCGGCCGGCAGATGAGGTCCGCGCGCGCCTTGAGATCGGGGTGGCCGTTGCCCATGCAGACGCCGGTCCCCGCCGTCTGGATGAGCTCCAGGTCGTTGAGGTTGTCCCCAAATCCCACCGTGTCCGATGCGTCCACGCCGAGGGCCTCGCAGACGCGCAGCAGGGCACGTCCCTTGTCAAACGAGCGGTTGATCAGCTCCCCGTTGAGATATCCGCCGCTGTCAGAGCGGTAGGTGCAGAAGGCAAAGTCCCCCTCCAGCCGCGCCCGAGCCGAATCGAGCTGATCCTCACGGGCGCAGAGGAAGGCCACCTTGTATACCGGCTCGCCGCCGTACTCCGCCAGCGGGCGCATCCCCAGGTTTTCGCTGCACTGGCGGTGCCAGCGCATCATCTCGCTGTTCATCAGCTTGGGATCGGCGTCACGAAATGCCTCCGCGAGGTCGTCGCTGTACGTCTCCTCCAGGCATTCTACCGTGCGCAGGACGTGCCCCTCCCCCAGCAGGCGGAGTGTCTCATCCCGCTGGGCGTCCGTCATCGGGCAGTCGTAGAGCACCCGGTCTCTGCAGCGGATATAGCCGCCCGCGCTGGCCACTACGCCGTCAAACCCGTAGCCGAGGAAGGGGCGGATCATCGCCAGGTTCCGACCCGAGCTGAGAAAGACCCTGTGCCCCCGCGCCTGTGCGTCGCGGATCGCCCGCAGGGCAGAGGGCACCGGCGCCGTCGTGCCCGGCAGGGCCAGTGTGCCGTCAATGTCTAAAAAGATCAGTTTTCGGCTCATCCTATGTTCCCCTCCAAAACACCGCATCTCGCTTATTGTAGCACTGCCGGACCGCGGCGGCAACCGCTTTTCCGCGCGCGGGCGGAAAAGCGCCGCTCCCTTGCAGTTCGTCTCGTCCCGTTCTATAATAACAGTATCTTCCCCTCTAGGGACAAAGGAGGCAGACGCTTATGCAGGAAGTATACGATTTCTTGAAGCAGTGCGGCACCTACTACCTTGCCACGCTGGACGGCACTCAGCCGCGGGTTCGTCCGTTCGGCACGATTGACCTCTACAACGGACAGCTCACTATTCAAACCGGCGCGCGAAAGGAGGTCTCCCGACAGATGCTGGCCCACCCGCAGGTGGAGCTGTGCGCCTGCTCTGCCGACGGGCGCTGGCTGCGCGTGTCGGCCACGGCGGTGGAGGTGCCTGACCTCGCGGCCCAGGAGCACATGCTCGACGCCTATCCCTCTCTGCGGGGCATGTACCAGCCGGGGGACGGGAACACGCAGATTTTCGCCCTCACGAACGGGACCGCCACCTTCTCCTCCTTCACTGCACCGCCGAGAACCGTCACGTTCTGAGCGGGCGATTGCGGCATAAAGTATGGGCCGGCGCATTGTGCCGGCCCTTCATAGTGTCAAAAAGGTCTCACCGAGTTTGGCTCGAAGAGCCAAATAGAGTCCAATTCATTTTTGGCACGGGCATGTACCGGGCCAAAAATACTGATAGTCCGACGAGTGTGCGGATTTTTGGAACAAAAATCCGTGCGC
>DVJB01000061.1 GCA_018710845.1 Candidatus Onthomonas avicola
AAAATACTAATAGTCCGGCAAGTGTGCGGATTTTTGGAACAAAAATCCGTGCGCGCAGTCGGACTGCAGACTCGCGCAAATGCTTGCATTTGCGCGAAAGGCTGTCAAAAACACTTTTTTGACAGCCTCAAACGCCCCAGGACGCAATGTCCTGGGGCGTTGACGCTTTATCGGGTTTTCTCTGTGGGCTGTGCTGTGAGCACCGGGCGGGCAAAATCTGCTCAGGCCGCTGAAACCGCCCGAACAAAGACGGAGACAACATATTCTGCGATGGCGCAGTCCTGCGCCTCCGTGCCGCCGGCCACCAGCGTGATCTTCCAGCCGTTGGCAGCGGACCACCTTCCGTCGCGTCGGCGTCCAGCCCGCAGCAGGGCGGCGAAAGGTTCTGTCCCTATCCCATGGTCTTTGTTTTCCGATTTTTATTCGAAAAATCAAGAGGAGCCAAGCTGGCAGATATACACACCCCCTGAGACGGGGGAATGTCTCAGGGGGTGCTGTCTGTGCCCGGAAAAACGACTGTTTTTCCCAGCCGGCGGGCGGAGTGCCGCGCCGCTTCGGCGGGCAAACTGATCTTAAGATTTCTCCATCGACATCTGCAGCGCGCCCGCGCCGATGATGCCGGCGTCGTTGCCCAGCGTGGCGCGCACGGCGGGCGGAGGCGTCAGCTCGTCCGGAGCATAGCAGTACTTGCGGATGGACTCGTTGAGCGGAATCATCAGGTAGTCGCCCTGATTGCAGATGCCGCCGCCCATAATGACCAGCTCCGGCCGGAAGGAGTTGACCAGGCTGGCGATGCCCTGTCCCAGATAGTCAATGTATTGGGCGATGACGGCGCGGGCGGTCCCATCCTCCAGCTTGGCCGCGTCGAAGGGAGTCTTGCCGTTGACCTTGTCCAGATCATTGTCCACCAGTGCCCACATCTTGGAGTCAGGGTTTTTCTCCATCGCCTGGCGGGTCTGGCGGATGAGCGCGGTGGCGGAGGCGTAGGTCTCAAAGCAGCCGCGGCGGCCGCAGCCGCACAGCTCGCCGCCGTACAGGAAGGTGAAGTGGCCCGGCTCGGTGCCCTGGCCGGTGCAGCCGGTGAAAATCTTACCGCCGACAATAAAGCCGCCGCCGATGCCGGTGCCCAGCGTGATCATCAGGGCGCTGTTGCAGTTGCTGCCGCTGCCGGCGACCACCTCGCCCAGGGCGGCGCAGTCGGCGTCGTTGCCGAGATAGACCGGCAGACCGAGCGCGTTTGACATGATATCGGCCAGCGGCACATGTCTCCAGCCCAGGTTGACCGCGCGGATCACCGTGCCGTCCGGTGTGACGGCTCCGGGCACGCCGATACCGACGGAGGCGATATCGGAGAGCGTCATCCCGGCCAGCTCCAATACGGCGCGAACGGAGGCGATCATGTCGTCGATCAGCTCCTGCTGGCCGCGGTCCGCTCCGGTGGGTACGCTGAGTTTTTTGACCAGCGAGCCGTCCTCGGCGACGATGCCGACGGCAATATTGGTGCCTCCAATGTCAATTCCGATAAAATGGCGCATAAAATGGACCTCCTAAGCGAAAAAAATCGCATCACTGCCGCCGCGGTCCGCCTGTGTGAGAAAAGCACAATTTTCATCCGCCGCAATGATTTCTTCATGGCTATTATAACAATGACGGCACAAATTTGCAAGACAGGAAAGCCTGATTGCGCTTGAAATTTCCGCATGGATTCGATATACTGACAAAACGGGGAGAAAAGCCTCTCCGAACGAGATTATTTTACAAAATGGAGCGAAAAAATGGCGAGACAAGTGGCGACAAAGAAAAAGCGCCCGGGCGCGAAGACAAAGAAGGCGCGTCGTACCGCCGGTGTGCGCGCCGCGCTGGCGGCGCTGGTGATCTGCCTGGTGCTGGTGGGCGGGGCGTATGTCGCCCTGTGCGCCATGGTGGACCAGAGCGTGCTGCTGCCCAACACGGAGATCAACGGCGTGGCCCTCGGCGGACTGACGCGGACGCAGGCACAGGAGGCGCTGCAGGAGGACTTCCGATCAGACTATCAGGGTGCGGCGGTGACCGTCTCCCTGGAGGGGGAGGAGTACACCGTCTCTCTCTGGGATGAGGGGCGCAATGTCCTCGTCCTGGATGCCGGAACGGCGCTGGACGAGGCGATGGAGCGCGGACATGGCAGCTTTTTCACCCGCGGCCTGGACTGGCTCAGCGCGCAGTTCACCCCCTGGAGCGGCGAGGTGCTGCCGGAGGTGGGCGACCGGGCCGGCCTGCTCGATGCGATTTCGGACAGCGGAATCGGGGCGGTGGACACCGCCTCCGGCACCACCTATGAGGTGGGGGAGCAGAGCGTGACCTTTACCAAGGGAACCGACGGCGTGGTGGCCGACGTGGAGACGCTGGCCGGGCAGATCACTGAACTGGTCGCCTCCGGCGCGGCACTCGACGGCGGCGTGATTGACAGCGCGACCCTGTCCAGCACGGCCGCTGCGCTGGACGTGCAGAGTGTCTATGACGAGGTCTACACCGCCCCGCAGGACGCGACGCTGGACCCGGAGAACGACTACGCCATCGTGGAATCGACAGACGGCGTCTCCTTTGATGTGGAGGCGGCGCAGGCGGCGCTCGAGGCGGCCGCGCCGGGCGAGACGGTGACGGTGGACCTGGTCTTCACCGAGCCGGAGATCACGACGCAGGAGCTGGAGGAGTGCCTCTTCCGCGACGAGCTGGGCAGCTACACCACCAGCGTCTCCGGTTCGAGCGGCCGCCGGGAGAACGTGCGCCTGGCGGCGGAGTTCTGCGACGGCGTGATTCTCATGCCGGGCGAGGTGTTCAACTACAACGACGTGGTGGGGGAGCGGACCACGGCGCGCGGCTTCTCCGCCGCGCCGGCCTACCTGAACGGCGAGACGGTGCAGGAGGTGGGCGGCGGCATCTGCCAGGTGTCCTCCACCCTCTACGCGGCCTGCCTGTACTCCAATCTGGAAATCGTCACGCGGGTGAACCACACCTATGCCTCGAGCTATATCGGCCTGGGGCTGGACGCCACCGTCTCCTGGGGCGGACCGGAGTATGAGTTTGCCAACAACACGGACTATCCCCTCCGGGTGGACGCCTCCTATTCCGGCGGACGTCTGACCATCTCCATCCGCGGCACCAAGACGGACGATATCCACGTGGATATCGTCAGCGAGACACTGGAGGTCATCCCCGCCGAGACGGGCGAGGGCAGCCACCACACCGGCTATAAGGTGCAGACCTACCGCAACCTCTACGACGGGGACGGCAATCTCATCTCCTCCACGCCGGAGGCGTACAGCTATTACCGGGCCAGCTGAGGAGGTATGGGATGGATCATCTGTTTTCTGACGAGACGATTCAATTTCTCTGGGGCATTCGCTTCAACAACGAGCGAAGCTGGTTTCAGGCGCACAAGGAGGAGTATCTGAACACCCTCTACCGCCCGATGCAGGACCTCGGCGCGCATCTGCTCGAGAGCGTCGGGGAGGAAAACCCGGACCTCGAGATGCAGCTGCGGGTGACGCGCATCTACCGCGACGCGCGGCGGGTGCGCTACGGAGGGCCGTACAAGGAGCATCTCTGGCTCAGCCTGGAGCGGCCCTATGACCGCGACGACTGGCACGGCGGGCCGTCGCTCTGGTTTGAGATCGCGCCGGAGGGCTATGAGTACGGCTGCGGCTACTGGGGCGCGCCGCGGGACATGGAGCGCTACCGCCGCACCGTCCTGCGCAAGCGGGAGGAGATGGAGCGGCTCGCCCGCCGCCTGGCTCGGCAGGAGCGTTTTCAGCTCGGCGGGGAGACCTACCGGCGGCCGAAGCTCCAGCTCTCCGAACTGCTCGACCCGTGGGTAAACCGCAAGAGCATTATGATCACCCATGCCAGCGCGCCGGACGAGCTGCTCTGCTCCCCCGACCTCTGGCGCGCGGTGGCGGACGGATTTCGCTGGCTGCTGCCGTATTACCGTTTCTTTGACGCCCTGCGGCTGGAGCCGCCGGTTACTGACCGTATTATGTGAGCCTTGGGCCATAAAAATTCCCCTTCTCCGGTATGGAAACCCGGAGGAGGGGAATTTTGTGTGTTAGACGGCAAGATTTCAGATCACCGGACGCCGAAGCGGTAGACGGCGGTCTCATGATAGGTTTCGCCCGGGCGCAGCACGACGGAGGGGAAGTCGGGGAAGTCGGGGGAGCAGGGATAGTGCTGGCTCTCCAGACAGAAGGCGCTGTGGCGGCCGTATTGGGCTCCGCCCTTGCCATTGCGCGGCGTGACGCCGTCGGCGGCGATGACGAAGTTTCCGCTGTAGAACTGGGTGCCCGGCTGCGTGGTGTAGTAGTCCATCGTGATGCCGGTGCGCGGGGAAAAGGCACGGGCGGCGGGCGCGTCCAGGCCGGGCGCGTCGAGAACCATATTCAGGTCGTAGCCAGAGGCGGAGCGGAGCATCGGGTGGTCCGCGCCAAGGTCGCGGCCGATCGGCTTGGGCGTGCGGAAGTCAAACGGCGTGCCCTCCACCGGGAGGATGCGGCCGGTGAGCAGGTTTTCCGCGTCCCCCTCGGTGAAGCGGGAGGCGTTGAGCTGCAACTCGATGTCCAGGATATCGCCCGCACCGTGGCCGGAGAGGTTGAAGTAGGCGTGGTTGGTGAGGTTGACGATGGTGGGCCTGTCCGTCGCGGCCTGGTAGTCCAGAATCAGACGGTTGTCCTCTGTGAGCGTGTAGCTGTAGCGGACGTTCAGGTTGCCGGGGTACCCCTCCTCGCCGTCCGGGCTGAGGAATGTGAAAATCAGCGAATTCCCCTCCGGGCGTCCCTCCAGCACGCGGTTGCAGTAAGTGCCGTGGAGGTGATTTTCTCCCTCGTTGGGGACAAGTTGCCAGGTCTTGCCGTCCAGGGAGAAGCGGGCCTTGCGCAGGCGGTTGGCGAACCGGCCGACCAGGTTGCCAAAGAAGCAGGCGTCGTCCTCATACTCCGCGACGGTGTCATAGCCGAGCGCGACGTCCACCGGACGGCCCTCCCGGTCAGGCACCACGATGGCGCGCAGCGAGGCGGCGTAGGAGAGCACGGAGACGGACATGCCGTTGGCGTTGGAGATACGGTATTCGGTGACGGCGCGGCCGTCCCGGGTGCAGCCAAAGGGCTGGCTGGTGATGGGCATAGAGCAGACCTCCTCTGCGATAGGGTAAGAGAAAAGCGGCGGCGGGCGCGCGGCAGGGATAGACCGCTGCCCGCGCCCGCCGGTTTGCCGCGGGAAGTGAGAGGGTTAGAAGGACTTGGCGACCTCAACGATGTGCTCCGCGCTCAGGCCGAACTGCTTGAGCAGGGCGGCGGCGGGGCCGGAGTGGCCGAACTCGTCGTTTACGCCGATGCGGCGGACGGGGGTGGGCAGCTTCTCGGCGAGCAGGCTGCAGACCGCCTCGCCCAGACCGCCGATGACGGAGTGCTCCTCGGCGGTGATGACCTTGCCGCACTCGCGCGCGGCCTGGAGCACCAGCGCCTCGTCCAGCGGCTTGATGGTGCAGATGTTGATCACGCGGGCGGAGATGCCGTCCGCGGCGAGCGCTTTGGCCGCCTCGATCGCCTCGGCGACCATGATGCCGGTGGCGATGATGGCCACGTCGGAGCCATCGCAGACCACCTCGCCCTTGCCGATCTCAAACTGGTAGTCCTCGCTGTGGAAGACGGGGCAGGCCGCGCGGCCGAAGCGCATGTAGACCGGGCCGACATGCTCGTAGGCCGCCTTGACGCAGGCGCGGGCCTCCACGTCGTCCGAGGGGCTCATGACCACCATGCCGGGGATGGTGCGCATCAGGGCGAAGTCCTCGCAGCACTGGTGGGACGCGCCGTCCTCGCCGACGGAGATGCCGCCGTGAGTCGCGCCGATCTTGACGTTCAGGTGGGGATAGCCGATGCTGTTGCGCACCTGCTCAAAGGCGCGGCCGGCGGCAAACATGGCAAAGGAGGAGGCGAAGGGGACCAGGCCGGTGGTGGCCAGGCCGGCGGCGACGCAGATCATATTGCTCTCGGCGATGCCGCAGTCGATGTGCCGGTCGGGGAAGGCCTTCTGGAAGGTGCCGGTCTTGGTGGCGCCGGCCAGGTCAGCGTCCAGCACGACCAGGTCGGGATGCTGTGCGCCCAGCTCTTTCAGGGCGTTGCCGTAGCTCTCACGGGTGGCAATTTTCTTCACGTCTGCCATATCAGTTCGCCTCCAGTTCTGCCAGCTGAGCGTTCAGCTCGTCCATGGCGATCTTGTACTCCTCGTCGTTGGGGGCCTTGCCGTGCCAGCCGGCCTTGTCCTCCATGTAGCTCACGCCCTTGCCCTTGGTGGTCTTCATCACGATCGCGAAGGGCTTGCCCTTGGTCGCGCGGGCCAGGGTCATGGCCGCCTCGATCTGGTCAAAGTCGTGCCCGTCGATCTCCGCGACCGCATAGCCGAAGGCGCGCAGCTTCTCGGGGATGGGATAGGGGCTCATGACGTCGGACACCTTGCCGTCGATCTGCAGGCCGTTGTTGTCAATGATGACGCAGAGGTTGTCCAAGTGATAGTGCGCGCCGAACATCAGCGCCTCCCAGACCTGGCCCTCCTGGATCTCGCCGTCGCCGAGCAGGGTGTAGACGCGGTAGTCCTTGCCCTGGAGCTTGGCGCCCTTGGCCATGCCGGCGGCCACGGAGATGCCCTGGCCGAGGGAGCCAGTGGACATGTCCACGCCGGGGACGGTGTTCATATTGGGGTGTCCCTGGAGGTAGCTGTCAATGTGCCGCAGCGTCGGCAGGTCCTCCACCGGGAAGAAGCCGCGCAGCGCCAGCGCGGAGTACAGGCCGGGCGCCGTGTGACCCTTGGAGAGGACAAAGCGGTCGCGCTCGTCCATCTTGGGATTGGAAGGGTCGACGTGCAGCTCCTTAAAGTACAGATAGGTGAACAGGTCGGCGGCGGAGAGGCTGCCTCCGGGGTGGCCGGCCTTGGCGCCGTGGGTCGCGGTGACGATGCCCATGCGCACCTTGCAGGCGGTGATGGCGAGCTGCTTTTTTTCAGCTGCGGTCATGGTTTGCTCACACTCCTTATCGACGGTATGATGTTTTGTGTTCGAATTTTGCCGTTTTTTGTTCGTTTTAAACAGAAAAGCGGCAAATGACTGGTTATATTATACACACAGCGGTGCCCCGGCGCAAGGGGTATCAGCACCGGGGCACAGAGAAAACGCAAGATTGTCAGATTTGATCCATAAACTGAGAGACAAAGTTGAGCGCCGCGCCGACACAGGTGGCCCAGTAGCCGAAGCTGGAGATGGTGCAGTAGCTTCCGTCCGTCTCAAATGTGGCCAGTTTCTGGAGTCTGGCGCGCAGATCGTACAGATATGGGCCGATATAGCCGCCCAGCAGACCGCCGAGCACTACCTGGCAGTCGAGCACGAGATGGATGTTTGTAATGCCGATGGCCAGATGGTCGAGGTATTCCTCCCAGATCTTTTGATACTCTGCGTTACCGCTCTGCAGGCCCTCAAAGAAGGCGTCAATGCTGATACCGAGGTCCTCCGACAGGCGCTTGGTGGAGCAGAAGGCCTCCAGACAGCCCTTCTGCCCGCAGCCGCAGACCGGGCCATTGGGGTCAATGCGCATGTGCCCGAACTCGCCGCCGTGGAGCGTGCTGCCGTGGTAGGGCGTGCCGCCAAGCAGCATCGCGCCGCCCAGGCCGCGGTGCAGGAACATGTAGACCATGTTCCGTTTTTCCGGGTTGACCCACCAGGTGGCCAGCCCCCCCGCGTTCGCGTCGTTTTCAAAGATCACCGGATAGGGGATATGGCTCGCCAGCAGGTTCATATCCAGCTCAGAGACGGGCTGGACAGGGGACATGGTCACCTTGCCCGTGTCCGGCTGCGGGACGCCGCAGACGGCGATGCCGATGCCGAGCAGACGCTCCGTGTCAATCTCATTGGTTTGAATAAAGTCCTCGATGGCCTGCGCCAGGAAGGAGGCGTACGCATCGTCGTTGGCGATGGGCCGGGAGACACGCTGGCTGCAGATCAGCTGCGCGCGGATGTTGATGCACGCCAGATGGATCCGCCGGTGCCCGAGGTAGACGCCGATGGCGCAGCGAACATTGTTGGACACGCCAATCGCCCGCGGCTTGCGGCCCCCGGTAGAGTCAAATGTGCCCTGGAATTCCAGCAGGTTGGCCTCCTGCAGCTCCTTCAGGTTCTGCCCCACGGTCGGCAGGCTGAGAGAGAGGGCCTGCGCAATGTCCTGTTTTGTGACCGGATGGCCGGAAGAATAGATATACCGAAAGACGCGATTGCGGTTCTGACGGCGCAGTTCAGCGGTATTAAAAGTTGCCATAGTTCCTATCACCACACCCAAACTTTTAGAAAAGTAATTGAATTCCCTCCCTATTGTAACACAGATTGGCGAAAAAGCAAGAGGAAATTTTGAAAAGTTTTTTGAACCGCGTCGTCGTGTCCCCATCCAAATGATGGAAAGGATAAAAAAAACAAGATCCGCCCGGACGAGCGGACCTCGCACCCCGGCGCACCTGGCTTGCCGGAGTGGAAGCCTCCGTCCGGACGGAGACTCTGATTATTGATCTGCCAGCAGCTCCTCCACCAGCGCCAGGCACGCAAAGACCATGGCGTCGCAGTGTGGCTTGCGCTCGGTGTGGCCCAGCGCCCGGTCGCGCCGCAGCAGCTCGGCGCAGTCGAGCGCGCCGTCGTGTGCCGCCCGGACCCGGCGCAGGAACTCCTGCGCCGTCTTCTTGTCCGCTCCGGCCAGGCCGAGGGCCATCAGCCCGCCGGTCACGCCGCCGCAGGTGGCGCCCATCCCCATACCGGCGGCAAAGTGCGCGGCGATCCGGCAGGCGGTCTCTGTGTCCATCCCCAGCGACTCGGCCACCGGCACAAAGGTGGCCTGGGCGCAGTTGTAATGGCGGGTGGTGTCCGCGCGCAGGGCGCGGCAGCGCTCCATGCGCTTGCTTGTCTCGCTCATGTCTGATCTCTCCTTTTTAATTCATGGTATCTCGGCTGTCCTGAAACATCTGCTCCACGCGCGCACGGATGCCGCGGTGCTCCAGCGCCGTCAGCTCGGGGTCCTCCTCCAGCAGCGCGGCGGCGGCCTCGCGCGCCTCGTGCAGCACGCGGGTGTCGGCGGCGAGGTCGGCCACCTTGAGCGGCGGCAGGCCGTGCTGCCGGTTTCCGAAGAAGTCGCCCGGGCCGCGCAGCCGGAGGTCCTCCTCCGCAATGTGAAAGCCGTCGCTGCTCTCACACAGCACGCGCAGACGCTGGCGCGTCTCCGGCGACTGGGCGGAGGAGACGAGGACGCAGTAGGACTGGCTCTCTCCGCGGCCCACCCGCCCGCGCAGCTGGTGGAGCTGGGAGAGGCCGAAGCACTCGGCGTTCTCCACCACCATCAGCGTGGCGTTGGGCACGTCTACCCCCACCTCGATCACGGTGGTGGCCACAAGGATGTCGATCTCCCCCCGCCCGAAGTCGGCCATCACGGTCTCTTTTTCCCGGCTCTTGAGCTTGCCGTGGACCAGGCCGACGCGCAGGTCGGGAAAGACGTGCTTTTGCAGCACCTCGGCGTAGGGGGCGGCTGCCTTGCGCTCCGGCCCGGCGGCGGCAGGGACCTCTCCCTCCTCCACGGCGGGGCAGACCAGATAGACCTGGTGCCCCTCCCCGACCTGCTTGCGGATAAAGCCGTAGAGCTGGGGGCGCTTGCGCTCTCCGATCAGGGTGGTCTGCACTTCCCGGCGGCCGGGCGGGCGCTCGTCGATGACGGAGACCTCCAGATCGCCGTAGACGAGCAGGGCGAGCGTGCGCGGGATAGGGGTGGCGGACATGACGAGGACGTGGGGCCGCGCCTCCCCCTCGCCTTTGGCGGCCAGCGCCGCCCGCTGTGCCACGCCGAAGCGGTGCTGCTCGTCTGTGATCACCAGCCCCAGCCGGCGGAAGGACACCCCCTCCGAGAGCAGGGCGTGGGTCCCCACTACGAGGTCAAGGGAACCGTCCGCGAGATCTGCGTAGACCGCGCGCTTTTCCGCGGCCCTCATCGCCCCGGTGAGCAGGCCCACCCGCTGCCCGCTCCTGGCCAGCAGCGGGGCGAGGGTGTTGTAGTGTTGCTCGGCCAAAATCTCCGTCGGAGCCATCAGGGCGGACTGGAAGCCGTTTTTCGCCAGCAGCCAGGCGCAGGCGGCGGCCACCACCGTCTTGCCGCTGCCCACGTCGCCCTGGATCAACCGGTTCATCGGCGTGCCGGAGCAGAGGTCGGCGAAGGCCTCGTCCAGCGCGCGCCGCTGCGCCCCGGTGAGGGAGAAGGGGAGGGTGTGGAGATATTCCTCCGCGTCGTACGACTTGCAGGGGACGCCCCGCCCCCAGTCGCGGCTGCGGCGGAGCATGGCCAGCCCTGCGGAGAGAAAGAACAGCTCCTCAAATACCAGCCGCCGCCGCGCGATCTCCAGCTCCTCCCAGGAGGGGGGGAAGTGGACCGTCTGCACCGCGTAGGCGTACTCCGCCAGCGCATGTTCCCGCCGCAGCGCGGCCGGGAGGGGGTCGGTGAGCTGCTGGGCGCAGTCCTCCAGAATGCGCAGCACCGCCCCGGCGAGCAGGTTGTTGGAGATGCCGGCCGTGAGCGGGTAGACCGGCATGATTCGCCGGGTGAAGCGGGCGCCCGCCTCCGGCTCGAGGACGGGGTTGGTCATCGTGTACCGGCTGCCGTGGCGCTCTACCTTGCCGTAAAAGAGGTAGCTCTCGCCGGGACGGAGAGAGGTCTTCAGATAGCTCTGGTTGAAGAAGGTCAGCTCCATCGCGTCCGCCTCGTCCACCGCGTTCACCTTGACCAGCTCCAGGCCCTTGCGGATGTAGGACAGGCGCGGGGCGGTGGCGATGATCGCCCGCACACAGACCGGCCGGTCCTCCGGGGCCTCGCGGATGGAGCGGCACTCCCGCCGGTCCTCGTACTGGCGGGGGAACCAGAACAGCAGGTCCTGCGCGGTGCGGATGCCCAGCTTCTCCAGCCGCTTGGCCCGGGCCGGGCCGATGCCGGGCAGGGACTGCACCGGATCTGTCAGTTGATGGGGCATACCGCCGCCTCCCTTCCGTCCATTTTCCCTCAGTGTACCACAGTTTGCCGGAAAAAGAAAAGGCAAACCTGCCGCCGCCGCGCGAGAACTCATCCGAAAGGCAAAAATCGCAAAATTATCGGCTGAATTCCACAAAGAACAGGTTCCTATTTGCGCCATGTCATGTTATACTAGACGAAGAAAAGGCCGGCGGACCCCGCCGGACCAGTCAGCTCTGTAAGCGATACACAAGGAGGTATCAGGCTATGATCAACATTCCCAAGGAAAAGCTGGGCATTGTCGCCGTCAGCCGCGACTGCTTCCCCATGAGCCTGTCGGAGGGCCGCCGCAAGGCCGTCGTCGAGGCCTATGAGAAGAAGTATGGCAGCATCTACGAGTGCCCCGTCTGTGTGGAGAATGAGAAGGACATGCTTCGCGCCCTCGAGGACGTGAAGGCCGCCGGCGTGGACGCCCTGGTGGTTTTCCTGGGCAACTTCGGCCCCGAGACCCCCGAGACCCTGCTGGTCAAGGAGTTCCCCGGTCCCTGCATGGTGGTGGGCGCCTCGGAGGAGTCGGGCGACAGCCTGCTCGACGGCCGCGGCGATGCCTACTGCGGCATGCTCAACGCCAGCTATAACCTCTACCTGCGCAACCTGAAGGCCTACATCCCCGAGTATCCCCTGGGCACCGCCGAGGAGTGCGCCGACATGATCGCGGAGTTTGCCCCCATCGCGCGCGCGGTCATCTGCCTGCGCAACCTGAAGATCATCTCCTTCGGCCCCCGTCCGCAGGATTTCCTGGCCTGCAACGCGCCCATCAAGCGCCTGTATGACCTGGGCGTGGAGATCGAGGAGAACTCCGAGCTGGACCTGTATGCCTCCTTCCTGCGCCACAAGGACGACCCGCGCATTCCGGAGGTGGCCGCCGACATGGCCGCCGAGCTGGGCACCGGCAACAAGAAGCCGGAGGTCCTCAATGACCTGGCCCGGTATGAGATCACCCTGCTGGACTGGATTGAGGGCCACCGTGGCAGCCGCAAGTACGTCGCCATCGCCGGCAAGTGCTGGCCGGCCTTCCAGACCGAGTTCAAGTTCGTCCCCTGCTATGTCAACTCCCGCCTGACTGCCCGCGGCATCCCTGTCTCTTGCGAGGTGGATATCTTTGGCGCGCTGAGCGAAGTGATCGGCACCGTCGTCAGCCAGGACGCCGTCACCCTGCTGGACATCAACAATACTGTCCCGCGTGACATGTATGAGCAGGAGATCGCCCCGAAGTACAGCTACACCCAGAAGGACACCTTCATGGGCTTCCACTGCGGCAACACCTGCTCGAGCAAGCTGGTCAGCTGCGAGATGCGCAACCAGAAGATCATGGCCCGCAGCCTGCCCGCCGAGTTCACCAACGGCACCCTCGAGGGCGACATCGTCCCCGGCAAGATCACCTTCTACCGCCTGCAGTCCACCTCGGACGCCAAGCTGCGCGCCTACATCGCTGAGGGTGAGGTCCTGCCCGTGGCCACCCGCTCCTTCGGCGGCATCGGCGTCTTCGCCATCCCCGAGATGGGCCGCTTCTACCGCCATGTGCTGGTGGAGAAGAACTATCCGCACCACGGCGCCGTCGCCTTCGGCCACTTCGGCAAGACGCTCTATGAGGTCTTCAAGTATCTCGGCGTCGCGCTCGACGAGATCGACTACAACCGTCCGAAGGGAGACCGCTATCCCTCGGAGAATCCGTTTGCCTGATTTTACCTATCGTTTGGCCGGGAACCGCATGGTTCCCGGCCTTTTCCAATCGAGGTGGAGAGGAGATGACCGCGATGGCCTATCGCCTGCGTGACCTGCGCGAGGATGCCGATCTGAATCAGACGCAGGTGGCGGAGTATCTTCACATGTCCCAGACGGGCTATTCCAAATATGAGACGGGGGAGAACGACATCCCCACCCGGGTGCTCATCGAGCTGGCGCGGCTTTACCACACCAGCGTGGATTATCTGCTCGGCCTCACCGACCGGAGAACGCCATATGAGTAGGGGAGAGCAGCCCGTCACCTTACCTTGTGATTACGGAACGGGGGAATGCATGTGAACCTGAGAATCCGCGACCTGCGGGAGGATTCCGACCTGACGCAGCAGGAGATCGCACGCTATTTGGGCTGTGACCAGTCCCTCTATTTCAAATATGAGCGCGGCGAGCGGATGCTCCCGCTGGACTTCGCGGTGAAGCTGGCGGACTTCTATCATGTCTCGCTGGATTATCTGGTAGGGCGCCGGGCGGAATAAGCCGTGGCGCCTTGTGGGTGAATTTGCATGGAGCAATACAGGAGAATTCGTGACCTGCGGGAGGACCATGACCTCACGCAGGCGGCGGTGGGCGCGGCGGTCGGCGTCTCGCAGCGGACCTACGCCTATTATGAGAGCGGGGAGCGGATGATTCCGCCCCGCGTACTGTGCGCGCTGGCTGATTTTTATCAGGTGAGTGTGGACTACCTGCTCGAGCGCACCGACCGGCCGGAGACCAACCGCTGAGAGAGGTGACATTTCGATGGCATTCAAAATCCCATCCGTCCCGCCCACGACGAATAAGACCATCCGGTTCCCCAATGACCTGATCGAGCAGGTGGAGGAGCTGATACGCGGCCGGGACTGTACCTTTTCCGCCTTTGTCGTCGCGGCGGTGCGCGCCGCCGTGGAGGAAGTACAGGCCCAGCAGGGCGATTCGACCGAAAACCCATAACGGAAGACAACAGACGTAAAAAGATCAAAGACCCTCCCGCCCCGACTTGGGGTGGGAGGGCTTTGTATGGTCTGGGACCTCCTCAGCCGTTCTCCAGATCAATGATGAGCAGGAGGTTGGCGAGCTCGTAGTCGTTGAGATAGCTGTTGATATTGGCGTCAAAAGTGGCGGCGTCCACCGTGCCGGAGTACCAGGTCTTGTCGTTGAAGTACTCCTGGAGGGAGCTGTCGTTGAAGCGCCGGCCGTTGCGGGCGTAGATCTCGTTGCGGGCCAGGCGAAGCTCCGAGGCGGACAGGCTGGAGAGCTCCGAGCGGGAGTAGTAACGGGAGTCGCTGTCGGGCAGGATGTAACTGCTGCTGCTCGCACCGCCGCCGGAGCCGGACCCGCCGCCGGACTGAGAGGTGGACAGGTAGCTGGAGTAGACATAGCCCGTCACGCCGCCCACGCGCACGCGGCTCCAGCCGTTGGAGCAGCGGCCGGTACGTGTGACCGACTGGCCCTGGCTGAGGGTGTTGATCACGGTGCCGGAGGAGCCGGGGTAGTCGCGGACGTTGACGCCGGTGGTGGCATAGACGGTCTCGTTGACCTCCGTGATGGTGATGCCGTCCAGACTGCCGCTGCCGGAGTCAGACCCGCCGGACTGGGAGGTGGACAGGTAGTCGGAGTAGACATAGCCCGTCACGCCGCCGATCTCCACGCGGCTCCAGCCGTTGGAGCAGCGGCCGGTGCGCGTGACCGACTGGCCCTGGCTGAGGGTGTTGATCACAGTTCCGGTCGAGCTGGGATAGTTGCGGACGTTGACGCCGGTGGTGGCGTAGACGGTCTCATCCACAGCGGTAATGGTGATGCCATCCAGGGTGGTGTCCCCTGTGCTGCTGTCGGCGGGCTGGGTGGTGGACAGGTAGTTCTCCGATACGTAACCGGTCACGCCGCCGATCTCCACGCGGCTCCAGCCGTTGGAGCAGCGGCCGGTGCGTGTGACCGCCTGCCCGGCGGACAGGGAGTTGATGACCTCGCCGTACTCCGCGCTGGGATAGTCGCGCACCCGGAGGCTCGCGGTGGCATACACCGTGTCGTTCACCTCGGTGATGGAGGGCAGGGCGGGCCGCTCGGAGGAGGTGTCGCCGGTGCTGCCGCCGTCAGCGGTGTCCGTGCTGCCGTCGCCGGTTTCGGTGCCGTCGCCGCCCGTCTCCGCAGTGTCAGAGGGGGCAGTTTCGTCCGTCTCCGTGCCGGTCTCCCCGTCAGCGGTGTCGCCGGCCGTGTCGTCCGGGGTTTCGGGCGTGTCCGTCTCATCCGTCGGGGTATTCATATCCTCAGTGCCGTCAGTGGTGTCGTCCGTTTCGCCGGCCGTGCTGTCGTCCGCAGCGTTGGGATCGGTGGTGTCCTGACCGTCGGTGGTCTCGTCTTCCACGCCGTCGGACACGCCGCTGTTGGGGGTGCCGCCGTCCGCGTTGGGATTGCCATCCCCGGCGATCATCCGGCCGATGAGCACAATCATGGCGATGATGAGCAGCGCCAGCAGGGCGCAGACCGCGGCGATCACCGGGGTGGTGGTCTTAGGCTGACGCCGCTTGTGCTTGCGCTCGGACCAGTCGAATTCGCCGGTGTCCGTCGAGACAGAACCCTTCTGCGCGCTGCGCGCCTTGGCGGCCATGGCGTTTTGCTTCGCCTCCTGCACCTTCTGGGCGGAGGCGGCGGCCACGGCAGAGGTGTCCACCACGGGCGCGGCGGGCGGCTGGTGGCGCGAGGCGGCCGGGCGGCCGGTGTTGCGCGGCGCGGCCGTCTTGCCGGTGGCGAAGCGTCCGGTGGAGGATTTGGCTCCCTCTGTCCGGGAGGAGCCGGACGCAGCGGACGGCTGCTCCTGGGCGGGCTTGTGCGCCGTCCCCTTGGACGGACCGGCGGACGGCTTTTTGCCGCCGCGCGGGCGGGCGGCGGGTTTCCGGGGTTCTTTAGACGACCCGCTGGTCTCGGACGCGCCGGCGGGCTGCGCAGCGGATGCCTCCTTGCGGGCGCGCTGTTCGGCGGTGGGGCGCATTGCGTTGACGACAAACGGGGAGTCGTCGTCAAACGGCTCGTCGTCCTCCGGCTTGGCTTCTGCCGGAGCTTCAGCGGCGGGCTCGGGCTGAGGGGCGGCGGAGGGCTTTTCCTGCTTGGACTCTTCCGCATGGTCCACGACTTGGGAGACCACAGAGGAGACGGCGGCCCGGATATCTTCCGCGGCAAAGTCGGGCGCGGAGGCGGCCGGCTCAGGCTGGGGGGGGCTGGCGGGCTTCTCCGCCACGGCGCCCGAGGTCAGCGGGGTCCCGCAGATCGAGCAGACAGGTACGTTGTCGGCGTGCTCCACGCCGCAGACTGGACATTTTTTCATAGCAGTTTCTCCCTGTAACAGAAAGCAAAAGGTTGAATGTAGTAGAAAAATGATTCATAATATATTATAGGGAAACAGGGGGATTTGTCAATCCGATGTGGGCAGGATTCACAAAATAATAAGATTTTGCCAGATTCCCAGGCCGCTGCGGCTGCCGTCCCGGAAGTCAGACAGAGAGGAGCGTTTGAAATGAATCAGTTGCAAGAGAGTATCCGCCGCCTGCAGCAATGGCTGGACGAGAGCGAGAATATCGTCTTTTTCGGCGGGGCGGGGGTGTCTACCGAGAGCGGCGTGCCCGATTTCCGCAGTGTGGACGGGCTCTATCACCAGAAATACCGCGAGCCGCCGGAGACCATTTTGAGCCACACCTACTTCATGCAAAAGCCGGAGGGATTTTTCCGCTTCTACCGGGACAAGATGCTCCCACTCGGGGCCCAGCCGAACGACGCGCACAAAAAGCTGGCCGAGCTGGAGCGCGCGGGCAAGCTGCGCGCCGTCATCACTCAGAACATCGACGGCCTGCACCAGAAGGCGGGCAGCCGCGAGGTGCTCGAGCTGCACGGCTCCGTGCTGCGAAACCACTGCATGCGCTGTGGGAAGTTTTACGGCGTAGAGGCGGTGGCCGGGGGCGAGGGCCTGCCGCGCTGCAGCTGCGGTGGGTTGATCAAGCCGGACGTGGTGCTCTATGAGGAGGCGCTGGATGAGAACGTGATGTACCGCGCGGTGGATTACATCCGAAAGGCGGATATGCTCATCGTCGGCGGCACCTCGCTGGTGGT
Source organism: Candidatus Onthomonas avicola (assembly GCA_018710845.1). Classification (GTDB taxonomy): domain Bacteria; phylum Bacillota; class Clostridia; order Oscillospirales; family Oscillospiraceae; genus Onthomonas; species Onthomonas avicola. The sequence continues at coordinate 16,920 of DVJB01000061.1, forward strand.
CTACCCGGCGGCGGGGCTGATCCGCTACTATGGCGGGAACAAGCTGGTGCTCATCAACCTCCAGCCCACCGACTATGACCGCTACGCCAACCTGACCATTAACGCCAAGATCGGCGAGGTCTTCCGGCAGCTTCACGTCTGATGGAAAAAACGCACGGCCCGGCATGGAGTGCGCTGCTCCGTGCCGGGCCGTGGCCGTTCCTATCCTTAGAACAGAGAGCCGTCCGTGCCGAACTGGCTGTCGCCAAAGTCAAAGCGGTCGAAGTTCTTTGCCTGGAAGAGGTCAAAGGCGGCCTGCTCCAGCCCCTCGTCGTCCACCGGGGCGTAGTTCTCCGCACGCTCGTCGTCCTCGCCCACCAGCTCAAGGATGGCCACCTCTCCTTCCTCCTGCCCTTCGGGCAGGAAGATGCCGAAAGTCCGGCCGAGGTATTCCACCAGATCGATCAGCTCATAGGGCTCCGTCTCGCCGTCCTCCCCCTCCAGGGCGAGGATGACTTTTTTCTCGTCCGAATCGAGCAGCATGTCTCATTCCTCCTCTTCCGCGCGCGGGTGCAGTCGCCGGTAGGAGAGAAAGCCCTCCAGAATCAGCGTCGCCGCCACCGCGTCCACCGTGTTCTTGCGCCGCTTGCCCCGCCGTCCGTTCTCTGACAGGATGCGGTGGGCGTCCACCGTCGTCCGCCGCTCGTCCCAGAGGGTGACGGGCAGGCCGGTCTCCGCGCGCAGCCGCTCCGCCAGCGCCTGGCAGAGCTGCGCCCGCTCGCCCAGGGAGGCGTCCATATTCTTTGGCCAGCCGAGGGCCAGCTCCTCCGCGCCGTGCTCGCGCGCGAGGGCCTTGAGCTGGGCGACCACCTCGTCCTGGCTGCGGCTGTGGATGACGGTGGTGAACCCGGCCAGCATCCCCAGCGCATCCGAGACCGCCACGCCAGTGCGCGCGTCGCCGTAGTCGATTGCCATAATGCGCATCTTGCGCCTCCTGACGGCTCAGGCAAGTTTGGGCATTGCCTGAGAGGTGATACAATGTCGTGCTGCCAGTATACCACAGGCGCGGCGCGCTGTCCATCCCGTCAGAGGATGGACGCGGCGGAGTCATCCCGGCTGGCGAGACAGTAGGTGAGGGTCATCGCCCCCCAGATCAGCCCGACGAGCAGGACGGCACCCCAGGTCATCCACCCGAACATGCTGCCGAACACCGCGACCATCCAGCAGCCCAGGCAGAAGATCTGCCCCATGCGGTAGGCGGCAAACCCGGCGCGGTGCGCGCGGGCCAGCTCCGCCTCGTCCAGGCGGCGCAGCCAGAGGCGCTGGAAGTCCATCTGATAGACCGAGCCGTCCTTCTCCGGGCTCATCTCCCGTACCAGGTTGACCGTCCGCCGCTGAAGAGACATCAGCACCGCCATCCCGACGAGCAGGGCGAGCAGGCCGGTGACGAGGGGGATCAGGAAGGAACTGTCTGTCTGCACCATCACCGTCTGAATCCCGGCGGCGTTGATGCCAAAGCAGGTGTAGAGCAGCACCTGCGCCAGGCTGGAAAAGGTGAGCGACCGCGTCAGGTCGGCGTCCGCCGCCCGCTCCCGCTCGCTCTCCTCTCCCGCCGTCTCCCGCCAGGCGGCCTGCGCCCGGCGCAGGCGCGGCACACAGTAGATCAGCGTCGCCGCGATCGTGAGCCACATGAGCACCGGCATTACGGTGGGCAGCGCGACCGTGCCCAGCCAGATGAGCGTCTCGCTGGAAGCCAGGGAAAGCGATGTGAACAGAAAGCCGAGTACCCCGCCCAACAGGCCGCAGGCGATCAGGATCAGGATAAATTTGGGAAACTGCCGCCGGTCCTCTCGGCGGATCTCTTCCCGTCTGGTCTGATTGTCGTTCATGTCAGTTCTCCTCCTCATATTGAAAGATGTCCTCCACCGCGACGCCGCAGGCCTTTGCGATGCGCAGGGCGAGTGTCACGGAGGGGGAGTAGTCCCCACGCTCGATCAGGCTGATGGTCTGGCGCGAGGCGCCCACCATCCGCCCGAGCTCCTGCTGGTTGACCCCCAGCCGGGCGCGGTACTCCTTCAGTCGATTATACAGCGGCATGGCAGCTCCTCCTGTGACTAAAATATTGGGCAGATTGACAATGATCTTTGTCACATTAAGGATATCATTGACAAGGATCTTTGTCAATAGGGGAGAGGCGAAAAGTTTTTTAATCATTTTTAACTTGTTTCGCCCGAGGATCTGCCCTATAATAGAGCGCAATTCCAACCCATGGGAGGTGTGCCGCATGGCCACACGGGAACGGGAACCGTCTCTGCTGCCGACGGTTCTTATGGTTGTCTTTCGCGTCCTGTTCACCGGGTTCGCGCTCTATACCGTCTACTTTATCTTCAGCAATTCCATGCAGGTCGGCGCGGCCTCCTCGCTGCGCAGCTCAGAGGTCACCTCTGCGATCAACGAGGTGCTGCGCGCCGCCGGCCTCTCGCCGTTGACGGAGACGCTGGTGCGCAAGCTGGCGCACTTTGGGGAGTTCCTGGTGCTCGGCTTCTGGTTTATGCTCTGCCTGCGGGTCTATACCCGGCACTATATCCGCCATATCAGCTGGCCGCTGCTGTTGGGGCTGCTGATCGCCAATGCGGACGAACTGATCCAGCGCTATGTCGCCGGGCGCAGCTCCAGCGTGCTGGACGTGTGGATCGACTTCGGCGGCGTCTGTGCCGGCGTGGGGGCGGCACTGCTGATCCTGCTCGCGTGCTCGTCCGTATGGTATCTGCTCGGATTCGGGCGAAATCGCTGACGGCGCGGACAAAAAATGCGAAAAAACGGATTTTTCTCTTGACGGATGGACGATAGCGTGGTATTCTAACTCTACCTGTGAGAAGGGCGGTCTGCCGGGCGCACTCAGATGCACCCTGCGCGGCTCTTCGCGGCGCTCCGGCGCGGGAACAGGGAGGCAGAAACCCTCTGCCGAAGCCATCCTGACGATCTCCGGCGGTCCCGCGGCGCGGGGCCTCTGTGCGGCTGGAACTTCGGCGGAAGTTTGCCCCGTCCCGGGCAACTGCCGAGGGTCCGGCCGTTGTTTTTTCCGGGCCGGGAGTCAGTCCCGGGGCAACCAGACACAAACTTAAGGAGGTGCCGAACTATGGCGAAAGCCGGCGCACGGGTGAAGATCACCCTGAGATGCTCTGAGTGCAAGCAGAGAAACTACAACACCAACAAGAACAAGAAGAACACCACTGACCGTCTGAAGTTGAACAAGTATTGTCCCTTCTGCCGGAAGCACACCGAACACGTCGAGACGAAGTAAGCTGGAAGGATGAGTGTGTTTTAATGGCTGAGAATAAGGCGAACAGCGGCAGCGAGAAGAAGCCGGAGAAGAAGTCCGGCGAGAAGAAGCCCAACTGGTTTGTCCGCTTCTGGCGCGGCGCGCGCAAGTGGCTGCACGAGCTGCGCGTGGAGCTGAAAAAAGTGGTCTGGCCCAGCCGCAAGGAAGTCACCCGCAACACCCTCGTGGTCATCGCCTGCGTGCTGGTGATCGGTGTATTCATCTGGGTGTTCGACTGGCTGGCGGCGGCCGTGATCCGGGCGCTGATCAACCTCTTCCAGGTGTGAGGGGCCGGTCATGGCAGAGACTGCGAAATGGTATGTGGTCCACACCTATTCCGGCTACGAAAATGCCGTGGCCAGCGCCATTTTGAAGAATGTGGACAACCGCAACCTGCATGACCTGATCAGCGAGGTCACCATCCCGCTCGAGACGGTCACGGAGGTGACGGAAAACGGCCCGAAGACCTACGAGCGCAAGGTCTTCCCCGGCTATGTGCTGGTGAAGATGGTGCTGACCGATGAGAGCTGGCATGTGATCCGCAATATCCGCGGCGTCACTGGCTTTGTCGGCTCGGGCAACAAGGCGATTCCCCTGACGGACGAGGAGATCGCGGCGCTCGGCGTGGAGAAGCACGAGGTCAACGTGTCCTATGCCGTGGGCGACAACGTAAAAATCATCGACGGTGCTCTGGCCTCCTTCCTCGGCGTGGTGGAGGAGATCGACATGGACAAGAACAAGGTCCGCGTCGTGGTGAGCATGTTCGGCCGCGAGACTCCGGTGGAGCTGGAGTTGGACCAGGTCGAGCCCGTCAAGCTCTGAGGGTAGACAATCCCGTTTTCTTTTGACGAATTTTAGGAGGTGCTCTTCGTGGCAGCTAAAAATAAGAAAATCACCGGCTATGTCAAGCTGCAGATTCCGGCAGGCAAGGCGACTCCCGCCCCTCCGGTCGGCCCGGCGCTGGGCCAGCACGGCGTGAACATCGCCGCGTTCACCAAGGAATTCAACGAGCGGACCAAGAAGGACGTGGGCCTGATTATCCCCGTCATCATCACGGTGTATGCCGACCGCTCCTACACCTTCGTCTGCAAGACCCCTCCCGCGGCGGTGCTGCTGAAGAAGGCCTGCAACCTGGAGACCGCTTCCGGCGTGCCCAACAAGAACAAGGTGGCCACCATCAGCAAGGACGAGCTGCGCAAGATCGCCGAGCTGAAGATGCCCGATCTGAACGCCGCCTCTGTCGAGGCCGCGATGTCCATGATCGCCGGCACCGCCCGCTCGATGGGCATCGTTGTCGGGGACTAAGGAGGTAAGACGATGAAGGGTAAGAAATATCAGGACAGCGCAAAGCTGATTGAAAAAGGCAATCTCTATGACGTGAGCGAGGCCATGGACCTGGTCGGCAAGACCGCCAAGGCCAAGTTTGACGAGACGGTGGAGGTCCACCTGCGCCTGGGTGTCGACGGCCGTCACGCCGACCAGCAGGTCCGCGGCGCCATCGTGCTGCCCAACGGCACCGGCAAGAGCGTGCGCGTGCTGGTCTTCGCCAAGGGCGAGGCCGCCGAGGCCGCGAAGGCCGCCGGCGCGGAGTATGTCGGTGAGATGGACCTGGTCGAGAAGATCCAGAAGGAGAACTGGTTTGACTTTGACGTGGTCATCGCCACGCCGGACATGATGCGCTTTGTCGGCCGTCTGGGCCGCGTGCTCGGCCCGAAGGGCCTGATGCCGTCCCCCAAGTCCGGCACCGTCACCCCCGACGCGGGCAAGGCGGTCGCCGACGCCAAGGCCGGTAAGGTGGAGTACCGTCTGGACAAGACCAACATTATCCACTGCCCGATCGGCAAGGTCTCCTTTGGTGCGCAGAAGCTGGAGGAGAACTTCAACGCCCTGGTGGGCGCCGTCATCAAGGCCAAGCCCGCCGCCGCCAAGGGCCAGTATATCCGCTCCTGCACCGTCGCCTCCACCATGGGCCCGGGCATCCGCGTGAACCCGACCCGGTTGGTATAAGCGCCGAAAATTGGAAAACAGGGGGAGAAGTGGTTGACAATCCCCTTCTCTCCCTGTTATAATACAAGTCGCGTTCGAAGACAGCAGGTGCCTTGCGCGTAACGGGTTCGCCCCGCCTGCCGAGAGTGCATGGAAAATCAAATGGATTTTTCTGTGTCTGTTGTCCTCCTGTCTCTCGACGCGGAGGATTTTTTGTGTTGTGAGGTGAATGGAAACTATGCCTAGCGCAAGCGTTATGAACGAGAAGCAGGCCGTGGTCGCCGCGCTGAAAGAGCGCATCGCCAACGCCCAGGCCGGCGTGCTGGTGGACTACAAGGGCATCACCGTGGCCGAGGATACCGAGCTGCGCAGCGAGCTGCGCAAGAACGGCGTGGAGTACGGTGTTGTGAAGAACACCATGGTCCGCCGCGCGCTGGACAGCCTGAACATGAACGAGCTGGACAGCGTGCTCAACGGTACGACCTCTCTGGCCACCGCGACGGAGGACCCCATCGTCCCCATCCGCCTGCTGTCCGAGGCCGCCAAGAAGATGGGGGACAGCAAGTTCCAGATCAAGGCCGCTTTCATGGAGGGCAAGGTGCTCTCTGAGTCGGAGATCGCCCAGCTCGCCGCCCTGACGTCCAAGAAGGACCTGTACGCCCAGCTGGTGGGCACCCTGATGGCCCCGATGGCCAACCTGGCCGCCGTTATGGCCGCCATTGCCGACAAGGACGGCGCCGCCGAGCCCGCCGCCGAGTGATCGGACGGGACGCGCGCCACAGCAAGATCAAATTTCAAAGTACTCTATTTAGGAGGTAAATTGTCATGTCTGAGAAGATCGCTGCTATTATTGAAGAGATCAAGGGCCTCTCTCTGCTGGAGGTCAAGGAGCTGACCGACGGTCTGAAGGAGACCTTCGGCGTTGAGGCCATCGCCATGGGCGCTCCCGCCGGCGGCGCTGCCGCGGCTGCCGAGCCTGTGGAGGAGAAGACCGAGTTCGACGTGGTTCTGACCGCGTTCGACGCCGCTTCCAAGATCAAGGTCATCAAGGCGGTCCGCGAGGCCACCGGCCTGGGCCTGGCCGAGGCGAAGAAGGCCGTCGAGGGCGCTCCCACCACCCTGAAGGAGGCCATGAGCAAGGACGAGGCCAACGCCCTGAAGGAGAAGCTGGAGGCTGCCGGCGGCAAGGTCGAGCTGAAGTAATCCAGTCCAACCAGACAGCACAGAACACCCGCAGATCAGCATCTGCGGGTGTTCAGATTGTCGAAAAAGGTCTCACCGAGTTTGGCTCGAAGAGCCAAATAGAGTCCAATTCATTTTTGGCACGGGCGTGTACCGGGCCAAAAATACTGATAGTCCGGCAAGTGTACGGATTTTTGGAACAAAAATCCGTGCGCGCAGTCGGACTGCAGACTCGCGCAAATGCTTGCATTTGCGCGAAAGGCTGTCAAAAATACTTTTTTGACAGCCTCAACACCCGCAGATCAGCATCTGCGGGTGTTTTTGCGTCTAAAAGCGGAAACGGAGAGCCAACGAATGGCCCTCCGTATGGAAGAAAACGCTCTGGGTTCCTGTCCGCGCTCACGCGCGCTTGCGCTCTCCGCTGTGTCGGCGCCGGCGGCGCTTGCGCGGCAGCTTCTGCATCTCCACCAGCTCACCGCCCAGGCGGCACTGATGGTAGAGCTCCCGCGGGAAGTCCTCTTCGGAGAAGACCAGCAGCTCACCTGCAATCTCATCCGGAGAGGTTGGCTTGACGGAGAGCACGCTGTAAAACCGCCCGTGCTCGCCGCAGCGGCTCTGGCTCACATAGCGCGTGCCGATCCGATACCAGCTGCCGCTGCACAGGACGCCGCCGCACGCCGGACAGGGGAACATGCGCGCACTGCGGCTGTGCAGACAGGCGGCCTCGCCGGGAAAGGGGCCGCTGCGCCGCCGGAGCGCGGGCGTCGCGTCCCGGACGAGGAGGTCCAGGGCATGCGCCGCCTCTTCGGCGGCCTCCTGCTGCTGGCGCAGGCGCAGCGCGGCCTGGGCCGCGTCCAGCTCTGCCGCGCTCGGGAGCGCGCCAAAGCGCCGGATCAGCTCTGCGCCAATCCGGGCGGTGTAGATCGCGTCGTTGCCCGCATCGTGGTAGGTCAGCGAGCCGTCCAGCCCGAGCGCTGTCACCGCCGCCTCCAGCGAGGTCTGGCGGTTGGTCTCCAGCACCAGCAGATCAAAGGCGCGCTGCAGGTCGTAGATCTCCAGGTCGAGGTACTCCTCCATGCCGTACCAGCACAGGTTGGTGTCCAGCACGCGCGCGTCACAGGTCCCCCAAGTGAAAAAGACGGGGTCCGGGCCGCACCAGCGGAAGAACTCGGAGATCACCTCGCGGAAGGTGCCCGCCCGCTTGAGCTGGGACTGGTGCAGGGGGAGGATCTTGCGCACCTGATGGTGCAGACGCTTATGAATAGACGGCCGCACATAGGCGGAGAAGGACGCGCCTGGGTCCTCCCAGCGGTCGAGCCGGTGGGCGCCGATCTGTATGATCTCGTCTATTTTTTCTGCCTCATTGCGAGGATAACCCTGGTTCCATTCCAGGTCGAAAAATACGTAACTCATACTTTGCATTGTATACCACTTTCCCCCCTCTGTCAATTCGGTCGGCAGCAAACGGGAAAAAAGCCGGAAAATCTGCCCGGTGCATCGGCGGCGCTTGCCAAGCCCAGCTGCGTATGGTAAACTAAATTGATATTGAAGACATGGAGCGATTGATAGATGGAAATCAACGGAATTGAGCGGGAGGAGAACGTCCGCTATGACCAGCTCGGCCTCTCTGAGCCGATCATGCAGGCGCTGGAGAAGAAGGGCTACCGCCAGGCGACACCGGTGCAGGCGGGCGCCATCCCGTTTTTGATGGACTGGAAGGACGTGGTGGCCAAGGCCCCCACCGGTACGGGTAAGACCTTTGCCTTCGGTATCCCCATCCTGGAGCATATCGACCTGGCCGAGGAGATGGTGCAGGCCCTCATTCTCGCGCCGACGCGGGAGCTGGCGATCCAGATTCGGGACGAGCTGCGCGAGCTGTGCGCCTTCCGGCCCGGCATCCGGGTGGTCTGCCTCTACGGCGGCCAGCCGATCGACAAGCAGACCAAGCAGCTCAAGAACTGTCCGCAGATCGTCGTGGCCACCCCCGGCCGGCTGATGGACCACTGCAAGCGGCGCAACCTGAAGCTGGACAGCGTCCAGACCGTCATCCTGGACGAGGCGGACCGGATGCTGGACATGGGCTTTATCGACGACGTGACCAAAATTTTGGATATGATGCCCCAGCGGCGCAACCTGGGGCTGTTTTCCGCGACCATCAGCCGTGAGGTGATGGACATCTCCTGGGTCTACCAGCGTGACCCGGCGGAGATCACCGTCCGCCCTGTGGCGCAGGATCGGCCGGATATCCAGCAGTACCGCATCATGCTCACCGACCGCAGCCAGAAGCTGGACACCCTGCTCGGCCTGCTGCACGGCGGCGGCTACGAGCGGGCGATCGCCTTTTGCAATACCAAGAGCATGACCGACCGCCTGGCCGCGCTGCTGAAGCAGAACGGCGTCTCCTGCCAGCCCATCCACGGCGACATCCCCCAGAAGCAGCGTGAGAAGACCCTCCAGGACTTCCGGGACGGCAAGCTCACCGTGCTGGTGGCCACCGACGTGGCCGCGCGCGGGCTGGATATCGACGACGTGGACGTGGTCTTCAACTACGACGTCCCGGACGAGCACGAGTATTATATCCACCGCATCGGCCGCACCGGCCGGGCGAAGAAGCACGGCGTGAGCTACACCTTTGTGGCCACCGTCACCGAGGAGATCAAGCTCGATGAGATCGTCCGCAGTCAGCGCTATGAGATTCAGACCCTGCGCTACGACGAGGACGGCTGCCTGATGCTCACGGAAAAGTGAGTCCAACTGCACAAAACCGGGCAGAACTGCCCGGACAGACGCCGGCGCGCCGCGGGAGAGGGCTTCCGCGCCGCGCCGGCGTCCACCTTGCCGCGCGATGCCGTTTGGATGCATTTTTGTGCTACCCTTTCCCCCAGACGGCGCCGCGGCCGAGCCGCCGCGGCGGAGAGAGGAAGGGACAGTATGATCCGAATCCTGATTGTAGAGGATGAAAAGCCGATTTCCAACCTGATGCGCATGAGCCTCAGCCGCGCGGGCTACCACTGCACCTGTGTCTATGATGGCTTGGCCGCCGCGGACCTCCTGGAGCGGGAGAGCTTTGACCTCATCCTGCTCGACGTGATGCTGCCCGGGGTGGACGGCTTTGAGCTGATGGGCTATATCCGTCCGCTGGAAATTCCCGTCATCTTCATCACCGCCAAGAATGCCGTGAGCGACCGGGTGAAGGGGTTGAAAATGGGGGCGGAGGACTACCTGGTCAAGCCTTTTGAGATCATCGAGCTGCTCGCGCGGGTGGAGGTGGTCCTGCGGCGCTACCACAAGCTGGGCAGCGTTCTGGAGATTGGCGGGCTGCACATCGACCTGCGCTCCATGCAGGTCTTTCGTGACGGACAGGAGATCGCCCTGACGCCGAAGGAGTATGAGCTGCTGCTCCTCTTTGCGCAGAACCCCGGCATCGCCCTGTATCGGGAGACCATCTACCAGCGCGTCTGGGACAGTGAGTATCTCTACACCACGCGCACGGTGGACCTGCATGTCCAGCGCCTGCGCAAAAAAGTGGGCTGGCAGCAGATTCTGGTGGCCGTGCCCAAGGTCGGCTACCGGCTGGAGGTGCCCCGTGAGCTTTCGCACTAAGATTATGCTCTGCACGGCGGTGCTCATCGCCCTGGCCTTCGGCCTGGGCGGGACGCTGCTGATCTCGCTGTCCTTCCAGAACGCGCTGGACCAGCAGGAGGAGCGGGCGGTCCAGTCCTTTCAGACGGTGCAGAGCACCCTCGGCCTGGTCAACTCGGTCAGCAGTCAGACCCAGGAGGAGGACGTCGTCTCCGTCCTGCGCCAGATGGACACGCAGAGCGGCGGCGCCTGGCTCGCGCTGCGCATCACTTCGGAGGGGGAGGTGCTCTATCAGAGCACCGGAGCGCAGACCAGCCTGCTGCACAGCCTGTGGGAGGAGGTGACCTCGGAAGGCGGCCTGCTCGAGCGCTTCACCGACGGGGAGGGGCACTACCTTCAGATTGCCAGTCCCTTTCTCATCAACGAGCAGACCTACTGCCTGGAGGCGCTCTACGACAGCTCGGAGGCCTACCGCGACCGGGACAACCAGCAGCGCAGCTACCGGCAGATCTTCTGGCTGGTGGTGCTCGCCGGGGCGGCGGTGTCCTGGCTGATGGCGGGGCTGCTGACCCGGCCGCTGCGCCGCCTGTCCGCGGCCAGCCAGGCGCTGGCGGAGGGGAACCTCTCCAGCCGCTCGCGGATTCAGACCGGCGACGAGATTGGACGCCTCAGCCGTGACTTTGACCGCATGGCGGACAGCATGGAGGAGTATATCCGCCGCCTGCAGGAGAGCATGCGCCACCAGGAGGAGTTTATGGGCAGCTTTGCCCACGAGCTCAAGACGCCGATGACCTCCATCATCGGCTACGCCGACATGCTGCGCGGCCAGTCCCTCACGGGGGAGGAGGTGCGCGAGGCGGCCAACTATATCTTCAGCGAGGGGGTACGGCTCGAGCGGCTCTCTCTCAAGCTGCTTGACCTGCTCGTGCTGCGGAAGGAGGACTTCCGGCTCGTGCCGGTGGAGCTGGTCCCCTTCGCCCGGCAGATCAAGGGGATGCTCGAGCCGGTGATGCGCCGGCACCAGATCACCCTGCGCGTCTACTGCCGGCCCGGCCGCTGCCGGATGGAGCCGGAGCTGGCCAAATCTCTGGTCATCAACCTGATCGACAACGCCCGCAAGGCGATGGATGGGCCGGGGGAGATCATCCTGAACATGCGCCCGACGGAGGAGGGCTGTCTCATCCAGGTGGCGGACAACGGCCGCGGCATCCCGCCGGAGGAGATCGACAAGATCACCGAGGCCTTTTACCGCGTGGACAAATCCCGTTCCCGCGCGCAGGGGGGCGCGGGTCTGGGCCTTGCCCTGTGCGGGGAGATCGTGCGGATTCACCACGGCACACTCCAGTTTGAGAGCCGTCCCGGCGCGGGGACGTTGGTCACCGCCGAGCTGAAAGGGGGCGCGGCGGCATGAGACGGTGGCTGACGAGCTGTGCCCTCGTGCTCGCCGCCCTCGTCCTGGTGGCGGCGGCGTTCCGACTGCCCGACTTCGCCGCCCGGCGGCAGGACGAGGCCGCCAACGGGGTGAGCGCCTACCGGCCGGAGGATGAGCTGCAGCTCACCGTCGGCAGCGGCACCACCTTTGCCCAGCGCCTGGAGCTTGCCGTCAACGCCAACGCCGTGACGGTGTCCGGCGCGGGCGAGATGCACCTCACCGCCGGGGAGGCGGCGGAGCTGGCGCGCCAGGCGGCGGAGGAACTTCTCCCGCCCGGCAGCATGGCGGAGGTGGAAATGGGCACGGTGCAGGCGCTGATGGCCTGGGATGGGGCGCTGGAGCGGACGGTGCCAGTCTGGTCGGTGGACGCCGAGCTCTGGTCGGAGGACCAGACGGTCTGGTACGGCACGTTTTACTGCTACCTGGATGACGAGACAGGAGCGCTTCTCATGTTCAACATGCAAAACTATGAGGAAGACGTGGACTGGCTGTGGACGGCGCTCGACGCCGTGGAAACGGGCAATCCGGACGGGCAGGGGAGCGACATGTCCGCTGAGGCATGGGGGCTGGCCCGCCCGCCGGAGTACGCCCTGGCGGCGGTCCAGTGGATGCTGGGGGAGGACTGGACGCTGGAGGCGGTCGACGGCGAGGACCTGGATGCCCTGAGCACCCGTTACCGGGTGATGGCCACACGGGGGGAGGACGCGCTCCTGATCCCGGTCTATCTCTGGACCTGGGGCGTCGTGGTCAACAGCGAGATGTGGTGAGAGACGGAGGAGGGGGCGGGATGCGCCGGAGGAAGAGAGAGCTGGCGCCGCTGGCCGCGGCGGCGCTGATTTTGCTGGCGGCCTTCTGCCTGCCGGAGCTGGCCGCCTGGCGGCAGGACGCCGCGCGGCCGGGGCAGGAACCCTTTGATGAGTCCCCTCTCCAGCTCGAGCTGGACAGCGGCCTGACCTATCCCGAGCGGCTGCGGGTGGTGGCGGACCTGAGCTGCGTACAGGTCGCGGTGGAGCCGGACCAGATGAACATGAGCGAGGACGAGGTGCTGGCACAGGCCGACAGCGTACTGGAGGTCTGGTTCTCCGGCGGGGAGTTGGAAGAAGGGATCTCCCCCGAGCTGTGGCTGAATAACGAGATGCCGGAGCCGATCGGCATGTGGTCCTGCTGGGGGACGATTGTCGAGGACTGGAACGATGCGGCGAATTCGTCCGCCTGGATCTCCCTCTACCTGGACGACGCGAGCGGGCGGCTGCTGCGGATCTCCTACTCCGGCACGAATGCCTGGCGGGACTACCTCTGGAATGCCTGCGCCGAGCAGGGCTGGGAGCCGCCTGCAGCGGACGGCGGCACCGGCACCGCCTGGGAAGAGGATGCCTGGGCCCTGCTCGCCCTCTTCCTGGAGGGGAAGACGGAGGGGGCCGGCCTGGAGGTCGCGTATGAGGTCGGCGGTATCACCTATTATCTCTTCTCCTGCCAGGTGGACGGGGAGACGGTCTCCCTTCAGATTGAGGTGTCGGACGGCTTCTGGGCGGTGAACAACTGGCGGACGGTCGGGCTGGACGATTTCAGCGAAGTGGAAGCGGAGGAGCCGTGAATCTGATACACGCCCTTTAGAAAATCTTAATCTCTTATGCAGGGAGACCTTAAGGTTTTCCTGCTATTCTTTTGAGCAGACAAGCACAAGAGAGGCGGATTTTTATGTACGATCGCACGACCTACCGGCAGCAGGGAACCTTTTATGAGCTGCCCCCCGACGCTGCGCCGCGGAGGCGGCGTCACCGCAGAAAGCGCCGCTCCGTCTGGCCTCGGCTGCTGTTGGTGGCCATCGTGGGGCTCCTGCTCTGGCGGGGACTGCCGGTACTGGGCGATCAGCTTGCCCGGCTGGAGCTGCGCGCGCAGGAGCCGGAGCGCTTTTCCGAGCTACCGGAGAACCTGCAGGCGCTCTGGGAGAAGAACGAGGACGCGCGCGGCTTTGTGGAGGACTATTGGGAGAAAAAGGATCAGACCTTTTCCGTCGACCTGTCGGAATACGCCGGAAGCGGCACTGTTCCCCTGCTGATGCAGTGGGACGAGCGGTGGGGCTACAATACCTACTCCGGAGACCTCATGGGGCTGACCGGCTGCGGGCCCACCTGTCTCGCCATGGCGGCGATCTATCTGACGGGGGACACCTCCCTCGACCCGTATACCGTCGCCCAATTTGCCGAGACAAACGGCTACGCCGTGCCGGGCAGCGGCACGGCTTGGGCCCTCATGACGGACGGGGCGGAGACCCTCGGCCTCACGGCGCGGGAGCTGCCGCTGGATGAAAATTCGATGGTCACCGCTCTGGAAGGCGGTGAGCTGGTGATCTGCGTGATGGGGCCGGGCGACTTCACCGACAGCGGACACTTCATCGTCCTCACCGGCTGTCAGGACGGGGCGTTCACCGTCAACGACCCCAACAGCTACGCCCGCTCCGAGCGGACGTGGACCTTTGACGACCTGCAATACCAGGTGAAAAACCTCTGGGCGCTGGGCGCGCCGGCCTGAGAGGAGGAGCGGGGATGAGGAGAGCGGGACTGCTTGCGCTGACGGCCTGCCTGCTGCTGGCCCTGGGCGGCTATCACCGGGCGGATGCCGCCCGGGAAACGGAGCCGTTGCAGGTCTGCTGCGAGGAACGGACCGCCTCCCGGGGCGCGTGGAGGGAGGAGAGACGGGACCTGTATCTCCATCTGCGCCGCCGGGCTGCCGTCGGGCGGGCGGACGGAGAAGCCCTTGCCCCGCGCGCCGCCGTGTGGCATAATAGAGCCAGATGACTGCGGCGGGGAGCGGATCAAAATGGATACCTGGGAGACACTCGGCCCCTATCGCCTCCGACAGCGCGAGGGCCTGCCCAAGCTGGGGCGGGACAGTCTGCTGTTGGGGGCGTTTGCCGCCCTGCGGCCCGGCTGGCGGGTGTGTGACCTCGGCTGCGGCAGCGGCGCGCTCGCCCTCCTGCTCGCCCGGCGGGCGGAGGGGCTGACGCTGGACGGGCTGGACCTCCTGCCGGACTGCGCCGCCCTCGCGGCGGAGAACCTGCGCGCCAACGGCCTGACCGGCCGCGTCCTGACCGGCGACGTCGCGGCCCTGCCGCGAGAGCTGCCCGCGGGGCAGTATGATCTGGTGATCGCCAATCCGCCCTACTTTGCCGCCGGGCGGGGCGGGGCGGCAGCAGGCGCGCGCGGCACGGCCCGGACCGGGGTCTCCTTCGCCCCGTGGTGCGCGGCGGCGCGGCGGCTGCTGAAAAACGGCGGACGGTTTGCCCTGTGCGCCCGCCCGGACCGGCTGGTGGAGCTGCTCGCGGCGCTGACTGCCTGCGGGCTGGAGCCAAAGCGCCTCCAGTGCGTGCAAAGCGCCGACGGCCGCCCGGCCAATTTGATCTTATTGGAGTCGGCAGCCCAGGGAAAGCCCGGCCTGGAGCTGCTGCCCGTCCTGATTGCGAGGTGACTTCCATGCCCGGCACCCTCTATCTCGTCCCCACTCCGATCGGCAATCTCTCTGACCTCTCCCAGCGCGCCGAGCGCACGCTCGCGGAGGTGGACTTTATCGCCGCGGAGGACACACGTGTGTCCCTCAAGCTGCTCAACCACCTCGGCATCCGAAAGCCGATGGTGAGTTATTACCGCCACAATACGCAGACCAGCGGCCCGGCCATCGTGGACCGCCTCCTCGCCGGGGAGTGCTGCGCCCTCGTCACCGACGCGGGGACCCCCGCCGTCAGCGACCCGGGAGAGGACCTCGTCGCCCTCTGCGTCCGGGCCGGGGTGCCGGTCATCGCTCTGCCCGGCCCGTGCGCGCTCATCACGGCGCTGGCGGTCTCCGGCCTCCCCACCGGCCGCTTCACCTTTGAGGGGTTCCTCCCGATGAATAAGAAAAACCGACGCCGGCATCTGGACAGCCTGCGCGCGGAGGAGCGGACCATGATCTTTTACGAGGCGCCGCACAAGCTGTCCGACACGCTGGACGACCTCGCCGCCGCCTTCGGCCCGGACCGTCCCGCCGCCCTTTGCCGCGAGCTGACCAAGCTGCACGAGGAGGTCCTGCGTACCACCCTGGGCGGCGCGGCGGAGCACTACCGGGAGACCGAGCCGCGGGGAGAGTTCGTCCTCGTCGTCGCCGGCGCGCCGGAGCGGGAGGAGGATGCCCCCTCTCTGGCGGACGCGGCGGAGCGGGTGCTCGCCCTGCGGGAGCAGGGGCTCTCCCTGCGTGCGGCGGCCAAACAGGTGGCCGGGGAGACCGGCCTGGGGAAAAATGAATTGTATCAGGCTGCGCTTGACCTGCAGTGAAACAGAGCAAAAAACCGGCCCGGAGAGAGGGAAGACCTCTTGGCTCCGGGCCGGTTTATGTCTGCCATTTACAGCGCCTTGAGCTGCTTGAGGCAGGCGGGGCAGATGTTCTTGCCCTTGTAGGGCACCACATTCCGCGCGTTGCCGCAGAAGATGCAGGAGGGCTGATATTTGCGCAGCACGATGGACGAGCCGTCCACATAGATCTCCAGCGCGTCGCGCTCGGAGATCTCCAGGGTGCGCCGCAGCTCGATGGGCAGGACAATCCGCCCCAGTTCATCCACTTTTCGAACGATACCAGTTGCCTTCATGATAATCTCTCCTTTTCCGGGACAGCCGTGGTAGGGGCATGCCCCGGTGAAAACGAGGCAGAACAGACGCTGCAATACCTCTAATTTTATGCCAAACAGACCAATAGTCAAGGGAAAAACGCCGAAAAAAAGAATTGTTTAGAAGTTGCCCGCCCCGGAGCGCCGTCCCGCCGCATAAATCGGCGCGGGGACCATATAGTGGGACCAGCAGGTCTGACGGGACCGGAACAGGGAGGAACAGGCGATGGCGATGAGTTGGCTTTGGCTGGGGATGGTGGCGGTGAGCGTCCTGTTCGGCGCCGCGCACGGCACGCTGGACGAGGTGTCCGCCGCCGCGGCCGAGGGCGCACAGCAGGGGGTAGAGCTCTGTCTGGCGATGGCGGGCGTGCTCTGCCTGTGGACCGGGGTGATGGCGGTGCTGCGCGAGGCGGGCGTGCTCGACGCACTGCGGCGCGCGCTGCGCCCGGTGCTGGGGCGGCTGTTCTCTGCCTTCCGGTCTGACCGGGAAGTGATGGAGTCGCTCTCGGCCAACGTCGCGGCCAATCTGCTCGGACTGGGCAACGCGGCCACGCCGATGGGCATTCGCGCGGCGCAGGGGATGGCGCGGCGGACGCCCGGCGTGGCCTCGGACGCGCTGTGCATGCTGGTGGTGTGCAACACGGCCTCGATCCAGCTCCTCCCAACCACGGTGGCCGCGGCGCGGGCCGCGGCGGGCTGCCGGACACCGTTCGACATCCTCCCGGCCGTGTGGCTCGCCTCGGCGTGCTCGGTGACGGCGGGCATCGCCGCCGCGCGGCTGTTGGCGCGGCTGTGGGGGGAACGATGAGCGGCTGGACCGCCCTGCTGGTGCCCGTCCTCCTGCTGCTGACCGCCTTGGCGGGGATGGCGCGCGGGGTGGACGTCTACCGGACGCTGGGTACGGGCGCCGAGGAGGGGCTGCGGGTACTCCTCGGCATCCTGCCGCCGCTCATCGCGCTGATGACGGCGATCTCCATGCTGCGCGCCTCCGGCTTTCTGGACTGGCTGGGGACAGCCCTCGCGCCCGCCCTGACCTGGCTGGGCCTTCCACCGGAGACGGTAGGGCTGATGCTGGTGCGGCCGATGAGCGGCAGCGGCGCGCTCGGCCTGGGGGCAGAGCTGATGGAGCAGTACGGGCCGGACTCCCTGGTGGGGCGGACGGCGGCGGTGATGCTCGGCTCGAGCGAGACGACGTTTTACACCATTGGCGTCTATTTTGGTGCCGTCGGCATCCGCAAGACGCGCTACGCCGTGCCCGCCGCCCTGTGCGGGGATCTGGCGGGGTTTCTGGCCGCGGCCTGGGCTGTGCGCTGGCTGTTTGGCTATGGGTAAGAGTATAGCAGACCGGAGAGCCGAATCCGGTCGAAGGCGGTCGGCGGATAACAAAAAATAGAAAAGTGGGAAGAATCAGGAAAAGGAAGGCCGTTTTTTGTCACTGCCTGCGAGATGACAGACGCGCAAAAAGATACAGCGCATCGGTCGCCCGATGCGCTGCACCCAACAAAAGAAAGAAGAAAAGAGAGGGAGGTTTTATGATGGTCTTGCTCCTGACACTGATATCATACCGCAGACAGCTCCGCAATTGGTGAAGAAATAAAGAACGATTTTTGAACGAATTGTGAATGGCTAACTGAACACTCACTCCGCCGCGTTCTCAATGGCGCCGATGAGCGGGGACATCATCTGTTTCTTCCGGCTGACCACGCCCGGGAGCACGACGCTGTTGGCCTCACAGTCCCGGTGGAAGGCGGCGCGGACAATCTCCTCCGTACCCGCGCCGACAAAGAGCAGCTCGGTCGTCTCGTCGATGATGTTGGTCAGCATCAAAAAGAGCATGTCCAGTCCGGAGTTGGGCAGCAGATTTTTCAGGTAGGGGATCATCAGCTCCCGGAGGCGGTGCAGCTCGCTCTGGCTGACGCTGGCCACCTGCGCCACGGCAAGGGATTTGCCGGCGGCGCTGTAGGGCTTGTAGTCCATGTGGAAGATCTCGTCCGGAGAGCGGTCGCCCAGACGGGAGCCGGCGTTGAACATGGCGGTGGCGTGCTCGGTGATGTCGATGCCGGCGATAGCGGCGAGCATCTTGGCCACCTGCTGATCAATGATCGTGCAGGTGGGCGAGCGGAACATCAGCGTGTCAGACAGGATGGCCGAGCAGAGCAGGCCCGCGGTGGTGGCGTCGATCTCCACCTGGTTTTCCTGATACATCAGCGCGACAATGGTGCAGGTGCAGCCGAGCGGCTGGTTGCGGAAGTAGATAGGGTTGCTGGTCTCCACCGCGTCGATGCGGTGGTGGTCGATCACCTCCACCACCTCGGCCGAGCGGATGCCGTCCACCGCCTGGTCCTTCTCGTTGTGGTCCACCAGGATGACCTGCTGATGCTCCATATCCAGCAGGTTGCGCTGGGAGATCAGGCCCATATAGGCCCCGGAGCTGTCCAGGATGGGGAAGTAGCGCACGCGCTTTTTGGACACGGCTGCCTTGACGTCGGAGACGAGGTCGTCATAGCGGAAGGTGATGAGTCCCTTCGTGCGCATGACGTGGCGCACCGGCACCGCCTGGTTAATCACCTTGGAGCAGGCGTAGGTGTCCAGCGGAGAGGCGATGATGGCGCAGTTGGCCTCCGCGGCCAGCTTGCAGATGGTGCGCGAGACCTTGGAGCCAAGGCCCACGATAATGCAGCCGGCCTTCATCTCAATAGAGCACAGCTGCGACTCATAGCGGTTGCCGAGGATGACCATGTCGTGCTCAGCGATGTAATCCTCCATCACGTCGGGGTTGGCCGCGGCGACCACCACCTTGCCCTGGGTGAAGTGGCTGTCGATATCGCCCACCACCATCTCACCGCTCAGGGCGTCCACAATATTGCGATAGCTGGTCTTGGCCTCGGCCAGGGCGTTGGCGTCTTGGTCCTCCATGTAAAAGCGGGCCACGTCGCCCAGGGTGAGGATGCCGCGCAGCTGGTTGTGCTCCTCCAGGACGGGAATGGTCTGGATGTTGTTGTCGCGCATATACTCCCATGCCCGCTTGAGAGAGAGGTGTGGGCTGATGCCGCCCACCTGGCGGTACTGCACGTCATACAGGCGCGGCTCGAGGGAATCCACCAGCCGGGGTGCCTCCACGCCGAAGCGCTCCAGAACGTACTTCGTCTCGCCGTTTACCTGCCCGGCGCGGCAGGGGACGTACTCATTCCCCGTGAGCTTTTCCTTCAGCTTGGCGTAGCAGATGGCCGCGCAGATGGAGTCGGTATCCGGATTTTTATGCCCGATGACGATTACCGGTTTGGTTGGTGTCATGCAAAGTCTCCTTTCTCCGATCAGCTGTTCCTGTCTCTAAGGATAGCATAGGAAAACCTGTTTTTCAAGAAAAAGAGAAAGCCGGAAGCGGTTTTCGCCGCCCTGCCCGTGTCCGCCTTTTCGAACAGCCGGACATACAATTCGCTCGCGCCGCCTGTATGAAGCGGCCTCCTGATGTAAAGACTTTTCATGTTGTGGAAATTTGCAAGGTGATGGTAAAATTTTCCTAATCAAATCCGCCGGCATGTCAAAAAGACAGACTGTTTTTGCGCACTGGTGGGTTTTGCGATCCATTGCCGCTGCAACTGAGAAGACCAAAAGGAGGCTGTCCCATGAACCGATATGCGTATGTCCGCGTCTCGACCCGAGAGCAGAGTATTGACCGGCAGTTGGCCACGCTGGAACCGTATGACATTGCGGATCAGAACATTTACTGTGATTATTGTTCCGGAAAAAACTTTGAGCGGCCGGCCTGGCAGAAGCTGATGCGCAGGCTGAGAGAGGGCGATCTGCTGATCGTCAAGAGCATCGACCGCCTGGGGAGGAATTATAATGAGATTTTGCAGCAATGGCAGCATATCACAAAGACGCTTCACGCCGACATTGTCGTGCTGGATATGGAGCTGCTGGACACGCGCGTCAAGAGCGGCAGTCTGACAGGCACCTTGATTGCCGACCTGGTGCTGCAGATTTTCGCGTATGTGGCGCAGACAGAGCGGGAGTTTATACGGGCGAGACAGTCGGAGGGAATTGCCGTGGCCAGGGCAAAGGGGAAACGTCTCGGACGGCGTCCGCTGGAGACGCCTCCGGAGTTTCTATATTTTTTCGAGCAGTGGAGGGCCGGAGAACTCTCCTCCCGCTCGGCGGCGCTGCAGCTGGGGATGAGCCATACGACCTTTTACCGGCGCTGCAGACAGCTTCTGACGAAAGAGGGATAAAAACATGTTTCGGTAGGTAGACTCAGCGGTACATCCGATTCCGAGTGAAATGGAGGACATAAAAGACCGACGTCCCTCTTTTTTTCCGCTGTTCTGTCTCTGTTTTATTATAGCGTACCTGTGTTAAAAAGTCTGCAATATGAAACAGGGGACGCGTCAGCGGCCGTGGTGGGAACCAGCCTTGCACCGGCCGGCGTGAGGCGGACGGAGGTGCGGCATGAAGATTGGCATTACAGGAGGCACTGGATTTATCGGACAATATCTGCTTCCGGAGCTGGCTCCGGAGCACACGCTCACCGTGATCACATCCCGGAAGGGGACGGAGGGGCTGTATCAGCATCCCAATCTGTCCTATCTCACCGCGCCATATGACCGGGAGGGGTTCCGGCGCGCGTTTGAAGCATGTGAGGCGGTGGTCCATCTCGGCGCGAAGCGTTCCACTCCCGAGCGGGAGAAGAGCATCACATCCTACTTTGAGAACTTGGAGACCACCGAGGCGCTCTTTGCGGCGTGCGCCGAGCTGGATATCCGCAACGTGGTGTCCATCTCCTCAGTAGCGGTCTACGATGCCGGGCTCCT
Source organism: Candidatus Onthomonas avicola (assembly GCA_018710845.1). Classification (GTDB taxonomy): domain Bacteria; phylum Bacillota; class Clostridia; order Oscillospirales; family Oscillospiraceae; genus Onthomonas; species Onthomonas avicola. The sequence continues at coordinate 37,850 of DVJB01000061.1, forward strand.
GTCGCCCTGCCCGGAGACGCAGGCGCCGTCGCCGCGGAGCAATTATGGCGTGGCAAAGCTGGCAATCGAGGGGATGGCGCGCCTCTACAATCGCCGCTGCGGCATGCGGATCAAGTCTCTGCGCGTGGCGCAGGTGCTCGGCCTGGGAGAGCGCGGGGGGTATATGCCGGCGGTCTTTTTGGAGCGGTGTCTCCGACAGGAGAAACTCAGCGTCTATGGCCGGGGGACCGGCGGGAAGGAGTATATCTACGTCAAAGATGTCGTCCGAGCCATCCGCTGTGCTCTGGAGGCGGGGGAGAAGTGCGGCGTCTACAACATTGGGACCGGGGTGCTGACCACCAACCTGGAATTGGCGCAGGCCTATTGCGCGGCGTTTGAGAATGCGGCGGGATGGGGGCTGCTTCCGGACCGTCCAGAGGAAAAAGAGCGGTTTTACACCGATGTCACGCTGGCGGAGCGGGAACTGGGTTTCCGCGCGGCCTATCCCCTGTGCGCGGCGCTGGCGGACATGCGGGAAGCGCTGCGGGCCTCTCGGGCGCTCATCTCCTGAAGAGCCGGACGCTCGGAAGGAGCGTGTGAGGATGGACAATCCCTATTATCTCGGCGTCGCCGTGACGGCGCTCGCCTCTGCCGTCTCCCAGATTTTGCTCAGCATCAGTGCCCGCAAGCGCTATCCGTCGAAGTGGCGGGAATATCTCAATCCCTGGGTCATCTCCGCGTACGGGATCCTGATCGGCGTTCTGGTGAGCAATATTTACCTGCTGCGCTTTATGGACTTAAAGGAGGAAAACGCGATCGCGGCGGCGTCCTATGTCTTTGTCCCCGTGCTCAGCTGTGCTGTGCTCAAGGAGCGAATGAGTTGGAAAAAAGTGCTGGGAAACGTCTTTATTGTGGCCGGGATTCTGCTCTTTTTGCAGACGGCATAGACGGAGCCCGCCGGGCCCCCAAAGGCGGAAAAGGTGCAGAGAGCTGTCATCTTGTCAGCTCCCTGCACCTCTTTATCGTTCTGGCTTGCAGAGAAAATCAGGAACAGAAGCGGTGATTCCCGATCACCGTGATGAGCGGGCGGCTCCAGATCCACGCGCTGGTGGCGGTGGCGGGGTTAAAATAGTAGATTGCCCCGCCGGTGGGGTCCACGCCGTTGAGCGCGTCGCGCGCGGCCTGATAGGCGGAGTCGGCCACCGGCTCGTCAAACTGCCCGTCGAGCATACAGCTAAAAGCCCCCGGCTCATAGACCACGCCGGAGATCGTGTTCGGGAAGGAGGGGTGTGCCACCCGGTTGAGGATGACCGCGCCCACCGCGACCTGGCCGTTATACGGCTCTCCCCGCGCCTCGGCGGAGATCACCCGCGCGAGCAGGGCGAAGTCCCCGCTGCCGGTCTGCGTGCCGCCGTCGGCGTCCGCCTCCGTCTCCATGCCGAGCGCACGCAGCGTTGCCGGGCCGGCCACCCCGTCGGCGGTCAGGCCGTTGGCCTGCTGAAACCACTTGACCGCCTCTGCCGTACTGCTGCCGTAGACGCCGTCCACCTCTCCGTCATAGTAGCCCCAGCGCTGGAGCTTGGTCTGGATGGTGCGCACGGCCTCGCCGGAGGAGCCCTGCCGGTAGGTGGCGGCATACGCGGTGCGCAGGCCCGCGGCGAGAATCAGCAGCATACAAAACGCCGTCAGCAGGGCAGTCATGCCCCAGCGGATGCGTCGTCTGTCTGTCATACAAAAACCTCCCACACTGCGGCGCAGGGGCGCCGCCGGACAAAACCATGTCAGGTGGTCTTAGTATGAAAAGGGCATTCGACGCTTATAAGTGGAAAATTACACCATCGGCGGCACGGCGCCGGTCCCGTCCGGAACGATCCGCCCGATCAGGCGGCCGTCCTCCACGCGCTCGGCGCGGATCTGGACCAGGACGTTGTGCAGATTTCCCTCGCCCGGCGCGCACACCTCGGCGTAGTTGGGCGCATGGCCCTGCCAGAGACCGCCGCGCGCCTCCTCCAGCAGGACGGGGAGCGTCTGGCCCACCCAGTCGGAGAGATACGCCTCCTGCAGCCGTGCGGCGACGGCGGCGGCCCGGTGGGCGCGCGCCTCCTTGACGGCGTTCGGCACCTGGTCCGGCATGGCGGCCGCCGGGGTGCCCGGGCGGCGGGAGTAGGGGAAGATGTGCATCCCGGCAAAGCGGGCCTGTTCCAAAAAGGCGAGGGTGGCGGCAAACTCCTCCTCCGTCTCGCCGGGAAAGCCGACGATCAGGTCGGTGGTGATCGCCGGGCGGTCAAACCACTGCCGCAGGAGGGCGCAGGAGGTCAGATAGCGCGCCGTGTCATATCTCCGGCGCATCCGCGCGAGCGTCGCGTCGCAGCCGGACTGGAGGGAGAGGTGAAAGTGCGGGCAGAGGTTGGGAAGCGCGCTCGCCCGGCGGCAGAATTCCTCCGTGACCGTCCGCGGCTCCAGGCTGCCCAGGCGGACGCGCGCAGAGGGGATCGCCCGGCACACCGTCTCGATCAGGTCGATCAGGGTGAGGCCGTCGCGCCGCTCCGCACCCCAGGAGGAGATCTCGATACCGGTGAGGACGATCTCGCTGTAACCCGCCTCGGCCAGGGCGATGGCCTGCTCCCGCGCCGTCTCTGGGGGCTCGGAGCGCAGCGCGCCGCGGGTGTAGGGGATGATGCAGTAGGCGCAGAAGTTGCGGCAGCCGTCCTGCACCTTCAGCATCGCCCGTGTCCGCCCCTCCAGCCCGCCGGCGGGGAGAACTTCAAAGGTGCGGCGGCGGAAGGGGTCGTCCACCGTCACGCGCGCCTCGCGCCGGCGGACCAGTGACTGCACCTCGTCCAAAAAGGCGAGCCGGTCCCCGGTGCCGGAGACGAGGTCCACCCCGAGGACGGCGGCCTCCTGCGGCTTTGCCTGGGTATAGCAGCCGCACACGGCGATCACCGCCTCCGGATGCGCGCGCCGCAGCCGTCGGATCACCTGGCGGGATTTTTTATCGCTCACGGCGGTGACGGAGCAGGTGTTGACCAGATAGAGGTCCGCATCCTCCTCGACGTCCACGAGGGTGTGTCCCGCGCCGCGCAGGATGGATTCCATCGCCTGACTTTCGTACTGATTGACTTTACAGCCAAGGGTATAGATGGCAAAACGCATATTTTTGTAGCTCTCTCCCTTGCAATTGGATAGGACGGACTTTATAATGAAAGAGGCGTACCGCGCCCCGGAAGGGCCGGACGCCGCGCGGAGAGACCGCAGCGCGGCTTTCCCGTCGGAGATTATTATAGCGAATTTCCACGATTCTGTACACCCCGGAAACCGCCGGATGCGTGCGGCTGTCCGGGCGAATCTGTTTTCCCGCCCGCGGGCGGGGCGGAAAGGAGCCGTTCCCATGAAAAAAAGAATCTGGGCCAATCTGAACTCGATTGACCGTGTCAAGGCGTTTATCGCCATGACCAATCAGCTCTCCTGTGAGATTGACGTCTGTTCCGGGCGCTATGTGGTGGACGGCAAGTCCATTATGGGCCTGTTTTCCATCGACCTGTCGGTGCCGGTGGAGCTGGTCGTGCACGGCACGCCGGAGGAAGTGGCGGACTTTGAGGAGAAGAGCCTGCCCTTCCAGGTGGAGCGCGAGAGCTAAATGGCAAGAGAAAATGCCTTTTTTGCCCTGATCGCCCGGATGCGCTACATTGACCGCTGGGCGCTGATGCGCAACACCTCGCGCGAGAACATCCAGGAGCACTCCCACATGGTGGCCGTGCTCGCCCACGCGCTGGCCGTCATCCAGAACACCTACTACGGCGGCGCGGTGGACCCGGGCCGGGTGGCCCTCGCCGCGCTCTATCACGACGCGACCGAGATCCTCACCGGCGACCTGCCCACTCCGATCAAATACGACAACCCCAACATCCGCGCCTCCTATCAGCAGGTGGAGGACGCGGCGGCCCGGCGGCTGCTGGAGATGCTGCCGGAGGAGCTGCGCGGCCAGTACGCCCCGCTGCTCCAGCCGGAGGAGGGGGAGGTCCGCGCGCTGGTCAAGGCGGCGGATAAGCTCTCGGCCTACCTGAAATGCGTCGAGGAGCTCAAGGCCGGCAACCGCGAGTTCAAGCTGGCCAAGGAACAGACCTACCGGGCGCTGGCGGGCAATCCGCTGCCGGCGCTGCAATATTTCCTGATTCACTACCTGCCCAGCTTTGAGCTGAGTCTGGACGAGCTGCAGGCGTAACCGCCCGGCCCGTCCGTTCATAGAAAGGAACGAAACGATTATGCGAGCCATCGTCACCGTCATCGGACAGGACCGGGTGGGTATCATCGCCGATGTCACCGCCCTGCTGGCCAAAAACCAGATCAACGTGCTGGATATCAGCCAGACCGTCCTGCAGGACTACTTCACCATGATTATGATGGTGGATACCACCGAGAGCGAGCTGCCCTTTGCCGAGCTGGCGCAGCTCCTCGCCAAAGAGGGGGAGGAGCGCGCCCTGAGCATCCACATTCAGCGGGAAGATATCTTCAACGCGATGCATAGAATCTGAGGGCCGCCATGCTGAGCAGAAACGAGATCATGCAGACCATCCGGATGATTGACCAGCAGCATCTGGACATCCGGACCATCACAATGGGCATCTCCCTCCTCTCCTGCGCCGACCCCGACCCGGAGGCCTGCTGCCGCAAGATCTACGACAAGATCTGCCGCAGGGCCGAGCGGCTGGTCCCCACCGGCGAGGCGATTGAGACGGAGTTTGGCATCCCCATCGTCAACAAGCGCATCTCCGTCACCCCCATTGCCCTGGTGGCCGCGGGATGCGAGACGGCGGACTACGTCCCGTTCGCCAAGGCCCTTGACCGCGCCGCGCGCACCTGCGGGGTGAACTTCATTGGCGGCTACTCTGCCCTGGTGCAAAAGGGGCTGACGGAGGCGGACCGCAAGCTGATGAACGCCATCCCGGAGGCGCTGGCGGAGACCGAGCTGGTCTGCGCGAGCGTCAACGTCGGCTCCACCCGCGCCGGCATCAATATGGACGCCGTGCGCACCATGGGCCAGGTGGTCAAAAAGACCGCCCAGCGTACCGCCGACCGCGACGGCTTCGGCTGCGCGAAGCTGGTGGTCTTCTGCAACGCGGTGGAGGACAACCCCTTTATGGCCGGCGCCTTCCACGGCGTGGGCGAGGCGGAGAGCGTCATCAACGTCGGCGTCTCCGGCCCCGGCGTGGTCTATCACGCGCTGCAATCCGTCAAGGGCCAGCCCTTTGACGTGGTGGCGGAGACGGTGAAGAAGACCGCCTTCCGCATCACCCGGATGGGGCAGCTTGTCGCGCGCGAGGCGAGCGCCCGGCTGGACACCCCGTTTGGCATCGTGGACCTCTCGCTCGCCCCGACGCCCGCCGTGGGCGACTCGGTCGCCCGCATCCTGGAGGAGATGGGGCTGGAGGTCTGCGGCACGCACGGCACCACCGCCGCCCTCGCCCTGCTCAACGACGCGGTGAAGAAAGGGGGCGTCATGGCCTCGAGCCACGTCGGCGGCCTTTCCGGCGCGTTTATTCCCGTCTCGGAGGACGAGGGGATGATCGCCGCCGCCTCCTCCGGCGCGCTGACGATGGACAAGCTGGAGGCGATGACCTGTGTCTGCTCGGTCGGGCTGGACATGATCGCCGTCCCGGGCGACACCAGCGCGGCCACCATCGCCGCCATCATCGCCGACGAGGCGGCCATCGGCATGGTGAACAACAAGACTACCGCCGTGCGCATCATCCCCGCCCCCGGCAAGCAGGTGGGCGACCGGGTGGAGATGGGCGGCCTGCTCGGCTCGGCGCCCGTCATGCCGGTGCACAGCGGCTCGGCGGAGGATTTCATCAGCCGTGGCGGGCACATCCCCGCCCCGCTGCACAGCCTGAAAAACTGATTGCACGCCGGTGCGGACCGGGACGCCTCCCTGTTCGGGGATGTCCCGCCCGGCCGGCGTTGCCGCAAACGACCGGAAACGGAGAGAATACCTATGACCGTGTCAATCCTGGTGGTGGGAGACGTCGTCTCCGAGGCGGGGCTGGACTGCCTGAGCCGCCGTCTGCGCCCGCTGCAGCGGGAGGAGAAGATCGATTTTACCGTTGTCAACGGGGAAAACGCCGCCGGCTGCGGCCTACTGCCCTGGCAAGCGGAGGCCATTCTGGACGCCGGTGCGGACGTCATCACCTTAGGCAACCACACCTGGGGCAAGCTGAAGATTGCGGATTTCCTGGAGCGCTGCCCGCGCATCCTGCGGCCGGCCAACTATTCCTGGCGGGTGCCGGGACGGGGCTGGGGTGTCTTTGACGGGCCGCGGGGACTGCGCATCGGCGTGCTCAACCTGGTGGGCCGGGTGAATATGGACCCCAACGTGGAAAACCCCTTCACCACCGCCGACCGGCTGCTGAAACAGGCGGAGGCGGATCTGGTGCTGGTGGATTTTCACGCCGAGGCGACGAGCGAGAAGCTGGCGCTGGGCTGGTATCTCGACGGGCGCGCCGCCGCCGTCTGGGGGACGCACACCCACGTCCCAACCGCGGACGCGCAGGTTCTGCCGCGCGGGACGGGCTACCTCACCGACCTCGGCATGACCGGCCCGGCGAGGTCCATCCTCGGCATCCGGCCGGAGCAGTCCATCAACAAATTTCTCGGCGGCCTGCCGCAGCGCTATGAGGCGGCGGACGGCCCGTGCAAGCTGGAGGGCGCGGTGTTCACCGTGGACCCGGAGCAAAAGCGGTGCCTGTCCGTCCGTCCGGTCGCGCTGCGGGACTGACCGCGCGGAGGGGAGGAACTTCATGTCCAGAGAGAAGCAGCCGGCGGACGGAAAGGTGCCCGGCTGGCAGGCGGAGATCTATCAGGAGCTGCGCCTGCTGGCCGTTGTGCTCGCCGTGGTCATCCTGCTCTTCCACTTTTTTGCCCAGCTCATTGTCGTGGTGGGCGACTCGATGTATCCCACGCTGCACAACGGGGACCTGATGATCGCCTGGCGCTTTCAGTATACCCCGGAGGCGGGGGACATCGTGGTGGTTCACAAGGAGACGCCGACCATCCAGCAGACCATCGTCAAGCGGGTGATCGCCACCGGCGGCCAGACGGTGGAGCTGGACTATGAGGAAAACGCCGTCTATGTCGATGGCGTCCGGCTGGAAGAGGACTATATCAACCTGGAGGAGACCGACCCCATGCTCCCAGTCGGGGATGTGACCAGCATCGACGTGCCGGAGGACTGCCTGTTCGTGATGGGAGACAACCGCAACCACTCCACCGACAGCCGCTTCACCTATGATCTGGGCCTGGTGGAGGAGGGGTACGTGGTCGGAGAGGCGGTCTGCGTCTTTTTCCCCTTCCAGCATCTCCAGTGGCTGGACAGCTGACAGAAAGGAGGAAGAGGCATGCAGTACCGCAGTGACCGGCAGGGCAGGCCGCTCTCCGTCCTCGGCTATGGCTGTCTCCGCTTCCCGCAGACACGGGGCCGCATCGACCTGGCGGAGACGGAGCGGCAGGTGCTCGCCGCGATTGAGGCGGGAGTGAACTATTTTGACACCGCCTATATCTATTCCGGCAGCGAGGAGGCGCTGGGCGAGATCCTCGCGCGCAACCGCTGCCGCGATCGCGTCCACATCACCACCAAGCTGCCGCACTATCTGATCAAAAAACCGGACGACCTGGAGCGCTGCTTTCAGGAGCAGCTGCGCCGCCTGCGGACAGACCATGTGGACTACTACCTGATGCACATGCTGCCGGATCTCAGCACCTGGCGGCGGCTGGAGTCCCTCGGCGTACCGGAGTGGCTTGCCGGCAAGCGCGCCTCCGGCCAGATCGGCGGCGTGGGCTTTTCCTACCACGGGAATACCAACTCCTTTCTGGAGCTGCTGGAGGCCTATGACTGGGATCTCTGTCAGATTCAGTATAACTACCTCGACGAGCACACCCAGGCCGGACGGCGTGGCCTCCAGCGCGCGGCGGAGCGGGGCATCCCGGTCGTCATTATGGAGCCGCTGCGCGGCGGACGGCTGGTGCATGGCCTGCCGGTGGCGGCGGTCCGCCGCTTTCAAGACGCCCGGCCCCGGCGCTCCCCGGCGGAGTGGGGCCTGCGCTGGCTGTGGGACCAGAGCGAGGTGACGGTGGTCCTCTCCGGGATGAACTCGCTGGAGATGGTGCGCGAGAACTGCCGCGCCGCGGACGAGGCACGGCCCGGCCAGCTCACGGCGGAGGACTTCCGGATGTTTGAGGACGTGAAGGCCGCCATCAACGCCAAGATCAAGGTGGGCTGCACCGGCTGCGGCTACTGCATGCCCTGTCCGCACGGGGTGGACATCCCCGGCTCATTCCGCTGCTATAACGCGCGGTATACCGACGGGCTGTATACGGCGATGAAGGAGTACTTCCTCTGCACCACCCTGCGGGGACGGCAGAGCAACGCCGGGCGCTGCGTCGGCTGCGGCCGGTGCGAGCGCCGCTGTCCGCAGGCGATTCCTATCCGCCAGAAGCTGCACGAGGCGGCCCGCGTGCTGGAAAATCCCGCCTATCACATCGTGCGCGCCGCTGCGCGGCTGATCGGCCGGTTTTGAATCAGCAGCCGGAGCTTTCAATTGCAAATTTTCTATGAACGCCCTTGCAATTTAATTCTAAAAGAGGTATGATATGTTAGCACTCGAAAGAAATGAGTGCTAACATATTTTGTTTGCAAAGTAGTTCCAATAGACGGAGGCATGAATCATGGAAAAGCGCCAGTTTAAGGCGGAGTCCCAGCGGATGCTGGACCTGATGATCAACTCGATCTACACCCACAAAGAGATCTTCCTGCGGGAGCTGATCTCCAACGCCAGCGACGCGATTGACAAGCTGGCCTACCGCGCCCTCACGGACGACAGCGTCGGCCTGAACCGCTCCGACTTCAAGATCGTCCTGTCGGTGGACAAGGACGCGCGCACGCTCACCATCTCGGACAACGGCATCGGCATGACGGCCGAGGAGATGGAGGCCGACCTCGGCACGATCGCCAAGAGCGGCTCGCTCCAGTTCAAACAGGAGATGGCCGCCAAGGAGGGCGTCGAGGACGCGGACGTGGACATCATCGGCCAGTTCGGCGTGGGCTTCTACTCCGCGTTCATGGTGGCAGACCGGATCGAGGTGCTCAGCCGCGCCTTTGGCTCGGAGCAGGCATATCTGTGGGAGTCGGCCGGTGCGGACGGCTATACCATCACTGAGGCGTCCAAGGACAGCGCGGGCACCGATATCGTCCTGCACATTAAGGAGGACGGCGAGGAGGAGCAGTACAGCCAGTATCTGGACAAGAACCGCCTCTCCCGCCTGGTGAAGAAGTACTCCGACTATATCCACTACCCCATCACCATGCTGATGGACAAGTCCCGCCAGAAGCCAAAGCCGGAGGACGCGGGGGACGATGATACCCCTGAGTGGGAGGACTATCAGGAGTGGGAGACCCTCAACTCCATGGTGCCCCTCTGGCAGAAGAAGAAAGAGGACGTCACCGAGGAGGAGTACAACTCCTTCTACACCGACAAGTTCGGCGATTGGGAGAAGCCGCTGGCCAATCTGCGCGTGAGCGTGGAGGGCAACGTGACCTACGACGCCCTGCTCTATATCCCCGGCCGCACGCCGTATGACTTCTACACCCGCGATTACAAGAAGGGTCTGCAGCTCTACTCCTCCGGCGTGCTCATCATGGACAACTGTGCCGACCTGCTGCCGGAGCACTTCCGCTTTGTCAAGGGCGTGGTGGACACCCCGGATGTCAGCCTGAACATCTCCCGTGAGATGCTCCAGCACACCCGTCAGCTCAAGGTGATCGCCAAGAATCTGGAGAAGAAGATCAAGGCGGAGCTGCTGCGCATCCAGAAGGAGGACCGCGAGAAGTACCGCCAGTTCTGGAAGAGTTTCGGCCTGAACGTCAAGTACGGCGCGGTGGCGGACTACGGCATGAACAAGGACAAGGTGCTCGAGCTGCTGATGTTTGCCTCCTCCCAGGAGCTGGAGGGGACCACCCTGCAGGAGTACAAGGACCGCATGCCCGAGAGCCAGGAGTTCATTTACTATGCCGCCGGCGAGGACGCCGCGCAGCTCGGCAAGCTGCCGCAGGCGGAGCGGATTCTGGACAAGGGCTATGAGATCCTCTATCTGACCGACGAGGTGGACGAGTTCGTGATGCAGGCCATCGGCGAGTTCGACGGCAAGAAGCTCAAGAGCATCAACGACGAGGACGCCCTCCCCGAGACGGAGGAGGAGAAGAAGGCCGCCGAGGAGAAGGCCCAGTCCGGCAAGGAGGTGCTCGACTTCCTGAAGGAGACGCTGGGCGGCAAGATCAAGGAGGCCCGTATCTCCAAGATCCTGAAGAGCCACGCCGTCTGCATGACCTCTGACGGCCCGATGTCCATTGAGATGGAAAAGTATATGAAGCGCCAGGGCGCCGACATGGCGGGGATGCAGGCCGAGCGCGTGCTCGAGATCAACCCGGACTCGGAGGCCTACGCCGCGCTCAAGACCGCTGTGGAGCAGGACAAGGAGAAGGCAAAGATCTACGCCGAGGTGCTCTACAACCAGGCGCTGCTGATCGCCGGCCTGCCCATCGAGGATCCGGCCGCCTATACCGACCTGATCTGCGGCCTGCTCAAGTGAGAGAGCGGACCGCCGCATCCGAGAAAGACAACCGCCCCGCGGAGCCGAAGAACGGTTCCGCGGGGCGGTTTTGTCACCCAAAGGCTGCGGAGCAGCCGAAGCTGCTCCGCAAGGATGTTTGGAGATTACTCGGCGTCCGGCGCCACATAGGAGGCGGCATACGCGTCGTAGTCGAAGTTCTGAAGCTCGCTGATCGGATCAGCGGAGTAGGTGGCGACACGCTCGTCGTCGATCACACCAGACCAGTTCATGCCGAAGGCAAAGTCATAGGTGTTGCCGGCAGCGTCGGTGTAGCACTCCATATCGCGGGGCACGTCCTCGAGCTGAGCCTCGACAGCCTCCATGGAGGCGGGCTGCTGGAAGACCAGCAGGCCGTTCGGCTCGGTCTGGCCCAGGATGATCTCGGCCACGACCTCAGTGCGCTGGCTGTTGTAGCAGGCCAGGATGACGTCGGCCATCGGCTCGACCTCAGACCAGACCATGCCGCGGTCCATCTTCATGGAGACGATGACGGGGATGTCACCGGCCACGGAGTCGGCATACTGCAGGGCCTCCAGGTCGCCGTAGTTGGGAACGGCGGCGGCGGTGTTGCCCTTGTAGGAGCGGTTCTGCTTCTCACCGTCGATGATCATACCGGAAATGGAGGGATCACGGGCGGTGTCGGCAGTGTACTCACCATACTGCAGGTTGGGCGGGAACCAGTAGTCATCTTCGGAGAACAGGGTGCCGTTCTGATAGGCCTCCATGTAGTCCCAAGCGCTGAGATAGCCGTCATAGTAAGAGATGAGATAGGGGTTGCTCATACCGACCAGGATGTAGTCGCACGCGGCGATCTCCTCGGCGGTTGCACGGGTCAGGTCGTCCTTGGTGTAGGTGGCGTTGCCATCGGCGTCCGCCTCACCGGAGGGGTCACCCAGGGTGTCGGTGACGACGTTGAAGTACTGGCCCAGGACCTCGAGATCCATGCCGGGGGTCCAAGAGGGAGTGCCCTCGCTCACGCCGCCCATCCAGCTCACGCTGAAGCCGGTGTTGTAGACATAGGGGACATAGACGGTGGGCTTCTCAGTGGACTCGCCCTCGGCAGCCGCGATGGTGCCGTCGTTCTTCAGCATGACGACGCTCTGACGCTGAGTCTCCAGGCCGAACTCGCTGGCCTCGCCGGTGGAGATGATCTCATCGGCATAGGCGGAGTCGCTGTAGGGCTGGTCAAACATGTTCAGGTTCATCATGACCAGGATGTAGTTGTAGGCCGCGTGGCTGACGATCTCGTCAGCGGCCTCCTGGCCGTTGCGCTCCACCAGGACGTTGTAGGCCTCGGCCACGGTCTCCATGGTGCCATAGCCGCCCAGCAGCTCGACGCCCTGCTCCCAGCCGAACGCAATGCGCTCGGCCTCAGAGGCGAGGTCCTCAGCGCCCCAGACACCGGCGAAGGTGAAGATGCCCCAGTCGGTGATCTTCAGGCTGTCATAGCCAAACTCGTCCAGCATGCCATACATATAGGCGTTGTAGGCGCCGGCCAGCTCTTCGCCGCCGTAGGGGTTACCCTCGCCGTCCACGTTGACGGAGTACTGGGTCATGATACCGGAGGAGCCGGTCAGGCCGGGCAGGGAGAACACGCCGTCAAAATAGGTGATCAGGTGCGCTTCCAGGTTGTCGCCCGGGAACACGGCGTAGCGCGCGGAGACGTGGTGGTCATCTCGGCCACCCTCGGTCGCGCCGGCGCCGGCATAGTGCTTGGTGAAGCAGTAGACGGACTCATCGCCCCAGCCCAGATCGGTGCCGTCCTCGGCATAGGTGGACTGCATCGCGTTGACATAGGCGGTGGCAATGTCCAGCGTCAGCTGCGGATCCTCACCATAGGTGCCACCGGCACGGCTCATGGTGGGGGAGGCGATGTCCACCTGAGGACCGAGCAGGGCGGTGACGCCGGCCGCGCGGTACTGCTTGGCGGTCTCATTGCCGATCTCCGCGGCCAGCTCGGGATCCATGGTCGCGGCCAGAGAGACGGTCTCGATCATGCCGGAGATATTGGCGGGGTCGATGGAGATCATCGCGGGGATGCCGTAATAGCAGCTCTCAGCCACGGCCTGAATGGCGTTGGCCCACTTGGCGTGGTCGCCGCCGCCGCGGCCGATATTACGGGTGACGCCGCCGCGGCCGCCGGCCTGCAGATAGGTGGCGGAGCCGTCGTCAGCGGTGAGGGGATCAGTGGTGAAGTCGCCCCAGCCGCCGTGGGCCAGGATCGCGGCCATCTCGGAACCCTGCATCAGGCTGATCAGGTTCTCCGCGCGCTCCTCGCTGGACAGACGCCAGTCCTCATAGGGGTCCAGCTCGCCGTTCTGGTTCAGGTCCTTGAAGGCGTAGCCGTCAGCCTCGACGACATGGACGCCGGAGTTGGGGGACAGGCCCAGGGTCTCGCCGTCCTGGTTCTCAATCATGATCCAGCCGTCGGCGGTCTCGGTGACGGTGTACAGGGCGCCGTCGCCGGGCTCCGGGATGTAGGTCTCCGCCGTCAGGGCGAGGGCGGGAGCCTCCTCTTCGGGTGTCTCCTCAGGGGTCTCTTCGGGGGTCTCAGCGGCATCATCAGTGGTGGTGTCACTGGTGGTGTCGTCCGCCGCAGTGTCGTCTGTCGTGGTGTCGCCGCCGCATGCGGCCAGGCTGAACACCATCATCAGAGCGAGCAGCAGGGCCAGAAACCGGTTGCTGTGCTTCATTGGCTGTTCTCCTCCTTTTTTCTGGTCAGGCAGGCGCGCCGGAAAGTGCGGCGCGCCTGCCGTTCGTGGGTAGGTACTATACGCGCCCTGAGAGTGCCCGCCAGGGAAGGGCGCCCGTCAGGCCACGTTTCGCAACTTATTGCGCGTAGGGATCAGCGTAGGGATCCTCAGCAGGAGCAGCATAGGGATCCTCAGTGGCAGCGTCGTCCTCAGCAGGCGCAGCATAGGGATCCTCCGTGGCGGCGTCATCCTCAGCGGCGGCGTCATCCTCCGTGGCGGCGTCGTCCTCAGTGGCGGCGTCATCCGTGGTGTCGGAAGTGCTGGCGCTGTCGCCGGTGTCGGCGCTGTTGTCCTCGGTGGGACCGCAGGCGACCAGGCAGAACACCATGGCCAGAGCCATCAGCAGGGCAAACAGCTTCTTGTAGGTTTTCATGTTTTTTTCCTCCTTTTTTCTGGTCGCTTACATTTTGTAAGCAATCAAATCATATCATAGTGAACATTCCCAGACAATTCGCATTTTCACCAAAAAGGATGGAGTGAGTTTTGTTGGATTCTACAATTTTGGCCGTCTGGCGGAGGGGATACTGATTCATTTTCACAAAAACGACAAAATATTCCGTCCATAAAATGCAATGAACGCACAGCGTTCATGCTGCCGGCGCATTCTGCGCCGCCGCCATGGTTTTGTCCCGTCTCTGTGCGTTTTTCCCTTCCGGCGGGGCAAAGGAGCAAAAAATGTGTTGGAAAGACTGGGCAGATTTGATAAAATCTTTCATCATTTTTTAAGGAATCTTTAGATTCCTTTTATGGATTTCGTGACATTCCCGTATTATAATGCTCTTACCCCACACAGGGGCCTGACCGGATCGCGGCGGCCGGCACGCCGCGGCCGGGCGGGATGACTCACTGTTGATAAGAGAGGTGCTCGACATGCAACGCGTGGCGAACTTGGCGTCCAGGTATTCGCACGCCTGGGTGCTCCTGTATTTCCTGTTGTACTTGCCCTGGTTTGGCTGGCTGGAGAGCCGGGACATCTCCCGGTGTACCATCGTGCAGCTGCAGGTGGATGAGCTGATTCCGTTTTGCGAGTATTTTGTGGTCCCCTATCTGCTGTGGTTTTTCTACATGGCGGCCGGCATCGGCTACCTGCTGCTCACCCAGCCGCGGGAGAACTTCTACCGCTTTGCCGCGGTGCTCTTTGGCGGCATGACGGTCTGCCTGGTGATCTATACCTTCTTCTATACCGGGCTGGACCTGCGTCCGCAGATTGACCCGGACAAGAACATCTTCACCTGGATGGTCGCGCAGGTCTGGGCGGTGGACACCAGCACAAACGTCTGTCCCAGCATCCACTGCTTTGCGACCCTGGCCCTGCAGGCGGGGCTGAAGCGCGCGGGCCTCGACCGGCGCCATCCGGGCGTATTTATCGCCAGCGCCGTGCTGGCCGTGCTCATCGTGCTGTCCACCGTGATGCTCAAGCAGCACTCGGTGCTCGACGTGATCTGCGCCTTCCTGCTCGCGAGCGTGATGCATCGCCTGGTCTACCGCTCGCGGCCGATGTACATGCCCCGCGCCCGCCTGCGTCTGAACCGCGGGTAAACCGAAAATACAGCAAAAAGCAAAAAGCCTTCCTCCTGATCTTGGGAGGAAGGCTTTGCTATGCCGCTGCGCGGCGGCTGCCGGGTTTGACCGCGCGCTCAGCGGATAAAATTGGTGGAGATCTTCTCGTTTTCCGGGTGAGGGAGACCATTTTCCCGGCCGAGGGCGATGCAGCGCAGCAGCCAGGCCATATTTTTGCCGATGTTGTACATCGTCATCAGGCCCTCCTTGTCCTGCTGCACCTGCTCAGGCTCGTTGCCGTAGACGTGGTTCCAGTAGGTGGAGGAGACCACCGGCATGGAGCAGATGGTAAAGTATTTGTTGATGACGTCAAACGAGGCGGTCGTCCCCGCGCGGCGGGCGCTGAGCACAGCCGCGCCGGGCTTATAGGCGAAGTGACGCCCGCCGGAATAGAACGCGCGGTCGAGCACCGCCAGCAGCCGGGCGCTCGGGTGGGCGTAATAGACTGGGGAGCCGAAGACAAAGCCGTCGCAGCTCTCGGCCTTCTCCGCCAGCTCGTTGGCGATGTCGTCAAAGACGCATTTTCCCGTCTTCCGGCAGGAGCCGCAGGCGATGCAGTCGGGCAGCGGCGCGTTTCAGACCCAGATGGTCTCCGTCTCAATCCCCTCTTCGTGCAGGGCGCGTGCCACCTCGGCGAGCGCCGCTCCGGTGCAGCCGTTTTTACGCGAGCTGCCGTTGACCAGCATGACTTTCATGACAGTTCCCTCCTTAGGAATAGGAATACCAGTATATCACCTGGAGCCCGTTCCAGGTCAAGCGTGCGGACAGAAGTTTGGTTGGAGATTGCCGTCTCAGGTCTCCCCCTCCCGCGCGGGGTTGACGTGGACCATGCAGTGCTTGACGGAGGGGAAGCTGCGCTCGATCTCGTCGTGCACCTGCTGGGCGATGCCGTGCGCGGCGACGAGGGAAAGCGAGCCGTCGGCGGCGATCTCCACATCGACGTAGATGCGCGCGCCAAACTGCCGGGTCTTGAGCAGGTCCAGGCCGAGCACGCCGGGCTGGTGGAGGATGCTGGTGCGCATCTCCTCCTCCAGCTCGGGCGAGGCGGCGTGGTCGGTGAGCTGCTCCACCGCGCCGCGGAAGATGTTCACCGCCGCCCGGAGGATAAACAGGCAGATGACCAAGCTGGCGACCGGGTCGAGCACCGGATAGCCCAGCCGCGCCCCGGCGATGCCGATCAGGCCGCCGAGGGAGGAGAGGGCGTCCGAGCGGTGGTCCCAGGCCACCGCCATGAGGGAGGAAGAGCCGCTCTTGCGCGCGGCCCGGCGGGTGTAGTGGTACATCCCCTCTTTCACGGCGATGGAGGCCGCCGCCGCCCACAGGGCGAGCAGGCCGGGCACGGCGAGCGTCCCCTCCTGCGCGGCAAGGATGTTCTGCACGCCGGCCCAGCCGAGGGCGCAACCGGTGACGGCGATCAGCGCCGAGAGCAAAATGGCCACAATGCACTCGAGCCGCTCATGGCCGTACTCGTGGTCCTGATCGGCGGCCCGGCCGGAGAGCTTGAGGCCGACCATCACCATCAGGGTGGAGAAGATATCGGAGATGGAGTTGACCGCGTCGGAGATCATCGCTCCCGAGTGGGCGATCAGGCCCGCGGCCAGCTTGCCGGCCGAGAGCAGCAGATTGACGACAACGGTCTGCCGCGCCACGCGCATGGAAAGGGCGTAGCGGGCGGATTCAGTGTCTGGACTGGACATGGAGAGATCCCTCCCGGTTTTGACAGACGGCGGCAGACTTCTGTGAAAAACAGAAACATCCATGGGAACAACTGGTTTCCCACGGATGTGTGTCTCTTCTCCGCTGCCTTACGGCCCGGCCGAAGCCTGATCAGTCTGCCAAGATATGTCAGATTGGTTTGGGATACTCTACCATGCCGCCGGCCGTAAAGTCAAGGCTAACCGGACGGGAAATTGCGACGTTCCGGGGCTATGGCCGCCGGTCACCTGCGAAAGCGGCGCACGATCGCGTCCTCAATCCTGTCCCCGTACTTCAGGCCAAAGTAGAACAGCAGCGCCAGCGCCAGTGCCAGCGGCGGAATGGCCAGCGGGGGGATGGAAAACGCGCTGCCGCCGAGGGCGCAGGCCACCAGCAGCCCCCAGGGCCGGGTGAACAGGGCGATGAGGGCAAAGCGCCGGAAGGGGATGTCGGTCAGGCCGGCGAGGATGCACAACAGGTCGTCCGGGAAGAAAGGAAAGAGAAAGGTGAGCACGAGAAAGGTGTCCCGCTTGCGCTCAATCAGGTCAAGATAGCGCGCCGAGAGCTTCTCCGAGACGAACTTCTGAGCAAACGATCGCCCGAAAAAACGCGCAAGCGCGAAGACAATGCAGCTTCCCAGCGCCACGGCGACCGCCGTGAGGAGGAAACTCGCCACCGTGCCGAACAGCAGCCCGCCCGCCGCGGCGGTGATATTGCTCGGGATGGGCGCGATGACAACCGAGAAGAGCTGGAGCAGAAAGAAGGCCGCCTCTCCCCAGGGGGAGAACTGGTCCACCCAGTCGCGGACGGATTCAGCGCTGTACCCGTCGGCAAACACCTGTGTGCGCAGGAAATAGAATGCGACGCCGGCCGCAGCCAGCAGCGGGATGAGCCAGAGCAGCCTGCTTTTCTTCTCCATCGAAACCACCTCTTCTGTCATACTAACAGAA
This sequence comes from Candidatus Onthomonas avicola, assembly GCA_018710845.1. Classification (GTDB taxonomy): domain Bacteria; phylum Bacillota; class Clostridia; order Oscillospirales; family Oscillospiraceae; genus Onthomonas; species Onthomonas avicola. The sequence goes on from DVJB01000061.1 coordinate 55,446, forward strand.
TACCATTTTTCTATAAAGAAGGGGATAAGATTTTCTAAAAAATTTATGAAAAATTGGGGGAAGGGCGAAGCGCTGCGGACGGTGGTATTTCTGCGGCGGCTGTGATACAATATAAACTGTGAAAATCTGCCGTGTCCATACGGCGGGAAATGGGGAAACGCGATGAAACTGATGGTCCTGGACGGAAACTCCATTGTCAACCGGGCCTTTTACGGGGTGCGCCTGCTCAGCACCCGCGACGGGCTGTACACCAACGCCATTTACGGCTTTCTCAATATCCTGCAAAAGCTGGTGGACGAGGAGGGGCCGGACGCCCTGTGCGTTGCCTTTGACCTCAAGGCGCCCGCCTTCCGCCATCTCGCCTATGAGGGCTACAAGGCCACGCGCCACGGCATGCCGGAGGAGCTGGCGATGCAGATGCCGGTGCTGAAAGAAGTGCTCGGGGCGATGAATATCCCCCGCTATGAGCTGGAGGGCTGGGAGGCGGACGACCTGCTGGGCACGATCTCCCGCCGCTGCGAGGCGGCCGGCTGGGACTGCACCGTGGTCACCGGCGACAAGGACTCTCTCCAGCTCATCACGGAACACACCAGCGTCAAGCTGGTCTCCACCCGCATGGGTCAGACCACCACGCGCGAGATGACACCGGAGACCTTCCGGGAGGAATACGGCTTTGACCCGATCCATATCATCGATCTCAAGAGCCTGATGGGGGACTCGTCGGACAACATCCCCGGCGTCAAGGGGGTGGGGGAGAAGACGGCGATGGACCTGCTACGCCGTTACCACTCGGTGCGGGAGATCTACGAGCGCTTTGACGAGCTGGAGCTGCGGCCCGCCCTGCGCAAGAAGCTGGACGAGGGGCGCGAGATGGCAAAGCTCTCCTATGACCTCGCCACCATCCGCTGCGACGCCCCGCTGGCGTTCGCCCCGGAGGACGCCCTGCGCCGCCCGGTGGACCGCGGCGCTCTCTACCAGCTCTTTTTGAAGCTGGAGTTCACCAAGATGATTGAAAAATACGGCCTCACCCCGGAGGAGGGGGAGACCGCCGGTGAGGAGACCTATACCGGCACCGTCACCTCCGAGGTGGTGGAGGACGCCGCGCGGCTGGACGAACTGCTCGCGCTCTGGGAGCGGCAGGACGTCGTCGCGGTGCTCACCCTCCCGGACCTCGCGGGAGTGGCGGTGGTCTCTCGCCCCTCGGAGGAAGAGGAGCTGGCGAGCCTCCTGCTGCCCGGCCGCCTGGGGGAGGCGGACTGGCGCCGCGCGCTGGAGACGCTCTTCTCCGCGCGGGTGCGCAAGGCGGGCCACCAGGTCAAAGAGCTGATGGGGGACCTCCTCGCCCATGGCCTGGCCACCGACGGCTTTGTGTTCGATACGGCGCTGGCGGCCTATCTGCTCGCCCCGACGGACGGCAGCTACAGCCTGGAGAAACTGGCGATGCACTACTTTCACGCCGAGCTGCCGGACGCGAAGACCTTCACCTCGCCCGACGCCTTCGCCCCTTTGGGCGATACCCGCCAGGCGGAGGCGAACTTCCTCTGGCACGCGGGGCTCGTGCGCTGCCTGTACGATGAGCTGCGCGGCCGGCTGGAGGAGCTGGACATGCTTCCGCTCCTGGAGACAGTAGAGCTGCCGCTCTGTCCGGTGCTCGCCGAGATGGAGCGCGCGGGCTTTCTGGTGGACCGCAAGGCGCTGGCCGAGTTCGGCGAGATGCTGGCGGAGAACATTCAGACCCACCAGGCGGCGATCTACCGCTATGCCGGGCACGAGTTTAACATCAACTCCACCCAGCAGCTCGGCGCGGTGCTCTTTGACGAGCTGAACCTTCCGGCCATGAAGAAGACCAAGCGTGGCTACTCCACCAACGCCGAGGTGCTGGAAAAGCTCAGACCCTATCATCCCATCATCGGGGAGATTCTGGACTACCGCCAGCTCACCAAGCTCAAGAGCACCTATGTGGACGGGCTGACCAAGGTGATCGCCGCCGACGGGCGGATCCACACCAGCTTTCAGAACACGGTCACCGCCACCGGGCGCCTCTCCTCCACCGAGCCAAACCTGCAAAACATCCCGGTGCGCACCCCCCTGGGGGCGGAGATGCGCAAGATGTTCCTCGCCGCGCCGGGGAACGTCCTGGTGGACGCGGACTACTCCCAGATCGAACTGCGGCTGCTGGCCCACATCGCGGGAGACGAGGCGATGCAGGAGGGCTTTCGCACCGGCGCGGACGTGCACACCGCCACCGCCGCCTGGGTCTTCGGCGTGCCGGAGGAGGAGGTCACCCGCCAGATGCGCTCGTCGGCCAAGGCGGTCAACTTCGGCATTGTCTACGGCATCTCCGCCTTCTCTCTCGCGCAGGACATCGGCGTGACCCAGCGCCAGGCGAAGGAGTACATGGACCGCTATTTTGAAAAGTACTCCGGAATCCGCGACTATGAGAAGAACGTCGTCGCCGAGGCGCGCGAGCGCGGCTACGTTTCCACCCTGATGGGGCGGCGGCGCTGGCTGCCCGAGCTCAAGAGCTCCAACTTCAACACGCGCTCCTTCGGCGAGCGGGTCGCGCTCAATATGCCCATCCAGGGCACGGCGGCGGACATCATCAAGCTGGCGATGGTCCGCGTCCAGAACCGCCTGAAGGCGGAGGGCCTGCGCGGCCGGCTTGTATTACAGGTTCACGACGAGCTCATCGTCGAGTGCCCGGCGGAAGAGGGGAAGACGGTCGCCCGGCTGCTGGAAGAGGAGATGGAGGGGGTCATGACGCTCTCTGTCCCCCTGGTGGCGGAGGCCAAGATCGGCGTGCGCTGGGCGGACGCGCACTGAGCGCGCGGAGCCGGCGTACCTGCCCCGCAAGGAGGATCACATGGAAGAAAAACAGTACGTCTCCTACCGGCTGCGGCCGATGGACCGGGAGATGATTCCACAGATTGTCCGGCTGGAACGGGAGAATTTCTCCCTCCCCTGGACGGAGGAGATGCTGTTGGAGGAGCTGGAGAGCCTCAACAGCAGCTGCATCGCCGCCGTCACCGAGGACGGGACGGTACTGGGCTATGCCAGCCTGACCGTCGTGCTGGACGAGGGGTATATCAATAACATCGCCGTGCGCGCCGACTGCCGCCGGCAGGGGATCGCCTCCGCCCTGCTGCGGGTGTTTTTGCGCTTTGCCCGCGCGCAGCAGCTCGCCTTTCTCACCCTGGAGGTGCGCGAGAGCAACGCCGCTGCCCGCGCCCTGTATGACAGGTTCTGCTTTCAGGAGGTGGGGCGGCGCAAGAATTACTACGACAAGCCGGCGGAGGACGCGATCTTGATGACGCGCTACCTCACCGCCGGGGAGGAGGGGACGGAATGAACATCCTGGCAGTGGAGTCCTCCTGCGACGAGACCGCCGTCGCCGTCGTGCGCGACGGGCGGACGGTGCTCTCCGACGCGATTGCCTCCCAGGTGGAGATGCACACCCTCTACGGCGGCGTCGTGCCCGAGATCGCCTCGCGCAAGCACCTGGAGGCGATCGCCCAGCTCGCCGACCGCGCGCTGGAGGAGGCGGGGCTGACGCGCCGGGAGATCGACGCGGTCGCCTGTACCTACGCCCCCGGCCTGATCGGCGCGGTGCTGGTGGGGCTGAATTTCGCCAAGGCGGTCTCTTATGCGCTCGATGTCCCGCTCATCCCGGTGCACCATATCCGCGGGCACATCGCGGCCAACTACATCACCCACCCCGCGCTCGAGCCGCCCTTTCTCTGCCTCTGCGTCTCCGGCGGCAACACGCTGATCGTGGACGTGGAGGACTATACCCGCCTGCGCCTGCTCGGCGCGACCCGGGACGACGCGGCGGGGGAGTGCTTTGACAAGGTGGCCCGCGTGCTCGGCATCGGCTACCCCGGCGGCGGCCCGATGGACCGCCTGGCCAAGGGGGGAGACGATCAGAAATATCCTCTCCCGCGCTCCAAGGTGGACGGCGCGCCGCTGGATATGTCCTTTTCCGGTCTCAAGACGGCGGCGCTCAACCTGATCCACAACGCCGCGCAGAAGGGGGAGGCGCTCGACCTTGCGTCTTTCGCCGCCTCCTTCGCCGCGGCGGTGAGCGACGAGCTGGTGCCGCGCGTGATGCTGGCGGCCCGGCAGACCGGCCGGCGGAAGATCGCCGCGGCCGGCGGCGTGGCGGCCAACAGCCGCATCCGCCGCGACCTGGAGAGCGCCTGCCGGGCGGAGGGCTGTGAGCTCTATCTCCCCGAGCTGCGCCTGTGCGGGGACAACGGGGCGATGATCGGCTGTCAGGGCTACTACGAGTATCAGGCCGGCGCGCGCGCCGGGCTCGACCTCAACGGCTTTGCCAGCCGGCCGGTGGATGCCCCTGGCTGGGCGTGAAACGGTTATGTCAACGCCGCCGGCTGTGGAAAACCCGTCCCGCGACGTCCACATCCGACGGGAAAAGCCTTGCGGCGGCTGGATTTTTGCTGTGGAAAAGCCTGTGCACAATGTGCATAACTCTTTGTAGAGCGCCGGTTGCCCCCGATATTATGCCGGCGGCGGAGAAGGGGCTGTCAAGCGGGCGGCGGGAATTTCTACTTGGCCGCCTGGGATAAAATGCCGGTCGGGCGCTGTCAGACTTTGTGGGAAATGTCCGCTTGACAGCGCGCCGGCGGGAAAGGGCTATACAAGCAGTATTCGCCCCTTTTCGTCTTTGCCAGCGGCGGCAAATTTCGGCGTCTTCTGCGCGGGAATGATTGCCATTCCCGGCCGGGTATGCTATAATTTACTATCTGTTTGGATTTGATTTTGCACAGTTTTGGATAAAGGTCGTGTGAAAGATGGAACAAAAGGGAATTATGCTCTCGGGCATCAAGCCCAGCGGCGAGCTGACGCTCGGCTCCTATCTGGGGGCGATCAAGAATTGGGCGGAGCGGGCCGACCAGTTTGAGTGTTATTATTTCATGGCGGACCTGCACGCCATCACCGTCCGGCAAAAGCCGGCCGACCTGCGCCGGCGCACGCTCGAGCAGCTGGCACAGTATATCGCCTGCGGGCTGGACCCGGAGCGCAACACGCTGTTCATCCAGAGCCATGTGCCGCAGCACGCGGAGCTGGGCTGGGTGCTCAACTGCTACGCCATGTTCGGCGAGCTGAGCCGGATGACGCAGTTCAAGGACAAGAGCGCGAAGAACGCCGACAACATCAACGGCGGCCTGTTCACCTACCCGTCGCTGATGGCGGCCGACATCCTGCTCTATCAGCCGGACTATGTCCCGGTGGGAGAGGACCAGAAGCAGCACGTCGAGCTGACGCGGACCATTGCGCGGCGCTTTAACAACCTCTATGGCGAGGTGTTCAAGATGCCCGAGCCGTATGTGCCCAAGGTGGGCGCGCGCATCATGAGCCTGACCGACCCGACGTCCAAGATGAGCAAGTCGGAGGACGCCGACACCGGCCGCGTCTGCCTGATGGACCGCCCGGAGGACATCATGCGCGCCTTCAAGCGCGCGGTCACCGACAGCGAGAACACCATCCGCTTTGACCGGGAGAACAAGCCGGGCATCTCCAACCTGATGACCATCTACTCCGCCGCCACCGGCCGGAGCTATGAGGAGATCACCCGGGAGTTTGACGGCCGCGGCTACGGGGTGTTCAAAACCGCTGTGGGCGAGAGCGTGGTCGAGCTGCTGCGCCCGATCCGGGAGCAGAGCGAGCGGCTGCTTGCCGACAAGGGGTATCTCGAGTCGGTCTACCGCGCCGGGGCGGAGAAGGCGGGCCATATCGCCAATAAGACGCTCCGCAAGGTCTACAAAAAGGTGGGCTTCGTGGCCCGCTGAGACGGCCTGACTGCCGGAAGAGCAAGCGGCGGCGGGCGGCGAAGGCCGTCTGCCGGGCCGCGCAGAAGAAGGAGAACAATCTCGTGTTATGAGCTTGACCAACTATCATTCCATGGCGATTGTCGTGGCCGCGCTGCTGCTGGCGATGGTGGTCACCATGGTCAGTATGCCGCTGGTGCGCCGTCTTGCCGTCCGGATGGGGGCTATCGACATGCCCGGCGTGGCGGGGACGGACAGCGAACGCCACCTGCACACCACCCCCACCCCCAGGATGGGCGGGCTGGCCATCTTTCTGGGCTTTTACTGCTCCATGGCGGCGTTCGTCACCATCAATCCGCAGCAGTCGGCCATGCTGCTCGGAGCGGCGGTGATTGTCCTGCTCGGCATGGTGGACGACGTGCGCGGCCTGTCGGCCAAGGTGAAGCTGGCCGTCCAGATCGTCGCGGCGGTGATCGCCGTCTCCGGCGGCAGCGTCATCAACTATGTCAGCGTCCCCACCTGGATCTCCGAGAGCGGACACCTGAATCTCGGCTGGCTCTCTGTGCCGGTCACGGTGGTCTGGATTGTCCTGATCACCAACGCCGTCAACCTGATCGACGGGCTGGACGGCTTGGCCGCCGGCGTATCCGCCATCTCGTCGGTCTGCCTGGTGGTGGTGGCCCTGGGCTACTCCGACATCACGGTCGCGGTGATCTGCGGCGCGCTGGCCGGCGGGTGCATCGGCTTTCTGCCGTACAACATCAGCCCGGCGCGCATCTTTATGGGGGATACCGGCTCGACCTTTATTGGCTTTATCCTGGCCGTGGCCTCCATTCAGGGCCTGTTTAAGATCTACGCGATCATCTCCTTTGTGGTCCCCTTTGTCATGCTGGGCCTTCCCATCTTTGACGTGTGCTTCGCCGTCATCTCCCGCGTGAGCCATGGGGAGAACCCGATGAAGGCCGACCGCAAGCACGTGCACTACCGCCTGCTGGATATGGGCCTGTCCAAGCAGCAGACGGTGGCGGTGCTCTATCTGGTCTCCGCCTGCCTCGGACTGACGGCGGTGCTGCTGAGCACGACCGACTGCGGCCGCCTCATTCCGCTGCTGCTGGCCGTGGTGGTGGTGGGCGCCGTCGCCTACCGGCTCTACCGCCACCGCCGCAGCCTGCTCAAGGGCGGGCAGAGACGGCCGGACCTCGACGTGCGGCCGCGGAAAGAGAACGCTGCCGACCTGGCCCCGACCGACCAGAAAGACGAGCTGGGCTGAGCTGTCTCAGCTCAGCCCCATCAGCAGAACCAGGGCGAGGATGATGAGCCATTCCTCGTCGTCCGATTCCCGGAAGAGATAGATGAGGATCAGCAGGAGGAGGATGTCCCCCCGGTCCAAGCGGGAGAGGCCCAGTTTGTCCCAGATGCCGGGTCCTCCGGCATTTTTTGCGCCGCCGAGCAGTCCCTGCAGAAAGGAAAACGGACCGGATGCGCTGCGGCCGCCGGCCGCCGGCTCCTCCGGCTCCAGCGGCCGGTAGCCGTCGTGGGGACAGTATCGGTTATACATCCTCTCCCCCCTTGAACAGGCCGAGCGCCGAGCGGATGACGCGGCTGAGACGGGTGATCTGAATGGCCCGCTCCAGTTTTTCCCGCCGCTCCGGGCGCAGGAAGGGGCGAAGCGCGGCCAGAAGCTGCGTTTTTTCATCCTCGCCGCGGCGGTACTCGCCCAGCAGCGAGACCAGACGTCCCATCGTCCCCGCATCCATTTGACCGAGCAGCTCGCCCAGCGCGCCGGAGCCCGGCTCCGGCGCGGCGGACGGCTCCTCGGGCGCGGTCCCCTGCGCGTCGGATGTCTCAGACGGGTGGTCCGCGGCGGACAGGGAGTTGGCCAGCGCCATAATCTGCTCCATGGCCTCGGGTGAGGAGAGAATCTCGTTTAGTTTTTCCTCAAACTCGGCCATGCGGACGCCCCCTCTGCGCGATTACCGGTCCAACTGCTGCTGCATCTGTCCCAGCGCCTGCGCCCCCTCCGGGCTGTCGCTCAGGCTGGAGAGCATGGCTTGCAGGGCGCTGGGGTCGCCCGCCTTGGCCTGACGCGCCGCCGCGTCCAGGTTGCCCTGGCGCTGCAGCAGGGCGATCAGCCGCCGTGTCTCGGGTGACTGGAGCAGGCGGCGCAGCTCGGCCGGGCGGCGCAGCAGCTCCGCGGCCTCCGGGCTGCCGAGCGGCGGAGAGCTGGAAGACGGAGATCGAGACAAGAAAATCCCTCCTGACGGTTGGCTTTGTTACCAGTATATGCGCCGCCTGAGGAGATGTGACCGGGCGCGCCGCGGCGCGGGGAGGTTGTTGGGATGAAAATTCTGGTCTGTTCCGATTCCCACGGGAACCGGGAGAACCTGCGCTGTGCCATCGAGCGGGAGCGCCCCGCGGTGGTCTTCCACCTTGGGGATGGACGGGCAGATATCCTGCAGGTGATGCGGGACTGGCCGGAGATCGAGCTGCACAGTGTCGCCGGCAACTGCGATTGGCGCAGCCGCCAGCGTACGGAGGAGCTCGTGACGCTGGAGGGCTGCCGGTTTCTGCTCAGCCATGGGCACGAGCACGCGGTCAAGAGCGGGTATGAGAGCTATTTCTCCTACGGCCTGCGCCGGCGGGTAGACGTGCTGCTGGCCGGACATACGCACGTCCCCTGCGTGAAATGGCAGCGCGGCATTCTGCTGATGAACCCCGGCTCCATCGGCATGGGCACCCGCCCGAGCTACGGCATCCTCGAACCGAGCGGCGGCGAGATCGTGACCTGCCGGATTCAGCGGCTGGAACCGGCGGTCTCGCCGCGGTGACGGGAAGTAGGACAACTTTTCCGGTGATTTTGTGTATTGCCGGACGTCAGTTTGATGATATAATAATATCTACCGATGATTTGCCGGCAGATTACGCCGCGGCGGGGTACGCCCTGCCGCGGACGCGTGGCCGCCGACCCGGGCGGCTATCCATTCCGGGCCCTTGACCGCGCAGGCGCGGCCCGATCGGGAGGATCAGAATGAACTCATTTGAGGCACTCAAATATGAATTGCGCCGGGCCTGCCCGGGTATCAAGCTGTTGGAACAGGTCCCTATGTGTGAGCACACCACCTTCCGCATCGGCGGGCCGGTGGCGCTCATGGCACTGCCCCAGACGGCGGAGGAGACGCTCACGGCCATCCGTGTGGCCCGCGGCATGGACATCCGGCCCTTTCTGCTCGGCCGGGGCAGCAATCTGCTGTGCGCGGATGGGGCGGTGTCCCGTTTCGTCATCAAGACCAACCCCGGGCTGAATCAGATCGAGCGGGTCGGTCCGACGGAGCTTCGCTGCGGCGCGGGCGTCTCTATGCGTGAGGCGGCTTGCTTTGCCCAGCGCTGCAGCCTGACCGGGCTGGAGTTCGCCCACGGCATTCCCGGCACGCTGGGCGGCGGCGTGGTGATGAATGCCGGGGCCTACCACGGCGAGCTGAGCGACGTGGTCGCCGAGACCACCGCCCTCAACCGCGAGGGGGAGATCGTCACCCTCCGGGGGAAAGAGCAGGACTTCGCCTACCGACACAGCGCGTTTCTCGACGGCGGCATGGTCGTGCTCCACTCCATTCTCCGCCTGCAGCCGGGGGACCCGGCTGCGATTCAGGCGCGGATGGACCGGCTACTCTACCTGCGCCGGGAGCGCCAGCCGCTCGAGTGGCCCAGTGCCGGCTCCACCTTTAAGCGCCCGGCGGGCGGATTTGCCGCCGCGCTCATCGACCAGTGCGGACTCAAGGGCCTCACCGTGGGCGGCGCGCAGGTCTCGGAGAAGCATGCCGGCTTTGTCATCAACCGCGGCGGGGCGACCTGTTCCGACGTGCTCCGACTGACCGACCAGATCCGCGAGCGCGTTGCACGGGAGACCGGCATTGAGCTGGAGCTGGAGATCCGCCGGCTGAGCTGAACGGCGGGACAGAGAACCAAATCCAATCAACAGAGCGGGGAGGGACTGCGATGGAGGTCATCATCATCTCCGGCCTGTCCGGAGCGGGAAAGAGCCGCGCGGGCGAGTTCCTGGAAGACGCGGGCTTTTACACGGTGGACAATATGCCCGCCGTGCTGATGCCGCGATTCGCCGAGCTCGCCATGAGCGGGAAGAATAGCCGCTATGAGCGCGTCGCGCTCGTGAGCGATATCCGCGGCGACCACAATTTTGAGCCGCTCTTCCAGGCCATGGCCGAGATGCGGGAGATGGGCTGCGACTGCAAGCTCCTCTTCCTCGAGGCTTCCACTGAAGCGGTCATCATGCGCTATAAGGAGACCCGGCGGATGCATCCGCTCAGCGAGCCGGGCGAGAGCCTGGAGTCCGCCATCCGACGGGAGAAGCAGCTTCTCGCCCCGGTGCGCGCGCGGGCGGACTACATCCTCGACTCCACTACCTTTAATACCACGGCCAAGCTGCGCGCGGCGCTGCTGGAGATGTTCGGCGGCGATACCTTCAGCCGCGCGGGACTGGCGGTGAGCGTGCAGTCCTTTGGCTTCAAATACGGCATCGCCCTGGAGGGGGACTGGGTGATGGACGTGCGCTTCCTGCCAAACCCCTTCTACGTGCCCGAGCTGCGCCGCAAGACGGGCCTGGACCCGGAGGTGCAGGAATTCCTCCAGGGCTGCAAGGAGACCGGGGTCTTCCTGGAGAAGATGCGCGACATGCTCGCCTTCCTCCTCCCGCTGTATGAGGAGGAGGGGAAGACCAGTCTCGTCATCGCCATGGGCTGCACCGGCGGACAGCACCGCTCGGTCGCCATGGCCCATGCCGTGGCACAGCTGGTGGGCGAGCTGGGCTATCCGGTCTCCGAGTTCCACCGGGACATGACGCGTGAACGGAAGTGAGGGCGGGGATATGAACTGGAGGATCCCATCGGACGGCGGCCCGCATATCGTGACCATCGGCGGAGGCACCGGCCTCTCCACGATGCTGCGCGGCCTGAAATATTACTCGCGCAATCTCACCGCCGTGGTCACCATGGCCGATGACGGCGGCGGCTCCGGCGTACTGCGCCAGGACCTGGGCATGCCGCCCCCGGGCGACCTGCGCAACTGCCTGCAGGCGCTGGCGAATGTGGAGCCCATTATGGAGGAGCTGCTGGCCTACCGCTTCCCGGAGGGGGCGCTCGCCGGACAGAGCTTTGGAAACCTCTTTCTGGCCGCCCTGGACGGCATCTCGGGCAGCTTTGAGGAGGCGGTCGCGCGAATGAATCAGATTCTCGCCGTCACCGGCCGGGTGCTCCCGGTCACCGACAACAATGTGAATCTGATCGCGGAGTTTGAAAACGGCACCTCCGTGCGCGGCGAGAGCCAGATCTACGCCTTTAAGAAGCAGCAGCACTGCCGCATCAGCCGGGTGCGGCTTGAGCCGGAGCGGCCGAACGCCCTGCCGCCGGTGATCGAGGCGATCGGCCAGGCAGACGTCATCATCCTCGGCCCGGGGAGCCTGTATACCAGCGTGATCCCCAATCTGCTCGTCTCCGGCGTGGTGGAGGCCATCGCCCGCTCCCAGGCGCTGCGCATCTATATCGGCAATATCATGACGCAGGAGGGTGAGACGGAGGGATACACCCTCTCTGAGCACATCCGCGCCCTGCTCGACCACGGCGTGCCCGGAATGATTGACCTGTGCCTGGCCAATTCTGCTGACATCCCGGAGGATGTGCGCGTGCGCTACCGCCCGGAAAATGCCCAGCCTATCTTGGTGGACGGCAGCGCTGTGCGCGCGCTCGGCGTGGAGCTGATCTGTGAGCCGCTCTCAGACGAGACGCGCCGCTACAAGGCCCGCCATGACCCGCAAAAACTCGCGCGCGCGATTCTCAGCGTGGTGGAGGACCGCTGTGTGCGCACCTGGACCGATCAGGGGGTCCGCTATGTCCGGGAGCACTGACCAACGCCGCGCCGCGGCGGAGAGCGCGGGGGAGGAGAGCTTTTCCGCTCAGGTGAAGGCGGAGCTCTGTCGGGAAAAGATGACGCGGCCCTGCTGCGCGCTGGCGGAGAGCTACGGCCTGCTGCTGTTTTGCAACACCTTTCAGCGCGGGGAGGTGCGTCTTGTCACCACCTCGCCGGCGCTGGCCCAGCGGATTCCGCGGCTGTTCCGGCGGGCGCTGGATATCCGCTTTGACCGCGCACCGCGGGACGCGGAGGCGGGCGGACAGCTCGTCTTTCAGCTCACCGACCAGGCCAAGCTCGCGCGCGTGCTCGAGGCGTATGGCCAGGGACCGGAGGAGCTGGTGAACCACCACGTCAACTATGCCCTTCTGGAGGAGAACTGCTGCCGCGCGGCCTTCCTGCGCGGGGCGTTTCTGGCCGGCGGATCGGTGACCGACCCGCGCAAGCGCTATCATCTGGAGTTTACCACCTCGCACTACTATGTTGCCCGCGAGCTCGGTCCGATGATGGCAGAGCTCGAGCTCTACCCCAAGACGTCGGTGCGCAAGTCCAACTACGTCACCTATTTCAAGCAGAGCGAGGCGATCAGTGACTTTTTAACCACTATCGGCGCCCCGTTGGCGGCGATGGACGTGATGAACGCCAAGCTGGAGAAGAATCTGCGCAACCGCGTCAACCGCCGCTCCAACTGCGACGTGGCCAACGTGGACAAGGCGGTCGCCGCCGCACAGGGGCAGATCGCCGTGATCCGCCGCCTCCAGTCCGCGCCCGTCTGGGAGACCCTGCCGGACGCCCTGCGGGAGACGGCTGAGCGGCGCGTGGACAACCCTGACCTGTCGCTCCACGAGCTGGCAGACCTGCTCGGCGTCTCCAAATCCTGCCTGAACCACCGGCTGCGCCGCCTGCAGGCGCTGGAGCAGGCACAGCACTGACCGGCCGCGCGCCGGTCCATCCTCCGCCCGGAGCGGAGTGGGAAGGAGCACCCCATGTCCTTTGTCCATCTGCATGTCCACAGCGAGTTCTCCCTGTTAGACGGCGCCTGCCGGATTCGGGAGCTGGTGCAGCGCGTCAAGGCGCTGGGCCAGAGCGCTGTGGCGATCACCGACCACGGCAATATGTATGGCGTGGTCGATTTTTATAAGGAGTGCAAAAAGGAGGGCATCCACCCCGTCATCGGCTGCGAGGTCTATGTTGCCCCGCGCACCCGCTTTGACAAAAATCACGACCTCGATCTCGGCGCACGCCACCTCATCTTACTCTGCCGCAACGAGACGGGCTACCGCACGCTCTCCTATCTGGTCAGCCAGGCCAACCTAGAGGGCTTTTATATGCGCCCGCGCATCGACCTCGATCTGCTGCGCGAGCACCACGAGGGACTGATCGCCCTGTCCGCCTGCCTGGCGGGAGAGATTCCCCGCCGCCTGCGCGATGGGGACTACAACGGCGCCAGAGACCATGCCAAAATGATGCGCGATCTGATGGGCGAGGGCAACTACTATATTGAGATTCAGGACCACGGCCTGGAGGCCCAGCGGGCGATTTTCCCGCAGCTGGTCTCCCTGGCGCGTGAGCTGGACATCCCGCTCGTGGCGACAAACGACGCGCACTACCTCACACGGGAGGACGCCCAGGCGCAGGACGTTCTCATGTGTATCCAGACGGGCAAGACGCTCGACGACCCGGACCGGATGAAGTTTGAGACGCAGGAGTTCTATCTCAAATCGGAGGAGGAGATGCGCGCCCTCTTTCCCGACTGCCCCGAGGCGATCGACAACACCGCGAGGATCGCCGATGCCTGCCAGATGGACTTCCAGTTCGGCGTCCACCACCTGCCGGAGTTTCGCTATCCGCCCGGCTATGACGCCGAGCGCCTCTTCTCTGAGCTGTGCTACGCGGGGTATCAAAAGCGCTACCCCAGCGATCCCGAGGGTTACCGGGAGCGGCTGGAGTACGAGATGGATATGATCCGAAAGATGGGCTTTGTGGACTACTTCCTCATCGTGGCGGATTTTGTCGGCTACGCGAAGCGCCAGCAGATTCCTGTCGGGCCGGGCCGCGGCAGCGCCGCGGGCTCGATGGTCTCCTACTGTATGGAGATCACCGACGTGGACCCGATGAAGTACGCCCTCTACTTCGAGCGCTTTCTCAACCCGGAGCGTGTGACCATGCCGGACATCGACATGGACTTCTGCTACCGCCGCCGGGGAGAGGTGATCGACTACGTCAACGAGAAGTACGGAGAGGACCATGTAGCCCAGATCGTCACCTTCGGCACCATGGCCGCCCGCGGCGTGCTGCGCGATGTCGGCCGGGTGATGAATCTCCCCTACGGCGAGGTGGACCAGCTGGCCAAGCTGGTGCCCGCCCAGCCGCTGCACATCACGCTGGACGAGGCGATGCGGGTCTCCAAGCCCCTGCGGGAGCGCTATGAGAGCGACGAGCGCGTCCGGCTGCTGATCGACACGTCGAAAAAAATCGAAGGGATGCCGCGCCACGCCTCCAAGCACGCCGCCGGCGTCGTCATCACCCGCAAGCCGGTCTATGAATACGTCCCGCTCGCGCGCAACGACGAGAGCATGGTCACCCAGTATGTCATGACCACGCTGGAGGAGCTGGGGCTGCTGAAGATGGACTTCCTCGGCCTGCGCAACCTCACCATTCTGGACGACGCGCAGCGGATGATCCGCCGCCGGGAGCCGGACTTTGATCTGCACCGCATCCCGGAGAACGACGGGGAGACCTTCCGCATGATTTCGGAGGGGAAGACGGCGGGCGTGTTCCAGATGGAGTCCTCCGGCATGACGGGGGTCTGCCTGCAGATGCGCCCGCAGTCCATCGAGGACATCACCGCCATTATCGCCCTCTACCGCCCCGGACCGATGGAGTCCATCCCGCGCTTTATCGCCTGCAAGTCCGACCCATCCAAGATCCGCTACAAGCACCCCATGCTGCGCGACATCCTCTCGGTCACCTACGGCTGCATCGTCTATCAGGAGCAGGTGATCGAGATCTTCCGCCGGCTGGCCGGCTTCTCCCTGGGACAGGCGGACATGGTGCGCCGCGCGATCTCGAAAAAGAAGGCCAAGGAGATCGAAAAGGAGCGCAAGAGCTTTGTCTACGGCGACCCGGAGCGCCAGATCGACGGCTGCGTCAACCGCGGGATCCCCGCCGAGACGGCGGAGGCGATCTATGACGAGATCTACGACTTCGCCAACTACGCCTTCAACAAGGCCCATGCGGTCTGTTACGCCATCGTGGCCTATCAGACGGCTTACTTCAAATGCCACTATCCGCAGGAGTATATGGCCGCCCTGCTCACCAGCGTGCTCGACTCCAGCGGCCGGGTGGCGGAGTATATCTCCGCCTGCAAGGACATGGGCATCGCCCTGCTCCCGCCGGATGTGAACCGCTCGGGCGCGGACTTCACGGTGCAGGGCCAGGATATCCGCTTCGGCCTGGCCGCCGTCAAGGGCGTGGGCTGGGGCGTGATTCAGAACCTGGTGCGCGAGCGGGAGCGAGGCGGACCCTACCGCTCCTTCCAGGAGTTCTGTGAGCGGATGTTTGACCAGGAGCTCAACCGCCGCGCGCTGGAGAACCTGATCTGCTGCGGGGCGTTTGACAGCCTCGGTAACCGGAGAAGCCAGCTCATCGCGGTGATGAACACCATTCTGGACGGCATTGCCGACAGCCGCAAGCGCAACCTGGAGGGGCAGTGCAACCTCTTTGGGGATACGCCGCAGTCTTCCGGCGGGCAGGACACCGTCCCGCTGCCGGATATCCCTGAGTTCACCGCCGTGGAGCGGATGAATATGGAGCGGGAGATGACCGGGCTGTATCTCTCCGGCCACCCGATGGACGAGTACCGTGAGGCGGCCCATCGCGCGCAGGCGGTGCCGATGGGGCGGATTTTGGACGACTTCGCGCGCGAGGACGGGCCGGAGCAGTTCTTTGACGAGCAGCGGGTCCGCCTGGCCGGCATTGTCCTCTCCAGCCGGACGCGCACGACGCGCAGCAACACCCTCATGGCCTACGTCATGCTGGAGGACGACACCGGCTCGATGGAGCTGATCGTCTTTGCGCGCCTGCTCGAGCAGTGCGGCGGCCTGCTGACGGAGGGCCGCGCCGTAGTGGCGGAGGGCCGCATCTCGGTGCGCGATGAAAAACAGCCCCAGCTGGTGTGCGACCGCCTCTTCCCGCTCGATGGGCGGGAGACGGCCGTCGGCGCGGGCGCACCGGTGCCCGCGGTACCGGAACAGCCGGGCGTCGTGCCCGGAGCACGGCGGATTTACCTCAATCTTCCGGCGCTGGAGGACGCGCGGGTGGAGAGAATAAGAAAGATGCTCATCATGTTCCCAGGAAACGGGCAGATCGTCTTCTGCTGCCGGGACAGCGGACGCCGCTTCGGCGCGCCCTGCCTGATCCACACCTCCCTGATCCGGGAACTGCGCGCCCTGCTGGGAGAGGAGAATGTAGTCGTCAAATGAAACAGAGAATTCCCAAAGAGCTCTCCGAGCTGAAATACACCAGCCGCCGGCGCAGCATCTTCAGCCAGCTGGCCAAACTGCTGACCCACCGGGTCTTCTTCGTCGGCCTGTTTATTGTCCTGCAATTGGCGGTGCTGGTGCTGATGGTGGCCTATTTTTCCAGCTACTTCATCCAGTTTTATATCTTCTGCGTGGTGATCAGCTGGATCAGCGTCCTGTGGATCGTCAACCGCAACAGCCACCCGGACTACAAGATCGCCTGGATCGTCCCCATCATGGCCTTTCCGCTCTTTGGCGGGCTGTTCTACCTCCTGTTCGGCGGCAATCAGCTCTCTCAGTGGAACCAGCGCCGGATGGAGCGCCTGGGCAAGATGACGCGCGAGGCGCTCAAGCGCGAGGGGCAGGAGGCGGAGAACATCATCGCCTCCAACCCCGCGGCGGGAAACCAGTCGCGCTATCTCTTCCGCACGAGCGGCTGCCCGCCGCATGTGCGCACCGACGCGGTCTATTTCCCCACCGGGGAGGCGGTGTGGAAGAGCATGCTCGAGGAGATTTCCAAGGCTGAGCACTTTGTCTTCCTGGAGGTCTTTATCATCGAGGAGGGCGTGATGTGGAACACCATGCTCGATATCCTGGAGGAGAAGGCAAAGCAGGGCGTGGACGTGCGGCTGCTCTATGACGACATTGGTAGTCTCTTCACCGTCCCGAAAAACTATGCCAAGCAGATGCAGCAGCGCGGCATCTCCTGCGCGGTCTTCAATCCCTTCCGCCCGGTGGTCTCCATCCGCCTGAACAACCGCGACCACCGGAAGATCTGCGTCGTGGACGGCCACACCGGTTACACCGGCGGCATCAATCTGGCCGACGAGTATATCAACGTGAAGGAGCGCTTCGGCTACTGGAAGGACAACGGCATCCTCCTGCGCGGCGAGGCGGTGTGGAACCTGACGGTGATGTTTTTGGCCAATTGGGACTACACCACCGGCATGCATGAGAGCTTTGAGGCGTACCGCCCCGCCGTGTGGCCCGGAGAGCCGTATACCGGTCCCGGCGTGATCCAACCCTACAGCGACAGTCCGCTCACCCAGGAGGCGGTGGGCTGCAACGTCTATCTCAACCTGATCAACCGCGCCACCCGCTATATCTATATCACCACGCCCTATCTGGTGATTGACCATACCCTCACCGTCGCCCTTCAGACGGCGGCCAAGTCGGGCGTGGACGTGCGCATCATCACGCCGCATATCCCGGACAAGAAAAAGGTCTTTGAGGTCACGCGCGCGCACTATCCCGCCCTGCTGGAGGCGGGGGTCAAGATCTATGAGTTTACGCCCGGCTTTATCCACGCCAAGACCTTCGTCGTCGATGACCTTTACGGCGTGGTGGGCACGATCAATCTGGACTACCGCAGCCTCTACCTGCACTTTGAGTGCGGCGTGTGGATCTATGACCATCCGGTGGTCCACGACATCCGCGACGATTTCCTGGAGACAATGTCCCAAAGCCAGGAGGTCTGCCTGGAGAGCGCCACCCGCCTGGGCTGGCTCAAGCGGTTCTACCGCGCGCTGCTGCGGCTGTTTGCGCCGCTGCTGTGAGTGACAACCAAGAGCAGACTGTCGAAAAAGGTCTCACCGAGTTTGGCTCGAAGAGCCAAATAGAGTTCAATTCATTTTTGGCACGGGCGTGTACCGGGCCAAAAATACTGATAGTCCGGCAAGTGTACGGATTTTTGGAACAAAAATCCGTGCGCGCGGTCGGACTGCAGACTCGCGCAAATGCTTGCATTTGCGCGAAAGGCTGTCAAAAATACTTTTTTGACAGCCTCAACCAAGAGACCGCCGTCCCCGCCGCAGGCCGAGCCCGCGGCGGGGATTTTTGCGCTGGGCAGAGTGGGAGGCGGCCTTTTTTGGGCGGGAGGACAAAAAATGATTGCCTTCACCGATGGAATGTGCTAAACTGTTCACAATCTGTCAAAACACCATGAATAATCTGTGAACGAGATGGGAGGAACTGTTTTGGACAGCACTGCAATTCAAAACCTGATCGCCATGATCTGTTATATGGCGATTGTCATCGGGATCGGCGTCTATTTTGCCCGCCGGGCCAACCGGAGCTCGGAGGACTACTTCATCGGCGGCCGGACCCTCGGCCCGTGGATCGCCGCGATGAGCGCGGAGGCCTCCGATATGAGCGGCTGGCTGCTGATGGGCCTACCCGGCGTGGCCTACTGGTGCGGCATCGCCGACGCGGCCTGGACGGCGATCGGCCTAGGCGTCGGTACGTATCTCAACTGGCTGCTGGTGGCCAAACGCCTGCGCCACTACTCCTATGTGGCGGGCAACGCGATCACCCTGCCCGACTTTTTCAGCAACCGCTTCAAGGAGAAGAAGAAGGTCCTGATGCTGATCTCCTCGCTCTTTATCCTGATCTTCTTTGCAGTCTACGCGGGCAGCTGCTTTGTCACCTGCGGCAAGCTCTTCAGCACCCTGTTTGACGCGGATTACCGCATGATGGTGGTGGTCGGCGCGGTGTTCGTGCTGATCTATACCTTCCTCGGCGGATTTCTGGCCGAGAGCGCCTCTGACTTTATGCAGGCGATTGTGATGGTCGGCGCGTTGGTGATCGTGCTGGTTCTGGGCACGGCGAACGCCGGCGGCCTGGGCGCGGTGATCGCCAATGCTGAGAGCATCCCCGGCTTCTTCACCTTCTTCGGCATGGCTACCCCCGAGCTGGGTGCGGACGGCCTGCAGGTGGTCTCCGAGGCGGGTGCGCCTGTCTTCGGCGCGGCGTCTGAGTACAGCCTGCTTACCATCCTCTCCACCGTCTCCTGGGGCCTGGGCTACTTCGGCATGCCGCAGGTGCTGCTGCGCTTCATCGCCATCCGCGACGCCAAGGAGCTGACCAAGTCCCGCCGGATTGCCACCGTCTGGGTGGTCATCTCGCTGACAGCCGCCGTGATGATCGGCGTGGTGGGCCGCGCCATGCTGCCCACCGCCCACCTGACTGCCTCGGATGCGGAGAATATCTTCGCCTCCATGGCTAATGTGCTGATGCACCCGCTGCTGGCCGGCATCGTCATGGCCGGCATTCTCGCCGCGACCATCAGCTCGTCTGACTCCTATCTGCTCATCGCTGCCTCCTCGCTGGCGAAAAACATCTATCAGGGCGTGATCCGCCGGGATGCCAGCGACAAGCAGGTCATGTGGATCAGCCGTATTGCTCTGATTGTGCTCGCCGTGGTGGGGATTGTGATCGCCATGGATGAGGACAGCGTGATCTTTACTATCGTCAGCTTTGCCTGGGCCGGCTTTGGCGCGACCTTTGGCCCGGTGATGCTCTTCTCCCTGTTCTGGAAGCGCACCACCCACGCCGGCGCGGTCGCCGGTATGCTCGGCGGCGGCTGCATGGTGTTTATCTGGAACCTGCTCGTCCGCCCGCTCGGCGGCGTGCTGGATATCTACGAGCTGCTGCCTGCCTTCCTCTTCTCCTGCATTCTGATCGTGGTGGTCTCTCTGGCGACGCCGGTGCCCTCCACCGAGATCCAGGCGGAGTTTGAGACGGCCAAGCGCGCGCAGTGACGACGGATCTAAATCGACGGTTTCCAGGGCCGCCCTCCCAGATGGAGGGCGGCCCTATGTCCGGCCTGGACGTCAGAAAGTCTGTCAGCCCATCAGACAAAAAGTGGGGAAAGTTGGTCGATAGTGACAGGAAGCGCCCGATTTCCTTCGATTTCTTTAGAAATGTGATTCCTTGTATTTCGACGGCCCGATTGGTATAATGAACAGGCAAGTTCACTTCCGCCCGGTCCTGCCGCGGCGGTTTGCATTGTTAGGGAGCCGGAGCGCGTCTCCGGCGTTTTGCACGGATTGGGAAAGGAGAACGACCGCATGTTTCGCATCAAAACCCTCAATAAAATTGCGCCGGCCGGCCTGCGGGAGCTGGAGGCGGACCACTTTGAGGTCCGGGACGATCTGGAATCCTACGACGGGATTCTGGTCCGCTCCGCCAGCCTGCACAACGCGGACTTTCCGGAGGAGCTGCTGATCATCGCGCGGGCGGGTGCCGGCGTGAACAATATCCCGATCAGCCGCTGTTCTGAGCAGGGGATTGTGGTGCTCAATACCCCGGGCGCCAACGCCAACGCGGTGAAAGAGCTGGTGCTGGGGGCGCTGGTGTTCTCCTCCCGCGATATCTTCGGCGGCAGCCAGTGGGTCAACAACCGTGTGCTCGAAGGCGTGGACGTGACCACCGTGGTGGAAAAGGGCAAGGCGGCCTTTATTGGCCCGGAGATCTCCGGCAAGACGCTGGGCATCATCGGCCTGGGCGCGATCGGCGCGAAGGTGGCCAATGCCGCCGTGGCGCTGGGCATGAAGGTGATCGGCTATGACCCCTATCTGACGGTCCACGCGGCGCTGGGGCTGGACACCCATGTGAGCCACACCACCGTGCTTGACGATGTGCTGCGCACGGCGGACTATATCACCATCCATGTGCCCTATAACAAGGAGACGGCCAACACGATTGACGCGGAGGCCATCGGGAAGATGAAGGACGGCGTGCGCATCATCAACTACGCGCGCGGCGAGCTGGTGGATAACGCCGCCATGATCGACGCGCTGAATGCCGGCAAGGTGGCCCGGTACGCGACCGACTTTCCCACCAATGAGCTGGCCCGGACCCGCAATGTCATCTGCACCCCGCATCTGGGCGCTTCCACGCCGGAGAGCGAGGAGAACTGCGCCGTCATGGCCGCGCGGGAGCTGCGCGATTACCTGGAGAACGGCAATATCCTCAACTCGGTCAATCTTCCGTCCGTCTCCATGCCGCGCAGCGGGGTCTGCCGGGTGTGCGTGATTCACCGAAATGTCCACTCCGTGCTGGCCAGCATCATGGGGATCTTCGGTCAGCTGGGTATTAACGTGGAAAACCTGACCAATAAGTCCCGCGGCGAGTACGCCTATACGATGGTGGACCTCAACACCGTGGTCGGGGCGGAGGTTGCCGCCCGGATTGCCGCCCTGGAGCAGGTCATCCGGGTGCGCGTGATTGACTGACGGATGCCCAACGCCGGCGATATTCCGCAGGCGTTGGGCATTTTTTGCGTTTTGGCCAAAATTGGGAAGAAGATTTTGACAAACATAGTCCTTGTGGTATAATTGAAGCGATCCGGAGCGGTATATGGACACGGAAAGGGAGTGAGCGGATGATTCGGATTGCCATCGTGGAGGATGAGGAGGCCTCTGTTCGCCAGCTGGAGGAATATTTGAAGATTTACCAGCGGGAGAGCGGCAATGAGCTGCGCGTGACCGTGTTTGGCGACGGGGAGGAGATCGTCCGCCGCTATCAGCCCAATTTTGACATTATTCTGATGGATGTGCAGATGAAGCAGGTGGACGGCATGACCGCCGCCGAGATCATCCGCGGACAAGACCCGGAGGTAGTGATCCTCTTTATCACGAATATGGCCCAGTATGCCATCCACGGCTATGCGGTGGACGCCTTGGACTACCTGCTCAAGCCGGTGAGCTATTTCGCCTTTTCCCAGCGGCTGGACCGGGCCATCGAGCGTCTGAAAAAGCGGACGACCCGCTATATCACCCTGCCCGTCCGCGGCGGCAGCCGGAAGCTGGATATCTCCGACATCCGCTATATCGAGAGTCAGGGACACAACCTGACGGTACACGTCCACAACGGGACGGTCACTGTCTCCGGCACGATGCGGGAACTGGAGGATGAGCTGGGACCCTACGGGTTCTTTCGCTGCAATAAGGGTTACCTGGTCAATCTGGAGCATGTGGACGCGGTGCGCGACGGCTGTGCCATTGTGGACGGGGAGTCTCTGCTCATCAGCCGGGGCCGGAAGAACGCCTTCCTCGAGGCGATCGCGAGCCATATGGGCGGGAGGCTGAAGTGACAACGGAAGTCTTCCCCACCATCCCGAGGCTCTACACCGCCTTGGCACAGTGGCTGGCCTGCCTGCTGCTCATCCTGCACTACCACCGCCAGCGACGCCTGCATGGCCGGCGGCTGGTGCTGGTCAGCGCGCTGGCGCTGGCGGCGCTGGCGCTGGAGCTGGTGCTCACCGGCGGCCTGCCGGTGGCGTTCTGGATTCCGAGTATGATGGGGTCGGTGGCGCTGATGTACGCCTATCTTTCCGCCTGCCTTGATGTCTCCCCGGTCAGTGCGGGGTACTACTGCGTGCGCGCCTTCCTGCTCTCCGAGCTGGCCGCGTCACTGGAGTGGCAGCTCTACTACTACGGCGTGACCTATCTCGGCGTGCCCGCCGTGCCGTGGGTGGAGTGGACGACGCTGGTGGTGATCTACGGCGCGGTGTTCTGGCTGGCCGTGCTGCTGGAGCGCCGGTGCAGCGACGATGGACGCAGCTACCCGGTGACTGCGCGGGAGCTGCTCTCCTGTGCCGCGATTGGGATCGCCGCCTTCTCCATCAGTAACCTGAGCTTCGTCTCATCAAACACGCCGTTCAGCGGCCGGGTGGCCCAGGAGGTCTACATTATCCGCACACTGGTGGATATCGGGGGTGTGGCGATCCTCTATGCCTACCACCTCCAGCGCCGCGAGCTGCGCCTGCGTTACGAGCGCGATGCGATTCAGAACGTCCTGCAGACGCAGTACACCCAGTACCGCCAGTCGCGCGAGAGCATCGACCTGATTAACCGGAAGTACCACGACCTGAAGCACCAGATCGCCGCCCTGCGCGCCGAGGGAGACCCCGCGCGCCGTGCCGCCTGGCTGGACGAGATGGAGAGCGATATCGCCGTCTACGAGGCGCAGAACAAGACGGGCAACGGCGTGCTCGACACCGTCCTAACCGGCAAGAGCCTCTACTGCCAGAAGCACCAGGTC
Organism: Candidatus Onthomonas avicola; assembly: GCA_018710845.1. Lineage (GTDB taxonomy): Bacteria > Bacillota > Clostridia > Oscillospirales > Oscillospiraceae > Onthomonas > Onthomonas avicola. Next base: position 78,496 of record DVJB01000061.1, read on the forward strand.
AACCTCACCTGCGTGGCGGACGGCTCGCTGCTGGACTTTATGGACGTGATGGATATCTGTACCATCTTCGGCAACGCGCTGGACAACGCCATCGAGTCTGTCCTCCAGATTGCCGATAAGGACAAGCGGCTGATCCACCTGTCCGTGTCCGCGCAGCGCGGCTTTCTGCTCATCCAGGTGGAGAACTACTTTGAGGGGCACCTGGAGTTTCAGGAGGGCCTGCCGGTCAGCACGAAGGGGGACAGCCGTTTCCACGGCTATGGCCTCAAGAGCATCCGATACTCCGCCGAGCGCTACGGGGGCACCCTGAGCGTGAGCGCGGAAAAGCAGTGGTTTAATCTGAATATTTTGATCCCGCTGAAACGCGCGGCCTGACAAACGGCTTGAATCGCGTGTGCTGCGGGGACATAGCATCCCTGGACGTCAAAATGCACAAAAACGTCCGGGGATTTTTGTATAACTTATGGATATTGCATGGCATCTTACGCAAGAAAATGAACAATTTGTGAAAAAAGACTTTTCTGCAAGCCGGAACTGTGCTATACTGTGCAATGCTTAGGAAGCGACTTTATGTAAAAGAAGGAGGAAAACAAACCATGCTAGCAATCAACTGGAACGACGTATGGAATGTGGTCAGCCTGGTCTTACCCCACCTGATCGCCATCGTTGTTGCGCTCATCGTGATGATCGCAGTGATCGTCGCGGTGATGAAGCAGCCCAAGCCCCTCAAACGCCTCATCCGGGGCGAGGCGGGCGTGGCCTTCGTCCTGGTGGTCCTGATCGTGGTCAACCTGATGACTGGTCCGCTGGAGACCCTGCTCACGTCCGTGGCGGGCAAGCCCCTGCGCGAGATCAGCGAGGAGAGCACCACCACCGCCACCGAGCTGGCGGCGGAGATCATCGCGGAGGGCACCGTTCTCCTGGAGAACGAGGACAACCTGCTGCCTCTGGGCTCCGACATCACGCTGAACGTGTTCGGCTGGGCGTCCTACAGCCCTGTCTACGGCGGCACGGGTTCCGGCTCCCTGAACGCGTCCTATCCCACCACCACCCTGATCGACGGCCTGAATCAGGCCGGCATCAGCACCAACACCGAGCTGACCGACTTCTACGCCGAGTACTGCGCCAGCCGTCCCTCCGTGTCCATGGGCGCCCAGGACTGGACGCTGCCCGAGCCCAACGTGAACCTGTACACCGATGAGATGATGACCAGCGCCAAGGAGTTCTCCGACACCGCGATGGTGGTCATCGGCCGTGTCGGCGGCGAGGGCGCGGACCTGCCCACCGACATGATGTCGGTAGTGAATGGTACCTGGATGAGTGAAAATACTCAGGGCGGCCTGAGCGCTTACTACAACGGCACCTACAACGAAGACCTCAACGAGGGCGCTGACTGGGACGAGGGCGACCACTTCCTGCAGCTGTCCAACCGCGAAGAGGACCTGCTCGACCTGGTGTGCGAGAACTTTGACAACGTCATCGTCCTCTACAACGGCGCCAACCCCTTCGAGCTGGGCTTCGTGGAGGAATATCCCCAGATCAAGAGCGTCCTCTGGTGCGCCGGCGCCGGTCAGCCCGGCTTCACCGGCCTGGGCCAGGTGCTCTCCGGCGCGGCGAACCCCTCCGGCAAGCTGATCGACACCTATGTGTACGACCTGACCACCACCCCGACCTGGAACAACTTTGGTAACTTCGGTTACACCAATATGGAAGAGTTCCGCTGCACCGCTGGCTTCAGCGAGGACGGCGTCCCCACCTTCGTCAACTACAACGAGGGCATCTATGTCGGCTACAAGTTCTATGAGACCGCCGCAGCCGAGGGCCTGATCAACTATGAGGAGACCGTCCAGTATCCCTTCGGCTATGGCATGAGCTACACCTCCTTCACCCAGGAGATGCAGAACTTCGCCTTTGACGGGACCAACGTCACCTTCGACGTCGTCGTCACCAACACCGGCTCGGTCGCCGGCAAGGACGTGGTCGAGGTTTACTACAACCCGCCTTACACCAACGGCGGCATTGAGAAGGCGTCTGCCAACCTGATCGACTTCGGCAAGACCGGCCTGCTCGAGCCGAACGCCTCTGAGACTATCAGCTTCAGCATCGCGGCGGAAGATTTCGCTTCCTATGACTATCAGACCGCCGGCTGCTATGTGCTGGAGGCGGGCGACTATGTCATCTCCATCAACGCTGACTCTCACACCGTTCTCGACTCCGAGACCTTCTCCATCGAGAGCCCCATCACCTATGACGAGAACAACAAGCGCGAGAGCGATCAGGTCGCCGCTGTCAACCAGTTCGACTTCGCCCGCGGTGAGTTCACCGTCCTCTCCCGCGCCGACGGCTTTGCCAACTATGATGAGGCGACCGCCGCTCCCACCAACTTTGAGATGGATGAGGAGTCCAAGGCCGGCTTCTATCACACCAGCTATGTGAACGACGACAGCGCCTCCATCGCCGATGAGGACCCGGATGCCGAGCCCATCACCACCGGCGCGGACAACGGACTGCAGCTCGCCGACCTGCGCGGCGTGGCCTATGACGATCCGCAGTGGGATCTGCTGCTCGACCAGCTCACCCTGGAGGAGATGACCGACCTGATTGCCCTGGGCGGTTATCAGACTCTGGCCATTGAGTCCATCGGCAAGTACCGCACGAACGACTGCGACGGCCCGGCCTCCATCAACAACAACTTCACCGGTCAGGGCTCCGTCGGCTTCCCGGCTGGCGTCATGATCGCCGCCACCTGGAGCAAGGACATCGCCTATCGCTTCGGCTCCTCCATCGGCGACATGGCCAACCAGATGGACACCGCCGGCTGGTATGCCCCAGCGATGAACATCCACCGCAACGCCTTCGCCGGCCGTAACTTCGAGTACTACTCCGAGGACGGCGTCCTCTCTGGCATAATCGCCTCCCAGGGCGCGATGGGCGCCGCTCAGTACGGTGTGTACGCCTACCTGAAGCACTTCGCCCTCAACGACCAGGAGGGTAACCGGAACACCATGCTCTGCACCTGGGCGGACGAGCAGACCATCCGTGAGATCTATCTGAAGCCCTTCGAGATCTGCGTGAAGGACAACGTCGAGATGGGCGGCGCCACCGCCGGCTATCCTCTGGCCATCATGTCCTCCTTCAACTACATCGGCAACCGCTGGACCGGCGGCTGCAACGAGCTGTGCAACGTCGTCCTGCGCGATGAGTGGGGACTTCAGGGCATGGTCCTGACCGACTATTTCGGCGTGTACGGCTACATGAACGCCGACCAGGCCATCCGCAACGGCACCGACTTCTGCCTGGTCAACTATGAGACCGAGACCAGCCGGGTTCGCTTCCAGGAGACCAACGGCGCGCAGCAGGCGATGCGCACTGCCACCAAGAATATCCTCTACACTGTGGTCAACAGCCGCCAGTACAGCGAGGATGGCATCGCTTACTCCCTGACCCCGAACCGCTGGGAGACCATCCTGACCGGCGTCAACATCGGCGTGGGTGTGGTTCTGGCCGCCTGGGAAGTGCTGCTGATTGTCAACTACATGAAGCGCAAGAAGGCCGCGAAGTAATTCAAGGCAATCGTATCCTGCGTCCCTGCAAGCTTTTCGGCTCCCCGGTCCAACCGGCCGGGGAGCCCCCACATCCGCCGCCTGACGGATGTGGGCCTGTCCAAGAGGCCCGGCAACGGGCTTTTTGGACAGGCTGGACCGGACCTGTCCGGGCGAGAACTGTATCAACGTGTAGAGGGAGGATATCATGCTGAAACATCAAGACCTGATTGAACAAATGACATTGGAGGAGAAATGTTATCTGCTCTCCGGACGGGATTTCTGGGCCAGCAGAAGCGTTTCGCGCCTGGGCGTGCCGAGCATGAGCATGTCCGACGGACCGCACGGCCTGCGCAAGCAGGAGGGCTCCGGTGACCAGCTGGGCCTGAACCCGTCTGCGCCGGCGACCTGCTTCCCCACCGCGGCGACCGTCGCCAACTCCTGGGACCCGGCGCTGGGCGAGGAGATCGGCAAGCTGCTGGGCGAAGAGGCGGTCTCCCAGGATGTGTCGGTTGTCCTCGGCCCCGGACTGAACATCAAGCGCAGCCCTCTGTGCGGCCGTAACTTTGAGTACTTCTCTGAGGACCCCTATCTGGCCGGCAAGATGGCGGCCGGCTATGTCCGCGGCATCCAGTCCAAGGGCGTCGCCGCCTGCCCGAAGCACTTCGCCTGCAACTCGCAGGAGCTGCGGCGCATGGCCTCCAACTCCGTCGTGGACGAGCGGACCCTGCGGGAGATCTACCTGACCGGCTTTGAGATCGCCGTCAAGGAGAGCGACCCGCTGGCGCTGATGACCTCTTACAACCAGGTCAACGGCGTCTACGCCAACGAGAACCGCCACCTGCTGCGCGAGATCCTGAAGGACGAGTGGGGCTTCAACGGATACGTCGTCTCCGACTGGGGCGGCTCGAACGACCACGTCGCCGGCGTGCTGGCCGGCTCTCACCTGGAGATGCCCACCAGCGGCGGCGACTCCGACCCCGAGCTGATCGAGGCGGTCCAGAGCGGCAAGGTCCCGGAGGAGTGGCTGAACACCATCGTGGACGAGTTCCTCGACGTGGTCCTGCGCACGCACCCGGCTGTGGCCGAGGGGCAGGGCAAGCCCTTTGACAAGGAGGCTCACCACGCCGCCGCCCGCCGCGCCAGCGAGCAGTCGGTCGTTCTGCTGAAGAATGAGGACGGGATTCTCCCCCTGTCCGCCGGCACCCGCGTCGCCCTGATCGGCGACTTTGCCGAGACGCCGCGCTATCAGGGCGCCGGCTCCTCCGTGGTCAACCCGATCAAGCTGGAGAGCACGAAGGACGTCATCGGCGACAGCGGGCTGGACTGCATCGGCTTTGCCCGCGGCTACACCCGTACCGGCGGTCCGGACGCCGCGCTGCAGGAGGAGGCCTGCCAGCTGGCTGAAAAGGCGGACGTGGTCCTGCTGTGCATCGGCCTGGACGAGATCTCCGAGGCGGAGGGCCTGGACCGGAAGCATATGCGCATCCCCGACTGCCAGATTCAGCTCCTGGAGGCCCTGGCCCGGGTGAACCAGAAGATCGTCGTTATTTTCTCCGGCGGCTCCGCCGTTGAGATGCCCTGGCTGGGCAGCTGCAAGGCACTGGTGCACGGCTATCTGTGCGGCCAGGCGGGCGCGGCCGGCGTGCTCAACGTCGTCACCGGCAAGGTCAACCCCTCCGGCCGTCTGGCGGAGAGCTATCCCATCCGCTATGAGGATGTCTCCTCTGAGCCGTATTTCCCCAGCGAACAGCGCTCCTCCGAGTATCGCGAGAGCGTCTATGTCGGCTATCGCTACTATGAGACGGCGAATGTGCCCGTCCTCTTCCCGTTTGGCTTTGGCCTGAGCTACACCACCTTTGCCTATTCCGACCTGAAGGTCACCGGGAAGCAGGCCACCTTCACCCTCAAGAACACCGGCGTGGTGGACGGCGCGGAGGTCGCGCAGCTCTATGTTTCCCGCACCGATGGAAAGGTGTTCCGCCCGGTCAAGGAGCTCAAGGGCTTCCAGAAGGTCTTCCTGAAGGCGGGAGAGAGCAAGAAGGTCACCATCCCGCTTGACGACAAGGCGTTCCGCTACTTCAACGTCAAGACCAACCGCTTTGAGATCGAGGGCGGCACCTATCAGGTGATGATCGGCGCGTCTGTGGCTGACATTAAGCTCAGCGCCCCCATCGAGGTGAAGGGCACGGACGCCCCGCTGCCGTACGACCCGGCGACCCTGCCGAGCTACTACTCCGGCAAGATCACCGCCGTCTCCGACGCGGAGTATGAGACGCTTTACGGCGGCCCGGTTCCGGACGGCCATTGGAACTCCGGCGGCCTGCTGGAGATGAACGACGCGCTGTGCCAGATGTACTACGCGAAGAACCCGATCGCCCGCCTGGTCTATAAGATTCTGACCAGCCTGATCGAGAAGGCAGAGGCCAAGGGCAAGCCCGACCTGAACCTCCTGTTCATCTACAATATGCCCTTCCGCGGCATCGCCAAGATGACCGGCGGCGCGTGCACGATGGAGATGGCGGAGGGCATCCTGACCATGGTCAACGGCCACTTCTTCAAGGGCGTAGGAAAGGTGCTGGGCGGCCTGGGCCGTGCCGGCAAGAAGCAGAAGAAAGCCAGCGAGATGAAGTGAGAATTTGAGGAGGAATGTGCAATGAGTTTTTTCAGTAATTTTGCGGAGAAGCACCCCAAGGCAGCCCAGTGGATCCGGGAGGGCGGACTGTTCCTGATTTTCAGCTATGTGGTCACCTTTATTAAGATGCTGCTGCTGATGTTCCTGCCGGCGTTCTATCGCGGCCTGGTGGGCGATGCGGAGTGGCTCTGGCCCGGGATTCCGGTCTCCCTGTTCGGCGTGGACTTCAGCCTGGCCATCATCGGCAACGACCTGGCCAGCGGCGGCCTGGCGTACACCCTGGCCAACCTGACGGCCATCGTCTTCGGCGAGTGCATCAACTTCCCCCTCCAGCGCAACGTGACCTTCAAGAGCCATGGACCTGTGGTCCCGCAGATTATCTGCCACGCGGTGGCGACCGTGGCGGTGTTCCTGGTCATGAACCTCTTCACCTGCGTCTGGAACCCGGTCACCAATGCGCTGATTGCCAACGAGGCCCTGCGCAACACTATCCAGAGCATCGTGACCACCGTGGTCACCGGCGGCGTGGCGATGATCATCATCTTTGCCGTGGACAAGACCATCTTTGCCCCCGGCTTTGGCAAGAAGGACGCGCAGAAGAGCTGATTGCTCCTGTTGTTCCCTGACAGATGAAACAGCCGGAAATCGGATTTGCTGTCCGATTTCCGGCTGCTTTTTGCGCTTCACACCTGTTCGGCGGATTCCGGTTTGGCCGGAGCGGCGTCGGCCCGGCGGCCGCGGGTGAGCAGGATGCCGCTGGTGAGGGCGGTGAGCGGCGCGACAGTACACAGGCCAAAGCTGCCGACCACCGTGTGCAGAATCTCAGAGGCGACGTATTTCAGATTAAAGATGGTGGACAGCGGCGTGCCCTGCGCCATAAAGACCATCATCAGGGCAATAAAGCCGCCCGAATAGGCCAGCAGGAGGGTGGTGGTCTGGGTGCCGAGGGCAGCCCGGCCCACCGTCATGCCGGAGCGCACCGCCTCGCGCCAGCCGATTTCCGGCTTTTTCTCCACCACCTCGTGTACGGCGGAGGTGATATCCACTGCCAGATCCATCACCGCCCCGGAGGCGCCGATGAAGATGCTGGCCATAAAGATCTGGGTCAGGTCGAGATACTGATAGCCGGCATAGAGCAGGCTCTCGGAGTAGCTCATCACCGCTCCGTGGATTTTGAAAGAGGTGGTGAACAGGATGCCGGTGATGCAGGTCACCGCGATGCCGAGGGCGCACCCGGCGATGGCGGCGAGGGCGCGCCGGTCAAAGCCGTAGACCATGGTCACCACCGCCACCGTGATGAGCAGCACTACGCCGAGGCCCACCCAGACCGGATTCCAGCCGCGCAGGAAGCAGGGGACCAGCACCTTCCAGATGGTCAGGATCGCCAGCACAAAGGACAGCAGCGCCCGCAGGCCGGTCTGCCCGGCAAAGAGGAGGAGCAGGGCGCAGAACAGCCCGGCCAGCAGCAGCTCACCGGGGACGCGGTAGTGGTCGATCATGCTGACAGAGAGGATCTCCTCCCCGTCGTAGTTGATGCGCACCAGCGCGGTGTCTCCCACCTCAAAGACCTTGTCCTGTTCCAGTGAGCCGTTGAGCATATTGACGCCGGTGGCCGTCTGCCCCGCGAACAGGCCGGACTGAATTTCCAGCTCGCAGCGCTGCTCGCCGCTGCGCACCAGACCGGTGTCAATAATGGTGGAGTTGTCGCAGGAGAGGACGCGGGCCGGCTGAATATCCGACTCCTGATAGACCAGCGCGTCCTCATAGCCGGTCGGCAGCCAGATCAGGACTGCGATTAAAATCAGGCAGAGAAGTACCGGCAGATGGTAGCCCCACCGCCGCTGGAGATGTTTCATCGTTGTTTCTATCCTCCCAAAAGATTTGCCGCGCCGGCGAACCGGCGCGGCAGCTTGATCGGTGGTATGCGTGGCTTACTGAACGCCGGTCAGGGCGGCCAGCTTGTTGTAGATGTCGGTGTTGTCGTAGTAGCCGTTGAAGTTCTCGGCGCCCACGCCATCGGCGAAGACCGCCACCGGCAGGCCGGTGTGGCTATAGGAGGTGAAGTCCACGCCGGACTTGTTGTTGAGGATGTGGGTGATGGTCACAGAGAAGGGGTTGTAGGTGCCGTAGAGGACGTACTGCTCCTGGGTGTAGGTGCTCGCGTCGTAGTCCGTCATGGACAGCTCATAAGCGGTGCGCAGACGCTCCACCTCGTAGTCGGTGAGCACCAGCCGGTCATCCTCTTCGCCCTCCAGCTTCAGGCCGAACAGCTCCTCGACGTCCGCCATGGCCTCTTCGAAGGAGGTGCCGTTCTCTTTGTAGGCGTTGACGTACTGCTCGTCAAACTGGATGAAGGAGATGGTCTGGTTCTCCAGCATGGACAGGTAGGTGTCGTAGTCCGTGCCGGCAAAGCCGATGGTCAGACCGCCGGTCTCGTGGTCGCCGGTGACCAGGATCAGCGTCTCGTCCGGGTGCTCGGCGGCAAAGTCGATGGCCACCTGCACGGCGTCGGCCAGAGCCAGCGTGTCGTTGATGGTGGAGGCGGCGTCGTTGGCGTGGCAGGCCCAGTCAATCTTGCCGCCCTCGCACATCATGAAGAAGCCCTCGTCGTTGTCCAGCACTTCGATGCCCTTGGAGACGTAGTCGGCCAGGGCCCAGGTGCCCTCTTCGCGGTCGAGCTCATAGTCCAGAGAGTCGGCGTCTGCCAGCTGCTCGCCGATGAGCAGGACCTTCTCGTCCTCGGCGGAGATCGCCTCGGCGTCGGCCTGGGTGTTCACCACGGTGTAGCCGGCGTCCGCCGCCAGCTCGTACAGGTCGGTCTGGTCGCCCTCGCTGCCGGTCGGGTCGAGCAGGCCGCCGCCGGCGAAGTACTCAAAGTCGGACTCTACCAGCTCCAGGCCGATCTCATAGTAGTCGTTCCGGCTGGCCTGGTGCGCGTAGAACGCGGCGGGGGTGGCGTGGTTGAGGTTGACGGAGGTGATGACGCCGATCTTCCAGCCCATCTGCTCGTGCAGCTTCTCCGCGATGGTCTCGTAGGCGGTGGTGCCCGTCTCGTCCATGTTGATGGTGCCGGAGTAGGTCTTGTGGCCGGTGGAGATGGAGGTGGCGGTGGAGGCGGAGTCGGGGGCGAAGCTGTTGCTGTCGTAGGTCACGGCGGAGCCGGCGGCCTCGAAGTTCATGAAGTTCAGCGCCACCGGGCCGTCGAGCACGGCGCCCTGGTTGTCATCCAGGCTGGGCTCGGCGAGCATGTAGTCCTCGTCAGCCAGCGCGCCCAGATAGTCCGAAGTCGCCTGGAACTGCGGATAGCTCATGCCGTCGCCAATGAACAGGAAGACGTACTTCGGAGCGGCAGCGGTGGATGTGCTCTCGGTCGTGTCCGTGCTCTCGTCAGGATTGGCCTGGAGCTCCTGGGCGGTGGTGTCGGAGCTCTCCGATTCCGCGGTCTGGGCGGCGGTGTCTTCGCCGGCGGAGGCGTCGTCCGTCGTGGGGGTGCCGCAGGCGGTGAGGCTGGTGAGCAGCATCACCGTCATCAGCAGGAACGCGATCAGTCTTTTCATACACGATCTCCTCACTTATGTCAGATAGAGTGTTCCCTCGCAGCGATGAGCGGAGGGGAAGAGGGCAGCGCCGCTCTTCGCAGGTCAGTATATCAGAGGGAAAGAAAAGCAGCTATCACGGCGCGGTAAGAAGTTCGTAAAACTAAATATAAAAATGTAAATGACGGTAAATTAGCTCTGAGACAGGTAAAAGGGGCGCCGCACCCTGGTGCGGCACCCCACAGACTGTCAAAAAAGGTCTCACCGAGTTTGGCTCGAAGAGCCAAATAGAGTCCAATTCATTTTTGGCACGGGCATGTACCCCCCAGGGGGCCTTCTCTCGCCCCTGCGGGGCGATTCACCTTGACCGGGCCAAAAATACTGATAGTCCGACAAGTGTGCGGATTTTTGGGACAAAAATCCGTGCGCGTGGGAGGACTGCAAAACTCGCGCAAATGCTTGCATTTGCGCGAAAGGCTGTCAAAAACACTTTTTTGACAGCCTCAGGGGTGCCGCACCCCGGTGCGGCACCCCAAAGATCATGTGCTGTATTATGGCAGGAGGCTGATCGCCGCTTCGCTCAGGGGCTCCTCCTGCCCGTCTGCGGCGTCCGTGTCTGAACTGTCCGGGGCGGCGTCCTCCTCCGGGCTGTCGGGACAGGCCGGATAGCGCTCGGCGTCCCAGGTATAGCGCTGGGCGATCTGACTGTCGGTGCAGAGAAACTGTCCCTGTTCCAGCCCGGCGGTCACGTCCACGTGCCGCCAGAGGTCCTCCTCCAGTTCGACGAGGTTCCACCAGTGCGGCGAGCCGTCCAGTGTGCCCTGAATTAACTGGCAGGTCAGGCCGGAGCGCTGGCACAGCAGCTGATAGGCCAAGGCGATCCCCTCGCTGTCGGCTGAGCCGTCCACCAGGGCGGCGTGGACGCTGGGGGAGGCCTCGGCGTCGTAGGTGACCAGGTCTCCCAGGCGGGAATAGAGCAGCCAGTAACCCACCTCTCCCTGGGCAGGGGAGGGCCCGGCCAGCGTGGCGGCGGCCTGTGCCACCGCCTCTGCCTGCGCCAGCAAGGTGGCCTGCCCGGCAGAATAGGTAAATTGCAGCTCCACGATCCGCTGCGTGCCGCCCTGAATGTCCTGTGGGTAGATCGTCACGGCCATGTCCGGCAGGCCGAGGGCGTGGGCCGGGTCGTCATAGTAGGCCTCCTGCAGCAGATCGTAGAGCCGGTCCTTTTGGGCGTAATAGGTGCTGGTCTGCAGGACCAGTGTGTCCTCGTAGCCCGCGAGCGCCTCGCCCAGCACATCACGGATGGCGACGGTGCCGGTGGTCTGCCGGATGGAGGCGACCTGCTCGGCCGAGCGGCGGTAGCGGAAGGTGAAGGTACACTCATAATAGGAGACGATCCGGCTGGAGTCCCAGCGGATATCCCGCAGGGCGTAGGAGCCGAGCGGGTCCTGGCCGAGCACCTCGTCGCAGGCCTCCTGCAAGTCCTGTTCTACGTCGCCGGAGTACTGGTAGAGATGCACCGTCCCCTCCGCGGCGTGGAGGGAGACGAAGTACTGCACGCTGTTGACCAGGTCGGAGTAGGTCTCCACCCGCAGGACGGAGGCATCCTCCGTGTCGGCGCGCTGGGAGATGTGGCGGCTGACGGAGGAGTAGTCGCGGTTGAGCAGGCTGCCGCAGCCGGTCAGCAGCAAGAGCGCGGCCAGCAGCGCCGGCAGGCGGACGAGCGCGGCTCTCTTCACGGGCGGGGACCTCCTTTCCCAATGGGGTTATCCGAGTGTGAGCTGCTCCTCTCCCCGATCTTCCGGGCGCAGCAGCGCGCCGGCGATGGGGAGGGATTTGGCGCGGTAGCGGGTCGGACGGGTGATGGCGCTCTCCTCCACGGGGAGCACCCGGTCGAGCCGGTACTTCGGCTTGAGGGTCATGACGGCGACGCCCTGCGTCGTGCGCGTGCTCTTCTCCAGCAGGGCAGAGGTGTGGAAGATCAGGCAGCGCCCCTCCGTGGAGATCACCGCCAGCTCTCGGTCCTCCCGCAGCAGGAAGGCCGCGCGCAGCGGGCTCTGCGCGCAGTAGGCGCCGGTGAGCTTCTTGCGGCGCGTGACCGTCTGGTACTTGGAGAGGGAGACGCGGGCGGCCTTGCCGTTTTCAAAGAAGAAGAGCAGGCTCCCGGCGTAGTCCCCCGGCAGGCACGCCCAGAGGACGCTCTCCCCCTCCTCCATGCCGAGCGCGCTGGGCAGAAAGCTGCCGAGCACGCTCGCCTTGGTGTCGGCAAAGTCGGACAGGCGCGCCTTGTAGCACTGCTGCAGGTCGGTAAAGACCATGAGCTCGGCGCGGTTCGTGCTCTCCCACTGGAGGAAGGGGCCGTCCCCCTCCTTGTACTTCTGCTCGCCCGACATGCGCAGCGACTGCGGGGTGATCTTCTTGAAGTAGCCCTCGCGGGAGAGAAAGGCGGTGACGGGGTAGTCCGGTGCCTCCTCCTCCGGCATCTCCGCCTCCTCTTCAAACTCATAGAGGATCTCGGTGCGGCGGGGCTGGGCATACTTCTTTTTCACCGCCTGCAGCTCCTGGGAGATGATGCGTCTGCGCCGGGCGGGGCGCTCCACCACGTCGCGCAGGTCCTCAATCTCGCGGGCGAGCTCGTCCACCTCCTGCGTGCGGCGGAGGATATACTCCTTGTTGATATTGCGCAGGCGGATTTCGGCGACAAACTCCGCCTGGGCCTGGTCAATGCCAAAGCCGATCATCAGGTTGGGCACCACCTCGGCCTCCGACTCCGTCTCACGGATGATGCGGATGGCCTTGTCGATGTCCAGCAGAATGCGCGCCAGGCCCTGCAGGAGGTGGAGCTTGTCCTGCTTTTTCTGCATGTCGTGGAAGGCGCGGCGGCGGACGCACTCCATGCGCCAGGCGGTCCACTCCTCCAGAATCTCCCCAACGCCCATCACGCGCGGGACGCCGGCGATCAGGATATTGAAGTTGCAGGAGACGGAGTCCTGGAGCGGCGTGACGCGAAAGAGCTTTTGCATCAGCCGGTCCGGGTCGGCCCCGCGCTTGAGGTCGATGGCCAGCTTCAGGCCGGTGAGGTCGGTCTCGTCGCGCATGTCGGCGATCTCGCGGATCTTGCCCGCCTTGATCTGCTCGGCTACCCGGTCCATGATCGCCTCCACCGTGGTGGTGTAGGGGATCTCGTAGACCTCAATGATGTTCTCGCTTTTCAGATAGCGCCAGCGGGCGCGCACCTTAAACGAGCCACGCCCCGTCTCGTAGATCTGCCGCAGCTCGCTCTCGCGGTAGAGCAGCTGCCCCCCGGTGGGGAAGTCCGGGGCCTTCAGGATGGTGAGCAGGTCCGCCTTGGGGTCTTTCATGCGCGCGATCGCCGCATCGCACACCTCGGCGAGGTTGAAGCCGCAGAGGTTGGAGGCCATGCCCACCGCGATGCCCTGGTTGGCCGAGACGAGCACGTTGGGAAAGGTGGTGGGCAGCAGCGTCGGCTCCTTCAGCTTGCCGTCGTAGTTGTCCACAAAGTCAACCGTGTCCTTGTCAATGTCCTGGAAGAACTCGGCGCAGATGGGGTCCAGGCGCACCTCGGTGTACCGGCTGGCGGCGAAGGCCATGTCGCGGGAGTAGACCTTGCCGAAGTTGCCCTTGGAGTCCACCGGCGGGTGGAGCAGCGCCCCGTAGCCGCGCGAGAGGCGGACCATCGTCTCGTAGATCGCCGCGTCGCCGTGGGGATTGAGCTTCATCGTCGCGCCCACCACATTGGCCGACTTGGTCCGCGCTCCGCCGAGCAGGCGCATCTGGTACATGGTGTACAGCAGCTTGCGGTGACTGGGCTTGAAGCCGTCGATCTCCGGGATGGCGCGCGAGACGATGACGCTCATCGCGTAGGGCATATAGTTGATCTCCAGCGTCTCAGTGATGGGCTGCTCGAGCACCTCGGGCCGCAGGCCCATGACGTTGGGGTTATTCTTCTTTTCGCTCTCTCTGGGGGCTCTTTTTCGTGCCATGTAATTCCTTCCCTGTCATCAGTCTCGCAGGAGCACGGTGTCAAACCACCGCTCCTGAAACCATACCTGTGATAAAATCTCCCCGTCGGAGGGGAGCGGCATATCCGGCGGCAAAACGACCCATTTGTCCTCTACGTCGTCCCGCCGGTGCAGGATCGCGGCCACCCGGCCGGTGAATTGCGCGACCGGCTCGGACACGCCGAGGAGATAGGCGTCCTGTGCCTCGCCGTCCCCGGCCAGCGTGCCGGGAATATAGCCGTAATTCACCGGGTAGATCAGCTCAGGGTGTTCCGGGTGGGCGCTGCCGAGCGGGCGGTCGATCACCACCGTGACCGTCCGGCCGAGGGCGGAGCAGTCGGGGCGGGATGGCGTGCGGGGCATGGCCGCTCCTCCTCCCTGTGTCCTGTTCTGTTGGTAGTATATCACACGGGGCGAAAGGTTGCAAGAAAGCGGAAATGGGCCGCCCATTTCGGATGGACGGCCCGGGGAAGATGAGGTATATTTCAGCGCGTACTGGCCGACGCTTCTAGGAGGAGAGACGGCCCTTTGCGATTCCGCGGGGATCATGGGTGCGGAGACAGCACCGAAGGGCGGCAAGGACCTCTCACAGGACTGTAAAGCAGATACCATTGTCCCGAGGCGGATCGGGCCGGAGTGCCGCGGGAGCGCCGGAAGTGGCGGTAGCAGTACCGCCGCAGATGGGACAGACGCGCTCTATACCGGAAGGACGCGAGGCCGGTGGAGATGGTTGCGCTGTCTGTGTGACCCGAACAGGTATACCGGGAGGAGAGGAGCAGCTCTCCCGCGGAGCAGCTGGCGCCGGCCGCGGCATTGAGTATGCACCCGCCCAGCAAAAGCAGGGGGAGCAGCAGGGTCAGTGCCCGGCCAATTCCCTTGTTCACGGCATCCCATCTCCATCCTAGTACTTGGAAGTACTGATGTGACAAGTATAGACGTAAAGTGTGCTATTGTCAATAGTATCTAAAAGTACTAAACGGAGCTGAAACACCATGTATCTCTATTTTCGACGCCTGCGGGAACTGCGGGAAGACGCAGACCTGTCTCAGCGAGAGGTCGCCGCCCTGCTGGGGATTCAGCAGACCGTCTACTCCAGATATGAGCGGGGCTTTCAGACCATTCCCCTGGAACATCTGATCACCCTGGCGGACTATTACCGGGTGTCCACGGACTATATCCTCGAGCGGACCAATCGCTCCGAGATCAACAGATAACCGCGCCGTGTTTGCAACGGCGCGGTTATCGTCCGCTTATCCCAGAAAATGGACGAGTACGGCGATCACCGCCGCCACCACCCCGACGATCAACAGGAACGCGAGAAGGTGGAGGAGGGCGCCCAGCCGCAGCACGGTCAGGACGGTGTGGCCCGGCTCTTCACATGGTTTTTTCATGGTAGTATGCCCCCATTGCCCGCTGACGGCTCACGAGATATCCGCCAGCTCCAGATATTTATACCCGTTGTCCGCGATGTGCGCCTTGCGCCCGGCGAGGTTGTCGCCCAGAAGGAGGTCGAACACCTGCGCCGTGCGCTCCACGTCCTCCGGCATCACCTTGATCAGCCGCCGCGTCTCCGGGTTCATCGTGGTCAGCCACATCATGTCCGGCTCGTTCTCGCCCAGGCCCTTGGAGCGCTGGACCTCCAGCTTTTTGCCGGGGTTGGCGGCCAGGATGTCGTTTTTCTCCTTGTCCGAGTAGGCAAACCAGGTCTTTTCCTTCCAGGTGATCTCATAGAGGGGGGACTCGGCGATATAGACGTAGCCCTGCCGGATGAGCTCCGGCGTGAGGCGGTAGAGCATGGTGAGCACCAGGGTGCGGATCTGGAAGCCGTCCACGTCGGCGTCGGTGCAGATGATGACCTTGTTCCAGCGCAGGTTCTCCAGGTCAAAGGAGGCCATGTCCGCCGCCTTCTTGTGGTGGCCCTGCAATTCCACGCCGCAGCCCATCACCTTGATCAGGTCGGTGATGATCTCGTTCTTGAAGATCTTGTTGTAGTCCGCCTTGAGGCAGTTGAGGATCTTGCCGCGGATGGGCATGATGCCCTGGAACTCTGCGTCCCGGCTGAGCTTGCACGCGCCCATGGCGGAGTCTCCCTCGACGATATACAGCTCACGGCGGGAGACGTCGCGCGTGCGGCAGTCCACAAACTTCTGCACCCGGTTGGAGATGTCCACGTTGCCGGAGAGCTTTTTCTTGATGTTCAGCCGGGCCTTCTCCGCCGTCTCGCGGCTGCGCTTGTTCACCAGCACCTGGGCGGCGACCTTCTCGGCGTCAAAGGGGTTCTCGATGAAGTAGACCTCCAGCGAGCTGCGCAGGAACTCCGTCATCGCCTCCTGCACAAACTTGTTGTTGATCGCCTTTTTCGTCTGGTTCTCGTACGAGGTCTGGGTGGAGAAGTTGTTGGAGACGAAGATCAGGCAGTCCTGAATGTCGTTCCAGGTCACCTTGCTCTCGTTTTTCTGATACTTCCCCTGCTTTTTCAGATAGGCGTCCACCGCGGAGACAAAGGCGGAGCGCATCGCCTTCTCCGGCGAGCCGCCGTGCTCGAGGAAGGAGGAGTTGTGGTAGTGCTCCACCACGTTGACCGTGTTGGAGAAGCAGAAGGACATGCTCAGCTTGACCTTGTACTCCGGCCGGTCGGCGCGGTCGCGCCCCTGGCGCTCCGTCTGGTAAAAGACGGGCTGGGTGAGCGCGCCCTCCCCGGCCAGCTCGGTCACGTAGTCGGTGATGCCGTTGGGATAGCAGAAGTCGGTGACCTCAAACTGTCCGTTGACCTGGTTGCGGAAGCGGAAGGTGACCCCGGCGTTTACCACCGCCTGGCGCTTGAGCACGTCGAGGTAGTACTCCGCCGGGATGTCGATGTCGGTGAAGACCTCCAGGTCGGGCCGCCAGCGAAAGCGCGAGCCGGTCTTGTGTCGGGGGCAGTCCTCCGACTTCAGGCCGCCGATGTTCTCCCCCTTTTCAAAGTGGAGGGTGTAGCGCTTGCCGTCGCGGTGGATGACGGCGTCAAAGTATTCTGAGGCGTACTGCGTAGCGCAGGAGCCCAGGCCGTTCAGGCCGAGGGAATAGCCGTAGTCGTCGCCGTACTTGCCGCCGGCGTACAGCTCGCAGAAGACCAGCTCCCAGTTATACCGGTTCTCCTTCGGATTCCAGTCCACCGGGCAGCCGCGGCCGAAATCCTCCACCTCAATGGAGCGGTCGGCGTAGCGGGTGACAATGATGAGGTCGCCGTGGCCCTCCTTCGCCTCGTCCACCGCGTTGGAGAGAATCTCAAATACCGCGTGCTCGCAGCCCTCCAGATTGTCCGAGCCGAAGATGACGCTCGGGCGCTTGCGCACCCGGTCCGCCCCCTTGAGCGAGGAGATGGACTCGTTTCCGTAGCTCGGCTGCTTCTTTCTTGGCGCCATAGTTGTCTGCACACTCCAAATCCATAGAATTAGTTTATTTTACCCCGTTTAGCCCCGCCCTGTCAAGAAAGGGAGGGAAACGGGAATAGTAAACCAAATCCAAAATGCGGTTGACAAATGGCCAAGGCAATTGTATACTCGTTGATATGTTTGGTTTACAATTGATGGGAGGAAGTAGAAAATGACAGGGAAAAGCAAGACGGCCGACCGCCCGGCGGTCCATTCGATGGCGAGCACGGCCCTGATGGCGGCGGTGCTCTGTTTGCTCGGGCCGGTGTCCCTTCCGATTGGGCCGGTGCCCATCTCTCTGGGGACGCTGGGCATTTACCTCGCGCTCTACCTGCTGGGGTGGAAGCGCGGGACGGTGAGCGTGCTGATTTACCTGCTGCTCGGGCTGGTGGGCCTGCCGGTGTTCAGCGGCTTTGCCGGCGGGCTGGCGCGGCTGATCGGGCCGACGGGGGGATACCTGATGGGCTATCTGCCGATGGCTTGGATTGCCGGGGCCCTGATGGACCGGCTCCCCGGTCGGGTGGGGGTACTGGTTGCCCTGGGGACAGGGACAGCAGTCCTCTATATCTGTGGCACAGCCTACTACTGCTTACTCACTGACGCGGAGGTGAAGACGGCCATAGGACTGTGCGTGCTGCCGTTCCTGCCTGTGGACGGGGGAAAGTTGGCCCTGGCGGCGCTAGTGTGCCCGGCAGTTCGGGCGCGGCTGGGCAAGGGGGCGGGGTGACCCGTTTTATTCTCCCGGGACGCTGTGTTGCGTTTTCAGGCGGCATGTGGTATAAAAGAACAAACGGCTCTCTTGGCGCGGATAGGGTGCTGGGCGGGGCCGGAAAAACGAGCAGAGAGAGGAGTATTTGCTATGAAAAAATATGAAGCTTTTGCGAAGACAGGTACAAGGGGGGTATTTGTGAAATAAAGTGCCCTCCGGATTTTGTTTGGAGGAACTTATGAGATCTCAATTTACCAAGGAACGCTTACGGAAATTTTTGTCCTATTACCATCCGCACAGGAAGATTTTTGTAATGGATATGTCCTGTGTGGTGTTGTGCGCCGCTGCATTTCTGCTGTTTCCCCTGGTTTCCGGCTACATCACCCAACAGGTTCTGGCCGGAGGAGAGGCATCCCTGCAGAAGCTGTTGCTCGGAGGACTGGTACTTTTGGCGCTGTATCTGGTGCGGGTGGTCTCTGAGGTGGCATACGCTTATTTGGGGCACACTATGGGCGCCAAAATGGAGCGTGCTATGCGCGAGGAGCTGTTTTGTCACTATCAGGAGCAGTCCTTTGCCTTCCACGCCAAAAACAGCGTGGGTAAGCTGATGACAGTGATTTCCCATGACCTGACCGGCATGACGGAGCTGTTCCATCACGGCCCAGAGGATCTGGTGATGTCTCTGATCAAATTTGTGGGGGCATTTACCATCCTGCTGTGGATTAACATACCGCTGACGCTCATCGTGTTCGGCATGCTGCCCATTCTCACCCTCATCACGCTGCGGATGGATCAGGCGTTTGAACAGGTGAACCTGCGCAGCCGAGCTGATTTGAGCGCGATGAACGAATGCCTGGAGGACACCCTCTCCGGCATCCGCACGGTGAAGGCATTTGGCGCTGAGCAGGCGGAATACTGCCGCTTTTCAGAGCGGAACGATGTATACACCCGGAGCAAATGCCAGTTCTACAAGCTGGAATCCTACTTTTATAACACCCTCTCCTCCTATCCTCAGTTTCTTACCATGCTAGCAGTCTTCTTTGGGGCGCTGTTTTTGAGCGGCGGCGGACTGGATGTCCCGGTGCTGGTTACATTCCTGCTGTATGTGGGCAGCATGGCGGAGCCGGTGAACTATCTGCTAAACTTTATGCGTCTATATGAGGAGGGAAAGGCCGGGTTCCTGCGGTTTATGGAGCTGATGGAGACGCAGCCCTCTGTGAAGGAGTCACCCAATTCCGTAGAGCTGCCTCAAGTGAGGGGAGAAATTGCCTTTCATGACGTGTCCTTCCGCTATGAAGATGCGCCAGAGCATGTGCTAGAACACCTCTCTTTTTGCATCCACCCAGGCCAGTGCGTTGCTTTCGCCGGGGTCTCCGGCATTGGGAAAACCACCGTCTGCGCTTTGATGGCCAGATTCTATGACCCTACGGCGGGCAGCGTTACACTGGACGGCGTCGACCTGCGCCAGCTCTCCTTCCGCTCTCTGCGGGAGGCGGTAGGCGTGGTACAGCAGGAGGTGTATCTCTTCAACGGCACCATCCGGGAAAATATCTGCTACGGTAGACCGGATGCCACAGAGGAGGAGATCACGCGCGCTGCGGAGCTGGCAGATATCCACAGCTTTATTTCCTCCCTGCCGCAGGGCTATGACAGCTTGGTGGGCACCAAGGGAATCAAGCTCTCCGGCGGACAGCGCCAGCGGATCAGCCTGGCGCGGCTCTTTCTCAAGGACCCGAAGATTTTGATTTTAGACGTAAACTGTAGGATAGCTTAGAGTGTGTTTTGCGTGTATGGAGTTGGAAAGGAGCAGAGGATAACCACACGATACACAGAAGAAAGAGGGAAATGTATATACAGTAAGGGAGGAGCAGGTGAAAGAATGGA
>DVJB01000062.1 GCA_018710845.1 Candidatus Onthomonas avicola
TGTTATCTTATCCATAGCGAATAGGGTACACCTGCCTTTCGGTTTTGTCTTGGCAACTTAACCTTAACACAGGCCACTCCTATTCGCTATCCCTTTTCCCTATTGTCACACATCATCGTAACACCTACACAGCGCCGGCTCTAAAATTTGGAAATACCCTTGCGCCGGTGGCGGAAATCGGGTATAATGGACGCACTATGTCAGGAAAAACCTGATTGCATTGGAGGTTCACAGGTACAATGGATATGCTTTCCGGAATTTTGATGGTCGTCGTCATGATCGCGATCTTCTACTTCATGCTGATTCGTCCGGAGAACAAGCGGAAGAAGCAGGCGCAGGAGATGCGCGACAGCCTCGCCGTCGGCGATGAGATCACCACAATCGGCGGTATTGTCGGCACCATCTGTGCGGTCAAGGCCAACAGCATTGTCATTGAGACGGGCGCGGATCGTGTGCGTCTGGAGATGATGAAGTGGTCTGTCTCCAGCAAGGGCGTGCAGGTTTCGGAGGATGAGAAGACCTCCGACAATCAGAAGGCCGCCGATGCGAAGAAGAAAAAGTAATCTCCCATTCATAACAAAGCCCTCCCGGCATATCCTGTTCCAAAGGGAAACCGGGAGGGTGTTTTTATGCAACAGGAACGAACTGCGTCCCGCACGCCGGCAGAGCTGGCCACTTCCATTCTGGCCGGGGCGGCCATTGCGCTTGGCATCTGTCTGCTGATGCTGGCACTCGCCGCCTGGCTGATTGCGCAGGGAACGCTGGGGGAGGAGTGGACCGAACGGGCCGGAGTCGCCGGGCCGTTTCTGGGCTGCCTGATCGGCGGGGGATATGCCATTGCCTGTGTGCGGGGCCGCGCACTGGTTGTCGGGCTGGCGGTGAGCGGGCTGTCCGTCCTGCTCTGGCTGCTGGCGGGACTGCTGTTCTGGGGCGGCGTCTCGCCGACGGACGGGTTGGCGCACCTGCTGGCGGCCGGTTTGGGCGGCGGATTGGCAGGAGTCCTCTCTGCCACCCGGAAAAAGAGAAGAAAATGATTGAAGTGGGCGGAAGATGGTGGTATAATACCAATAAGAACTTGAAGGAGGAGGGGAATCCTGTGAAGCATATCAAGACGCTGAGCGGCGCCACGCTGAAGAAGAGCGCCTCCTACGGCGGCTGCGGTGAGTGCCAGACCTCTTGCCAGTCCGCCTGCAAGACCTCTTGCACGGTGGCTAACCAGAAGTGCGAGAGCGCGCAGTAAGCCACCTGTCAAATCCAGTCAGGACATTTTGGACACATTGGTGACCGGCCGATGTGTCCATTGTGTTGTATCAAAGGAGAAGAACAGATTATGGTACATACCTTTACGTCCCTGGGCTGTCGGATTGCGCTGGATGTCAGCAGCGGGGCCGTTCACGTGCTCGACCGCGTAACCTATGAGGTACTCCGGCGCGTAGAGCACCTGCCCTCCCTGCCGGAGCATTGCCCGGAGGAGGTGCGTGCGGCGGTGCAGGCCGCCCCGGGCGAGGTGGATGAGGCCTGGGCTGAGCTGAGGGAGCTGGAGGCACAGGGGCTGCTCTTTGCCCCCGAGGACTATATCAACCCGGAGTGGGCGGTGCTGAAAAACGCGCCGGTCAAAGCACTCTGCCTCAACGTGGCCCACGACTGCAATCTGCGCTGCAAGTACTGCTTTGCCTCCACCGGAGATTTCGGCACCGGACGGAAGATCATGCCGTTTGAGACGGCAAAGCGCGCGATCGACTTTGTCGTGCAGCGCTCGGGCAAGCGACGGAACATCGAGGTGGACTTCTTTGGCGGTGAGCCGCTGCTGGCGTGGGACACCGTGGTGCGGACGGTGGACTACGCCCGCTCCCTGGAGGAGAAACACAACAAGAAGTTCCGCTTCACCATCACCACCAACGGCATGTTGCTGGATCAGGAGAAGATGGATTACATCAACCGGGAGATGAAGAACTGCGTCCTCTCGCTCGACGGCCGTAGAGAGGTCAACGACGACCAGCGGCCCACCGCCGGCGGGCAGGGCAGTTATGACCGCATTGTGCCCCGCTATCAGAAGCTGGTAGCCGGCAGGGGAGACCAGGAGTACTATCTCCGCGGCACCTATACGAAAAAGCATCCGGACTTTGCCGCCGACGTGATGCATATCGCCGACGACCTCGGCTTCCGGAATGTCTCCGTCGAGCCGGCCACGGGCAAGCCGGGCGACCCCTGGGCCATCACGGAAAATGAGCTGGAGGCGGCCAAGGCGGATTACGACAAGCTGGCCGAGGCGCTGGTGCACCGCCCGGAGATCAACTTCTTCCACTTCTTTGTCGATCTGGAGCAGGGGCCCTGCGTCATCAAGCGGATGCGCGGCTGCGGTGCCGGCAGCGAGTATGTCGCCATCACCCCGGAGGGGGATATCTACCCCTGTCATCAGTTTGTCGGCAACGAGGATTTTAAGATGGGCAATGTCTATGACGGCAGCTTTGACACCGATTTGGCGGACACCTTTGCCGGCCTGAATATCTACACCAAACCGGACTGCCAGAAGTGCTGGGCGAAGTTTTACTGCTCTGGCGGCTGTGCAGCGGGCGGCTATCAGGCGAATGGGGATCTCAAGAAGCCCTCCTTTGTCGCCTGTGAGCTGGAGCGCAAGCGCCTGGAGTGCGCCATCGCCATCAAGGCGGTGCGCGCGGGGCTGGCAGAGGCAGAGTGATACACCCCCTGGGGGAGGGGGGTAGGCCGACAAATTACAGTGCGTGTGGAAGATATACAGAATGTAATCGAGTAGGCTCGGACCTTTATCGTGGGCACAGACTGTTTCACAGCTTGTGCCCACATTTTGTTCGAATCACGAGAACGGGCTACCATATCTTGCCGCATAAGAGTATGTGAAACCAAATGACGCCGGTTGCCTGAATACGGAGGCCTGAATTTCGTGTTTTGAAATTTACATAATACTGTTTACATAATATTTCGGCATAATAGATAAAAATAAAAGAAATCTTAAAAAAGTATTGCGTAAACCGCCCCGGAAATGGTATAGTATGGTTACTCAAATCCAAACGGGTGGATTTTATGACCTTTTTCACGGGAGATGATTCCGGTGAGTGATTTTATGTTAGGTATTATTGGCGCTGGCAACATGGGTACGGCGATTTTGCAGGGTGGCCTGCGCTCTGGCGTTATGTCACCAGGGCGGGTTTGGCTGGCTAATCCGCATTTGGAGAAGATCGCACCGTTTGGTGAATTGGGAGTGAATATCACAACATCGAACATTGAGGCGGTGCGGCATGCCGACATTTTGCTGCTGGCGGTCAAGCCGCAGGTCCTCCCCTCTGTACTGGAGGAGATCCGCCCCGCTGTGGGGGAGAGATGTGTCGTCTCCATCGCGGCCGGCATTTCCCGCGGCTGGCTGCGCGAGCAGCTGCCCGGGGCAAGGGTTATCTGCGCCATGCCGAACACGCCGCTCATGGTCGGCTGCGGGGCAACGGCGCTGACCGAGGCGGACGGCGTGCCGGAGGAGCAGTACCGGTTTGTGCAGGCGCTGTTCTCGGCTGCCGGCCTGGTGTGCGTGCTCCCACCGGAGCAGATGAACGCCATCATTCCGGTCAGCGGGTCCAGTCCGGCATTCTTCTTCCGGATGGCCCGCCTGATGGTAGAAGAGGCAGCCCGATCTGGGATTGACCCGGAGACAGCGCTGGCCATGACCGCCAAGACGATGGAGGGCGCGGCGCGCATGCTCCAATCCAGCGGCCGGACGGCTGGAGAGCTGGAGCGCCAGGTCTGCTCACCCGGCGGGACGACGCTGGCCGCCCTGACCGCGTTTGACGAACTGGGCTTTGACCGGATGATAGAGCTTGCCTTTGCGCGCTGCATCCGCCGCGCGGAGGAGCTGGGCCGCTGACGTCTATCCACAGCCCGTCCCGCATAAGGTGGGATGGGAGGTGAGGCGGAGTGACCAGGACGAGAAATCGATTCCGCGTGTGGGCGCTGTCGGCCTCGCCGGCAGTGGTTCCCTGGCTGCTGCTTCCGGCGGCCTTCCTGGCCGGCGGGCTGGCGGGACATCTGCTGGCGGGTGTCAGCGCGGGGACGCTCTCGCAGGTGTTGGAGCAGTACGCCGCGAGCTGTATTCGTCAGGACACCGCGCCGCCGCCCGAGCTGCTGCCGCTGCTGTGGCGGTATCTGCGAGAGCCGTTCCTGGCCCTGCTGTTTGGCTGCAGTGCGCTGGGCATCGTGGCTCTGCCGGGCCTGCTGGCGGTGCAGGGTTTTCTGACCGCTTACGCCGCCTCCGCCCTGATTCGGACGTGGGGCAGCTGGGGACTGCTCGCTGCCGGCGTCTGGGTGGGCGTGGGCAATTTTATCCTGTTGACGGTTGTGCTGGCCATTGCCGTTCCCGGCTGGGGCCGCGCATGGGAGATCGCCGCAGATTGCCGCCTGGACCGGCGGCTGCCGCGGGACTATCCCAGGCGCTGCCTGCTGCTCGGTCTGGCGGGCTTGCTGGCGGCACTGGTGTATGAATATGTATGCTGGGCTTGGCTGACGCCATTCCTGTGGTCCTCCCTGTGATCGGATGGCCGTTCTGCCTGTCCTGAAATCCTGAGAATGAGAAGGCGAAGCGATATGGTACAAGTGAGAGAGGATGCGGTGCGGCGCTCACGCCGGGCCGTATCTCCTGTTTCCTTTCGGGAATACCCGTCCACTTTAGAGAGAGCAAGAAGGCAAGATATGATGCGTGTGGCAGACGAGTTTCGGAACTATCTGACAACTGAAAAGGGCTCTTCGGCAAACACGGTCAGTTCCTATCTCCGCGATGTCAACCAGTTTTTGGAGTATTTGACGGAGCGCAGCTTGGAGCTCTCGGAGGTCACTCAGGCGGAGGTGCAGAGCTATGCCCAGTGGCTGACCGGACGCGGCAAGTCCGCTGCCACGGTGACGCGGGCGCTGGCTTCCCTCAAATGCCTGTTTCATTGGCTGATCGACCGGGGAGAGTGCAGCTTCAATCCGGTTACCGGAGTCAAGACGGCCAGAGTGGAACGCAAGCTGCCAAAGATCCTCTCGGGCAAAGAGGTGGAGCTGCTGCTGGAGCAGCCACAGTGCGTGGACTCCAAAGGCTATCGCGATCACGCGATGCTGGAGCTGCTCTACGCCACCGGCATCCGGGTCAGCGAGCTGATCGGGCTGAATGTGGACAACGTGTTTCTTTCTGCCGGCTTTATTCGCTGCGAGAGCAAGGAGCGCTCCCGCATCATTCCGATGTATCCCACCGCGCTCAAGGCACTGTCGGACTATCTGCGTGATGTCCGTCCGCAGCTGGCGGTCGAGAGCGAAGAGGCTCTCTTTGTCAACATGAACGGGACCCGGATGAGCCGCCAGGGTTTCTGGAAGATCATCAAGTATTACGGGGAGAAGGCCGGCATTCAGACAGAGATTACGCCGCACACCCTCCGCCACTCCTTTGCCGCTCATTTGCTGGAAAACGGCGCGGATATCCACGCGATTCAGGAGATGCTGGGGCATGCGGATATCTCTTCCACTCAGGTCTATGCTCGGCTGGTGAATCAACATCTGAAGGATGTCTATACCAAGGCGCATCCCAGGGCATAAATAAATATACATATCAAGAGCGCCGCCTCGTACAGAGGCGGCGCTGAGGCTGTCAAAAAAGTGTTTTTGACAGCCTTTCGCGCAAATGCAAGCATTTGCGCGAGCTTGCAGTCCTCCCGTGCCAAAAATGGATTGGCTCTATTTGGCTCTTTGAGCTAAACTTGGTGAGACCTTTTTGACGCGCTGAGCGCCGCCTCGTACAGAGGGCGCTCTTATACATCAAATATAAATGGCCTGGGATGAGCTTGCTCATCCCAGGCCAAAGCTTATCCCGGAGAACCCCTGCTTCTTCAGGCTCTCTCCAGATAGGCGGAAGAGAGATAGTAGTAGCTACCGTTGATGTAGGCACGATACCAAACGCGGTCATCGGCGTTGACCGAGGCTCCGCTGACGACCTGCACGACGGTGTTGGGAGGCAGAGTGCCGGCGATAGGATAGTCAAAGCCCGGTCCGGTGCGGTAGTTCAGATTACCGGTGGTCACATAGTTCACCAGTGTTGTGCCAGACGCTGTAGCCGAGATGCCCGCGGAGCGGTAACTACTCCAGTAGGCGGTAGAGTAGAGATTGGCGGCTGCGGTGGAGTAGCTGCCGCGGTATGCTCGGACGGTATAGGTAT
Organism: Candidatus Onthomonas avicola; assembly: GCA_018710845.1. Classification (GTDB taxonomy): domain Bacteria; phylum Bacillota; class Clostridia; order Oscillospirales; family Oscillospiraceae; genus Onthomonas; species Onthomonas avicola. The sequence continues at coordinate 6,206 of DVJB01000062.1, forward strand.
AAGAGGTACCGGATTCCGCGGAGCGATCGGTGTAGCTGGTCGAGGTAACATTGTAGGCTACGACTGCCCAGCTCCCGCTGCCGGACTTGCGGAAGACACGGTAGCCGGCGGCACCGGGGACAGCACTCCACCGGACAGTGATGCCGGAAGAGGAGGCGGAGGCGGAGTTGAGCGATGGCGCCGCGAGATAATTGACGGAGATGCCGGTGGAGTTGTAGCTGCTCCAGTAAGCGGTGGAGTAGAGGTTGTCTGACGCGGTAGAGTAGGCGCCGCGATAGGCCCGGACGGTGTAAGTGTACCTTGTACCAGAGCTGACTGAGTTATCGGTATATGTAGTGGAGGTGGTGTTGTTGGTCACGACTATCCAGCTGCTGTTCCCGGACTTGCGGAAAACGCGGTAGCCGGAAGCACCGGAGACGGCATTCCAGCGGATAGTGACGCCGCGCTCAGCGTTGTAGATATTGGCCAAAGTTGGGGCTGCCAGTGTATTATTGGTGGTGCCCCCAGAGCCTGCGGTGACAGAAATGCCAGCGGTATCATAATAGGAACGGATAGCTCCGTTGAGGGCGCGGACAGTGTAGATATAACGGGTTCCGGAGGTTAGGGTACTATGGTCCGTGTAGGAAGTCGCGGAACCGGAATCAAGGGTGGCGATAGTGGTCCAACCGGTACCGGAGACCTTGCGGTGGATGCTGTAGCCAGTTGCCCCGGACACGGCACTCCAGCGGATGGTGATTCCGGAGGAGCCTGCAGAGGCAGATTGGAGGGTTGGAGTGGCCAAGTAACGGATGCTCCGCCCAGCGGATTGGTAGCTGCTCCAGTAAGCGGTGGAGTAGAGGCTGTCTGACGCGGTAGAGTAGGCGCCGCGATAGGCCCGGACGGTGTAGGTGTAGTTCGTGCCAGAGCTGGCAGAGCGGTCGGTATAGCTGGTGGATGTGACGTTGTTTGCTACGACTGTCCAACTCCCGCTGCCGGACTTGCGGAAGACGCGGTAACCAGCCGCCCCGGAGACAGTATTCCAACGCACCGTGACGCCGCTTGCGGCATTCTCGATGGAGGTAAGCGACGGAGCCGCAAGATAGTAGACGGAGACACCGCTGGAGTTATAACTGCTCCAGTAGGTGGCCGAGTACCGGTTGGCATTGGCGGTGGAGTAGGAGCCGCGATAGGCGCGGACAGTGTAGGAATAGTTTGTGCCGGAGACGGCGGAGGTGTCCGTGTAAGAGGTGGAGGTGACGTTGTCGGCAATGGCAAGCCAGCCGGAGCTGCCGGACTTTCGGAAGACGCGGTAGCCGGAAGCACCGGAGACAGCGTTCCAGCGGATGGTGACGCCGCGTTCAGCGCTATAGATGTTGGCCAGCGTTGGGGTCGCCAATGTACCGCCGGTATTGCCCCCCGCGACGGCAGAGATGCCGTCCGTATCATAGTAAGACCGGGTGGAACCGTTGAGCGCGCGGACAGTGTAAATATAGCGGGTCCCTGAGGTCAGGGTAGTGCGGTCCGTATAAGAGGTTGTGGAGCCAGAGTCGAGGGTTGCGATAGTGGTCCAGCCAGTGCCGGAGACCTTGCGATGAATGCTGTAACCGGTTGCCCCAGAGACGACGCTCCAACGGATGGTGATTCCAGAGGAGCTGGCAGAGGCAGACTGCAGGGTGGGGGTGGACAGAAAACGAATGCTCCGCCCGGTGGAATTGTAGCCGCTCCAGTAGGTGGCTGAGTACCGGTTAGCATTGGCAGTGGAGTAGGAGCCGCGATAGGCACGGACGGTGTAGGAATAGCTTGTGCCGGAGACGGCGGAGGTGTCCGTGTAGGAAGTGGAGGTGACGTTGTCGGCAATGGCAAGCCAGCCGGAGTTGCCGGACTTTCGGAAGACGCGATAGCCGGCTGCCCCGGAGACGGCGTTCCAACGCACTGTGACGCCGTTTGCAGCATTCTCGATGGAAGTGAGTGACGGAGTGGCCAATCCACCGCTGGTGCTGCCAGACACCGTCAGCCCGATAGCGTCAAAGCTTCCGCCGCCGCTGATGGCGTAGATAGTGCAGCGGCCATTGGAGCGGGCGGTGATCGTGCCGCTGTCTGATACGGTGGCCACATCGGGATCACTGGTCTCGTAATAGATGGTGCCGGTGCTGCCGGAGGTGGAGAGAATGGAGGACAGGCCTCTGGTACTGCCGACCGAGAGAGTGTAGACAGACGCGGGTGTCACATACTGCTCCTGAATATATCCGGTGTAGGTCCGGCCGGAGACTGTCACCTGAACCCGGTACCAATAGGGATAATACAGGCGATTGATGTAGCTGGTCGTACTTGTAACGCTGCCGCCCAGAATCGTGACAGTGGTGCCGGAGGAGAGGGTAGTCACCCGGTTGCTGGACGCGGAGGGGGAGGAGTAGATTGCCCGGCTGCTGGAAACGGTGCCTCTTGTGGTGGCGGTCAGGCTGACGGTGGAGTCCTGAGACGGCATGTTGTCATAGACCGGAATATAGAAGAGAAAGGCGTTATCAACTGCCCCGGCCTCTTCGTAGCCGTCATAGGTATTGCTCGCCTCAGAGGCCACTGCATAGGTGGCGGACATATACTGGTGAGTAAAGGTGCTGTATCTGGCGTCTGGGCTGACGTTAAAGCGCATGTAATAAGGGGTATTCTGGCCGTTGCTGATATAACTGCTGGCCAGGAACTCGGCCCCGCCATAGATGGCGATAACCGGATTGCTCCAGCCACGGCTGCGCGCGTAGGCCAGGCCATTATAGACCGCGCCGCCCGAGGCAGAGGAGGTCGCGCCGATATTATAGAAGTTGTAATACCCGATATAGCCGGAGACGCGGCCGCTGATGGCGGCATAGCTGGTGTCGCCGCCCGTCTCCTGAACGATCTTGCTGGCCAGGAAATAGGGGCTGACGCCGGTGGCGAGGCCGACATTGTAGATGATGGTGGGATAGTCGGTGCCATATTCGCTGTCCAGATCAGCAAAGGTTCTGGTGTTGCCGGAAGTTGTGACGTAGCTGCTCGCGGTGGCCAGGTCAGTGCCGGCCAAAATGGCACGGACGCCGTCCAGCGTCTGGACCGAGCTGTAGGACTGATCCTCAAACTGGAAGATATACTGGTCCATCAGGAAATTGCGCGGGTCCATGTAATAGGCCACCATAGCACGGCTGGAGCTGACATGCCGGCCATCGATCGGCTGGTAATGGTTGGTGCTGGAATAGGAAGAGGAGTCATAATACTCGCCGTGGTTGTTCAGCAGCAGTCCGCTGGTCTCGCCGTTGAGGTTATAGTCCACGGTGCTGAGGTCGCCGTATTCCCCTGAGACCGCCTCATCCCAGGTAAGACCGGTATCGACTGCGACAAAGACCCAGTCCGGATGGTCCTCGTGCAGCTCCCTCAGGTAACTCTGATAGCTGGAGGGGAAATTGGCGAGCTCCGACTCATAGGAGATCCGCGCGGCGGAACGTTGCCGGAGCTTGGAGAGCAGGACTTGCTCAATCTCCGCCATGCGCTCTGCCTCGGCCTGCTCTTCCGGAGTGAGGGGCTCCTCCTCCGGCAGAGGTTCCTCTGTCTCTAAGCTGTCCTCCGGGAGGGAGTCATCCTCCTCAGTGCTCTCCGGAAGAGCGTTGTCCGGAGTCTCTTCCTCCGGCTGAGAGGTATCCTCGGGGAGATCGGAGACATCCTCTTGGGGAGGAGAAGAGGGCTCGCTCTCCGTCTCATCTTCTGCGGGAGGAGTGTCCGGCTCTTCTGCTCCATCAGGCACACTGCTGTCCTGCGTGCTATCTCCGTCCAAGTCCTCAGAGGGGGCGGCGGGATCGTCCGGGTTTTCGTCAGAGGGCAGAGAATCGTCTGACGGGGAGCTCTCCTCTGTCACGGGGACGCTCCCCGCTTCTTCTGCCGGCAGGTCCAATGCATAGGTCCGGCTGGCGCCAAGCTCGGTACAGAGCAGGGCAATCAAAAGGAGCAGGGATAGCATACGGGTAAAGGCCCTGTGTTTCATGGCGGTACTTCCTTTCTCGTGTAATATAGAACGCGCAGGCCGGAATTTGCCGAAAAATTACGGATGTAACTTTTTGTTTCCGGAATGTCATTTGACTGTTATTATAATGGAGAAACAGGGAAAAGGCAATAGTTTTCCGTCAACTAAGGGAGATTTGCCGCCTGTTTCCACAAAAAATGGCAAAATAAGATATAAGCGATTGAGGAGAAAAGAGGTAAAGCAAAATAACTTGCCATACAGAAAAAGAGAGCGGGTGTCATTTGTACGCAGAGAAATGCGAAGGGAGATTTGCTTTACAGCATTTAAGCGCCGCTGGACGGCCGCACAGATGTAAAATTTCCCAAAAGAAATTCTTGACTTTGCCCTGGGAACCCGCTATACTATAAAAGCTGCGACGGGGTGTGGCGAAGCTTGGTATCGCGCTTGGTTCGGGTCCAAGAGGCCGCCGGTTCGAATCCGGCCACTCCGATTACGGTGAGCGTCTTCGATGCGATGTGTGGTTGTCATCGAAGACGCTGTTTTTCTATACTGGCGCGCTGCCTGCTGAGAAAGGGGAACAAGGGATGCAGCCTTCTAAAACGCTGGAGCGGGTACTGCTGCGGGTGCAAAAGCCGGCCCGCTACGTGGGCGGAGAGTACCGCAGCGTGATGAAAGACCGGACGAAGGTGGACCTCCGCTTTGCCTTCTGCTTTCCGGACACCTATGAGATTGGCATGTCCAACCTCGGGATGCGCATCTTGTACGGTGTAATGAACGAGATGGAGGGGGTCTGGTGCGAGCGCTGCTTTGCCCCCTGGGGCGATATGGAGGAGGAGCTGCGCCGCGCCGGCCTGCCGCTCTACGCTCTGGAGAGCGGCGATCCCATCCGGGACTTTGACTTCGTCGGTTTCTCCCTCGGCTATGAGATGGCCTACACCAACGTGCTCAATATGCTCGACCTGGCCGGCATCCCCCTGCACACCTGGGAGCGGGGAGAGGGGGACCCCATCGTGATCGCCGGAGGCACCTGCGCCTACCACTGTGAGCCGCTGGCCGACTTTATCGACCTCTTCTCCCTCGGAGAGGGGGAGGACGTTACCCGGGAAATGCTGGAGCTCTACCGGCTGGGAAAGCGTGAGGGCTGGACCCGGCGGGAGTATCTGCGCCGCGCGGCCCAGGTGCCCGGCCTCTACGTCCCCTCCTTATATGATGTGCGCTACCACGAGGATGGGACCATCGCCGCCATCACCCCACGCGACGGGGCCCCGGCGGTGGTGACCAAGCGGATTGTCCAGGACCTGGACCAGTCCTACTACCCGGTGCAGACTATCGTGCCCTCCACTGAGATTGTCCATGACCGTGTCATGCTGGAGGTCTTTCGCGGCTGTATCCGCGGCTGCCGCTTTTGTCAGGCGGGCTTTTGCTACCGGCCAGTCCGGCCGAAGAGCCCGCAAAAGCTGATCGAGCAGGGGATTGCCGCCTGCCGCGACTCCGGCTATCAGGAGATGACCCTCTCCAGCCTCTCCACCAGCGACTACCGCGGATTAGAGGAGCTGTGCGACGGCCTGCTGGACTACTGTGAGAGCCGGAACATCAACCTCTCCGTCCCGTCGCTGCGCGCAGACAACTTCTCCACCGCCCTCCAGCAGCGGCTGCAAAAGGCGCGCAAGAGCTCGTTCACCTTTGCTCCGGAGGCGGGCACGCAGCGCCTGCGCGACGCGATCAACAAGAATGTCACGGAGGAGGACCTGCTGCGCTCCTGCCGCACCCTCTTCGAGGGCGGCGGCAACGCCGTCAAGCTCTATTTCATGCTCGGCCTGCCCACCGAGACGGACGAGGACGTGCTCGGCATCGCGGACCTCGCGCAGAAGGTCTATCTGACCTGGAAGCAGTACGCCTCCAACCGGGCGCGCGGGGTGCGCATCACCGTATCCACCTCCTTCTTTGTGCCAAAGCCCTTTACTCCCTTCCAGTGGGAAGGGCAGATCTCCATGGAGGAGTACCGGAGAAGGGTAAATCTCCTGCGCTCGAGTATCCGCAACAAGGCAATTACCTACAACTGGCACGACCCGGACACCAGCTATGTCGAGGCGGTCCTCGCCCGGGGCGACCGGCGCATGGGCCGCGCGATCGAGGAGGTCTGGCGTCGCGGCGGAAAGCTGGACGCCTGGAGCGAGTACTTCCAGTTTGACCGTTGGATGGAGGGCTTCCGCGCGGCGGGGCTCGCCCCCGACTTCTACGCCCTGCGCGAGCGTCCCAAGGAGGAGATCCTCCCCTGGTCCATGATCTCGGTGGGGGTCCGACCGGAATACCTCTGGCGGGAGCGGGAGCAGGCGTACCGGGCACAGATCACGCCGGACTGCCGGCGGCAGTGCATGGGCTGCGGGGCGGACCGACTGCTCTGCGGCGGGACCTGCGATGCAGAGCGGCCCCTGTCGGCGGAAAAGGAGGGCTGAGGCTCAATGGCGAAAATGCATCATCACCGTCTTCGGTATGAAAAGAGCGGCCTTGCCGTCTATATCTCCCACCTGGATACGATGGCCTGCTTCCAGCGCGCCTTTCTCCGCGCTGGGCTGGAGATCTGGCAGACGGAGGGATTTAACCGTCACGCCTATGTCTCCATTGCCCTGCCGCTTCCGGTGGGCTTTTCCAGCCGGTGTGAGGTGATGGAGTTTGACCTGGAATCCGACCTGCCCCTGGAGGAGGTGCCGGGGCGTCTCAACGCCGTCCTGCCGGAGGGGATCCGGGTGCTGGAGTGCTACCCGGCCCGAGACCCGTTCGGGCTGCTGAAGGTACTGGACTGGGAGATTCTTCTGGAATATGACCACGGCGTGCCGGACGGCGTGGAGTCCGCCTTTGGCGAGATGCTGGGGCAGGAACACTTGGTGGTCCGGAAAAAGTCCAAGAAGGCAAAATGCGGCTATACCGAGGTGGACCTCATCCCGCTGGTTCAGAAATGGTCGCTCACGCGGGAGGGGGAGCAGGCCCTGCGCCTGAACTGCCGCCTGGCCGCGCAGAACCCCGGACTGAATCCCCAGCTGCTGTTCGAGGCCTTTTCCGCCCACGCCCCGGCGCTGGCGCCGGATTTTGTTCGGTTCTGCCGGACCGAGGCCTGGCGGGAGGACGGAATGCGCTTTCGCTGAGCGCAGACCCGGAATCCAGCCGCTTCCGTTCTTGACAAGCTTTGTAGGATTCGTTATAATAAAAATAGTCATGTGATATGATTGTTCAGAGTATCCATGCAAATATTTTCTCAGACCTCCGGATTGACATGCAAGCGCGGGGTCGACTGCCGGGCGGCGGCACAAGCCGCCATTATTGATTGAGTTAAAAGCTCAATTTTATAAGTTGGTTACTTTATAACCATTGCGCCGCAAGGCGCATCAACTTGTAAAACGGTCAATAAGAGTAGTAAAAGTAAGTATTTGCTATATAGACTCTGACGATTTATCAGGCCTCATGGGAGAGAAGCTTTTTGGATTCCCGTGGGGGTGATTCTTGCCATTTTACGAGCGGTGCGCTTCGGGCGGACCGCTCGTTTTTTGTCGTCTGAGGACGGCCCAGCCCGGGCCGCGGAACAATAGGTAAAGGGGCTGTTCCCATGGGAGAGAGACTGAAGTTATACGGATTCAATAACCTGACCAAGGCGCTGAGCTTTAATATCTATGATGTGTGCTATGCCAAGACGCCGCGGGAGCAGCGGGAGTATATTGCCTATATTGATGAGCAGTACAACTCCGAGCGTCTGACCAAGATCCTCACCACGCTGACGGATATGATCGGGGCGAAGGTGCTCAACATCGCTCGGCAGGACTATGAGCCGCAGGGGGCGTCTGTGGCCATCCTGATCGCGGAGGGGTCGATGAAGCCGGCGGGGGAGATCCAGCTCGGCCATCTGGACAAGAGCCATGTGACGGTACACACCTATCCGGAGTATCATCCCGAGACCTTTCTGGCTACCTTCCGGGTGGACATCGACGTGGCGACCTGTGGCGAGATCACGCCGCTTTCCACGCTGGACTACCTGATCGGCTCGTTTGACTCGGATATCATCACGATGGATTACCGCATCCGCGGTTTTACGCGCGATGTAAACGGAAAGAAGCTCTTTTGCGACCACCGGGTAGCCTCGATCCAGGACTATATCGACCCGCGGATTTTGCAGCAGTACGACGCGGTGGACATCAACGTGTACGAGGCCAACCTCTTTCACACCAAGATGATGGTCAAGGAGATCGACCTGCAGAACTATCTGTTCAAGACGGATGTCTATGAGCTGCCGCCCAAGACCCGCCTGGAGATCATGAGCAATCTCCGGCGTGAGATGATCGAGATCTTCAGTGGGAAAAATATCTATTGTTGATGGAGAGGGAAGGTCAAATGCCACTGTCACAGGAGCGCGCGCCCATCTATGAGGCGCTGCAGGAATTTCGCCGGAAGCGGGTGGTTCCCTTTGACGTGCCGGGCCACAAGCGCGGACGGGGCAATCCGGAGCTGACCGAGTTCCTGGGGGAGAAGTGTGTCTCGATTGACGTCAACTCCATGAAGCCGCTGGACAATCTATGCCATCCAGTCTCGGTCATCCGTGAGGCGGAAGAGCTGGCGGCGGAGGCGTTTGGCGCGGCCCACGCTTTCCTGATGGTGGGGGGCACCACCTCCGCCGTGCAGGCCATGGTCCTCTCCGCGGTCCATCAGGGGGACAAGATCATTTTGCCGCGCAACGTTCACCGCAGCGTGGTGGGTGCGCTGGTGCTCTGCGGTGCAGTCCCGGTCTATGTGGACCCGCTGTGCGACACCAGGTTGGGCATCCCGCTCGGTATGAGATTGCAGGACGTGAAGGACGCGATGGACCGCCACCCCGACGCCAAGGCGATTTTGGTGAACAATCCGACCTATTACGGCATCTGCTCCGACCTGCGTTCCATCGTCAAGCTTGGGCACGAGCGCGGCATGCTCTGCCTGGCCGACGAGGCGCACGGCACACACTTCTATTTTGGCGACAACCTGCCGGTCTCCGCAATGGCGGCCGGCGCGGACCTCGCGGCGGTGTCGATGCACAAGTCTGGCGGCAGCCTGACGCAGAGCTCGCTGCTGCTGGCCGGGCCGGCTATGTCGCAGGGCCAGATCCGCCAGATCATCAACCTCACCCAGACCACCAGCGCGTCCTACCTGCTGCTGTCCAGCCTGGACATCTCCCGGCGCAATCTCGCCCTGCGCGGCCGGGAGGCATTCCGCCGTGTGTCCGACATGGCGGAATATGCCAGGGGAGAGATCAACAGTATCGGCGGGTATTATGCCTTCTCTCGCGAGCTGATCAATGGGGAGAGCGTCTACGACTTTGACATCACCAAGCTCTCAGTGAACACCTTGGATATCGGGCTGGCCGGCATCGAGGTCTACGACCTGCTCCGGGACGAGTATGATATTCAGATCGAGTTTGGCGACCTGGGCAATATCCTCGCCTATCTCTCCATCGGCGATCGCCTGCGGGAGATCGAGCGGCTGGTGGGGGCGCTGGCGGAGATTCGCCGCCACTACCGGCGCAGCCGGGCTGGGCTGCTCTGCCAGGAGTACATTGAGCCGACCGTCATCGCCACCCCCCAGCAGGCGTTCTACGGGGAAAAGGAGTCCCTTCCGCTCGAGCAGACGTTGGGACGGGTGTGCACGGAGTTTGTCATGTGTTATCCGCCCGGCATCCCCGTGCTCGCCCCGGGAGAGCTGATTACGGAGCCGATTTTGGAGTATATCCGCTATGCCAAGGAAAAGGGCTGCAGCATGACCGGACCGGAGGACCCGGAGATTCTGCACCTGAATGTGCTCAGGAAAGGAGCGTGCTGACCGATGGAGTTCTGGTTTTCGGAACATCATACCCCTCACGTCCGGATGTCCATCCGGGTGGACCGCCAGCTCTACAGCGGCAAAAGTGAGTTCCAGCGCATCGACGTCTTTGAGTCTCCTGAGTTTGGACGTTTTCTCACCCTGGACGGGTATATGATGCTCACGGAGAAGGACGAATTTATCTATCACGAGATGATCACCCATGTGCCGATGGCGGTCCATCCCCATGTGCGCGATGTGCTGGTGATCGGCGCGGGCGACGGCGGCGTGATCCGGGAGCTGACGCGCTATCCGGATATCGAGCATATCGACATGGTGGAGATCGACCCCCTGGTGGTCGAGGTCTGTAAGAAGTACCTGCCCAAGACGGCCTGCCGCTTTGACGATCCGCGTGTGAGCCTCCACTTTGAGGACGGGCTGCGCTTTGTCCGCGCGCCGGAGGACGCCTACGACCTCATCATCGTGGACTCCACCGACCCCTTCGGGCCGGGGGAGGGACTGTTCACCAAAGAGTTCTATGGGAACTGTTATAAGGCGCTGCGGGAGGACGGCATCCTCATCAACCAGCACGAGAGCCCCTTCTACCCGGAGGACGCGGCGGCCTGTCAGCGGGCACACAAGAACATTGTCCAGTCCTTCCCGATCAGCCGGGTTTATCAGGCCCATATCCCGACCTATCCCTCCGGCCACTGGCTCTTCGGCTTTGCCTCCAAGCGGTATCATCCGCTGAAAAACCTGGACGAGACGCGCTGGAATCTGCGCGGCCTCTCCTGTAAGTACTACACCACTACGCTGCACAAGGGGGCCTTCTATATCCCCGCCTATGTGGAGGAGCTGCTGCGCGATGTTGAGCCATAATGTAGAGACTTTTATGGCCTGCGACGCCCCGTGGGCGCGCGCGCAGACCGTCCTGTTTGGCGCCCCGTTTGACTCCACCACCTCTTTCCGGCCCGGCACCCGATTCGGCCCCGGCTCCATCCGCCGGGAGTCCTACGGACTGGAGACCTACAGCCCTTATCAGGACCGGGACCTGCTGGACATCGCCGTTCTGGACGTCGGAGATCTCGAGCTGCCGCTGGGGGACACCCCAGCTGTCCTGGCCGCGATCGAGGCGCGCGCGCGGGAGATTCTGGCGGCCGGGAAGCGCCCCTTCCTGCTCGGAGGGGAGCACCTGGTCACCTTGAGCGCGATGCGCGCGGCGGTGGAGCGTTATCCCGAGCTCGCCATCGTCCACTTTGACGCGCACGCCGACCTGCGGGAGGACTACCTCGGCGTCCGGCTCTCCCACGCCTGCGTGCTGCGCCGGTGCTGGGAACTGGTGGGGGATGGTCGCATCTTCCAGTTTGGCATCCGCTCCGGCGACCGGGAAGAGTGGCGCTGGGGCGCGGAGCATGTGAGCACATGCCGTTTTGACTTCGGCACGTTGGAGGAGACGCTGGACGGGCTCTCCGGCCGGCCGGTCTACTTCACGCTGGACCTGGACGTGCTCGACCCGTCGGTATTCCCTGGCACCGGCACACCGGAGCCGGGCGGCGTCAGCTTTGACGTGCTGCGCCGGGCGGCCACAGCGGTCTGCGCACGTGCCAATGTCGTCGCCTGCGACGTGAATGAACTGAGCCCTCACTATGACCCGAGCGGGGTATCCACCGCCGTGGCCTGCAAAATCATCCGGGAGATGCTGCTGGCATTCCCCCAGACGGAGAAAGGGAGCGAGAGACTATGAGTAAGGTATTGGTCATCGGCTGCGGCGGCGTCGCGAGCGTCGCGATCCAGAAGTGTTGCCAGAACAGTGAGGTATTTGGCGAGATCTGCATCGCCAGCCGCACGAAATCCAAGTGCGACGACCTGAAGGCCAAGCTGGAGGGGAAGACGGCCACCAAGATCACCACCGCCCAGGTGGACGCGGATCGCGTAGAGGAGCTCATCGCCCTCATCCGCCGGGAGCAGCCGGATCTCGTGATGAACATCGCCCTGCCGTATCAGGACCTCACCATTATGGACGCCTGTCTCGCCTGCGGTGTGAACTATCTGGACACCGCCAACTATGAGCCGGAGGACATCACCGACCCCGCCTGGCGCGCGGTCTACGAGAAGCGCTGCAAAGAGGAGGGCTTCTCCGCCTATTTTGACTACTCCTGGCAGTGGGCCTACCGCAAGCGCTTTGAGGAGGCCGGCCTGACCGCTCTGCTGGGCACTGGCTTTGACCCCGGCGTGACGCAGGCGTACTGTGCCTGGGCGCAGAAGCACCTCTTTGATCAGATCGACACGATCGACATCCTCGACTGCAACGGCGGCGACCACGGCTATCCCTTTGCCACCAACTTTAATCCCGAGATCAACCTGCGCGAGGTCTCAGCCCCTGGCTCCTACTGGGAGGACGGCCATTGGGTGGAAATTCCGCCGATGAGCGTCAAACGGGAGTACGATTTTGACCAGGTCGGCCGAAAGGACATGTACCTCCTCCACCATGAGGAGATCGAGTCGCTGGCAAAAAACATCCCTGGTGTCAAGCGCATCCGCTTCTTTATGACTTTCGGCCAGAGCTATCTGACGCATATGAAATGCCTGGAGAATGTCGGCATGCTCTCCACCGAGCCGGTGGAGTTTGAGGGGCATGAGATCGTCCCTATCCAGTTCCTCAAGCGCCTGCTGCCAGACCCGGCGACGCTGGGGCCGCGCACGGTGGGGAAGACCAATATCGGCTGCATCTTTACCGGCAAAAAGGACGGCGTAGAAAAGCGTGCCTACATCTACAACATCTGCGACCATCAGGCGTGCTATCGCGAAGTCGGCTCACAGGCGATCTCCTACACCACCGGTGTGCCCGCCATGGTCGGCGCCATGATGCTCCTGACCGGCAAGTGGAACAAGCCGGGCGTCTACACGGTGGAAGAGTTTGACCCCGATCCCTATATGGACGCGCTCAATCAGTGGGGCCTGCCCTGGCAGGTGGATGAGAATCCCGTTCTGGTGGACTGAGCGGATGCGCACCCCCTATTTTCTGGTGGATGAGGGCCTGATCCGCCGGAACCTGGAGATTTTGCAGTCGGTCTCCCGCGAGACCGGCTGCAAGATTCTATTGGCCCAAAAGGCGTTTTCCACCTACGCCTGCTATCCCCTCATCCGTCAGTATCTGGCGGGGACAACCGCCAGCGGCCTGCACGAGGCGCGGCTGGGCGCGGAGGAGTTCGGTGGGGAGACGCACGTCTTTTCCCCCGCCTACCGTTCGGACGAGTTTGACGAACTGCTCACCTATGCCGACCACCTGGTCTTCAACTCTCCCGCTCAGGTGCGCAAGTTCGGGCTCCGGGCGAGACAGTGCAGCAAGTCCATCGGTCTGCGCGTGAACCCGGAGTGCTCCACCCAGGAGGGGCACGCGATCTATGATCCCTGCGCGCCCGGCTCGCGCCTGGGCACCACGCGGGCCAACTGGGACGATGCGATTCGTCCTCTGCTCGACGGGCTGCACCTGCACACCCTCTGTGAGCAGGACTCGGACGATCTGGAAAAGACGGTCGCCGCCTTTGAGGAAAAGTTTGGTCCCTTTTTGCATGGCATGAAGTGGCTCAATCTGGGCGGCGGGCACCATATCACCCGTCCCGACTACGGCTTGGAGCGTCTGAAGCGGCTGCTGCGCCGTCTGCACGATCAATATCAGGTCCAGCTCTACCTGGAACCGGGAGAGGCGGTGGTCCTGAACGCCGGATTTCTCGTCACCCGCGTGCTGGAGGTCGTGCACAATGGGGTGGATATCGCCATCCTGGACGCCTCCGCCGCCTGCCATATGCCGGATGTAATCGAGATGCCCTACCGCCCGCCGCTGCGCGGGGCCGGCGCAGTGGGGGAGAAGCCCTATAAATACCGTCTGGCCGGCCCGACCTGCCTGGCAGGGGACGTGATCGGAGACTACTCATTTGACCGCCCGCTTCAGGAGGGGGATGAGCTGGTCTTTGAGGATATGGCGCTCTACACCATCGTCAAAACCAACACCTTCAATGGCATCAATCTGCCAGATCTCTGGGTTCGCCGGTTGGACGGAACCTTAGAGCATCTGCGCTCCTTTGGCTATGAGGACTTCAAAGGACGGCTCTCCTGACCTGTCAGTGGAATAGTATTACCCAGGAAATAAACGGTAAAAAGCGGTTTTCCCTTCGCATATGCGTGGAAGGGAAGACCGCTTTTCTCATATTTAATACGTGTAAAGTAAATTAACTTACGCAGAATTTTGGAAGGGAGATATGTCTCGGGCCTTATCCCTTGTTCGGAGAACTTTCCGGTGCAGGGCCGATCGAAGCGCGCTCGATCAGTTCGGCATGCAGGAGCAATGTGCTGATGGGAATGCCGTCCAGCAGGCTGGCGAGTGCGTAGTAGGCGCTGCGGCCGAGCTGTGGCCGGTTCTGGCGGATACTGGCCAGCGGGGGGATGGTGTAGGAGCAGAGGGGCAGATCGTCAAATCCGATGATGCTCAGCTGGTCGGGCACGCGGATGCCCACCTCCATGCAGTGGATGAGGACGGAGTGTGCCAGCAGGTCGTGGCTGCAGATGATGGCGGTGACGCCCTGGCGGAGCAGCCGCGGCAGATGGTTCTCCAGGCATTCGGAGGTGTAGTAGGAGTTGCCTACCAGGGAGGGCTGATCCGGAAAGCCGCTCTGACGCAGCGAGCGGAAGAAGGCCCGGTAGCGCACCTGCTGGATATAGGACCCCAGCGCACCGCTGAGATAGCCGATTTTCCGATGGCCCAGCGCCTTGAGACGCGCCACGGCGAGGTCCATCCCCTCATCGTTGTCAATTCCAAGATAGGCTGTGTAGGGGTTTGACCTTACATGATTGTCATAGAGAACAGCGGGGGTTCTGGAGCTGCGGAAATCCTGCATCCATGGATCGTTGAGGGTAAGGCCGAGAAAAAACGCCCCGGCGTAGCCATTGGAGAGCATGTACTGGTCGTAAGGGATCTGTTTCTGCGTCTGCACGGTCAGGGGAACCACCTCGATGCAGGCGCCGGCCGGTTCCGCCATCTTGCGAAAGCCCATGATGATGTCCCAACCGAAGTCCTCCGGAGCTGTGTAGGCCATATTTTCAATGAAAATGCACAGGCGTTTTCCGCCGCTGCGCGCCGGGCGGGAGTATCCCAGCTCAACCGCGATCTCCAGAACGGATTTTCGGGTGGACTCGCTCACATCGGTGGCGCCGCTCAGGGCTTTGGAGACGGTCGCCTTGGAGATGCCGAGCCGCTTTGCAATGTCATCCATCGTGGCCACCGCAGAGATTCCTCCTCTCGTACTCCTATCCGGTCACACGCGGACAGGAAAACAGGAAAATTGTCAGATTTTCATTATTATAATGCTTTCCGACGTGATGTGCAAGAGAGAATACGTGCGCACGACATCGGGACAAAACCTTTGCGTCCGGTTTTGAGTTTCGAAACAAATGACTTTGACAGAATTGACAATTTGCATATATCACCCTTGTGCATCCTCTACAAAATCGTTGTTTTGCGAAGTTGAGCGCTTGACTAACCAGACTTGGAAGCGTATATTATCCAGTAGCGAAACTTTGCGAAACAGCAAAGAAAGGATGGAGGAATGCGCAATGCAAAAAAAGGGAAGAACCAGATGGCTCGCTGCCCTTCTGGCGCTGCTGATGACGCTGGCCCTGGCCGGCTGCTCCGGCAGCAGCGGCACGGAGAGTGTGCGCCTGATGGTCTGGTCCCCGTCAGAGGACCAGTCGAAAGACAGCGGTGAATGGCTGCAGACCTGCTGTGAGCGGTTTGCTGAGCTGCACCCGGAGTGGGACATCACGTTTGTCTACGGCGTAGCGGACGAGGCAACCGCGGCCGGCACCGTCTCCCAGGACGCGGAGGCGAGCGCGGATGTCTTTATGTTCGCCAACGACACCATCACAACCCTGACTGACGCCGGCGCGCTGGTGAAGTTCGGCGGTATCTACGCCGACGAGATCCGTGCGACCAACAGCGAGGCCCTCGTGGACTCCCTGACCCTGGACGGCGAGCTGTACGGTGTGCCGTTCACCACCAACACCTGGTACATGTACTACGACAAGAGCGTCTTCTCGGAAGAGGACGTCAAGAGCCTGGACGCGATGCTGGAGAAGGGCGTCGTCTCCTTCCCGTTTACCAACTCCTGGTATCTGCCCGCCTTCTACCTCGGCAATGGCTGCACCCTGTTTGGCGACGGCACGCAGGAGGAGCTGGGCGTGGACTTCGGCGGCGAGAACGCGGTGGAGGTCACCAATTATCTCGTTGACCTTTACAGCAACCCCAACTTCGTTGTGGACGCCGACGGCTCCGGTATCGCCGGCCTGCGCGACGGCAGCATCAACGCGATGTTCACCGGCTCCTGGGACTCGGCGAGTATCCAGGAGATCCTCGGCGACAACATGGGCGTCGCGGCTTTGCCGACTTACACCCTCAACGGCGAGGAAAAGCAGATGTATGCCTATGCCGGCTCCAAGGCGATCGGCGTCAACACCGAGTCGGAGTACATGGAGCAGGCGGTCGCCCTCGCGGTCTACCTCGGCTCTGCAGAGGCACAGGCCCTGCACTATGAGCTGCGCAACGTGGTGCCCTGCAACACCGAGCTTCTGGAGGACGAATCCATCATGAGCGATCCGGTGGTCATGGCGCAGAACGACACCTTTGACCGCACTTCCATTCTCCAGCCGTTTGTCTCCCAGATGAGCAACTGCTGGACGCCGGTAGAGAACATGGGCAAGTCCATTCGCAACGGAGACACAACGCATGACAATGCCGAGGCGCAGACGCAGGCTATGAACGACGCCATGAACAGCGACGGCATTTCATAAGAGAGAGGGAGAGAAGATGACAACGAAATCTCTGAGCCAGCGCGCTCTCCTGGCACAGCAGGAGCTCCTGGAACCCTGCACCTGTCTGGGCGCTCTGCGCAACGGCGGGATGGAGACCAAGCTCTCCGCTGTGGTGATGGGCCTGGGCAACCTGGTCCACCGGCAGTACATCAAGGGACTGCTGTTCCTGGCCATCGAGGTCGCATATGTTCTGTTCATGATCTTCTTTGGCTTCCACAATCTCTATATGCTCGGCTCGCTGGGCACGGAGGTGCAGACCGAGGTCTGGAGCGAGGAGCTGCAGGTCTACCTGTATGAGGGCGGCGACCAGTCCATCCTCCTGCTCCTGTATGGCATCGCCACCATCCTGGTGACGCTGGTGATGTTCTGGATCTGGCGAGGCACTCTTAAGAGTGCCTACCGTGTGGAGTTACTCCACACGGCTGGAAAGAAGGTCAATACCTTTGTCGACGACCTGAAGGGACTGCTGGACGAGAATCTCTACCGCCTCCTGATGGCCCCTCCGATGTTCTTTATCACCGCCCTGACCATTTTGCCGCTGATCTTCATGATCTGCATGGCCTTCACCAACTACAGCAAGATTGACAACCATCTCGTGCTCTTTGACTGGGTCGGCCTGGAGAATTTTGCCTCCCTGTTTGACAACAGCAGTATTCTGGGCAGCACCTTCTGGTCCGTCCTGGTCTGGACGCTGATCTGGGCCTTCTTCGCCACCTTTACCAACTACTTCTTCGGCATGATTCTGGCCATCGTCATCAACCGTAAGGATACCAAGATCAAGGGCTTCTGGCGCTTCTGCTTTGTCATTTCCTGCGCGGTGCCGATGTTCGTCTCTCTGCTGATCATGCGCACCATGCTTCAGCCGGAGGGCGCGGTCAACGTGCTGCTGCGCAACCTTGGCCTGATCGAGCAGGGAGCCAGCCTTCCGTTCTTCACCGACCCGCTCTGGGCCAAGGTGACGGTCATCGTCATCAATATCTGGGTCGGCGTGCCGTACACCCTGCTGCAGCTCACCGGTGTGCTGCAGAATATCCCCGGCGAGCTGTATGAGGCGGCCATGGTGGATGGAGCGAACCCGGTCCAGAGCTTCTTCTACATCACTCTGCCCTATATGCTCTACGTGACCACCCCCTACCTGATCTCCACCTTTACCGGCAACGTGAATAACTTTAACGTGATCTATCTCCTCTCCGGCGGCGACCCGGTGACCAACCTCGCCTCGACGGCCGGCAGCACCGACCTACTGGTTACCTGGCTCTATAAGCTGACCATCGACCGGCAGTACTACAACGTCGGCGCAGTCGTCGGCATCCTGACGTTCATCATTCTGGCCATCGGCTCGCTGATCACCTACCGGAACAGCAAGTCCTACAAAGAGGAAGGAGGGTTTTAAGTCATGACGCTGAGAAGTGCGAAGGCGGCCCGCCTGCGCAACAATATCATTGTGCACACCGTGCTGGCGATTTTGGCCTTCATCTGGGTGTTCCCGGTGCTCTGGGTCATCATGACCAGTTTCCGCGCCGAGAAGGGCTCCTATGTCTCCACGTTTTTCCCGCAGTCCTTTACCCTGGATAACTACATCAAGCTCTTTACCGACACCACCATTCTGAACTTCCCCAAGATGTTCATGAACACCCTGATTATCGCCATCTTCTCCTGCCTGCTCTCTGCGTTCTACGTCCTCTCGGCGGCCTACTGCCTGTCGCGGATGAAGTTCCGCATGAGAAAACCCTATATGAACATGGCGATGGTGCTCGGCCTGTTCCCCGGCTTCATGTCGATGGTCGCCGTCTACTTCATCCTCAAGGCAGTCGGCCTGAGCGAGGGCTCCCTGATCCGCGTGGCGCTCATCCTCTGCTATTCCGGCGGAGCGGCGCTCGGCTTCCAGATCTCCAAGGGCTTCTTTGACACGATACCCTACTCCATTGACGAGGCGGCCCTGATCGACGGCTGTACCCGCTGGCAGATCTTCACCCGCATCACCCTGCCGCTGTCCAAGCCCATCGTGATCTACACGGTGCTGACCGCCTTCATCGGCCCCTGGGTGGACTTCATCTTTGCCAAGGTGATCTGCCGCGCGAACGCCGACCAGTATACCGTGGCCATCGGCCTCTGGCGGATGCTGGAGAAGGAGTATATCGACAACTGGTACACCAGCTTCGCGGCGGGAGCGGTGCTGATCTCCATTCCGATTGCAATTCTCTTCCTGAAACTGCAAAAGTACTATGTGGACGGTATGACCGGCGCCGTGAAAGGCTGATCGTAAAATCTCTTTCAGGGTGTGGCCTGTGACGCAATAAGAGTGTATAATCTTAATGCAGAGACGGGCCGCACCCTCTCTCTATCCAACTGCAACTCTGATCTTCTAAACTGGTGATAGAAATGATGCTACACGACGATGTGACCACCGCCGTCCTGGATTTTGACGCCCCGGATTTTCGAGAGCGCTTTGACTGCGATCTGCCGCTCGGCTCCTTTTGCGGACGGGAGGGGACAATTTTCCGCCTCTGGGCGCCCACTGCGCAGGCGGTGTGGCTGAACCTGTACCGCGATGGAGCCGCCGGGGAGGCGGCCTTCCGGCAGGAGATGACGCCGGGCGAGCGGGGCCTCTGGACTTGGGAGACGGCGGAGAATCTGGACGGGGTCTACTACGACTATCACGTCACCGTGGACGACACGGAGCGCGCCACGGCCGACCCCTATGCCCGGGCCAGCGGCCTCAACGGGGCCAGAAGCATGGTGATCGACCTGCGCCGGACGGACCCGGAGGGCTGGCAGGAGGACGGTCCGCCGCCATGTCCGCCGGAGACGGTGATTTACGAGATTCATGTGAAAGATTTTTCCTGGGACTCGCACTCCGGCGTATCGCCGGCGTATCGCGGGAAATATAAAGCCCTCTGCCAGGACAATACCACGCTGGACGGCGCGGGGGAGCGGCCGACCGGGCTTGCCTACCTGCGCGGCCTCGGCGTGACGCATGTCCAGCTCATGCCGGTCTTTGACTACGGCTCGGTGGATGAGGGCGGGGACCCGGACGCGTTCAACTGGGGCTATGACCCGGTCAACTATAACGTGCCTGAGGGCTCGTACTCCACAGACCCGGCACACGGGGAGGTGCGCATCCGCGAGCTGAAGGAGGCGGTGCAGTCCCTGCACCGGAATGGGTTTCGCGTGATCATGGACGTGGTCTACAACCACACCTACCGGCTGGACTCCTGGCTGTTTCGGACCGTGCCGTGGTATTACTACCGCCGGAAGGAGGACGGGACGCCCTCCGACGGCTCTCGGTGCGGCAATGACCTCGCCTCGGAGCGGAGCATGTGCGCCCGCTACATCCTCGACTCTGTGCTCTACTGGGCAGAGGAGTACCACATCGACGGGTTCCGCTTTGACCTGATGGGACTGCTGGATGCCCGGCTGATGAACCGGATCCAGAGCGAACTGGACCGTCGCTGGGGCGTAGGGGAGAAGCTGGTCTTCGGCGAGCCGTGGGGCGCGACGGAGACTGCCGCCGCCCCGGGCACCGTTCTGGCGGACAAGAGCAACCTGCACCGGCTCAACGGCCGGATCGGGGCCTTCTGTGACGCCACGCGCGACGCCGTCAAGGGCAGCGCCCTCCAGGCGGACGTCCTCGGCTTTGTCAACGGGGGCCATATGGAGCCGGAACACCTGGCCTGCTGTCTGAAGGGCTGGGCCGGACCCTATGCCGCCTTTTCCGCGCAGACGCCCGCGCAGACCATCACCTATCTCTCCTCCCATGACGACTGGACGTTGTGGGATAAGCTGGTGCTCACGATGGACCCGGAGCGCCGCTATGACGAGCCGCTGAAGTCCGCCCTGCGCGCCAACCGGCTGGCCGCCACAATCAACTTTTGCTGCCAGGGGCATCTCTTTCTGCTCTCCGGTGAGGAGTTCGCCCGCACCAAGGCGGGCATCCGCGACTCGTTCTCCTCTCCGGTGGCCGTCAACCGGCTGGACTGGCGCCGCGCATGGAATTGGAGAGAATTGGTAGAATATTACCGAGGTCTGATCGCCCTGCGCAAGCGGCTGCCCGGCCTGTGCGACAAGAGCGCCGCCGCGCCCGACCGCATCGGCGCGGTGTCCGCGCCGGCGGAGGACTGTGTGACGGCCCGGGTGGACAACCGGGGCGGCGATGGCCGCTGGCCGGAGCTGTTTTTGATCTTCAATGCCGGGGAGCGGGAGGTCTTGGCCCCGCTCCCGCCCGGAGACTGGCAGGCGCTTGTGGACGGGGAGAGCAGCACCCTCTGGCAGGACGACGAGACGCAGCTGCGGCGGAATACCGCCGCCGTGTCCGCGATGACGGCCCTGCTCCTCGGGCGCGTGTAGAGGGAGGGACTGGTTATGCACTTTCTCTACGGACGGCAGGATATGACCAGTCTGGAGCGGGCGCAGGAGAACTGCTTTCTGCTCACGAATGGATTGGGCGGATTTTCCTCCCTGACCGCGGCGTTTTCCGCCAGCCGAAACGACCACAGCCTGCTCATGGCCGCGCTCCATCCGCCCGGCTGCCGCGTGCAGCTGGTGCACCGCTTGTCCGAGCAGCTGGAGGTGGAGGGACAGGGGCATTTCCTCTCCACCCAGGAGTTCGCGGACGGCGGCGCACCGGAAGAAGGGTATCTCTGGCTGTCCTCCTTTGCCGTGCGCGACGGCTGTCCTGTCTGGCGCTACCAGGTGGGCGGCGTACAGGTGACGCGGCGCTGCGGGATGCGGCAGGGGGCCAACACCGTGGCGGTGACCTATACGGTGGAAAACGACAGCCGGCAGCCCTGTACGCTGCGCGTCCGTCCAGCGCTCCAGATGGTGCCCAAGGGGAGAGACCTCCCGCCGGAACAGATCTTTTTGCTGGAATCAGACCGGGTGATCTCCGGAGATTACACGCTCTGTTTTTCCTCAAACGGCTCCCTGCGCCAGATCCCGCCGCGGCGGAGGCAGCTCGCCTATCCGCGCGACCGCTGGGACGGACGACAGGATACCGGCTGGACGGAGGAATGTTTTCAGCTGGAGTGGACCGCGCAGCCCGGAGCGCGCGCCGTGTGGGAGATTGTCTTCTCTGCCGAGCCGGTTGACACGGACGGACAGACCGTCCTGCGGGAGATGGAGGCGCGCCTGCGCGCCCTGACACAGCAGGGCGGATTCCGCGCCCCGGTGGCCCGGCAGCTCGCGCAGAGCGCGGCGGCGTTTCTCGTCCGCCGGGAGTCCACCGGCGGAGAGACCATCCTCGCAGGTTATCCGTTCTTTGAGGACTGGGGACGGGATACCATGATCGCCCTGCCGGGCTGCGTGCTCGCCACAGGACAGTACGCGGCGGCGAAGAGCATTCTGCGCACCTTCCTGGCCTATGAACGCGACGGGCTGGTGCCAAACCTCTTCCCGGATGGCGGGACGGAGCCGCGCTATAATACGGTGGACGCCGCGCTGCTGCTGGTCAACTGCATCTGGCTTTATTATGAAAAGACGGGAGATGCGGACTTCGTGCGCGAGGCCTATCCGGTGCTCGAGCGCATCATTTCCGCCTACCGCCGGGGGACGCGTCACGCCATCTCGATGGACTCGGACGGTCTCATCCGCGCCGGCGCCGGCCTGGACCAGGTGACGTGGATGGATGTGTGCGTGGACGGCATCCTGCCCACGCCGCGCCACGGGAAGCCGGTGGAGGTCAACGCCTACTGGTATAACGCCCTGTGCATTCTCCAACGCCTGGCGCCGCTGGCCAGGGCGGACGGGGAGGCATACGGGGCGCTGGCCCAGCGGGTCCAATCGTCGTTTTGTGCCCAATTCTGGATGGAGGACCGGGGCTACCTAAAGGATGTTCTCTCCGGCACGGCGGCGGACACGCAGCTGCGCTGCAACCAGATCTGGGCGGTTTCGCTTCCGTTTTCCATGCTCCCGCCCGAACAGGAGCGGTCGGTGGTGGACGCGGTATTTCGCGCGCTCTATACCCCCTGCGGCCTGCGCACGCTCGACCCGGCGGATGGGGAGTTCCACCCCGTTTACCGGGGACCACAGCGGGAGCGGGACCTGGCCTATCACCAGGGGACCGTCTGGCCATTCCCTCTGGGGGCCTTTTACCTTGCCTGGCTCAAGACGAGGGGAAACACCCCAGCGGCGGCCGAACAGGTGCGAACCTGGCTGGAGGCACTGGAGCCGGCCTTGCGGGAGGGCTGTATCGGGCAGCTTCCAGAGATCTACGACGGCGCCCACCCCGGCGCCTCCAAAGGGTGCTTTGCCCAGGCGTGGAGCGTGGGCGAGCTGCTGCGCGTCTATGAGGCGCTGGAACAGATTTTACCAACTGACTGAGAAAGGACGATGTACCATGGAAGAAAAGCTGCAGACCATTTTGCATGAGCGGTTTGGGACCTCTTTGCAGACGGCAAGCCGGGAGGAGGTCTATGCCGCCCTGCTTGAGCTGACGCGGCAGGAGATGGCCGCGCGCCCCAAGATCCAGGGCGAGCGGAAGCTGTACTATGTCTCCGCCGAGTTTCTGATCGGCAAGCTCCTGTCCAACAACCTGCTCAACCTCGGCCTGTTTGACGAGGCGCGGACGGTCCTCTCCCGCTATGGTTTTACCCTGGAGGAGATCGAGGAGTCCGAGCTAGAGCCCTCCCTTGGCAACGGTGGCCTGGGCCGTCTGGCCGCCTGCTTTCTGGACTCCATTGCCGCGCTCGGTCTGTGCGGAGACGGCGTGGGGCTGAACTATCACGAGGGCCTGTTCTACCAGCGCCTGGCCGGCAACCGACAGTGTGAGGAGAAGAATCCCTGGATCACACCGGAGAGCTGGCTGACGCGGACCGATGTCCATTTTCCCGTCCAGCTCGGCGAGAAGACGGTCACCTCTACCATGTACGATATCGACGTGCCCGGCTGGAAGGGCGGGCGCAACACGCTGCACCTGTTCGACCTCGACACGGTGGACGATGGCATCATCGGCGACGGCATCTCCTTTGACAAGGGAGACATTGAGCGCTGCCTGACCCTCTTCCTCTATCCGGATGACAGCGACGAGGCCGGCCGGCTCCTGCGGGTCTACCAGCAGTATTTCATGGTCTCCAACACCGCCCAGCTCATCCTGAAGGAGACGGAGGAGCGCGGCTATGACGTGCGCGACCTCCACCGCCACGTCGTCGTGCAGATCAACGACACGCATCCGACCATGATAATCCCCGAGCTGATCCGCCTGCTGACCGGGCGCGGCCTCACGATGGACGAGGCGATCTCCGAGGTGGAGCAGACCTGCGCCTACACGAATCACACCATCCTCGCCGAGGCGCTGGAGAAGTGGCCCATCCATTACCTGGAGCAGGCCGCCCCGGCCATCGTCCCCATTATCCGCGAGCTGGACCGGCGGGTGCGGGCGAAATACGACGGGGAGAACGTGCAGATTATCGACAAAGACGATGTGGTCCACATGGCCCACATCGACATCCACTACGGCTTTAGTGTCAACGGCGTGGCCGCGCTCCACACGGAGATCCTCAAGCGCTCCGAGCTGCGGCCGTTTTACGAGCTCTATCCGGAGAAGTTCAACAACAAGACCAACGGCATCACCTTCCGCCGCTGGCTGCTGGACTGCAACCCGCCCCTGGCGGACTACCTGGCCGGGCTGATCGGACCGGCTTTCCGGGACGACGCGTCCCGCCTGGAGGATCTGCTGGCCTATCAGTACGACGAGAAGGTGCTGCTCGACCTGAACTCCATCAAGCGCCAGGCCAAGCGTGCCCTGTCCGCCTACCTGCGCGAGACGCAGGGTATTGAGCTGGACGCGCACTCCATCTTTGACATCCAGGCCAAGCGCCTGCACGAGTACAAGCGCCAGCAGCTCAACCTGCTCTCCGCCATCTATTTCTACCTCGAGATCAAGGAGGGACGTCACCCGGTCCGCCCGATCACCATGATCTTCGGGGCCAAGGCGGCCCCGGCCTACGTCATCGCCAAGGACATCATTCACCTGATCCTCTGTTTGAGCGAGCTGATCGACTCCGACCCCGAGGTGCGCAAGTGGCTGCGGGTCGTCATGGTGGAAAATTACAACGTCACCAAGGCGGCCAAGCTCATCCCCGCCTGCGACATCTCCGAGCAGATCAGCCTGGCTTCCAAAGAGGCTTCCGGCACCGGCAACATGAAGTTCATGCTCAACGGCGCGGTCACGCTTGGCACGCTGGACGGGGCGAATGTCGAGATCCGCGATTTGGTCGGGGAGGAGAATATCGCCATCTTTGGCAAGCATCCGGACGAGGTGATCCGCCTGTATGACGAGAAGGCGAAGGACCCAGCCGCCGGCTACAATCCCGCCGAATACTATGCCGACCCGGAGATCGCCCGCCTGGTGGACTTCATCGTAGACGACCGCCTGCTGGCAATCGGTTGCCGGGAGCAGCTCGAGCGGCTGCACCACGAGCTGGTGACCAAGGACTGGTTCATGACCCTGCTGGACCTGAAGGACTATCTGGCCGCCAAGCAGCGCCTGATCGCCGCCTATGAGGACCGCAAGGCGTGGGCCAAGATGTCGCTGGTCAACATCGCAAAATCCGGATTCTTCTCCTCTGACCGGACGATTGCCGAGTATAACCGCGACATCTGGCATCTGTAAAAAACTATTTTCCCGGCCGGCGGCATCGACGGGCCGCCGGCCGAACAGGAGGAGCGCGTATGCTGGACAAGACAAAACCGGACTGGTGGAAATCCGCCGTCTTCTATCAGATCTATCCCAAAAGCTTTCAGGATACCGACGGCGATGGCGTGGGGGACCTGCGCGGCATCCTCTCTCACCTGGACTATCTGGCCAAGCTCGGCGTAGACGGCATCTGGCTCTCACCGGTCTACGCCTCACCGCAGGCGGACAACGGCTACGATATCTCCGACTATCAGGCGATCAACTCGGATTTCGGCACGATGGAGGATATGGAGGAGCTGATTGCTCAGGCCCGGGCGCGCGGCATCTCCATCATCATGGACCTGGTGCTCAATCACACCTCGGACGAGCATCGCTGGTTCCAAGAGGCCTGTAAGAGCCGGGAGAACTCCTATCACGACTACTACGTCTGGCGGGACGGCGCACCGGATATGCCGCCGAACGATATGAAGGCGGCCTTTGGCGGCTCTGCCTGGACCTATGTGCCCGCCTTGGGGCAGTACTATTTCCACCAGTTCGCCGTCAAGCAGCCGGACCTCAACTGGGACAACCCTGCCGTCCGCCGGGAGCTGTATCAGATGATCCGCTTCTGGATGGACAAGGGGATTGAGGGGTTCCGCCTGGACGTGATCGACCAGATCGCCAAGGACCCGGACCGGAAGATCACCGCAAACGGCCCGCGCCTGCACGAGTTTCTCCAGGAACTCTCCCGCGAGACGTTCCAGCGCCGCCCTGGCCTGGTCACGGTGGGGGAGGCCTGGGGCGCGAATGTGGAGCGGGCGCGGCTCTACAGCAACCAAGATGGCAGCGAGCTGTCCATGGTCTTCCAGTTTGAACAGATGGGCCTGGACCAGCAGCCGGGCGGAGAGAAATGGGATCTCGCCCCGCTGCCGCTGGTCCGGCTGAAGGAGAGCTTCGCCCACTGGCAGCAGGGCCTCTATGGACAGGGCTGGAACAGCCTTTTCCTGGATAACCACGACCTGCCGCGCATTGTCTCCCGCTGGGGAGACGACGGGAAATGGCGGGTGCGCTCGGCCAAGATGCTGGCGACCATGCTCCACGGGATGCAGGGAACGCCCTACATCTACCAGGGCGAGGAGCTGGGCATGACCAATATCCGCCTGCCCATCGAGCAGTATGTGGACATTGAGATTCACGGGATGTACGCCGAGCGCATTGCCCGGGGGGACAACCCGGCAGATGTGATGGCCTCCATCTACGCCAAAGGCCGGGACAACGCCCGCACCCCGATGCAGTGGTCGGACGGGGAGAACGCCGGCTTCACGACGGGCACGCCATGGCTGCCGGTCAACCCGAACTACCGCGAGATCAACGCCGCGGCCGCCCTGGCTGACCCGGACTCCGTCTTCTACTACTATCAGAAGCTCATCCGCCTGCGCAAGGAGCACCCCATCTTCCGGGAGGGGGACTTCGAGCTGGTGGACGCCAAGAGCGAGCAGATCTTTGCCTACCTGCGCCGAACGGAGAATGAGACGTTGCTGGTGGCCTGTAATTTCACCGGCGAGACGGTTCCTTTTGTCTGGCCGGAGGGATTTGGGGAGGCTGCACTGTTGATCTCCAACTGCGGTGAGCCGGAGAACGGGACCCTGCGCCCCTATGAGGCATTTATGCTGCTGGGAAGGCGGTGAGCGGCTTGCGTTTTCAGAATTGCATCTTCGACCTCTACGGCACCCTGGTGGATATTCACACTGACGAGGGAGACCCAGGGCTTTGGGAGAAGCTGGCCCTCTTTTATGGCTACTACAACGCCAGCTACACCCCGGACGAGCTGCGCATCGCCTTTCACCGTACCGTCAGTGCTCTGGAGGCCGGTCAGACCAGGCTGCGTCGGGACGCGCACGAGTGCTTTCCAGAGATCCCGATCGAGGAGGCCTTCGCCCGGCTCTACCGGGAGAAGGGGGTGGAGGCGGATCTGCCGCTCGCCGTCCACACCGGACAGTTCTTTCGCGTCCTCTCGACGGAGTACATCCGCCTCTATGACGGGGCGATAGAGTTGCTGTGTCGGCTAAAGGCGGCCGGCAGGGGGGTCTATCTGCTGTCCAACGCGCAGCAAATTTTTACAGCGTACGAGGTGCGGGCGCTCGGGTTGTTCCCGTTGTTTGATGCGATCTACCTCTCCTCCGCCTGCGGATGCCGCAAGCCGGACGCCGCTTTTTTCCGCCTGCTGCTCGAGGAGCAGCGGATTGCCCCGGAGACAGCGGTGATGATCGGCAACGACGGCGTCACCGATATCGCTGGGGCAAAGGCCGTGGGGTTCTCTACCGTCTATATCCGCTCCAACATCTCCCCACAGGAGCCGCTACCGGAGGCGGACTTCGTCTTGGAACGGATGGATTTGGCCCAGGTGGGGGAGATCCTCCTGCGGGAACAGTGAGACAGGGACAGAAATTGTGCCCGAAGACGGAAAAAAGTGCTTGCATTTTTCAGTTCAATGTGATATTCTTGAACAGTTGAAAAAGGGTGGTCCTCTGGCCTGTGCGCGGTATTGGGACGAATTAGTCAGCCGCGCGGTAATGCGGCGCCAAGAACACCTATAATACAGGAGGAAAATCCATGGATCTGATCAAACTGCTTGACCAGCAGAACGTGAAGGCCGAGGCCCCCGAGATTCGCGTGGGCGATACGGTTCGCGTTCACATCAAGGTGACCGAGGGCACGAAGGAGCGCATCCAGGTCTTCGAGGGCACCGTGATTGCCAAAAAGCACGGCGGTGTCAACGAGACGTTCACCGTCCGCCGCATCTCCTACGGCGTAGGCGTGGAGAAGGTCTTCCCGGTCCACTCTCCCAACGTGGTGAAGGTGGAGACGGTCCGCAAGGGCAAGGTGCGCCGCGCCAAGCTGTACTATCTGCGTGACCGCGTGGGTAAGGCTGCCAAGGTGAAGGAGAAGCTTTAATTCAGATTGCAGGAAAAGGGGCGGGAGACCGTCCCTTTTTTGCATCCTGTGTGACAGATGACAGGGAGGGACGACATGCAAGTACAGTGGTATCCGGGCCATATGGCCAAGACGCGGCGGATGATCGTCGAACAGCTGAAGCTGATCGACCTGGCAGTGGAGATTCTGGATGCCCGTATCCCGGTCTCCAGCCGGAACCCTGACCTGGACAGTATGCTCGGCAGCAAGCCGCGCCTGATTGTCCTCAACCGGTCTGACCAGGCGGACGGGCAGATGAACCGCCGCTGGGCGGAATGGTTCCGGGGACAGGGATACCAAGTCCTGCTGACCGACTGCCGTTCCGGGGCCGGGGTGAGTCAGTTTGCCCCCACTGTCCGGGCTGCGCTGCGCGAGCAGATTGCCCGTTGGGTAGAGAAGGGACAGGTGGGCCGCCCGATTCGCGTGATGGTTGCCGGTGTGCCCAACGTGGGAAAGTCCACCTTTATCAACCAGGTGTCCGGGCGCAAGTCCGCCAAGGCGCAGAACCGCCCCGGGGTCACCCGAGGCAAACAGTGGATTACGGTGGACGGCGGCCTGGAGCTTCTGGACACACCGGGTATCCTCTGGCCCAAGTTTGAGGACCCCACCGTGGGGCTGCATCTGGCCTATACTGGCGCGGTGAAAGACGATATCATGGATCTCGAGACGCTGGCCTCCGGCCTGATGGGGCTGCTGGCCCGCCGATATCCCGAGGCCATCGAGGGGCGGTATAAGATTACGATTGCGCCGGACGCCCAGGACTGGGAACTGCTAGAGTCCGCCGGCCGCAGGCGGGGATTCTTGATCTCCGGAGGAGAGGTGGACCTGGAGCGGATGAGCCGCGTTCTGCTGGAGGAGTACCGGTCGGGAAAATTGGGACGCTTTACGCTGGAGAGTCCGCCGGGAAAAGAGGAGCAGACGGATGCGGCCCAATGAGACCGGTGCGCGCGACCTCTGGGCAGAGGAGGAGCACCTCTTCGCGCGGGAGGGGACGCTGCGCCTGTGCGGTGTGGACGAGGCGGGGGCCGGCCCGCTGGCCGGAGCGGTGTTTGCCGCGGCGGTCATCCTGCCGCGCGGTCTGGTGCTGCCAGGATTGGACGATTCCAAGCGGCTGACCGAGCGCCGCCGGGAGGCGCTGTTTCCCCTCATCCAGGAGAAGGCGGTCGCCTGGGCAGTTGCCTGGGCGGATGAGCGGGAGATTGATGAGATCAATATTCTCAACGCGCGCATGCTTGCCATGGAGCGAGCCATTGCCCAGCTGGACCCGCCGGCGGAGTTCGCCCTGATCGACGGCAACTGCGGCCGGGGCATCTCCTGCCCGCACGAGACGCTGGTCAAGGGAGACAGTCGCAGCGCCAGTATCGCCGCCGCCTCCATTCTGGCCAAGGTGAGCCGCGACCGCTATATGTGCCAGATGGCCGAGCAGTATCCGGAGTACCACTTTGAGCGTCACAAGGGCTATCCCACCAAGCTGCACTATGAGATGCTCGCGCGCTACGGCCCCTGCCCCATCCACCGGAAGAGCTTTTTGAAGAAATTCTATGAGCAGAGGAACTGAGCGCTGCCTGGGCGCCTGGGGTGAGGCGCTGGCCGCCCGCTGGCTTTACCGACAAGGCTTCACCCTGCTCGCGCACGGCTTTCGCTGCCGGGAGGGGGAGATTGACCTGATTGCCCGGAAGGACGACCTGCTCGCTGTGGTGGAGGTCAAGCTCCGTTCCGGCCGGTGGGAGGCGGGCGCGGCGGCGGTGACCGAGCGCAAGCAGCGGCGCATCCGCACGGCGCTGGGACGCTATCTGCTCGCGCACCCGGAGCTCTCCGACTGCCGGATCCGCTTTGACGTCTGTCAGATCACCGCGCCGGACGGAACCAGTACGGCCCGGCCTGAGCTGGATTACCTGGAAAATGCCTTTTACTGAGCGGCGTACGCCGCTGTTCGACCGTTTTCCGCCGCACAGTGGGCTATTATGGAAAAGAAACGGATGGGGAAGCGTATTTTCTCCCCGAGGAAACTTGACCGGAGAGCGGTTTAATGCAATAATGAATTGTCTCGGGCCGCGGCGCGCCTGCCGGCCCGGGCCTTCGGGAGCGGGCCGTCCCCGGGCGTGCCATGCCCCGCATCCTGACATGAGGACAGTGAAGCGAGTATGTACTATGTAAGCACGAGAAATAAAAAGCTGGAGTTCACGCCGGCGCAGGCGATCTCGCAGGGCCTCTCCCGCGAGGGAGGGCTGTTTCTGCCCGCCTCTCTGCCGCGGCTGCCGGGGCATGCGTTAGAGAACCTGAAAAATATGTCCTACCAGCAGCGGGCGGTGTACATTATGGGACTGTATCTGACCCATTTCACCACCTCTGAGCTGACGGCCTATACGGCGAAAGCCTATGGACCGGAGAAGTTTGACACCCGCGCGGTGGCGCCGGTGCACCGGGTGGACGATAAGACCTACTGCCTGGAGCTCTGGCACGGCCCTACCTGTGCGTTTAAGGATATGGCCCTGCAAATGCTGCCCTATCTGCTGACGGCCTCCATGCGCAAGAACTACGATAACCGCACCGTCTGCGTGCTGGTCGCCACCTCCGGCG
Source organism: Candidatus Onthomonas avicola (assembly GCA_018710845.1). Taxonomy (GTDB): domain Bacteria; phylum Bacillota; class Clostridia; order Oscillospirales; family Oscillospiraceae; genus Onthomonas; species Onthomonas avicola. The sequence continues at coordinate 37,015 of DVJB01000062.1, forward strand.
ATACCGGCAAGGCCGCTATGGAGGGCTTTCGGGATGTCGATCAGACCCGAATTCTCGTCTTCTACCCCAAGGACGGCGTCTCTGAGGTGCAGGCCCTCCAGATGAAGACCCAGGAGGGGGAGAATGTCGGTGTCTGCTCGGTTGTCGGCAACTTTGACGACGTACAGACCGGTGTCAAGCAGCTCTTTTCCGACGAGGAGCTGCGGGCGCAGCTGGAGAAAGAGGGCATTTTCCTCTCCTCGGCCAACTCTATCAACTGGGGGCGCGTCCTGCCGCAGATCGTCTATTATGTCTCTGCCTACTGTGATCTGCTGCGCGACGGGGCGGTCGCCCCGGGAGAGCCGATCAACGTCTGCGTACCCACCGGAAACTTCGGCAACATTCTGGCAGCTTACTACGCGCGGGAGATGGGCGTGCCGATCGCCCGGCTGATCTGCGCCTCCAACAGCAACAATGTCCTCACCGATTTTCTGCAGACCGGTACATATGATAAGAACAGGACGTTCTTCAACACGATCTCCCCGTCGATGGATATCCTGATCTCCAGCAATCTAGAGCGGTTGCTGTACTCGCTTTCAGACGGAGATGACCGGCGCGTGGCGGGCTATATGGAGCAGCTGAATGCCACGGGCGCGTATACGGTGGACGAGGATATTCGCAAGAAGCTCCAGTCCCTCTTTGCCGCCGGCTATGCCAACGAGGAGGAGACCAAGGCGGCTATCGGCCGGCTCTGGCAGGAGCAGAACTACCTGATCGACACGCACACGGCGGTCGCCTTCCACGTCCTCGAGCGCTACCGCGCCGAGAGCGGAGACGAGACGACGACCGTGGTGGCCTCGACAGCTAGCCCCTTCAAGTTCTGCGACGCAGTGCTCGAGGCGATCGGTGTGACCGACCTGGCACAGGGCGCCGCGCTGCTCGACCAGCTCTCCGAGGTCACCGGCATCGCAATCCCACGTCCCCTAGCCGGGCTGCGCGACAAGCCGGTCCGCTTTGAGGGCTGGGTGCAGAAGGAGCAGATGAAGTCGGTCGTCAACGGATTTTTGAAGTAATGGCCCTGTTTGCCATCGGGGACCCGCACCTCTCGTTTGCGGCCGACAAACCGATGGATGTCTTTGGCCCAGCCTGGCAAAACCACGCCGAGCGGCTGAGAGAGGGTTTCCTGGGCAGCGTCCGTTCAGAGGACACCGTCGTCCTGGCCGGGGACCTGAGCTGGAGCATGCGCCTGGAGGACTGCGGGCCGGACTTCCGGTTTCTCGACGGCCTGCCCGGACAGGTCAAGCTGATCGTCAAGGGGAACCACGATTACTGGTGGACGACGGCCCAGAAGATGGAGCGCTTTTTCCACCAGCAGGGACTGGAGTCCCTCCGCCTGCTGCATAACAACTGCTGGCTGTACGGCGATGTGGCCCTGTGTGGCACGCGGGGCTGGTTTCTCGAGGAGCGGCCGCAGGCGCAGGATGAGAAACTGCTGCGCCGGGAGTGTATCCGGTTGGAGGCGTCGCTGCGGGCGGCCGGGGAGCGGGAGAAGATTGTCTTTCTCCACTATCCGCCCATCTATCAGGGCTATCAGTGTCCGCCCATTCTGGCGCTGCTGCGGCGGTATGGCGTTCGGCGGTGCTATTATGCCCATCTGCACGGCCCGGCCTGCCGCCTGGCCTTTCAGGGTGAACGGGGCGGGACGGAGTTTTTCCTGATTTCCGCCGACTATTTGGGATTTGTGCCAAAAAAAATTTTGGACTGAGCCGGTCTTTTCACAAAAAACAGTGGAAATCCGCAGGAAAGTCTGATACAATATCAGACTGATGATTTTGTAAAGTCAGAGCGCCGCTCCAGGCGCCTGCAGAGGAGGAGCATCCCCATGAATCTGAAGAATGTAGAGAAAAAAGAGCATAATACCGCTGACCTGACGATTGAGATCTCCGGCGCCGAGTTCCAGGACGCCGTTGACAAGGTCTATCGCAAGGTCAAGGGGCAGATCACCCTGCCCGGCTTCCGTAAGGGCAAGGCCCCGCGCAAGCTGGTGGAAAAGATGTATGGCGCGGATGTATTCTATGAGGACGCGCTGGAGGAGCTCTCTCCCGCCATTATGGAGGAGATCGGCAAGCAGGAGGACCTCGAGCTGGTCGGCTATCCCAAGACGGATGTCAAGTCCATGGGTCCGGAAGGGGCGGAGCTGGTCATCACAGTCGGCCTGATGCCGGTGGCTAAGCTCGGTCAGTACAAGGAGATCCCGGCACCCCGTCAGGAGGTCTCCGTCTCGGAGGAAGAGGTTGAGACAGCGCTGAAGCCCTACATCAGCCGTGCGACCGCGCAGGTCTCCGTGGACCGCCCGATTCAGGAGGGCGATACCGCGGTGATCGACTTTGAGGGCTTTGTCGACGGCGTTGCCTTTGAGGGCGGCAAGGGGGAGAACCACGAGCTGAAGATCGGCTCTGGAACCTTTATCCCCGGCTTTGAGGAGCAGCTGGTGGGCGTCTCCGCCGGTGAGGAGAAGGACGTGAACGTCACCTTCCCGGAGCAGTATCACGCCGCCGACCTGGCCGGCAAGGAGGCCGTCTTCCACTGCAAGGTCCATGAGGTCAAGGAGGAGCAGGTCCCCGAGCTCGATGACGAGTTTGCCAAGGACGTCTCCGAGTTTGAGACGTTTGAGGAGCTCAGGGCGGACCTGAAGGCCAAGGCCCTCGAGCGCAAGGAGAAGGAGGCGGAGAACGCCTTCCATCAGGCGGTTCTCACCGCCGCCATCAACAACGCGGAGATGGATATTCCCGAGACCATGGTGGAGTACGAGACTGACCGCATGATGGAGAACTACGAGTCCCGCCTGCAGGGAGCCGGCATCACCTTTGACCAGTACCTGAATATGATGGGCACCAACCGGACGGAGTTCCGCCGGAACGTCCGCGCCGATGCGCTGCGCCAGATTCAGGTGGACCTGCTGCTGCGCGCCGTGGCGGATGCCGAGGGCCTGGAGGCCACAGAGGAAGAAGTTGAGGCGCACGTCAAAGAACTGAGTGAGCAGTACGGCATGGAGGCGGACAAGATCAAGGCTGCCATCGACGCCGAGACGCTCGCGCGCGATGTTCGGGTGGACAAGGCTGCCAAGGTGATCTATGACAGCGCCGTGCCGGTCGCTCCGGAGGAGCCCGCCAGCCAGGGAGAAGAGAAGACGGAGAAGAAGTCAGACGAGGAATAAAACCATCCTCCTGTCCCGCCGGCAGGTATATCCATGCCCGCCGGCGGGTATCCTGTAAGTACTTTTCTGTATTTCTAAGGAGCAATTTACTATGAGCTTAGTACCCTATGTAGTGGAACAGACCAACCGCGGAGAGCGCAGCTATGATATCTTCTCCCGGCTGCTCAATGACCGTATCATTTTCCTGTCCGAAGAAGTGAACGACACCACGGCCTCGCTGGTGGTGGCCCAGCTGCTCTACTTGGAGGCGCAGGACCCGGAAAAGGACATCCAGTTCTACATTAACAGCCCTGGCGGGAGCGTCACGGCGGGTATGGCCATCTATGACACGATGCAGTATATCAAGTGTGACGTGTCCACCATCTGCATCGGCATGGCCGCCAGCATGGGGGCTTTCCTCCTCTCCAGCGGCGCAAAGGGCAAGCGGATTGCCCTGCCCAACGCGGAGATCATGATCCATCAGCCCTCTGCCGGCACGCAGGGCAAGGTCACCGATATGGAGATCGATGTGGAGCACTTTTTGAAGATCAAAAAGCGCATCAACGAAATTTTGGCTGCCAATACCGGTAAGGACCCGGAGCAGGTGAAGGCTGATTCTGAGCGGGACCACTGGATGACCGCGGAGGAGGCCAAGGAGTACGGCCTGATTGACCAGATTTATTACAACCGCTGATTCCGTCCGGCTGTCCGGCACGGAGCCCGCGGGGAGCAATGAGGGACGAGCATATGGCAAGAAATGACGACAGAAGGACAACGGTACACTGCTCATTCTGCGGGAAAAGCCAGGATAAGGTAGAGCGCATCATTGCCGGGCCGAACGCCTATATCTGCAATGAGTGCATTCAGCTGTGCAATGAGATTCTGGATGACGCGGACGACTACGGCCCGGAAGATCTGGAGCTGGAGGTTCCGGACGAGATCCCGACGCCGAAGGAGATTCGGGCGGTGTTGGACCGGTATATCATCGGACAGGAGGCGGCCAAGGTCTCGCTGTCTGTGGCGGTCTACAACCATTACAAGCGCATCTATTTTGGCGGAGACGACGATGTGGAGCTGCAGAAGTCCAATATTCTGCTGCTCGGCCCGACCGGATGCGGGAAGACGCTCTTTGCCCAGACGCTGGCCCGTATCCTGAACGTACCGTTTGCCATCGCCGACGCGACTACCCTCACCGAGGCCGGATACGTTGGAGATGATGTGGAGAACATCCTGTTGCGGCTGGTACAGGCAGCGGACTACGATGTGGAGCGGGCCCAGCGGGGGATCATCTATATCGATGAGATGGATAAAATCGCCCGTAAGAGCGAGAATACTTCCATCACCCGTGATGTCTCCGGCGAGGGCGTCCAGCAGGCGCTGCTGAAGATTCTGGAGGGCACCGTGGCCAATGTGCCCCCCCAGGGTGGACGCAAGCACCCCCATCAGGAGTTTATTCAGGTGGATACCACCAATATCCTCTTTATCTGCGGCGGCGCCTTTGATGGGATCGAGAAGATCATCGAGCAGCGGCAGGACAAAAAGGGGATCGGGTTCGGCGGCTCTGTGCAGACGCGTAAGGAGCGCGCGGAGACCGACGTGCTGGCCTCCGTCCAGCCGCACGACCTGCTGAAGTTCGGCATTATTCCGGAGCTGATCGGCCGTCTGCCGGTGATCACCACGCTCAGCGCGCTCAACCGCGATCAGCTGGTGCAGATTCTCACCGAGCCGAAGAACGCGCTTGTCAAGCAGTATCAGAAGCTGCTGGAGTACGACAGGGTTGAGCTGGAATTTCAGCAGGAGGCCCTGGAGGCGGCGGCCGATCTGGCGCTTGAGCGCGGAATCGGGGCGCGCGGCCTGCGGGCGGTGCTTGAGGGCGCGATGAACAAGCTGATGTATGACATTCCCTCCGACCCCTCTATTGTCAAGGTGACGATCACGCCTGCCTGTATTCGCGGAGAGGGCGGACCGATCATTCAGCGGGACCCGGACCGCCTGAAGCGCCCGGTCCCTCGGCTGGGGGCGAATACTCTGCAGTCGATGAAGAAGACCAGAGGACATGGCAATGTCTCCTGATGGAATCTGATAGAACCCCCATTGGCCGCAGGGCTGCCCGACCGGGCGGTCTTACGGCCTTTTCTCCTCATAGGAGGTGACAATTATGAGCGAAAACGGTGAGAAACTGGAGATCCGCGAAGAGGAACTCCGCGTCCTGCCGACGCTGGCCCTGCGCGGGCTGACCGTCTTTCCCAACATGCTCATCCACTTTGACGTAGGGCGAGAGTCCTCGCTCAAGGCGCTGGAGCAGGCGATGGAGCAGGGAGAGGATATTTTCCTCGTCACACAAAAATCCATTCTGGTGGAGCAGCCGCACCAGGAGGACCTCTATCGGGTGGGGACCATCTGCTCGATCCGCCAGCTGCTCCGGCTGCCGGACAACAATGTGCGCATTATGGTAGAGGGCCAGGGCCGTGCAGAACTGGTCACCCTGCTCAAGGAGCGCCCCTATCTGCTCGCGCAGGTCTCGCCGATCGCCGCCCTGCCTGCCAATGAAAATGTCACGCCGCACACCGAGGCGGTCGTGCGTAAGGCTTATGAGCTCTTTGAGCGCTATGGCGAGCTGTCCGAGAAACTTCCCGCTGAGCTGATTCTCAACGTCTTCGGAAGCCGAGACCCCGGCTATATCGCCGACTATATCGCCCAGAACATCCCCATTCGGGGGGAGGACAAGCAGGCTGTCCTCGCTGAGCTGCATCCGGTCCGCCGCCTGGAGAAGGTCAACCGGATTCTCGCGCGTGAGCTGCAGGTGCTCACGGCAGAGCACGAGCTGGAGGGCAAGATCCGCGAGCATATGAGCCAGACCCAGCGGGACTATTACCTGCGCGAGCAGCTCAAGGTCATCCAGTCCGAGCTGGGCGAGGAGGGCGGCGATGACGAGGTCGCCGACTACCGCAAGCGGATCAAAAAGGCCAGCCTCCCCAAGGAGGTGGAGGAGAAGCTCACCAAAGAGCTGAAACGGCTGGAAAAACAGCCCTTTGGCTCGGCGGAGGGCGCCGTACTGCGCAACTATCTGGACACCTGCCTGGAACTGCCCTGGAACAAACGAAGTAAAGAGCGGCTGAATGTGGAAGCGGCGCGCAAAATCCTGGACGCTGACCACTACGGCATGGAGAAGGTCAAGGAGCGGATTCTGGAGTTTCTGGCCGTCAAACAGCTCTCACCCCAGCTGCGGGGACAGATTCTTTGCCTCTACGGTCCGCCGGGTGTCGGCAAAACCTCCATTGCCGGCTCCATTGCCCGCGCGATGAATCGCAAGATGGCCCGCGTCTCTCTGGGCGGTATTCATGACGAGGCAGAGATCCGTGGCCACCGCAAGACCTATATCGGCGCGATGCCCGGCCGCATCATCGCCGCCGTCTCCAAAGCCGGCACGGCAAATCCCCTCATCCTGCTCGACGAGATCGACAAGCTAGGGATGGACCATCGGGGAGACCCGGCCTCCGCTCTGCTGGAGGTACTGGACGCCGAACAGAACAGCACCTTCCGTGACCACTTTCTCGAGCTGCCGTTTGACCTCTCTGACGTGCTCTTTATCACGACGGCCAACGACCTGTCTACCGTGCCGCGCCCGCTGCTCGACCGGATGGAAGTGATCGAGCTGGGCAGCTACACCGATGAGGAAAAGCTGCAGATTGCTCGCCGGCATCTCCTGCCGCGCGAGATGAAGCGCCACGGCCTGAAGGCCAGCCAGCTGCGCGTGACAGATGACGCCATCCGGGAGATCATCTCCGGCTATACCAGAGAGTCGGGCGTGCGCCTGTTGGAGCGGAAACTGGCCGATCTCTGCCGAAAGGCCGCGATGCAGCTGGTCAGCGGCGAGGATGTCAAACGGGTCAGCGTGAACGGGGACAATCTGGAACCCATGCTCGGCCCGCGCCGCTATCACCCGGAGCGCCTGAGCCGGACGCCGCAGGTCGGCCTGGTCAACGGCCTGGCCTGGACCTCGGTCGGCGGTGAGCTGCTGGAGGTGGAGGTAAACGTGGTCCCCGGCTCCGGCAAGGTTGAGCCGACTGGCAACCTCGGCAAGGTGATGCAGGAGTCCTGCCACGCGGCCATCTCCTATATCCGAAGCCGCACGGCGCAGCTGGGTATTGACCCGGATTTTTACAAGAACCGGGATATCCACATCCACTTTCCGGAGGGGGCGACGCCCAAGGACGGTCCCTCGGCCGGCATCGCCATCACCACGGCGATCGTCTCCGCCCTGACCGGGGCAAAGGTCAAGTGTGGTATCGCCATGACCGGTGAGGTGACGCTGCGCGGGCGTGTGCTGCCGATCGGCGGGCTGAAGGAGAAGACCATGGCGGCCCACCGCAATGGGATATTGACCGTCATCATCCCGCAGGACAACGAGCAGGACTTGGAGAATATCGACCAGACAGTCCGTGCAGCGCTGCATTTTGTCACCGTCTCGCAGGTCGATCAGGCGCTGGCTGAGGCGTTGGATTTCTCCGGAACGGAGATCCATCCTGACTTCTATCCTGGCTTTGAGATGGGGCAGACGGCAGTCTCCCATCCGAACGCCATCCGACAGTAGGTGAACGAATGAATCTGAGCAATGCGGGCTTTACCATCGGCGCGACGGCGCCCAAGTCCTTTGTGCGCGACGGCAGAGCGCAGATCGCCTTCGCCGGCCGCTCCAATGTGGGCAAAAGCTCGGTGATCAACTGCCTGCTCAACCGGAAAAATTTTGCCAGAGTCGGCAGCGCACCGGGCAAGACCAGCCAGATCAACTATTTTCTAATTGACCGGCAGCTCTACCTGGTCGACCTGCCGGGCTATGGCTATGCCAAGGTGTCCAAGGCGGAGCGAGAGCGCTGGGGCCGGCTGATGGAGGCCTATTTCGCCTCCGGGCTGATTACGCAGGGCGTCCAGATTGTGGACGCCCGCCACAGCCCGACCGCAGACGACCGGACCATGATGCGCTGGTTTCGCGACACCGGCTGCCCGGTGACCGTGGTGGCCAACAAGCTCGACAAACTGAAAAAAAGCGAGATTGAGCCGAGCTTACAGCGCATCCGGCAGGTGCTGGAGCTGGAGGAACGGACAGCGATTATCCCGTTTTCCGCTCAGAACCGCGTCGGAGTGGAGGCATTGCGGCAGGCGTTGTTCGGCCAGAGCGGCGTGCACAGCTGACCGCACGAGAATGGAATTTTCCCGGATAGACCGGCCGCAGATAAACTTTGCGTCTCTGCGGCTTGTCTTTTCCGGGAAGATTTTGTATAATGGCTGTAATCTGTGATTTTACCGGGAGGCGGCAAGCTTGTCCTTTCTCCAACATTTGGGTTCTGTATTCGATCTTGGGCTTGCGCTCGCCCTGCTGGTGCGGGTGCTCGCGGCCCTGATCTGTCTGACGGTACATGAGCTGTGCCACGGCCTGGCCGCCCGCTGGCTGGGCGATCCCACGGCGGAGGATATGGGACGCCTGTCTCTCAACCCGCTGCACCATATCGACCTATTCGGCTTGGTCCTGCTGCTGACGGCGGGATTTGGCTGGGCAAAGCCCGTGCCAGTCAACCCGGGCTATTTTAAAAACCCCAAGCGCGGCATGGCAATCACCGCGCTGGCCGGACCGGCGTCCAACTTTGTCATGGCAGTTTTGTCCGCCGGAGTGCTGCAGGGGATGTACCGCGCGGAGCTGTGGCAGTCCCAGGCGGGTACTTGGGCGATGGCGTTTGCTGCGGCCCTGCTTTGGCTTAATCTGGGCTTGGGCATCTTTAATCTGTTCCCGATCCCGCCGCTGGACGGCTCGAAGGTGTTCTTCTCCCTTTTCCCGGACCGTATCTATTTCTGGGTTCTGCGGCATGAGCGGTATATTATGCTGGCGCTGTTTCTGCTGGTGTTCTTCGGCGTGCTGGACGGTCCACTAAACGCTCTGCTGCAGTTGGCCCTGTCAGGGATCTGCCGTCTCACAGGACTGCCGGTGGAGGTTTTCTGGACGCTGATCGTCGGCCTGTACGCCTGAGGGGAGGGGAGTGCGTGGACGCTCCGGTGTACCACCTGGACAGTGTGGTCAAGACAAGGACGGAACCGGCTGATTTTGACGGTCCACTCGACCTGATCCTGGCCCTGCTGAGCAAGAACAAGATGGAGATTCAGGACATCCAGATCTCCCTGATTCTGGACCAGTACCTGGCCTGGATGGACCGTCGGAAAGAACTGGACCTGGAGGTGGCCAGCGAGTTTGTGGCCATGGCCGCGCAGCTGGTGTACATCAAGACGCGAATGCTGCTGAGCATACACGATGAGGAGGCGCTTTCCGAGATGGAAGAGTTGATCGCCTCCCTGGAAGAGCGGCAGCGCCATGAAAATTATAAAAAAGTTAAGGCAGTCCTGCCGGCGCTGCTGGGACGCTACCAGGTTGGGCGGGACTATATGACACGTATGCAGGAGCCGGTCACGCCGGATCGGACCTACCGCTATGTCCACCAGCCGGAGGACCTGCTCCGCTCCATCACCGGTGTGCTGGAGCGCGGCGGGGAACAGCTGCCGCCGCCGGAGCGGGCTTTTCGCGGCATCGTCGGACGTGAACCGTATCCGGTGGGAAATAAGGCGACAGAGATTCTGGCCCGCCTGGTGCGCCGGGGGGTCATGCGCTTTCGGGCACTGTTTCAAAACAGCCGGAGCCGCTCCGAGATCGTGGCCACCTTTCTGGCGGTGTTGGAGTTGTGCAAGTCCAGCCGGGTCCGGTTGGCCGGCACGGAGCGGGACTGCACGGTGGCCGCCGTGACCGGGGAGGCGTCAGAGGAGCGGGCCCCCACTGCATAAACAGGTGAGGACATGGAAAAACTGGAAGAGAAAGATATGGAAGCGGCCCTGGAGGCGATCTTGTTTGCTGCTGGGGAGCCGATCGGCGTGGAGCGCCTCTGTCTGGCGCTGGAGCTGGAGCGGGATCGGGTGGACCAGCTGTGCAAGCGTCTGGCGGATACCTACAGCTATGAGCGCCGAGGTATCCGGCTGCTTCAGCTGGGAGACAGCTATCAGCTCTGTTCCGCGCCGGAGTATGCCAGCCGGATTCGCAGAGCGTTTGAACGGCGCAAGCCGCCTCAGTTGTCCCAGCCGGCCCTGGAGGTGCTGTCCATCATCGCCTATTTTCAGCCCACTACGAGGGCTTACGTAGAACAGGTGCGTGGCGTGGATTCCTCCTACACCATCAATCTCCTGCTCGAGCGCGGCCTGATTGAAGAGGCTGGCCGCCTCTCCGTTCCGGGCCGCCCGATGCTGTTTCGGACTACAGCCCAGTTCCTCCGGTGCTTCAGCCTCTCCAGTTTGGAGGAGCTGCCGCCGCTTCCGGAGAGCGGAGAGGGGGAGCGGCCCGGCGGCGAGCTGCAGGAGACCGCCGCCCAGCCGGTGCAGGCGGAGCGGGACTCCGTCGGGGAAGAGGGCTGATATGAGCGGCTGGGTGATTTGTGGAGCAGTCCTGATCGCGCTGCTCGCACTGTCATTGGTGCGGATCGGCGTGGTACTGACCTATGACGACCAGGGGCTGCATATCAAGGCGCGCCTGGGCCTGTTTCGGCTGACACTATACCCGAGAGGCAGGAAGAGACGGCGGACCTCGTCCAAGCAGAAGCACCGAAAGGCATCAGGCGGAAAGCGGGTCGCACCCCGCCCGGAGAAGGCAAAGGCGGGGCGCCGCCTGGCCGCGGCGCCTGCGGGGTCAGAAAAGCGGACTGAGCCGCAAGCAAAGATAGAGAGCGCGCCTGATTCCAGCAGCGGCGCTCGCCCGGAGCCGCCGGGAGAAAAGCAGTCTGAGGTGCTTTCGGAACAGAACACGAGTCAGGCATCTGCCGTACGTCAGGACCAGAAGCGGGAGGCGCGCCAGGCGGAGCCGGACCGTCCGCGCAACGGCGGGCTGCCGCTGCCGCTGATGGAGCTGATTGACTTCGGCCTTTCAGCGGCAAAGGAGACGATCGCCCGTCTCCAGATCGACTGCCTGGAGGTGGACTACACCATTGCCGGCAAGCGGGACCCGGCCTCTGCCGCCATTCAATACGGTGTACTCTGCGCTGGAGGCGGGACGCTGGTGGCGCTGCTGGAGAACAGCTTTTATCGGGTCCGGCGCCGGGAAATCCGTGCACGCGTGGATTTTGAGGGGACTGAGCCGCTGATCTGGCTCTCCCTGGCCCTCTCCCTGCGGGTGGGACAGCTTATCGTGCTTGCCTGCCGCATTGGGGCAGCATTTTATCAGAGAATACGAAAACAGAGACAGGAGGACGACGAACATGGAACAAAAGCATCCGATCAATGAAGTGCTGGGCCTTACGATGGAGCGGCTCAAGGAGATGGTGGATGTCAACACCGTCGTGGGAACCCCGATCACGACCCCGGACGGCGTCACGGTCATCCCGATCTCCCGGGTCAGCATGGGCTTTGCCTCCGGCGGCTCCGACTTCGCTCCCAAGAGCCTGCCGGCCAACAAGAACAACTGCTTTGGCGGCGGCTCCGGCGCGGGTGTGACCGTGACTCCGGTGTCCTTCCTGATCATCCGTGGTGACAGTGTTAAGATGCTGCCGGTAGAGCCGGTTCTGGGCGGTCCGATGGAACGCGCGATTGACATGGTGCCTGACTTGGTGGAAAAGGTTTCGGCCCTGGTCGCAAAAAAGGCAGAGGAGAAGCCAGCCGGTGGGGACGGAAAGACGACGGGAAAATAAACTGTATCTTTTAAGGGGAACGTTGATATGAAGCGAAATAGATTGGCGTTGCTGCTGGCGGCGTTGCTGTTGACGGTGGGTCTGCTACCAGGGGCACAGGCGGCAGAGGAGGAGACGGCATCGGACGGCTCGACGGCCCCCGAGACCTCCGCCACATCCACGATTGTGGTGGATGCCTGGTCCGGACGGGTGCTCTACGAGGACAACGCCGATGAGCAGCGTCCGATTGCCAGTGTGACGAAGATCATGACCGGATACCTTGCGACGGAAACCCTGACGCAGGAGGACTTGTCCACTGTCTATACCATTTCGGAGCACGCAGCTGCGTCAGATGGGGTGGACGGGACATCCATGTATTTTGAGGCGGGAGACGAGGTGTCCGTGGAGGTTCTGCTCTACGGGACCATGCTCCGCTCCGGCAATGACGCCGCAGTCGCCCTGGCTGAGGTGTGCGCTGGGGATGAGCAGACGTTTATCGACCGTATGAATGCCAAGGCAGAAGAGCTCGGCATGACTAATACACATTTCAGCAGTGTCAACGGCCTGGTGGACGAGAATAATTACTCCACGGCACGTGACCTGGCGGTTTTGGGCCGGGCGGCCATGCAGAATGAGTTGTTTGCGCAGATTGTGGGCACCTGGTACATTGAGATCGACGGCTATTCCATCGAAAACCACAACATGCTGCTCAGCGACGAATATATGGGCCGGGACGAGTGCCTGGGGATCAAGACCGGCTTCACCACAGCGGCGGGCCGGACCCTGGTCTCCTGCGCGCAGCGCGACGGCTCACGTTTCATTGTGGTTACCCTCAACGATGCCAACGACTACGAGGACCATATGGCGCTCTATGAGTGGGCGTTTGAAAACTATCCGGCCAATGTCTTGTGTGAAGAGGGAGAAGTGGTGACGACGCTGCACGTGGGCGAACAAGATGTGCCCCTGGTGGCGGCGGAGACGCTGGTCTCTTCCGTGGAGGCCTCGGATGAGGCGAACCTCTCCTGCTCCATGACGCTTCCCGGACGTATCACCGGCACGGTCTCGCAGGGCTCTGTGGCGGGGACGATCACCTTTACCCTCAACGGGGAGACGCTGGGAACGGTGGAGCTGCTCTATGACGCCATTGTCGTCAGTTGATGGAGGAGCGGCTGAATAAGCTCCTCTCCACCTTTGGCGTCTGCTCCCGCCGCCAGGCAGAGCGCTATTTGGAGGGGGGGAGAATCACGGTCAACGGCGTCCAGGCTGTCCTTGGGCAGAAGGCGGACCCGGAGCGGGATGCCATCGCTCTGGACGGCGTGCCCGTCTGCACCGCATCCCGGGGGATGGAGGAAAAGGTCTGCCTGCTGCTGTATAAACCGCGCGGATATGTGACGACGCTGGCGGATGAACAGGGAAGACCGACCGTGGCGGACCTGATTGACGGGTGCGGCGTCCGGCTCTATCCCGTCGGACGGCTGGACTTGAATTCCGAGGGACTGCTGCTGATGACCAACGATGGGAACCTGGCCTACCACCTCACCCATCCCAGCCATAGCGTGGAAAAGGAGTATCAGGTCCGTGTGACCGGACCGCTCGAGCCGGCGCTGCCAATGCTCCGCCGCCCTATGACGGTGGATGGACAGCGATTTGAGGCCGCACAGGTGCGGGTGCTCTCCCGCGGCGCGCACAGCAGCTTGCTGTCCGTCGTCATCCGGCAGGGCAAAAACCGCCAGATCCGGCGGATGTGCCAGGCGGTGGGACTGACGGTCTGCCGCCTGCGCCGCGTCCGGGAGGGCTCGCTTACCTTGGGAGAACTGTCGCCCGGGCAGTGGCGCTGGCTCAGCCGCGAGGAGCTGGAGATGCTGCGGCAAAGCTGAGGAGCTGAATTGTTTGCAAGTTTTAAGATGAATCCTGCAAAATTCGCTTGCATTTTTTCGAATCCTTCGCTATGATAGTGTTCATCGGAATCGGGCGATACAGTTTCATGCATTTGTTCGAATTTCGATGCATGATGGAACACGGCGGCGGACCGCGCGGAGCGCGCCGCGGCCGTCGGGGAAGGGTGCAGGATGGTGGCAAACGATATTTTGACAATGATTCAGGACAATATGAGCGGTTTTTCCAAAGGACAGAAGCTGATCGCCAATTTCATTCTGAATTATTATGATAAGGCCGCCTTTATGACGGCCAGCAAACTGGGCAAGACGGTCAACGTCAGTGAGTCTACCGTGGTGCGCTTTGCCGCGGAATTGGGCTTTGACGGCTATCCGAGTATGCAGAAGGCGCTGCAGGAGATGATTCGCAACAAGCTCACCTCTATTCAGCGCATCGAGGTCTCCAACGACCGGATCGGCAACCAGGACGTACTGTCCATGGTGATGCAGTCAGATGTGGAGAAAATCCGCCTGACGCTGGAGGAGACCGACCGGGAGAGCTTCTCCCAAGCGGTAGAGGCCATCTGCCGGGCGAAGACGATCTATATTTTGGGCGTCCGCTCTGCCAGTGTGCTGGCGAATTTCCTGTCTTTCTACTTTCAATACATCTTTGAGCATGTAGTGAATATCGACACCGTCTCCATCAGCGAGGTGTTTGAGCAGACCATCCATGTCGGTGCGGAGGATGTGTTTATCGGCCTGTCCTTCCCGCGCTATTCCAAGCGCACGGTCACGGCGATGGAGTACGCCAAAAGCCAGGGGGCACAGGTGATCGCCATCACCGACAGTGAGGCCTCGCCCCTGCTGCCGCTGGCCGACTTCTCTCTGATTGCCAAGAGCGATATGGCCTCCTTTGTCGACTCACTGGTCGCGCCGCTGAGTCTGGTCAACGCGCTGATCGTGGCTGTCAGTCGGAAGAAAGATCAGGAGCTGCAGGTGACGCTGGGCAAGCTGGAAGAGATCTGGGCCAAGTACGAAGTCTATGACAAGCCCGCCGGGAACTGAGAGGGGCGTTTTCGTTTGGACGGAAAACAGATCGTGGTCATCGGCGGCGGCCCGGCCGGCATGATGGCGGCACTGACCGCGCGGCGTCAGGGCGCGCAGGTCCTCCTGTTGGACCGGAACCGGACGCTCGGGCGCAAGCTGCGCATCACTGGCAAGGGGCGCTGTAATGTGGCAAACGACTGCCCGGCGGATGAAGTGCTGCGGAATATTCCGCGCAACAGCCGCTTCCTTTACAGCGCGCTCAGCCAGTTCTCTCCAGAGGATGTGAAGGCGTTTTTTGAGCAGCTTGGCGTTCCGCTCAAGACGGAGCGGGGCAACCGCATCTTTCCCGTTTCCGGCCGCGCCCATGACGTGGCCGACGCGCTGGCCTCGGCGCTGCGCCGGGAAAACGTGAGCCTTCGGACCGGGCGGGTGGCGGCCATCCTGTGCCGGGAGGGCGCCGTGTCCGGCGTCAAGCTGGACAACGGGGAGAGACTTCCGGCGCAGGCGGTCATCCTCGCCACGGGCGGCCTGTCCTATCCGGCCACCGGCTCGACCGGCGACGGCTACCGGCTGGCCCGGGCGGCGGGACACACGGTTGTGACGCCTAAGCCATCCCTCGTGCCGTTGGAGGCAGAGCCGTGCTGTGCGGCGCTGCAGGGGCTCAGCCTGCGTAACGTGGCCATTCGGGTCAAAAACCAGGATGGGAAGTGTCTCTATCACGACTTCGGAGAGCTGCTGTTCACCCATTTCGGACTCTCCGGCCCCCTGATTCTCAGCGCCAGCGCCCATATGCGCGACTTTCAGCATGAGCGCTACCGGATAGAGATCGACCTCAAGCCGGCATTGGATGACAAGACGCTGGACGCCCGCCTGCTGCGTGATTTTCGACAAAACAACAACAGAAGTTTTCAAAACAGCCTGCAGGGCCTGTTGCCGCGTCTGCTGATTCCGGAGGTGGTGCGCCGCTCCGGCATTCCGCCGGAGACCAGGATCCATGACATCACCCGTCAGCAGCGCCACAGCCTTTTGCGGGTCTTAAAGTGCTTTTCCGTCGCCGTCACCGGGCCGCGCCCGGTGCGCGATGCGATCGTCACCTCCGGAGGAATTGCCGTGTCGGAGGTCAATCCGACCACGATGGCTTCCAAGCGCCTGCCAGGGCTCTATTTTGCCGGCGAGGTATTGGATGTGGACGGCTATACCGGAGGATTTAATTTGCAGATTGCCTGGTCGACCGGCTATGTTGCCGGATGCTGGGCGGCCTGGGATCCAGTCCCGGGCGGGGAGGAATGAAGCGAATGCCTTTTGTCAGCATTGCACTTGACGGGCCGTCCGGTGCGGGAAAGAGCACTCTGGCGCGCCGCCTGGCGGAAGAGCTGGGCTACCTCTATGTGGATACCGGCGCGATCTACCGCACAGTGGGGCTGTGGGTCAGACGCAACGGTGCGGATCCCAAAAGTGAGCCGGCCGTGTCCGCGCTGCTCTCTGGCCTGCAGGTCGGCCTCCGGGTCGAGGCAGATGGAGTTCAGCACATGTATCTCAATGGGGAAGATGTGACCGGTCAGATTCGCGAGCCTGAGATCTCGATGTACGCCTCTGCCGTCTCCGCTCTGCCGGCGGTGCGCGCCTTCCTGCTGGAGATGCAGCGGGAGCTGGCGCGCACGCGCAATGTGGTGATGGACGGACGGGACATCGGGACAGTGGTTTTGCCAGAAGCAACCGTCAAGGTCTTTCTCACGGCGGCGCCGGAGGTACGGGCCCGCCGCCGCTGGCTGGAGCTGCAGGCGCGGGGAAATACGGACAGCTATGAGCAGGTGCTTGCGGATGTGATGCGGCGTGACGAACAGGATATGAACCGCGCGATCGCCCCGCTGCGCCCGGCGGCGGACGCGGTTAGGCTGGATACCTCCAAGCTGGATTTGGAGGAGAGCGGCAAGGCCCTCTTGAGGATTGTGAAGGAGAAGTTGATATGAGCACGCAAGGGCACGAGACAGAGCAGAAAAAGTATCCATACCGCACCATCGCCCAGTGCCGTCCGTGGTATCTGGTGATCTATCACATCGCCTGGCTGGTCTACCATATCTTCTTTTGGCTGCGCGTGGTGGGACGAGAGAATATTCCGGATGGTCCGGCGGTCATTTGCCCCAGGCATTGCACCGCGGCGGATCCCCCCATCGCATGCTTCGGCCTGACGAGAAAACAGCCTGCCCGTCTGATGGCGAAGAAGGAGCTGATTGAGATTCCGGTCTTTGGCAAGCTTCTCTATCTGCTGGGGGCGTTTCCGGTTAATCGAGGCGCCAACGATATGTCTTCCATCAAGAACGCGCTGCGCTGCCTGAAAGAGGGCAGCAAGCTCATTATGTTCCCGGAAGGCACGCGCGTGCACGAAGGTGAGGCATCCGAGGCCAAGACCGGAGCGATCATGTTCGCGCTCCGCTCTGGCGCGCCGCTGGTGCCGGTCTACCTGACGCGGGCGAAGCCGTTTCACCGGATGACGATGGTCTTTGGCGAGCCGTACCACCCGCAGATTGCCGGGCGGCGTGCTACGCCGGAGGAATACCAGCGGCTGGCTGACGAGCTGCTCGGGAAAATCTATGCCCTGGAGTCTCAGGTAAAATGAAGGTGACATTGGCCAAGACGGCGGGGTTCTGTTATGGCGTCCGCCGCGCCGTGGAACTTGCCGAGCAGACGGCGCAGTCCGGACGCCCCTGCGTAATGCTCGGCTCAATCATTCATAACGACCATGTGGTAGCGCACTTGGCCCGGCAGGGAATGGGCCGTGTAGACCGGGTGGAGGATGTGCCGGAGGGTTTCGCCGTGCTGATCCGCTCACACGGTGAGGCAAAGGCGGTCTATGATCGGCTCCAGGAGCGCGGCTTACCGGTGGTTGACGCCACCTGTCCCAGCGTAGCCCGTATCCACAGGCTGGTCCAGGAGGCAGAGGTGCGCGGACGCCAGCCGGTCATCATTGGCCTTCCGACCCATCCGGAGGTGGTGGCCATTGCCGGATGGTGCCGATCTCCGGTTGTCCTGGAGGATGACGCTGCGCTCGCCAAATGGCTGTCAGAGGATGAAAAACGGCGTTCTATGCCGCTCACCTTTGTCTTTCAGACAACTTCCACTCGGGAGACGTGGAAAAATTGTGAAAAATTTGCAAAAAAAGAATGTACAAACGCAGAATTATTTGATACAATATGTAATGCTACCGCCCGTAGGCAGTCGGAAGCCCAGGAGTTGGCTGCCCAAAGCGACGTGATGGTTGTCATCGGTGACCACCAGAGTTCCAATACGCGTCATCTGGCTGAGCTGTGCCGGCAATGCTGCGACCAGGTCTACTGGGTCGAGCAGGCCGCAGAGCTGGAGCCGGAGCGCTGGGGGGAAGCGTCTTGTGTTGGAATCACCGCGGGGGCATCTACGCCCGGGTGGATAATAAAGGAGGTCAAAACCAAAATGTCTAACGAAACCAAAATGGAGATCGAGGAGTCCTTTGCTGAGATGCTGGAGAAGTCGATCAAAACTTTAAATACAGGAGATAAGGTTGTTGGAACCGTTGTGCAGATCACTCCGACTGACATCCAGGTAGACCTTGGCACCAAGCATGCCGGTTATATCTCCATGTCTGAGTTTTCCGACGATCCCAGCGTGAAGGCAGAAGAGGTCCTCAAGCCCGGCGATCAGATCGAGGTCCTTGTCCTGCGCGTCAACGACAGTGAGGGCGTCGTCTCGCTGTCCAAGAAGCGCCTGGATGCCAACAAGAATTGGGAAGAGATCGAGGCCGCCAAGGAGAACAAGACCGTCATTGAGGCGACCATCCGTGAGGAGAATAAGGGCGGCGTCGTGGCTAACTACAAGGGCGTGCGCGTCTTTATCCCTGCCTCTCAGACCGGCCTGCGCCGGAATGAGCCGATGACCGGTCTGGTCGGCACGACCGTGAAGATGCATATCACCGAGGTCAACCGCAGCCGCCGCCGCGTGGTGGGCTCGATCCGCAGCGTTCTGAGCGAGGAGCGCGCGGCTCGCAGCAAGGCGATCTGGGATTCCATCGAGGTGGGCAAGCATTATTCCGGCACGGTCAAGAGCCTGACCTCCTATGGCGCGTTTGTCGATATCGGCGGCGTGGACGGCATGGTGCATATCTCCGAGCTGTCCTGGAGCCGGATCAAGCACCCGTCCGAGGTGGTCTCCGTGGGCGACCCGGTCGAGGTCTATGTCATCAAGTATGATCCCGAGAAGAAGAAGATCTCTCTGGGCATGAAGGACCCCAACGAGAATCCGTGGGAGACCTTCCTGAATCGCTACTCTGTGGGCGACGTGGCGACCGTCAAGGTGGTCAAGCTGATGAGCTTCGGCGCGTTTGCTGAGGTGGTTCCCGGCGTGGACGGCCTGATTCACATCTCTCAGATCGCCGACCACCGCGTGGAGAAGCCCGAGGACGAGCTGAAGGAAGGCGACATCGTCGATGTCAAGATCACCGACGTGAATCTGGAGACGCGCAAGGTCTCTCTCTCCCGCCGCGCTGTTCTGCAGGGCGCCGGTGCTGAGGACGAGGAGTAATTGCGGCAGGGGCGGTGTAGCGTCTGGCTATGCCGCCCCTTTCTTCATCTCGCCGTAGAAAGGATCTGGCGCATGAATATGGATAAGCGGATGCAGTGGATTCTGCGGGCTGTCTCCTTTTTTTGTATCCTGATGGCCATTGGAGCCTATCAGACCTCTGTCATCTCCTGTGTTCTGATGCTGCTGGTCGGCATCGGCTGTCTGCCGGGGATGCAGCTCATTCTCTCCCGCCATTTCAGCGGCAAATTCCGCATTATCGTGCTGGTGGTCCTGACTGTCCTGGCACTGACCATCAGCCGGGCGGAGTTAGAAGCGCAGGCGGCCGCCGGAGCGGAGGAGCAGACGACCGTCTCTGACACCGCCCAGGATGCCTGACCGGGGAGAAAACGACATATCAACATTTGTGGGGAAGGGTGCGATATCCTTCCCTTTCTTTTTTTGCCAGGCTGTGTTACACTGGAAAAAAACAACTGTGAGGTGTCTCCAATGCGTTTGAAGTTTTCCTGGATGCGGCCTAAGTCGGAGCCGAAACGCCCGTGGTGTTCCGTCATCGTTCCTGCCGCCGGCAATGCCAGCAGAATGGAGGGAACGGACAAGATTTTAGCTTCCCTTGGGGATCGCCCAGTGCTGATGCACACCCTCTGCGCTCTGCAGCGCTGTCCATACGTCGATGAGATTGTCGTGGTGACCCGGGAAGATCTGATGGCTCCTATCGGCCGGGAGGTCCGTGCCTGGAACTGTACCAAGGTCAGCCGAATTGTCCGCGGCGGCGGGAGCAGGACCGAGTCTGTCTGGTTGGGACTTGGCCGGGTAAATGCCCATGCGCAGTTGATTGGGATACATGACGGAGCGCGGCCGCTGGTTAGTCAGGCGGTGCTGGAGGAAGTCTTCCGTACGGCGGCGGAGACGGGCGCGGCGGCCCCAGCTGTCCCGGTCAAGGACACGATTAAGCAGGTGGACGGCCAGGAATGCGTGGAGCGAACGGTGGACAGGAGCACGCTGCGCGCCGTGCAGACGCCGCAGGTATTTGAGAGCGGCCTCATCCGCGCGGCGCTTCAGCAGGCGCGGGAGCGCCGCCTGGAGCTGACCGACGACTGCTCTGCAGTGGAGGCCCTGGGGATGAAGGTGACTTTGACGCACGGCTCCTATGAAAACATTAAGATCACAACACCGATCGATCTGGTGCTGGGGGAGGCGATTTTGCAATGCCTGTCGGACTGAGAATTGGGCACGGCTATGATGTGCACCGGCTGGTTGAGGGCCGGAAGCTGATTTTGGGCGGCGTGGAGATCCCCTGGACGCTGGGCCTGCTGGGCCACTCGGACGCGGATGTACTCACCCACGCCATCATGGACGCCCTGTTGGGCGCGGCTGGGCTGTGGGATATCGGTCACGCGTTCCCCGACCATGACCCAGCCTATCAGGATATCTCCAGCCTGATTCTGCTCGAGCGCACCGTCGCTCTGGTGCGGGAGAAGGGTTACCGGACGGTCAATGTGGACGCGACCGTGCTGGCGCAGCGACCCAAGCTGGCTCCCTATATCCCACAGATGCGGGAGACCATCGCCCGCTACCTGGATCTTGACGCGCAGGATGTGAATATCAAGGCGACCACGGAGGAGGGACTGGGCTTTACCGGCTCTGGAGAGGGGATGGCCGCGCATGCGGTGGCGCTGCTGGAACGCATAGAGGACTGACTACCCATTCACACGGCCCGTCAGCCGGTCATAGACTGTGGTGAGAGGAGCGAATCACCATGGTATATTATCTGATTGTCTGTCGTTCGCTGACCTATGCACAGCGAACGGCGGCCATTTTGGAGCGGGCGGGCATTACGGCGCATATCCTCCGCTCCCCCAAATCCATTTCCACGACCGGCTGCAGTCATAGCGTCAAAATCTCTCACCGGCGTCTGGCCGAGGCGCTGATGGCGCTCAAGCGCGCCGATCTCTCTCCGCAGCAGCTCTATATCACGGAACCGGACGGCAGTTACCGTGAGGTGCGGCTGTGATCTATCTGGACAGCGCCGCCACCAGCCTGCAAAAACCCCAGGAGGTGGCGCAGGCGATGCTCTGGGCCATACGCTGCTGCGCCAGTCCCGGGCGGGGAAGTCACCGACCGGCGGAACTGGCGGCCCGGACTGCCTTTCAGTGCCGGCAGCTGTTGGCCGACTGGTTTGACTGCGCCGGCCCGGAGCAGGTCATCTTTACCTCCAGTGCGACCCATAGCCTGAATCTGGCCATCCGATCGCTGGTTCCGCCGGGCGGTCGGGTGGTCATCTCCGGCTATGAGCACAACGCGGTCACGCGGACGCTCTCCGGGATTCCGGGCGTGGCGATCACGGTGGCGCGAGACGGCCTGTTTGAGCCGGAGCGCGACCTGGAAGCGTTTGCCCGCGCAGTCGAAACGCGTCCAAACGCGGCGGTCTGCACCCACGTCTCCAATGTATTCGGGTACCGGCTGCCGGTGGAGGAGATTGCCGAGCTGTGCCGGGAGGCACAGATCCCGCTGATCGTGGACGCCAGCCAATCTGCCGGCGTGCTGCCCATTCAGGTGGAACACTGGGGCGCGGCCTACGTGGCGTTCCCGGGACACAAGGGCTTGATGGGACCGCAGGGGATCGGTGTGCTGCTGTGCGGACGAGACAGCATGCCAGAGCCGCTGCTGGCCGGCGGGACGGGGAGCGAGTCCCTTCTGCAGACGATGCCGGCGTTTCTGCCCGATCGTCTGGAGGCAGGTACCCATAACCTACCGGGGATTGCCGGACTGCTGGCGGGCGCGCGGTTCCTGCGACGGGTGGGGACAGAGCGTGTCTGTGCCCATGAGCGGCGGCTGGCCAGTCAGTTAGTCCGCCGCCTGCGCCAGATCCCCGGCGTGGAGGTGCTCTATCCTGAGGACATCGGACGGGGGACCGGCGTGGTCTCTTTTCGCCTGCGGGGCGTGGACTGTGAGACGGCGACTGCCCGGCTGGGAGAGCGGGGCATTGCCCTGCGCGGTGGCCTGCACTGCGCCCCTCTGGCTCACGAGACGGCCGGGACGTTGGATACGGGCACGATCCGGGCCAGCGTTTCCCTATTCAATCGTCCGGAGGAGCTGGCCTGTCTGGCTGCAGCTGTGCGCACCCTGCGGGAAAAATAGGACCGGTTTCCCTTGCCATTTTTGGGGGTTGGGAGTATACTAAATTTGGAATGTGAGAGGCAGACCCCTGGGACAGATGCTGCCGGGAGTGGAAGATATGCCGTTATCCCGCTGCTTGACGGTCTGAAAGCGGCCGTTTTCAGGCCGCTTTCAGACTGTTTCGGTATCCCGACGGAGCTGTGGCTTTTCGGCCCGGCCGGTTTCCAATGGGAGTGATAATATGGATGCTTTTTACCAGTTGTTTGAAGAGATTGTGGCGTTTGACAGCATTCAACAGGTGATTCGGTATTTTCAGACCATTGCGGTGTCCGATCTGGTGGATGTGGCCATTATCGCCTTTATTTTTTACCGATTGATCTTACTGATCCGAAATACTCAGGCGGGACAGGTATTCAAAGGCGTTTTCCTCGTCATCGGCTTCCTGTGGCTGTCAGACCTGTTCAATCTTCATGTGTTGAATTTTATTCTGGAAAGTCTGGTCCAGGTCGGATTCCTGGCGTTGATTGTCGTCTTTCAGCCGGAAATTCGCCATTTTCTGGGACAAGTCGGCAGCGGCAATTTGAAACGCTATCTGAAAAACCCCGGGGAGCGCGATGAACTGGAGATCGCCATCACCCAGACAGTGCAGGCCTACCGGGATATGTCCCGCAGCAAGACGGGCGCGTTGACCGTCTTTGAGCGCAACAGCATCCTAAATGATTTCATCCGTACCGGAACGCAGCTGGACGCGGCGGTTTCCAGCGAGCTGCTGAAGAATATTTTTTGGAATAAGGCCCCGCTGCACGACGGGGCAGTCATCATCCGTGCCGGACGGATCGTGGGGGCCGGTTGCGTCCTGCCCCTGTCCGGAAACGTGAATATCAGCCGGGAGCTGGGAACCCGCCATCGGGCCGGTATTGGGGTCACGGAACATACGGACGCGGTGGTGGTCATCTGCTCGGAGGAGACCGGCTCCATTTCCGTCGCCGTAGAGGGGACGCTCAGGCGTCACCTCGCCCCGGAGACGCTGGAGCGGATGCTGCGCAACGAGTTGCTTGGCCCAGCGGACGAGGCGGAGAAGAAGGACGCCGGCCTGCTGCCCCTGAACAACCTGCTGTCTCTGTTTAAGGTAAAAAAGGAGGGCGGGGATGACCATGTGGAGTAAGTTTCGAGGCAGCCGCCTTTTCTATATGATACTGGCAGTGCTGGCGGCGGTGATCTGCTGGCTCTATGTGGATCTGGCGCGGCAGCCAGATGCGAGAGTGACGATCAGCAATATTCCGGTTACCTATGCCGGGGAGGAGCAGCTCAACGAAATGGGGCTGCTGATCTTGGATGAGAATCCTACCATCTCGATCCGGGTGGAAGGCCCCAGAAGCGTGATCACACGGCTGAATCGCGAGAATATCACCATCACCGTCTCTACCGCGGGGATCACGGAGGCCGGTGTCTACAGCCTGGAATGCTCGATCAATCTGCCCGGCTCGGTCACCAGTGCGACCAGCAATCCGGTCGCAATCACCTCCCGCAGCGCTACAGAGGTGGATGTGACGGTGGTGGAGATGGTGAGCAATACCGTCCCTATCCGGGCGGAATTTACCGGCACACTGGCGGAAAACCGCTTCTATGACGAGGACAGCTTTGTGCTGGAGCAGACCGAGCTGGAGATCCGCGGCGAGGAGAGTGAGGTCAATCAGGTCAGCTACGCGAAGGTCGAGCTGAGCGAGATGAATCTGACGGACACATGGACAGGCCGCCTTCCGGTGGTCCTGTGTGACGCGCAGGGCAACGAACTGGATACGGAAAACCTGCTTTTGGAGACGGACATGATCTCTGTCGCCTTTTATGTGGAGTGCTATAAAGAGGTCCCGTTAACTGTCACGCTGCTCTCCGGCGGCGGTGCCAGCAGTGAGAATGCGGACTACACCATTGACCCGCCAACCATCACGGTGACCGGCCAGGAGGCTGTGCTGGAAGATCTGACCGAGGTCTCGCTCGGAACAATAGATCTGAGTCAGGTCATCACAACCGAGCAGTTTGAGTTTGACATCGTGTTGCCCGATCAGGTCAGCAGCCGTGACGGAGTGACCAGCGCCACCGTGACCGTCAGCGTCACCGGCCTGGAGACACGCATGATAGAGACCAGCAATATCCAGCTGCTCAACGCACCGGAAGGCTATCACTATCAGTATGATTCCCTCACTGTGCGGGTGCGCGGCCGGACGGAAGATTTTGATATGCTCCTCACAGACGATATTCAGGTCACAGCTGACCTGAGCGGCGTCAATATAGAGGCGGGCAGCACGGTCACCGTTCCGGTCGAGGTAGAGATCGTCGGCATTTCGGAGCTGGGCGTTCTGGGCAGTTATACCCTGCCTATCACGGTCACGGCTGCGGAGGAGGAGCCTTCCACAACCGTGACGGCTGAGGGCGCGTGAAAGCCGGGAAAACAGCTTTACAGTCTGCCGCTTCTTTGCTATAATATTATTTCAAATACTGTGCTTTGCCAGAAGGGAGGCGGCGCATGCTCAAGAGTATGACTGGCTATGGGCGGGGAGAGGCGTCTTTACACCAGCGAGCGATCGTGGTGGAACTGCGCAGTGTGAATAACCGCTATCTGGACTGCAATGTCCGGCTGCCCCGCGTCTATGCCTGCGCGGAGGAGGCGGTAGTCTCCTCGGTGAAGGGGGCTGTCTCCCGCGGGAAGGTGGATGTTACCGTAACGGTGGACTCCTCGGCAGCGGACGCGGTCACCGTCAGCCTCAACCGTCCCGTCGCGTCCGGCTACTACCAGGCGCTTCGGGAGCTGGGGGAGCTGTACGGCCTGAAGGACGATATCTCAATCTCTCTGCTTTCTCGATTTCCGGACGTGTTCCGGGTGGAAAAGGTGCCGGAAAACTTGGAGGAGCTGACCGAGGATATCCGGGCGGTCACGCAGATGGCCCTAAAAGATTACAATGCCATGCGGGCCCGGGAGGGTGCCCGGCTGGCGGAGGACCTGCTGTCCCGCCTGGACACGCTTGAGCGCCTCACCACGCAGGTGGAGGCGCGTTCTCCCGAGACAGTGGCGGCCTATCGCCAGCGGCTGACCGAGCGTATCCGGGAGGTGCTGGAGGACCGGCAGATTGACGAGAGCCGCATCCTGACCGAGGCTGCGGTCTTCGCCGACAAGGTCGCCGTCGCGGAGGAGACAGTCCGTCTGCGCAGCCATATCGGCCAGTTCCGGGATATGGTGCGCGAGGGCGGCGTGATTGGACGGAAGCTGGACTTTTTGATTCAGGAGATGAATCGGGAGACCAACACCACCGGCTCAAAATGCAACGATCTGGAGCTGTCCACCATTGTCGTGGAGATGAAGGCGGAGCTGGAAAAAATGCGGGAACAGGTCCAGAATATCGAGTGATATGGGGGCGCGGGACTCATGTGGATGCTGAACATCGGATACGGCAATATGGTCTCAGCGGACCGGATTATCGCCATCGTCAGTCCTGATTCTGCCCCCATCAAGCGTATCATTCAGGAGGGACGGGACCGCGGCATGCTGATCGACGCGACCTACGGCCGCCGGACCCGCTCGGTCATTATCGCAGATACGGATCACGTTATTCTCTCTGCGTTGCTGCCAGAGACGATCTCTGGGCGACTGGAGGGCAGAGAGAGCGCCGGTAAGGAGGAGACCGATGAGGAAGACCGCTAAAAGGGGACAGATTATCGTGGTCTCCGGGCCGTCCGGAGCGGGCAAGAGCACTGTGATTGCGGAGGTCCGTACCAGAAGGGCGAACCTCACTTTTTCCATCTCCTACACAACTCGCCAGCCCCGACAGGGCGAGGAAAACCATGTCCACTACCATTTTGTGGATCAGGAGACTTTTCGTCAGATGATTGAGGAGGGAGCCTTCCTGGAATATGCCTCCTATCAGGGAAATTATTACGGCACGGCCAGGGCAGATGTGGAGGCTCTGGTGGGGGATGGCTACGACGTTCTGCTGGATATTGAGGTGCAGGGCGGCGCGACGGTACGACGGCTCTGTCCGGAGGCCACGCTGATTTTTGTCGTTCCCCCCTCGTTCGGAGAGCTCTCCCGCCGTCTGCACGGCCGTCAGAGCGAGAGCGAGGAGGTCATCCAGGGACGCTTGAATCGGGCACGCGAGGAATACCGCGAGATTCCGAACTACGACTATCTGGTCATCAACGACAAGATTTCGGAGGCAGCCGATGAGGTGCTCTCTATTTTGAAGGCGCAGGATTGCCGGGTTTCGGCCCGGTTTGACATGATTAAGGGGGATATAAGTCTATGATTCTCTATCCGATGAACGAACTGCTGCGCGGCGGCATCGGCAGCCGTTACGAGCTGGTCAATCTGGTGGCCCATCGTGCCCGTGAGATTGCCGGCGCAGAAACCAATGACAACCCGCTGGAGGAGAAGCCGGTGACCATCGCGCTCAACGAGGCGCGGGCCGGACTGCTGAATCGTCCGGGAGAGAGCCATCAGCAAACCGTAAATTGAATGGAGCATCCCTTCCGCAAGCCGGGAGGAGCGACAGGCAAGGGGCGAGGGGGATGGAAAAGCCTCCATTGTCTCTTGCCTGTCGGCGTCTTTTGTATTTAGGTCCGGGAGGAGGGGCGGAATGAAGACGGCGCTGTGCTGCAAAGTGGCGGTGTCTGCCGCCGGATATGCCTTTGACAAGCCATATACCTACCTCGTACCGGACGGTTTTTCTGAGTCGCTACGCCCGGGCATGCGTGTGCTGGTCCCCTTCGGACAGGGGAACCGCCGCTCGGAGGGCATCGTACTGGAAACGGGCCAGGAGAAGCCCGCCGCTCGGCTGAAGTGGCTCAGCGCCATTTTGGACGAGGAACCGGTCATCGATCGGGAGGGGATACGGCTGGCGCTCTGGATGCGGGAGCGTTATTTCTGTACCGTGTACGATGCGGTTAAGGCGATGCTCCCGGCAGGACTCTATTATAATCTCCAAGATATTTATCAGCTCGCGGACGGAGTGGATCAGGAGAGCGCCTATGCAAAGGCGGGCCGTTCGGAACTGTGTCGCCGGATTTTGGACCTGGTGATCTCTGCCGGCGGTGCGCTGCAGCGTAAGACGCTGTGCGAGGCGTTTGGACCGGTAAACCCGTCCAAAGGGCTGCAGTTCCTGCTGAAAGAGGGTATCCTAGTCCAGAAAACCAGCGCCCGCCGCGGTGTGGGAGAAAAGCGCGAGGAGATCGCTCTGCTTGCCCTGCCGGATGATGAGGCGCGCGCCGCCGTGGAAAAGGGGCGGTCCAAGCTGCGCCGGGCTGTCGTTGAGCTGCTGGTCAGTGTCGGGTCGGCCTCGGCCAAGGACATCGCCTATTTCACCGGCGCGCGCACCAAGACCCTCCATGAACTGGAGCGGATGGGCGTGATTACCCTGTTTCAGCGGGAGGTCTTCCGGCACCCGGAGCTCTCCGAGGTTACACCGCAGCCAAGGCCGAAGCTCAGTGCTGAGCAGCAGTCCATCTATGACGGGCTTGCCACCCTGCAGGACCGGCCGGAGGCACAGTGTGCCCTCCTCTACGGCGTCACCGGTTCGGGTAAGACCTCGATTTACCTCTCCCTGATTCACCGCACTCTGGACAGCGGGCGCACCGCCCTGATTCTCGTGCCGGAGATTGGTCTGACTCCGCAGCTCCTGCGGCAGCTCGCAGGGCAGTTTGGTGACCGGATTGCCGTCCTCCACAGCTCCCTGGGCGCGGGAGAGCGCTATGACGAGTGGAGGCGGGCCCGCGCGGGGGAGGCGCGTGTGGTGGTTGGCACCCGCTCGGCGGTCTTTGCCCCGCTCCCGGACCTGGGATTGGTCATTTTGGATGAGGAGCAGGAGGCGAGCTATAAATCAGAAAATACTCCGCGTTATCACACGCGAGATGTGGCAAAATATCGCTGTGTGCGCGGAAAAGCCCTGCTGGTGCTCGGCTCGGCCACACCGTCTGTGGAGAGCATGTACAGCGCCCGGGAGGGAAGATATCATCTCTTCACCCTGCGCAGCCGCTATAACCGGCAGGCGCTGCCGCAAGTGCTGATTGCAGATCTGCGGCAGGGACTTCGTGAGGGGAACGGCAGCTGTATCAGCCAGACCCTCCGGGAGGAGCTGGAGAAAAACCTGGAAGCGGGGGAGCAGTCCATCCTGTTTCTCAACCGGCGCGGCAGCAGCCGGATGGTGATCTGTTCCCAATGCGGAGAGGTGCCGGAGTGCCCGCGCTGCTCGGTCAAGCTGACCTATCATCGTGTCAACCATCGCCTGATGTGCCACTACTGCGGCCACAGCGAGCCGCTGCCGGATGCCTGTCCACAGTGCGGCGGCATCTTGAGCTATGTCGGCGTGGGGACGCAGAAAGTGGAGGAGGAGCTGCGCGAGCTTTTTCCCCAAACAGAAGTCCTGCGAATGGATGCAGATACCATCTCCGCTGCACATACGCACCGGCAGATGCTCGAGCGCTTTGAACGCGAACGGATTCCGATTTTGCTCGGCACGCAGATGGTGGCCAAGGGCCTGGACTTCTCCCGTGTGACGCTGGTCGGCGTGATCGACGCGGATATGACGCTCTATATCGACGATTTCCGCGCCGGGGAGCGCACCTTTTCCCTCCTCACCCAGGTGATCGGCCGGGCCGGGCGAGGCGCCCAAGCCGGGCGAGCGGTCATCCAGACCTTTACGCCGAAAAATGAGATTATTCTCACCGCGGCCCGCCAGGACTATGACCGTTTTTATGAAAACGAGATTGCGCTGCGTTCCCTGCGCGGCTTTCCGCCGTTTACGGACCTGTATGTTCTCACAGCCTCCGGTCCGGAGGAGGGAGCGGTGCTGCGCGCGAGCCTGCGCCTGCGCCAGGGATTGGAGGCGTGGCAGAACAGCCCGGAGATGCGGGCGACGCCCTTTTCCGTCCTGGGCCCGGCGCCTGCCAGTGTGGTCAAGGTCAACGGCCGTTACCGCTACCATCTGACAGTGAGCGGACAGGGCGGCCGGCCGCTGCGGGCCATGATTGCCCAGCTGCTGCGCAGCGCCAGCGAGGACCGCAGCAATCGCGGCGTGAGCGTCTACGCGGATTTCAACCCGATTGACTGAGCCTATATTCTACTTTATTTTGTACGGAGGAAGACAGACATGATTCGAGAGATCATCCGGAAGGGCGACCCTGCCCTGAATAAAAAGTGCCATCCTGTGACCCGCTTTGACGGCAAGCTGGCCCGCCTGCTCGACGATTTGAAGGAGACGCTGATTGACTCCGGCGGCGCGGGACTGGCCGCCCCGCAGGTGGGAATTCTTCGCCGTGTGGTGGTCGTGCTCAATGAGGCGGAGGAGATTTATGAGCTGGTCAACCCAACGATTGTCTCCTCTTCCGGGGAGCAGACCGGCTTTGAGGGCTGTCTCTCTCTGCCCGGCCGCTGGGGTGTCGTCACCCGGCCGATGACCGTCCGTGTGCGGGCACAGGACCGTGCCGGCAATTGGTTTGAGGTGGAGGAGCAGGGCCTGACGGCGCGCTGCTTCTGCCACGAGCTGGACCATCTGGACGGCCATCTGTTCGATGAGCTGTGCGATCGGACGTATACGACCGAGGAGCTGGAGCAGATGGAGCAGGAGCAGGCGGAGGAGCAGGCATGAGAATTGTCTTTATGGGGACACCGGACTTTGCCGTGCCCTCGCTGCGCCGCCTGCTGGCCGACGGTCATGAGATCGCCGCCGTCTATACCCAGCCAGACAAGCCCAAGAACCGGGGAATGCGCCTGACGGCCTCTCCGGTGAAGCTGGTCGCCATGGAACACCAAATCCCAGTGGTGCAGCCCCAGCGGCTGCGGGACCCCGGCGTGCTGGAGGAGCTGAGCGCCTTTCAGCCGGAGCTGATCGTGGTGGCGGCCTATGGAAAACTCCTTCCCAGAGAGGTCATTGACCTGCCGCCGCTGGGCTGTATCAATGTCCACTCCTCGCTGCTACCCAAGTACCGCGGCGCGGCCCCGATCAACTGGGCCGTTCTCAACGGGGAGGAGGAGACGGGTGTCACCATTATGGAGATCGCCGAGGCGCTCGATGCCGGAGATATGCTCGCGCAGGAGCGCACTCCCATCGACCCGGAGGAGTCGGTAGAGACGCTGCACGACCGCCTGGCGGAGCTGGGCGCCGCGCTGCTCAGCCGCACGATTTCGGAGATCGCGGCGGGCACTGCCGTGCGCACACCACAGGACGGCAGCCAGTCCACCTACGCCCCTATGCTGAGCCGGGAGCTCTCTCCGATCGTGTGGACCAAGCGTGCGCGGGAGATTCATAACCAGATTCGCGGCCTGCTCCCGTGGCCCACCGCCACGATGGAGCTCGGTGGCTGTACCATCAAGGTTTACCATGCAGAGGAGACCGGGCAAAAGACCGGACAGGCGCCGGGGACCCCGGTGGGGGAGGATGCCTCCGGTCTGCTGATGGCCTGCGGGGATGGGACCCTGCTGCGCATTACCGAATTGCAGGCGCCCGGCAAAAAGCGAATGCGCGCGGTAGATTACCTGCGCGGACATCCGCTGGAGGGACGCTGAGGAGATATAAGATGGAGATAGGGAAGCGAGAAGCGGCATGAGAGGGAAAAACGGCAAGCGCGTGGCCTCTTCCGCGCGGGAGGCCGCGCTGATGGTGCTGCTGGACTGGCAGCGGCGCGGGGCCTGGTCGGACAGCGCCCTGCCCGGGGTGATTCGCGCCGCCGGACTGTCACCGCGCGACGCGGCGCTGGCGAGCCGACTGTGTTATGGCGTCCAGCAAAATCTGCTGCTGCTGGAGTTCTGGCTCAACGAGCTGAGCAGCGTGCCCGCCTCCCGCATGGAGGAGCCGGTCCGCCTGTCCATCCTGCTGGGCCTGTATCAGATGGCCTTCTTGGAACGGATTCCCGCCCGTGCCGCGGTGGACGAGAGTGTGGAGCTGTCCCGGCGCTGGAGCCGAAATCCGCGCTCTCCCGGCCTGACCAACGCTATATTGCGCGCGTTTGACCGGAAGCGGGACGCTATGCCCGAGCCGCCGTCCCTCTCCGTGCGCTATAGCCATCCCCGGGCACTGGTGGACCTGCTGGCGGGGGAGTTGGGACACGATCGGGCAGAGCTGGAGGAGCTGCTGCGCGTGGATAACAGCCAGCCGCCCACCACCATCCAGACCAACCCGCTCAGGACAACACCACAGGAGCTGTCCGCCCGCTTACAGGAGGAGGGCGTGTCGGTCCAGGCCCATGCGTGGCTGCCGGGCTGTTTTACAGTGACGGGGACGGGCGATCTGGAGCAGCTGGAGAGCTTCCGGGACGGTCTCTTTCAGGTACAGGATGCGGCAGCGCGGCTGGCCGTGCTGGCTGCCGGGCCGGAGCCGGGCATGCGCGTGCTCGATGCCTGCGCCGCGCCGGGCGGCAAGAGCTTTCAGGCTGCCATGGAGATGAGAGACCGCGGGGAAATTCTCGCCTGTGACCTGCACGGGAATAAGCTGAGCCGTCTCGAGCAAGGCGCGCGGCGGCTTGGCATCGGCTGTATTGCGACCCGCGCCATGGACGCCCGGCAATTTTCCCCCGAACTGGAGGGGCATTTTGATCTGCTCCTGACCGATGTGCCGTGCTCGGGGCTGGGTATTATCCGAAAGAAACCGGATATCCGTTACAAGGATCTGGCGCCGCTGGAGAAGCTGCCGGCGATTCAGCTGGAGATCCTCTCTAACGCGGCCCGCTATGTGCGGCCGGGCGGCTGTCTGCTCTACGCGACCTGTACGGTACTGCGCCGGGAGAATGAGGCGGTTATTGCCGCCTTCCTGGCGCACACACCGGAATTTCACCTGGAACCGTTTACTCTGCCGGGTTTGGGACAATGCCCTGGGCAGCGGACGCTGTGGCCGCACCGGCATCAGACGGATGGATTTTTTATGGCAAAGCTGAGGAAATGCGATGATTGAGTTGAAATCCCTCTCTCGGCGGGAGCTGGAGGAGCTGGTGACCCGTCTGGGCCAGCCCAAATTTCGGGCCGGGCAGCTATTTCACTGGCTGCACGCGGGTGCCGAGTCGTTTGAGGAGATGACCAACCTCCCCCAGGCGCTGCGCACGCAGCTGCGGGAACAGACGCGGTTGACCGTGCCGCAGGTCGTGCGCAAACAGGTTTCCAAGCTGGACGGGACGATAAAGTATCTTTGGCGGCTGTCTGACGGGAACTGTATTGAATCCGTCTTGATGAGTTACCAGCATGGCAACAGCATCTGTGTCTCCTCTGAGGTGGGCTGTCAGATGGGCTGTGCTTTCTGCGCCTCTACGCTGGGCGGGCTGGTGCGCCGTCTGTCGGCCGGCGAGATTCTGGATCAGATTATTTTTGTGCAGAAGGAATCCGGCAGAAAAGTTTCGAATATTGTGCTGATGGGAATTGGAGAGCCGCTGGATAACTTCGAGGCTGTCATGCGTTTTCTGGAACTGGTCAACGATCCGGACGGGTTGGGCATCGGCATGCGCCACATCTCCCTTTCCACCTGCGGACTTGCAGATAAAATTGACAAACTGGCCTCCTATCGGTTACAATTAACGTTGTCAGTATCGCTCCACGCGCCGGATGACGCGTCGCGGTCCCGGCTGATGCCGGTCAACCGTGCCGTGAACGTGGACCGGTTGATGGAAAGCTGCAGAAATTATTTCGCCGCGACCGGCCGCAGGATCTCTTACGAGTATGCCCTGGTCGACGGGATCAATGACCGGGACTGGCAGGCGGACCTGCTGGCCCGGCGGCTGGGAGATCTCCCAAGCCACGTCAACCTGATCACCCTTAACGAGGTGCGCGAGAGCCCGCTCAAACCCAGTCGGCGCCTGCGCGCGTTCCAGCAGCGGCTGGAGCAGCAGGGAATTACCGTCACCGTCCGCCGCAGGCTGGGCCGGGATATCGACGCCTCCTGCGGTCAGCTGCGACGGAAGACGCTGGGGATCGGGGAATCATGAACAACCCGGGCAAGCCGCCCGGTGCGGAAGCAAGGCGATAACAAGATGCAGATCAGAGCTTGGAACATTACGGATGTGGGCTGCGTGCGGCGTCAGAATGAGGACGCCTGTTATACGCAGACGGGTCCGGAGTTGGCGCTCGGCATTGTCTGTGACGGGATGGGCGGGGCAAACGCCGGCGAGGTGGCCAGCCAGTTGGCGATTGAGGCGTTTTCCAGGGTCGTCCAGACCGGCGGGGCCCCGCCGGAGGAGCTGATGCGGCGCGGCCTGGAGCAAGCCAACCGCGAGGTCTACTGTTATGGCTGGGAGCACCCGGACTGCCGCGGCATGGGGACCACCCTTGCCGCCGCCATGGTGCTGGAGGATATGGCCTATCTCCTCAATGTGGGAGACAGCCGGGTCTATGTCCTCTGCGGCCAGAATATCCGGCAGATCACGCGGGACCACTCTCTGGTGGAGGAGCTGGTGCAGGCCGGCCAGATCACCCGGGAGGAGGCCCGAACACATCCGAGAAAGAATATCATCACCCGTGCCCTCGGCACAGAGCGCCACGTGACCGGAGATCTCTATCTTCACCACATTATACCGGGTGAGCTGTTGCTGCTGTGCTCAGATGGTCTGTGCAACGAATTGACAGACGAAGAGATGTTGGACCTCATCCGCAAGGGCCCGTTGGAGGGCGGCTGTCAGCGGCTGCTGGAGGCGGCGTTGCTGCGGGGCGCACATGACAACGTCACCGCAGTGCTGATGCAGCTGGGCGTCGCGTCGGCTTGACGGAGGCGGCAGAGCCGCATGGATCCCGTTTGGCTGAGTTTTAGTTTCTGTGCATGCGCACATGGGAGGTTACCATGGACCAATACATTGGCAAGATGCTGGACGACCGCTATGAAATTCTGGAAGTGATCGGCACCGGCGGTATGGCGGTAGTCTATAAGGCGAAATGCCACCGTCTCAACCGCATGGTGGCCATCAAGATTTTGCGGCCGGATCTCATGCTCGACGACGATATCCGCCGCCGCTTTCACGATGAAGCGCAGGCAGTCGCTATGCTCTCCAGTCCGAATATCGTCAGCGTTTACGACGTGGGGCAGGTGGACGGCGCGGACTACATTGTCATGGAGCTGATTGAGGGCATTACCCTCAAAGAATACATGGAAAAGCGTGGAGACTGCCTAAACTGGCGCGAGGCGCTCCATTTTATGACACAGATCATGCAGGCCCTCCGTCATGCCCACAGCCGTGGCATTGTCCATCGGGATATCAAGCCGCAGAACATTATGGTGCTGCGCGATGGCAGCGTCAAGGTGGCCGACTTTGGCATCGCCCGGATCATGGACAGCCAAAAGACGCTGACCCAGGAGGCGTTCGGCAGCGTCCACTATGTCTCGCCCGAGCAGGCCAAGGGCAATCACGTGGACGCCCGCAGCGATATCTATTCCGCAGGCGTCGTGCTCTATGAGATGCTCACCGGTACGCTCCCCTTTGACGGGGATACGGCGGTGTCCATTGCCATCCAGCATATCAATTCCGTGCCGGTGGAGCCGCGCAAGCGCAATCCAGACATTCCGGTCGGTATGGAACAGATCTGCATGAAGATGATGTGCGCCAATCTGGAGCTGCGCTACCAGGATGCCCAGACTGTCCTCAAAGACCTGGAGGAGTTCCGGCGCAATCCGAACATCGTCTTCTCCTATCCCAATCCCTGGGGCGGCAAGCGGACGGATACGGCATATTTGCGCAGTACGCCGCCTCAGCCAGCCAGACGGCCGGAGCGCGCGCCTGTCACAGCGCCGCCGGAGCCCTATCCCGACCAGCCGCCTGAGGAGAGCGAGGAAGAGGAATATGACGAGCGTGAGCATCGCCGGAAGGTGCGCGGCGTCTTTATCGGCGCGGTCGTGGCGATTGTGGCGGTCATTGTCATCATCTTCTTTGTGCTGTGGAACAATCTCATCTCCGATCTGCTCGCCGGTGGGGAGGTCTATGAAGTTCCCACCCTGCTCGGCATGACGATTGACGAGGCCAAGGAGTATATCGCGACCGAGTATGAAGGCCGCTTTGAGGTGATCTGCACGGCGGCACAGTTTGACGAGACGGCGGAGGCGGGCGATATCATCTCCCAGTCCCCGACGGGCGGCTCGAGTACGAAGAGCGAGCTGACCACTATTGAAGTGGTGGTGAGCTCCGGAATCCAGCAGGAGAACACCGTCTACATGCCCAGCGTCGTGGGACGGGATTACCGGGAAGTGCAGAGCGAGCTGGAAAACGAGTACAACGTCACGGTAGTGGTAGCTGAGGATCGCGTCTCCTCCAATTCCATCGAGGTGGATGCTGTCGTCTCGACTGATC
Organism: Candidatus Onthomonas avicola; assembly: GCA_018710845.1. Classification (GTDB taxonomy): domain Bacteria; phylum Bacillota; class Clostridia; order Oscillospirales; family Oscillospiraceae; genus Onthomonas; species Onthomonas avicola. The sequence goes on from DVJB01000062.1 coordinate 72,768, forward strand.
CAGTGGCGGGCACGCCGCTGGAAGAGGGACAGACGGTGACGCTGATTCTCAGCAGTGGGCCGGAGGTCACGACGGTTCGGATGCCGAACCTGATCGGGATGCAGGAAGAGGACGCGGTTGATGCGATTACGGAAGCCGGCCTGGAGGCGGGCAGGACGATTGTTGTCGCCAGCAGCGAGGAAGCCGGTGAAGTGATCTATCAGAGCGTCAGTCCGTATACCGAGGTAGAACCGGGCACGATGATCTATCTCCAGATCAGCGACGGCTCGCTTTCGAGCGGCGATGATCAGCAGGACGACGGGCAGGAGACGGACACGCCGGACGAGGAGGAGACGCCGGATGAACCGGTGATTTCTACCCCCGTCTACCAAGTGACAGTGCAGCTGCCGGATTATAGAGATTCCGGCACTTCGGAGCCTTCCACGGATGAGGGCGAGACCGGAGAAGAGGAGACGGATGCCGAGACCGGCAGCGAGACAGAGGAGAGCACGACGACAGGGCAGACGACCTACGTGACGGTCACGATCACGATCAACGGCTCGGTCTATCTCAACGGATCCTATGAGGCCAATGGCGGCACGGTGGAGACAATATACACCGGAGAGATCGACTCTATCTCGGTCCAGATTGATGGTGCGGAGACGGAGAACTTCTCTTATGTGCAGACGGGCACCAATTCATGACAGGTATTCTGGTCCGTTCCCTGAGTGGGTTCTACGATGTCGATGTCGACGGCCGGGAGATCCGGTGCCGGGCGAGAGGAAAATTTCGCTACCAGAAGATCAAACCTCTGGTAGGTGATTGGGTGGAGCTCACTCTTCTGGGAGAGACGGAGGGAGTTGTCGACGCCGTCCTGCCTAGGCGAAACGCCATGGATCGCCCCGCGGTGGCGAATATGGACCAGCTGGTCATTATCGCCTCCGGGGCGATCCCGGTGACCGATCCATTCCTGATTGACCGAATGACGGCGATCGCGGAGGCAAAGCGCTGTGAACCGATTGTGCTGTTCAATAAGTGGGACCTTCAGCCGGTGCCGCAGCTGTTGGAGCTCTATCAGAGAGCCGGAATCAGGGCGCTTGCCTGCAGCGCCAAAACCGGAGAGGGACTGGCGGAGCTGCGTCAAATTATTGCGGGAAAAATCTCAGTTTTCACCGGAAACTCGGGTGTTGGAAAGTCCAGTCTGCTCAACGCGCTGGATACTAACTGCGTCATTCCGACCGGAGAAGTAAGCAGGCGGCTGGGGCGCGGACGCCATACAACGCGGCATGTGGAGCTGTTTCGTTTGCCGGGAGACGCCATGGTAGCAGATACGCCAGGTTTTGCCGCTTTTGATACGCAATACCCCGAGCTGCTGGATCCCCGCAGCCTGGCAGAGCTGTTTCGGGAATTTCGCCCCTATCTGGGGGAATGCGCGTTTGTGGACTGCGCGCATGTGAAGGAGAAGGGCTGCCGTCTCTTGGAGGCGCTGCGGGAAGGGCGAATCTCATCCAGCCGTCATGAGAGCTATGTCCGTCTCTATGAACAGGCGAAGGAGCATCATATATGGGAGGACAAGTGACCGGCCGCGCTATCTTGATTGGGGCTGCGGACGATGGAACGCGATTGGACTATCTGAAGCGGCAGCTTCGTCCGAATGATTTTTTGATATGTGCCGACGGAGGCCGGAACCTCGCAGAACGTTCCGGTCTCCGCCCGGATTGGTATGTAGGGGACAACGATTCCGGCGGCCGGCCGGATCGCCTGCCCTCTACTTTGCTGCCCCCGGAAAAAGACGTGACCGATCTGGAGATGGCGGTCCATCAGGCGTTGGCGTTGGGCTACCGAGAGATGCTTTTGGCCGCCTGTACTGGTGGACGTGCCGATCATCATCTGGCAAACCTCGGGCTGCTCGAGGAGATCAGCCGCTTGGGGGCGCAGGGCACATTGGTTGACCCGTATAATGAGATCCGTTTTCTCACGCCTGGCCACTATAGGGTGGAAAATGTGCCGTTTTACCGATATCTCAGTCTGATTCCGTTGGATGAAGAGATCGCCGGAGTGACTCTCTCCGGTGTCAAGTATGAACTTCAGAATGCGGTATTGCGGCGCGGCTCCACACTGTCGGTCAGCAATGAGATTTTAGACGGTCACTGTGCGGAGATCTCTATCTCCACAGGCCGCGTATATCTGATCCGATCCAACCCCACTTCAAGATGACAGGAGAGAGAGCAATGCGAAGAGGTATCGTGTGGCTTTTGCTGGTGGCAACTCTGATCCAGATTGCGCTGCCGGCTGTGGCCACCGGAGGAGAAACGGAGCCCGTTTCCTCCTCCTTCACAGACGAGGTGACGGAAGAGGACACAGAGCCGGTTCCAGAGGAGGCCGCGGCAGCGGAAGAGGCGGGAGAGGAGGAAGAGGCCTCGATCACGTCGGAGCCGTCCGGCGAGAGCGGGACGGAGACAGCGGACGAGTCTGAGGAGGAGACGCCTGATCCCATCGACCCGGTTGAGGAAGAGACGTCCTCTGCTCTTGAAGAACAGGAAACGGCGCCTGCAGAGGAGGAGTCCGCAGAAACTCCAGCAGAGCCGGACTTGGAGGAGCTTCCGGAGGAAGAGACGGAGCGTCTCTACAACGGTCAGGAGGCGGACTTCAACGACCCGGAGTTTGTCCGGCTGCTGGAGAACGGCTATTTTGACGCGGCAGACAACACCGGCATTGCCACCTTCAGCGCCAGAGCCGCCGCTACTTATGCTTGGGGAGATTCTCACAGCAGCTGCTTCCAGGGATACGACGTAGATGTCGGTATTGACGTGTCCAAGTGGAATAAATCCAACTCTGCCGGTACGCAGGCCATCCGCTGGAGCAGCGTGGCAAAAGAAGTGGACTTTGTCATCATTCGCTGCGCCTATCGCGGCCTGAGTGGCGGAAAACTGCACAAGGATGAGTCGTTTGAGGAGAACATCGAGGGGGCGCTGGCGGCCGGCCTGGATGTGGGAATCTATGTCTTCTCTCAGGCCCTCAATGAGCGCGAGGCGCGGGAGGAGGCCCAGTATGCCCTGGAGTTGGCGGAGGGGTATTCCTTCACGCTGCCCATTGTCATGGATTACGAGTACTCCAGCGGAGGGCGCCTCACCAGCAATGGTCTATCCGATGCCCAGCGGACCCGTAACTGTCTGGCCTTCTGCGAGGAGATCGAGAATGCCGGATATCGCGCTATGCTGTATGCCAACCGGAGCATGCTGGAAGATGATCTGGACGGGCAGGGCATTGCCGACGAGGGCTATGACATCTGGCTGGCCGAGTGGAGAAGCAGTGCCTCTTATGCCGGAACCTATACCTATTGGCAATATTCTGACCGGGGCAGTGTCAGTGGTATTTATGGCGGAGTGGACATGGACTACCGCTACCGGCTTCCGGAGGCCAATTTGGAGCGCGTGTTCTGTACCTATTCCGGTGTGCGACTGTACTGGAACACTGTATCCCAGGCGGACAGCTACCGCATCTACCGTCGAACTTCTGACGATGTCCGCTGGACGCTTCTGAGCACGGTATCCGGATCGGATACGGGCGTTTATCTGGACACAACAGCGGTTGAGGGACAGAGCTATCACTATCGGGTACAGGCCTGTGACGGTTCAGCGCGGGCAGACTATGACCTGGACGGAACTGTGGTTACCTATGTGCCACAGCTTTCTCTGATGAGCGCCGACAATGAGGCGGGCGGTATCCGTCTGAGATGGGAGGCAGATACGAGCTGTCAGGGATACCAGCTGCTGCGCAAGAACAGCAGTGGCGGTAGCTGGACCGTCTTGGCTGAGATCGGTACTTCTGGCCAGACCAGCTATCTGGACACCTCCGCGGCGAATAGCAAGGGAGGGACCACCTATTACTACACCATTCGAGGGATCCAGAACGGCCAGCCCTCCAACCAGTATGACGAGTATGGGCTGGAAATTGTCTGGCTGCCGGTGACAGAGCTGACAGAGGCGGCTTCTTACCGAGGCGGGATGCGTGTGGTATGGGAGCCGGTCGATGGCGCCGAAGGATATGAGATCTATCGCAGGGGAGACGATGGCAAATGGGTCAGGAAGGGAAGCGTCAAAGGCGGAAGTACGCGGTATTATATTGACAGTACCGTGGGAGACACTATAGCGCCTTATACCTATACGGTGCGCGCCTATTCCGGCAGTACGAGAGGGTATTACGATACCACAGGTATTACCGGCCGTCATATCCCGACGCCGGAACTATCCGCGCTGACGGTACAGAGCGGAACAGTGCAGATTACGTGGGAAGCGGTCTCCCAGGCGGATGCGTACTACGTTTACCGCAGGCAGGGAACTGGTGCATGGACTCAGATCGCAAAGGTGACGGACACTTCCTATCGGGATAGTCTCTCCACGTTTGGATTGTACTGCTATACGGTCCGTGCTGGCCAGGAAAATGCGAAGAGCTGGTATGAGGAGGATGGACTGTCGGTGGCTTTCCTTTCCACTCCTGTCCTTCGGGATACCTACGCCTCTGACAATGGCATTACAGTCAACTGGAATGCCGTGGAGGGGGCGGAAGGTTACCGAGTGTATCGCAGAAACGGGTCAAGCTGGAGACTGTTGGGTACTGCCTCATCCAACACCTATACGGATCGGACAGCTGATCCAAATCAGAGCTATACCTATACGGTGCGAGCCTACTATGATGACTTTCTGAGCGACTACGACCATACTGGAATTACCTGCTCTCTAGTGGATACGCCCGAACTGGTGAGCGTGGCAAACAGTTCCGGGAAGGGAATGATGATTCGCTGGCAGACAGTGAGCGGGGCCTCACACTATGCCGTTTACCGTAAGACATCTGACAGCAATTGGACCCGAATTGCCACCACGGGTACCGCAAACAGCTATAACGATACCTCAGCCGCTTCCGGAGTGCGTTATACCTACACGGTACGCGCGAAGAAGGGGAGTTCCTGGGGCAATTATGAAAGTGGGCTCTCCGCTACTTATCTGGCAACGCCTAAGCTGAGAGAGGCCGCCTATCACGATAAAGGGGCTGCCATCAGTTGGGATGCGGTACCGGGTGCTGGTGGATATCGCGTATTCCGGAGAGACAACTCCGGTTGGGTCGCGATTGGGGATACCAGCTCCACAAGCTATGTGGATACTAAGGCAACCGTCATCGGGCAGAGTTATCGCTATACGGTGCGCGCCTATCAGGGAAGTGCCTGGAGCTACTATGACACAACTGGAGTGACTTTTCGGCGGCTGACTACGCCGAGTCTGACTGGTCTGTCCAACAGTTGGACCGGAATGACACTGACCTGGCAGAAGGTAAGCGGTGCAGAGCAGTACGCGGTCTACCGCAAGACAGCGACTACCGGCTGGAAGCGGATTGCCACGTTGGGGGATGTCAACAGCTATACCGATACGTCCGGAGTATCTGGAACACGATATTCTTACACAGTGCGCGCACTGATTTCCGGCTCATGGGCCAGTGGATATGTGACAGACGGCCGGTCCTGTGTATGCCTGAGTAAGCCCTCCCTGACGAAAATTGACAGTGTAGCCAATGGAATTCGAATTACTTGGGATGAGGTGGACGGCGCACAGTCCTACCGTGTTTACCGTAAGTTGACCGGTGGAAGTTGGGAGCTGATCGACACCGTCAACGCCCGTCTCTACGTGGATACTGACCAGTTGGACAACGGAAAGACCTATATCTACACTATCCGTGCGGTTAACGGAGGGACGTTGAGCAGCTATGACACCAGAGGGCTCTCTTACCACTATCTGGATACGCCTCGTCTGCTCGCTGCGGCAAACGGACCGGTCGGCGTCACGGTTCGGTGGTCAGCTGTTGATAGGGCGGAGAAATATGCCGTTTACCGCCGTATTCCGGGCGGCGCATGGTCCCGAATTCAGACGACCGGGAAAACGACCAACTATGTCGATACCACGGCGGTGTCTGGGACACAGTATGAATACACCGTCCGGGCTGGAACTGACGCTTATCTGAGCGGATATGTGGCCGATGGTATTGCCGTGCGTTACCTTTCGGCACCGGTACTGCGCTCCGTCGTTGAGGAGAGCGGCGGAATACGCGTGAGCTGGGATGCAGTAAGTGGTGCACAGACCTACCGTATCTACCGCAAGACGACCGGGGGGTGGCAGCAGATGGCAATTATCTCCGCCTCTCATACCAGTTGGATGGATACCGGTGCAACTGAGACAGGAACAGTCTATACCTACACTGTTCGGGCCAGCGCAGGAGGTCTGAGCGGATACGACAGCAAAGGCCTGAGCATACAGCGGTAATCTCAGATTTAGAGACAAGACACGAATGACCGCCTCCCCGCATATCCTGAAAACAGCAGGAGATGCAGGGGAGGCGGTTTATTTGTTCCGCAATTGCAGGACGAGAGGGATGTTTGTCATGGCGCTTGGCGTTGGGATTCTGCTGGCGCTGGTGCTGCCGGTCAGCGTCATTATTTTCTGCGCCGGTATCTCCCTGATTATTCTGGGCTGTACATGGATGAAGCGTTTTTGAAAGGAGACGGTCCTATGAAGATTGTCATCGTACGCGCGCCCAAATTTCTCGCCGGTCTGCTCAAGGCCCTCTTTCACATCTAGCGTCATATCCAGCGTGGGCAGTTCATACTCTCTGATAGAACCATGTCCGGCCCGGCCGGGCACAAAGGAGAGGATGCCTTTTGGAACTGGAGTTCACCAAGACTGATATCAGTCACTACGATCTGGTATATGACACTGTCTGCAGCCGGGAGGAGACGCTGGAGATGATCGTTCCAGACGCCTGCCCGGACATCGTTCAAGTGGCCGACACATATGGCTTTTGCGTGCTCAGTCGCCGGGAGATGACGGATTCCGGCGCCATGCTGGCCGGCCGGGTCAAGGTCACCATTCTCTATCTTCCCGAGGGCTCCTCGGGGCTGCGGCGACTGGAGGCAGAGCTTCCATTTCAGCATATGACAGAGTGCGCCTCAGTGGACAGCGGCTGCCGTCTGCTGGCCGGAGCGGATGTTGTAACAGCTGAGACACGGATGATTAACCCCAGAAAAATTCTGCTCCGGGTGGACCTGCACGAGCGAATTCAGGTCTATCGTCCGGAGACGATGTCTCTCTGCAGCGGTCTGGAGGCAGAGGAGTCCCTGGGCCTTCAGCAGCGGGTGGAGCACTATCAGGCCAGCTGCACCCTGTCCTGTGCGGAAAAGGAGTTTCCATTTGAAGAAAACCTGACCTTACCGGGAGGGAGATCCACTGCAGCTGTGCTGCGCCTGCAGCCAAATGTCTATTGCAGCGAGTCGCGGCTAATCGGCTCTAAACTGGTGGTGAAGGGAGGCGTACTCCTCCATCTGCTCTGCCAGGGTGAGGAGGGGGAGCTCTACACTGCCGATTTTGATCTGCCGTTTTCTCAGATGCTGGAGTCCGGTGGTGCGGGGGAAGAAGCTATGTTCCAGCTGTTTCTCCAGGTTTTGGACTGGCAGCTGGGGGAGCTGTCCCCCGACGGACGGAGCATCTCCGTCTCGCTGGAGCTGGCGGCACAGGCGGTGTTTTATGAGACGCTGTCTGCCGCCATGGTGACGGATGCCTACAGCACCTATTTCCCCGTGACAATGGAACGGAAGAGCTGGTCCTTTCAGCGCCTGACCGATTCCAGTGTACAGCGGCAGGTGATCCGAGAGTTTGCTGCGCTGGAGACCTCCGGCGTCCGGACTGTCTGCGACAGCCATCTGGAGCTGGGGGCAGTCCAACCCCGGTTGGAAAGCGACTCCTTTGTCCTCTCCGTCCCGGTGGCGGCGACAGTGCTCTATCTGGACGAAGCGGGACAGTACCGGTCCCTTCGCCATACCTTTACCGTCTCGCTCCAGCAGCCGGCGCCTCAACAGGGGAAGATCTCCTGCCACTGCGTGCCGGGGCGGCTGGAGGTCCTCCCAGCTGCGGCTGGAGTGGAGTTGCGCGGCACGGTGGAATTTCACACGCAGACGCGACAGCTCTTCTCTGTGGAGGGACTGGCCCGGCTGGAACTGGATACGGACCACCCGCTCTCCCACGAGGGACAGCCCTCTGTCGTGCTGCGTCGGCCGGAGCCTGGCGAGAGCCTGTGGGAGCTGGCAAAACGGTATGCCACGACTGGCCAGGAGATCTGCGCGGCCAATGGGATTACCGAGGAGCAGGCGCTTGGAGATCAGATGCTGCTGATCCCCCGGAAGCGGTGAGGGGAGGGGAGAAGGACCATGGAACATGTCAAGATCTATGAGGAGATCGCCCGGCGGACAGAGGGAGACATCTACATCGGGGTGGTAGGGCCTGTGCGGACCGGCAAATCCACGTTCATCAAGCGTTTTATGGAGACGCTGGTCATTCCCAACATCGAGAATGTCTACCGGCGTGAGCGGGCCCGCGACGAGCTGCCGCAGTCCGGCAGCGGGCGGACGATTATGACAGCGGAGCCCAAATTTGTCCCGGAAGAGGCAGTGGAAGTAGAGCTGGAGGGCGGAGTCAGCTTCTCCGTCCGCCTGATCGACTCGGTGGGTTACCTGGTGAGCAGTGCTGTCGGACAGACGGAGGACGACAGCCCCAGAATGGTGACGACGCCGTGGTTTGACCACGAGGTGTCCATGGCCGAGGCCGCGGAGCTGGGGACGAGGAAGGTCATCGCGGAGCATTCCACCATTGGAATCGTCATTACGACGGATGGAAGTATTACCGATATCCCGCGTGAGGACTATCTGGAGGCGGAAGAAAGGGTCATTCAGGAACTGAAGAGCCTGAATAAGCCTTTTCTGGTTCTCTTGAATGCCCAGGAGCCGGACTCTGACCGGGTGAAGGCCATCGCGGCAGATATCACCTCCCGCTACGAGGTGAGCTGTCTGCCGGTCAACTGCCTGGAGCTGGAGGAGCAGGACGTGTCGGAGATTATCCGCTCTGTCCTCTACGAATTCCCGCTGCAGGAACTGGAGCTGTTTCTTCCCTCCTGGGTGGACGCGCTCCCCTATGAGCACCCGATCAAGGCGGAGCTCTATCAGGCGATGCGGACCGCCGGAGGCCAGATTCGGCAGATTCGGCAGGTGCGCGAGAGCATCGCGCGGATGGGACAGTGCGAGACCATCAGCCGCTGTGAGCTCACGGCGATTGATTTGGGACAGGGTATTGCCAGGGCTTCTCTGGAAGTGCCGCGCGCGCTGTTCTACGAGACGTTGAGCCAGCAATCCGGCTTCTCCGTCACCGATGATGGGGACCTGGTTGAACTGCTCACGCAGCTCTCCTCTGTGAAGCATGAGTACGACAAGGTAGGAGAGGCGTTGAAAAATGTCCGGGAGACCGGCTACGGGATTGTCGTCCCCTCTATCGATGAGCTGACATTGGAGGAGCCGGAGATTGTCCGGCAGGGGGGACGCTATGGCGTCAAGCTAAAGGCCAGCGCGCCGTCTATCCACATGCTGCGCGCGGATATTGAGACGGTCATCTCCCCCATTGTGGGCAGCGAGAAACAGAGTGAAGAGATGATCCACTATCTTCTGCAGGAATTTGAGGGGGATACGAGGAAGATCTGGGAGTCCAACATCTTCGGGAAATCCTTCCACGAGCTGGTTAATGAGGACCTGCAGGGCAAGCTGAACCGGATGCCGGAGGATGCGCGGGTCAAGCTGCGCGAGACGCTGGAACGGATCATCAACGAGGGGACCGGCGGATTGATCTGTATTATTCTATAATTCTGCAAAAAATGTCAGCGGGAGGCCTCCAAAGACCTCCCGCGCATATTTTCTGCAAAATATTTGTCATGTTCGTCAGATATAGCGCTTTACCGACCTTTTGTACTGCTCATACAGGTCGCCAAATGTTTGACTGCACCATCGCTCTTCCGCCAGAATAATCCAATGCGCAGAAATTTGAAAGAGAATAACGGCTGAAAACAAGAACATGGACTGGGTCAGCAAAGCCATGCCCAGGAAACAGATCAGATACGACAGATACATGGGATTGCGGGAGAAGCGGTAGATTCCGTCCTGATGTAGTCCATTTGGAGATGGCGCAGAGAAATCCACAATGCTGATGCTGCACAAGACAAGGCCGAACAGATAGACAACCCAACCAAAAATGACAGGCCAGGAAAGCGTTAAGGGAACACGCAAAAAGAACAGTCCGACAAAGATGGCAGCCGTAGAGAGCTGATAGACCCAATAGGCGATCTGTTCCTTCCCATACATGGGCGCAAAATGAGCGGCGCGCGTGACAGCATCTGCATTCAAAATAGACAGCAGCCCAAAGCGGATGCACAAAAAAGGCAGCAGCAACAGAGCTCCAGACATGTTACATCTCCTCAGGCGGATCGGAAGGGGGGAGCTTCCGCTTCTTTTTCTTGGCAAGCGGGTTCATCTGGGCCGCGTCGGCCAAATCCTCGCTGTTGACGTGGGTATAAATCTGGGTGGTATTGAGGTGATCATGCCCCAAGACCTCCTGCAGCGTACGCACGTCAACGCCGCTTTGCAGCATCAGTGTGGCGGCGGTGTGCCGCAGTTTGTGTGCGGAATAGAGTGTGGGGTCCAGCCCGGCGGCGGCCAGCGCGTTCTTTACCAACAGATGGACGGCACTTTTGGAAATGCGCTTGCGCTGATTGCTGACAAAGAGGGCCTCTGGTTCCACCAGTGTCATAGCATTTCGGACAACGAAATAGTCCTCCAGTGCGTCCACACAGCTGTCGTTCAGATACAATATCCGTTCCTTATTGCCTTTGCCGAGCACGCGGATGGTATTTGCGTGAATATCTGACACATTGAGCCCGACAAGTTCGGAAATACGCAGCCCACAGTTGAGAAACAGCACCAGAATACAGTAGTCTCTCGCCTGGTTTTTCCCGCGTACGGAGTCGAGCAGACGGACAGATTCTTCTAGGCTGAGATAGCGCGGAAGAGATTTTCGGATTTTGGGAGAATCCAGATTCTGGACCGGATTTTCCTCCAGTTGATGTGTCTTTGTGGTCAAAAACTTGAAAAGAGAGCGAATGGCTGAAATCTTTCGTGCCCTGGATGCCTCATTCAGACCTTTTTCGCGGTTCAGGTAGCTCAGATAGCTGTAGACATCGCTGAGCGAAATCTGCCGGATGAACGCAATATCAATGTCGTCAATGGGAATCTGATCTTCCGGTACGGTCCTTGAAACGACGCGCTTGAGCCGCTTCATATAGCGGAAAAAGCTGCGCAGGTCCAAGCAATATTCATCTACCGTATGATTGGAATGGCCTTTGACCGATTCGTGATAGGCGAAAAAATCACAGAGCAATGGTGAAGCAAATTCTCGGTAATCCATAATAAAAGCAAACTCCTGACAGAAAAGCAATTTTGCCTCCCTCAACCTGAACAAAATTTTTATTTTGTTCAGGTTTCCCCCCAGGCTGCGCCGCGCTCCCCCCGCTCCGCCTCGGCGTGCGCTGGCTTCGCGCCCCTTGTCGCAGTATCCCCTGCCCACGCCCCCCTTTCGGTAATGCTCAGGTAAAAAAATACCACGCCCGGCAAGCACATGTCAAGGGCTGGGAGAAATGTCACAGACATTTCTCCCGCAAGTGGCCCCTGCGGGGCCACCCTTGACACGCGCCCACCGGACGCGGGAAGAGTAGTCAAGGGCCGCAAGGCGGCCCCAGCCCGAAGGGCCGGGCCGTGTCAACTCGCCGAACGCCGCCTGCGCGCTGCCTTGAGTTGACGCGCCTCGAGCTTCCGCCGCGTCAGCTCATCCGCCATCGCATAGAGCACCGTCACTTCCGCGTCCTTGTGATTCAAGGCCCGCTGCACGCGCCCCAGGCTGCCGTACCGCTCCATGAGCGCCACGGCAAACGCCTTGCGCGCCGTGTGCGTCCCCAGATTCACCGAGAGCCGAAAAGCCCGCTGCGCGCGTTTCACGTCCTTCCAGACCGTCTGGCGGCGGCGCGGCTTGCGCGGATCGCGCCCCGGAAAGGCCCAGACGCTCCCCCGGGACATCGCCAAAATGGTATCCACCAGCTCTTCCGATAAATTAACCCGCCTTTTTTTACCTGTCTTCTGCTCGGCAATCCAAAATTGCCGGGCAATTTTTTCGCGCCGGAGCGCCAGCACATCCCCCACGCGCAGCCCCGTGCTGACGCACACCAGCATGACCAGCCGATTGCCCGGAGTGAGCAAATCCAGAACTTTTTCAAGCTCTTTCCGCATGATGCAGTCTGTTTTCATGTTCTCACGTCACTTTCCCCAAAAAGTAAACTCACTCTGCGGAGCGGCTCACCCCGCCGCCCTGCACCGTAGGCAGCGCAACCGCTTCCACGCGGTTGACCTCCACCCACTGCCGCAGTTCCTCCATCGCCTGTTCCACTTCCTCGGCGGCCACATATGCCGCCGCCACATCCAGCCACATCGCCGCTCCGCTGTCCAGATAGACGCCATCTGTCAGGCCGAACGCCTCGCCGCGCCATGCCCGCACCAGCGTGCCCATATAGTCTTTCAGGCTGTCAACTCTTACCCATTCCATGGCAATCTCCTTTACCGTAATAATAAATCATCCATTTTGACCGTCAAAAAGACCAGAGAAAAGCCGGCCTCTGGCAGGTTTCGCACCCGCGCGCCCCGCTCCACCAGCGACCTGACATCCACCGAGCCCACTCGCTGCTCCGGCAAATCCAAATTGCCGCTGTGATAGTACCAGCGCCCCGCGACCTTGCCGCCGCCGTCCTCCTGCTGCTTCGTGACGTACTTCGCCACGTAATTCACCGCTTGGTGATAATCGCCCCGCACATACATCGCCGTTGAGAATCCCAACGACCAGTCAGGCAGATTGTACACAATCTGATGCCCCGCCTCTCTCCATTCGGCGGCCTGACGCTGCGTGCGGGGCTTTCGTGGTCGCTTGCTCCCAGGGACCAGCCACGTCCCGGATTCCACCATCGGCAAGACATCGTTCATCAGCCCGTGATAATGGATGGCCCCATCCCTGTGCCGCTCCGGGACGATGAGATACCGCAGCCCCTTCCGCCGCACCCGATTGTCGAGCCATTGACCCAACCTGCGCGTCACCGCCTGCGCATCATACCGGTCTATTTTATCCGGCGCCAGGGTGAAGGTGGCAAAGACCGGCAGACGGTTTGTCAACGCATACCACCGCAGCCGCTGTGCGGCCCGCCCCGCAGACCGCCGCAGATCGACACTAGCTTCCGACCGTTGCGACCGTTGCGACCGTTTCACGCCCTGACCGCCGCCCTCTGGTGGCTCCCTCGCCCGCCCGGCAAAGATGGCCTTGTCCGAGGCGCAAAGCTCCACAACCCCGGCTTCCGGCAGATAGACCGCCCTGCAATTCGACCGCTCCCGCATCCATGCTGGCGGAGCTTCAAAAAACTCAATTTTATCCGTCATGCGTCCCCGCAGGCTGACGGAATACTGTCCACATATCAAGTAGAGGCCCGGCGCTCCCGCTCGGTCGCGGCACGGCCCTTCGGGCCGGGTCGCTCCCTCTGCCAGCGCCTACCGAAGCCGCTCCGGGCTGCGGCGGCCGCCCGCACAGCCGCGCGGGCGTCTCGCCTCCGCCCTGCGCGGGCCTTTCCGCGCCGCAGTGCCTGCGGGTTCTAACCCCTGCGGGGTGGCCCCGTAGCGGCCCCGTCGGCGTCGGGCTCGCAGTCGCTCCGCCCCGCGTGTCGGCGCGCGCGGACGCTGGCCCCCGTGGGCCGCTCCTCTCGCGTCTGCGCCGTCCCGAGGCCCGCCTTGTCCGGGGGGCCCGCCCCGCCCCCCGTCCTGCGGCGGGCGCTGCCGCCTCCCCCGGCCTCCAATGGCCTTTCTCCGGTCGCTCCGGGCTTAGCGGCCCGGACGCTTCGGCTCTGGTGTCGGCGCGGTCCGCGCAAGCGCGGCCCTTGGGGGAAACCTGTTCGGCATATTGCATAATATTTCATGGCGCAAGCGCCATGAAATAGCATATGTTGCCAACAAAATACACATTTTGTTCAGGTTTATATCTCGGTCGACACACGTCCCTCTCAGAGCAGTGCGGCCAAGGCCTCCCGAATATTGTGGACGGGGATCAGCTGCAGGCCCGGGACATCCAGATCTTTGATCCCCCGTGCAGGAACCAGACACTTGGAAAAGCCCAGACGGCGAATTTCAGACAGACGCTGTCCCAGTGCGTTGACGCTGCGGATCTCTCCGGTCAGGCCGACTTCGCCGACCGCGGCCAGATCGTCCGGCACAGGCTTGTCCCGAAAGCTGGAGGCCAATGCCAAGACCGCGGCCAGATCAGCGGCTGGCTCATTCAGGTTCAGGCCGCCGATCACATTGATGTAGGCATCACATCCGCCCAGACGCAGTCCGCCCCGTTTTTCCAGCACGGCCAGCAGCAGCATGGCGCGGTTGTAGTCTACCCCGTTACTGGTCCGCCGTGGGACGGAAAAGCTGCTGGGCGCGACCAATGCCTGTACCTCTGCCAATACAGGCCGTATGCCCTCCATCACACAGGTGACGCAGGTGCCTGGCGTACCGGTAGGACGACCGGACAGCAACATCTCCGACGGATTGGGAACTTCCCGCAATCCGGCGTCCATCATCTCAAAGACACCAATCTCGTCGGTGGCCCCAAAGCGATTTTTGGTCGCCCGCAGAATGCGGTAGGCGAGGTTCTGTTCTCCCTCGAAGGAGAGCACACAATCCACCATGTGCTCAAGCACCTTGGGTCCGGCAATAGAGCCCTCCTTATTGATATGGCCGATGACAAAGACGGTGATCCCGTGCCCCTTTGCCAGTTCCATCAGACGCATCGCGCAGGCCTTGACCTGCGCTACACTGCCGGGCAGAGAGTCGGAAGCGTCCTGATAGAGCGTCTGAATGGAATCCACGATCAGGATTTCCGGTGCGGACGTCTCCACACTGTCCAGAATGCGGTTGAGATTGGTCTCCGCCAACAGGTAGAGTCCCTCCCCTGTCACCCCCAGCCGCTGCGCGCGCAGCTTGATCTGCCGCACAGACTCCTCGCCCGAGACATAGAGGACGCGGAAGGAGTGCGAGAGGTGGTCACAGATCTGGAGCATCAGCGTAGATTTCCCGATTCCGGGACTTCCTCCCACCAACACTAGGGATCCGCGGACTGCGCCGCCGCCCAGGACCCGGTCCAGCTCTCCCATGCCAGTGGGAAAGCGGATCTCCTCCTCCATCTCCACTTCGAGCAATGAGAGAACTCGCCCGCTCCCCTGTCCGCTGCTGCTGTTCCTGGAGGAGGCGGGCTTAGCCCGGCTGGCGGCCGGTTGCTCCACAATGGTATTCCAACTTCCACAGGCAGGGCATCTCCCCTGCCATTTTGGAAATTCATTCCCGCACTGGGTGCAGTAAAAAACAGATCGTGCTTTCATGGTCAGTTCAAATCCTCAGTTCGTATTTTGAGCGCTGCTGTACCTCTGCTCCGCCTCCCCAGCTGGCAGAGGCAGAGAGAGATAGGCGCCGATGATTGCCACAGACAGGCGGCACTGGTAGGGTTCCTCTAGAAGAAGCTGTGCCTCACCGGCATGGGAAAGAAAACCGCACTCTACCAGAATGGCAGGGCAGCTAATATGGCTCATCAGATAGATGTCGCTCGGAATCTCCTTAGCCTGCCGCCGGTTGTCTGGATTGACTACCTGGCGCAGTAACTCCTGTGTGTGAAGCGCCCAAGCCTCGCTCTCCTCTGTCGGGCGGTAAAACACCTGTGCACCCGAATAAGAGGAGTCCGGAAAGCTGTTCTGGTGGATGCTCAGCAGCACAGCCTGCTGCGCGCTATTCACCATCTCCACCCGGCGGGCGAGGTCCTCCCGTTTCTTCTCCCGCAGGCTTTCCGCTTCCGGACTCGCCAGGGAGCTGTCTTCTGTCCGCAGAAGCTCAACAGGAATGCCCATCAGCCCGGCAATCTGGTCGCACTTGAGCGCGATAGAGAGATTGATATCACTCTCCTTCTCCCCGGAGACGGAGACCGCTCCCCCATCCTCCCCGCCGTGGCCTGGATCAATCAGCAGGAGCGTTGTGCTGCGCCCAGCGGGAAAAAGCGCGGGCATGGTCTGACTCCCCTGCCAATACCAAAGGGCCAGAGAGAGCACCCCGGCCAGCAGAAGCAACGGCGGAATGACCTTCTGCAGCAGTACTTTTTGCATTCAACATCCCCTCCAGCGCAATCGTATGCGCCAGAGCGGGCATTTATCCGACGGTGAGGGAGACCAGCTTACCCAACACAACGTACCGCGCGTCCTGGAAGTCATAGGCGCAGGTAGAAAGCGTGACGACCCGGTCCTCTGTGCCTACCTCCACCGAGGCGCTGAAATCAGAGCGTGCGCGCTGCTCTGCCAGCCAGGAGGCATAGTCGCCTTCCGTGGCGAAGGTATACGTATAGACCGGAGCGTCGGCCGCGATGGTAAACCCGGCAAACAGCTCAATGGCATAGTTCCCTTCCGGTGTCAGCAGATAGACGACCGGGTGCGCTTCATAGTAGGACTGCTGTTCATAGTTTTCCAGAGAGCCAAACATGGAGCCGTTTCGCATGTGATGGCCGTAGATGACGGTGTTCTCGTCGGAGAAGCCGGCGCTATTCTGTGCGTCTACAAAAAGTGTCCCGTTGCTGTTCGACGTTCCATCGATCAGTCGGTGCAGATAGTAGTCGTTGTCCTCTCCCTGCACGAGCGGATAGTTAATGACGGTATTGGGACAATAGAGCCAGCCGACGACATCGGGATTGATCTCCAGCAGCGCATCAAAATCCACCGTAATTCCGATGTCTTCCGTCTCCGGTGCGGATGCCCCCGGCGCTGCGGGTTCTGACTCCCCTTCCGTCGCCTCATCGTCCTCCCGCGTATCGGTTTCCATGTGGACCACCTGGGCGGCCACATCGGCGTATAAGTCATTGCCCGTCTGGTATACTTGATAAATTTCCCAGAGCTGCCAGCCTGAGTAGCAGAACAGCCCCAGGAAAAACACCAGCAATATCACCCGCAACACAGAGAAAAACATCTTCATAGCAAGCTCCACAGCTCCCGGCGCGGTCATAAAAATCAGTTTCTGCCGACAGATCTGTTCCCTGTCTGGCTCCGAATCTTACTATACCACGAACCGGTCGGAATGTCTACCGGCGTGCCGGGGAGAATTCCGTCCGATTCTGTCACCCATTCACCGGAGCGGAATAGACTGAAGCGAGGGAATTCCCTCTCAAAAAGGAGGAGATTGTTTGAATACGGAAAAAAAGGCGACGGCCGCCTGCCCGGCCGGGCAGGGACCGCTCCCCAGCTGCGCGCCGCTGGCCGTGCCCAGCGTCCCGATGCAGCAGCAGGCCGAGCAGCGGTACAGCCAGTCGGAGGCACTGGCCCAGGGGACACTGTTTCCCGGGTTGAATCTGCCTTTCCATCTGCAGGTCAAAGGGGCGCAGGTCCCCAGAACGCCGCTGTCTGAGCTGCAGGCGCTCTGCTTTGTGGTGCATGAGCTAGGCCTCTATCTGGATACCCACCCGGACGACGCGGAGGCGTTCCAGCTCTATCAGCGCTATACAGTGCTGGCGCAGGAAGGTCGCAGCCGCTATGTGGAACAGTATGGCCCCCTGATGCAGACGGACGCCGCGCTGGCCGACCACTACAACTGGCTCCACGATCCGTGGCCGTGGGACTATGAGGAGGGCAAATAAATGTTTTTCTACGATAAAAAGCTGCAGTACCCTGTTAAAATCCAGAACACCAATCCGAAGCTGGCCGCAATTATTATCAGCCAGTATGGTGGACCGGACGGGGAACTGGGCGCGTCGCTGCGATATCTCAGCCAGCGCTACGCGATGCCCTATCCGGAACTGAAGGGCCTGCTCACCGATATCGGTACCTCATAGCCGATCAGGAACTCAGCGTTCCCCGGACGGCGCATCTCCGTCAGTGGCTGACATCCGGCGACATGGCAGCCAAAAGGTCCAACGATAGGGCAGTCCGGTCAGCTGAAGGGTCAGGCGACGGTCCGCCCCGACAGAGGCTTTTGCCAGGAGCAGCAGGCAGGCCTCGTCATCCGCGCCGGCCCTACGCAGCAGAGCGGATATCCTGGTCAGTACCCTTCCATCATCCGGCGGCGAGACGGCACTCTGCCGCAATTCCTCCAGCCGGGTTTGCAGCTGTTTGACGGTTTGCCGGTAATGGCGGCAGAGGCGGTCGCATTCCCGCTGTGTAATCTGGCCGGAAAAACAGGCGTCCAGGACCTGGTCCAGCTTTTTCTCAACGCCGGCGAGCTCCCGTTCCAGTCGAAGACGCTCCGTCTCTGACGGCAGGCTGCCGCGCAGGAGCGTGCCGATCATCTCTGCGACATGCTGCTCAGGCAGCGGCAGCGTGGCAAGGGCCTGCCGCAGGCAGTCGTAGACTTGCTCCTCCCGCAGGGTAATCCCGGGCCGGCAGCCGGGCGTTTGACAGCTCCAGCGGCGATACACCCTGCCGTGCGAATCGGTCCGCTGTCGGGGCAGAAAGGGCGCCCCACAGCGCGCGCAGCATATTTTCCCGGAGAGCGGATAGGTGCGTCCCGGACTGTTCGGCGATGGAGCGCGCAGGCGACGCGCAGAGAGCTCCTCTTGTACCCGTTCCCAGAGGGCACGCGGAACGATGGGTGGATGATGCTCCCTGAGGATGACCAGTGGCTCTTCCCCGCAGTTCCGACGCCTGGCGTGAGAGAGGTAATCGGGGGTGATGGTCTTTTTCTGCACCAGATCACCCACATACTTTTCATTCCGCAGCAGCTTGACCAGATAGCCGGCAGACCAGCGAGGGTGCCCGCTGGGAGACGGGATCCCCTCTGCCTCCAGGGCATGGGCAATCGCGCGGACACTTTTGCGCTCCAGGCCATACAGGCAGAAGATGTGGCGGACCACCTCCGCTTCCTCCGGGCAGATGTCCAGGACGCCGTGGGATAAACGGTAGCCGTATGGAGCGCGGCCGAATACCACACCCTGTTCCATACGGCGCTGCTGCCCCCACTTGACGCGTGATGAGGTACGCCGGCTCTCTTCCTGGGCCAGAGAAGCCATGATGGACAGCCGCAGCTCGGCATCAGCGTCCAGCGTGTGGATTCCATCGTTTAAAAAACAGACACCGATGCCGAAGCGCTTCAGCTCGCGCGTATAGGCGATCGTGTCCAGGATGTTGCGGGAAAAGCGGCTGACCTCCTTGGTCAAGATCAGTTGAAACTTCCCTGCCCTGGCATCCTCCAGCATTTGCAAAAAGGCCGCGCGGTGCCGGGTAGATGTGCCGGAAATCCCCTCATCGGCGTAGATCCGGTAGAGCGTCCAGCCGGCATGCGCGCGGATATACTGGTCAAAAAAGCGCTTTTGACTGTCAAAGGAGCTGGCCTGGTCTGCCCCGTCGGTGGAAACCCGGCAATAGGCCGCCACTGATTTCATAGGCCGCTGAGCTGGGCTGCCGCCCGCCGATATTGCCCTTCGGTCAGGCAGCCGTCTTTGCGCAGCAGGAGCAAAACGGCGCAGCCCAGCGCGGTCTGAAAGGCGGGATAGCTCTGCCAGGGTATTGTCTCCGGGCAGTCGGTCTCCCAGTGGGAAAAAGCATCTTGCATGGCACACACCTCCTGCCCAAAGGGTATGCGGCAGAAAAGTCAGTCTGACCTCCCGTTTACGGCTGGCAGAGACCGCAGGGCGTGTACCCATCCGCGATCAGGTCATCGCGGCTGCCGGTGTAGTTCTCCCGGTTGGACGCACTCATGGTTTCAACCCCGGAGCAGTCCGGGAGGTGAAACTTCTTGGAGCGGGTGTTGAGCACGTATTCCTGCCGCTCAGTGTGTTCTGAGGATTCGGAGGAAGCCAGGCAGCTCTCTCCTGTGGCGTAGTCAATGCTTACGCCCGGCTGGCAGTTATAGACATACACATCAAAGCAGACACCCTCTCCCCCGTCTTCCACACTCAGCGCCTCCATCCGGACTCCGCTGGCCACCAGATTGTCCCCTTCGTAGATGGGGGTGACGCGGTAGAGCACATGGTGCGATGTCTCCGTCACATAATCGGCCACCATCTCCTCGAACGGGAGCATCCCCTCCACATTGAAGTAGCGGGTGCCGGTGATCAGATTTTCCTCGTTGGCGTTCTCCCCGCTCAGTTGGTAGCCGATCAGATGGCAGCGGTTGTAGAGGTATCCGCCGTCCACACAGTCATATTCCACACTGTGCCAGCCGCTCGGCTCGACCTGGCCGATATCCCCGCGCTCCTCGTCCGGCATCAGGTCAGTTCCAATATTGGCATACGCGGCGCCGCAGCGGCCCAGGCTGTCAAGCGGTCTGTAGGTCTCGAAGGAGACGGTTGTCAGCTCTTCCTCAGAAAAATCTGGACAGTTGTCTTCCAGCACGACGTACGGCGTCCCGGAAAAGTCCGGAATCTCCTCCAGAGAGAGCTCGGAGACCGTCTCGGCTGTACCCGACTGCCCCGAGATCCTCCACTGGCAGGCAGTCATCGAGAGGCAGAGCGACAGGCACAGGAACAGGATCATCAGACGGAAACGATTCATCGAGATAATTCCTCCTCTAAGGAAAGCTGAAATCATGAAAAGAAATGGAAAACCGGTTGAATTCCAGGGGAAAATCGACTACAATAGATATATGAAAAAATCATATCAAAATCTTCCGCAAAAAGGAGGCCGTCGCGATGGAACATACAAATCCTCTGCTTGACCACGATCAGAATCTGAAAAAGTTTATCACCATTGGAGAGATCATGCTGCGTCTCACGCCGCCCAACTATGAAAAAATCCGCATGGCCAGCAGCTTTGAGGCCAGCTATGGCGGCAGCGAGGCCAATATCGCACTGGCATTGGCCAATCTTGGCATCGACAGCACGTTTTTCAGCGTTGTGCCGAACAACAGCCTGGGAAAGAGCGCCATCCGCATGCTGCGCAGCAATGACGTGCACTGCACTCCCATGATTCTCAGCACCCCGGAAGAGACGCCGACGCACCGGCTTGGGACCTACTATCTCGAAACCGGCTACGGCATCCGGGCCAGTAAGGTGACCTATGACCGGAAGCACAGCGCCATCACGGAATATGATTTCAGTCGGGTCGACCTGGATGCATTGCTGGACGGATTTGACTGGCTGCACCTGAGCGGCATCACGCCGGCACTTGGCCCTAACTGCCGGCAGCTGGTTCTCGATACGCTTCGGGTTGCCCGGGAGAAGGGCATGACCATCAGCTTTGACGGCAACTTCCGCAGTGCCCTCTGGTCCTGGGATGAGGCGCGGGATTTCTGTACCCAGTGTCTGCCCTACATCGATGTCCTGCTGGGAATCGAACCCTACCATCTCTGGCGCGACGAGGACGACCACAGTAAGGGAGACTGGAAGGACGGCATCCCGCTTCAGCCGAGCTATGAGCAGCAGGACATGATCTTTGAGGCGTTCCTGGCTCGGTACCCCAACCTGAAATGTATTGCCCGGCACGTCCGCTATGCGCACAGCGGCAGCGAAAACAGCTTGAAGGCGTATATGTGGTATGAAGGACATACCTTTGAGAGCAAGCTCTTTACCTTCAACATTTTGGACCGGGTCGGCGGCGGCGACGCCTTTGCCAGCGGGCTCATCTACGCGATGATCCACAACTACCGGCCGATGGACATGATCAATTTTGCGGTTGCCAGTTCGGCTATCAAGCACACGATCCATGGCGATGCCAATATCACAGATGACGCGCAGACCATCCGGGACCTGATGAACATGAACTACGACATTCGCCGCTAATTCCGCCGCGGCGGACTGCCGCACGATTTGACAGCGCTAAGCGGGGAGAGAGCCTCCCTGCTCAGCGCTTCGACGTCAGAGGAGGTCAGAGATTCCGCCCACGCGACAGACCCGGTAGAGGCAACGGCATGCGCGCCGCAGGCGTTGGCAAACCGGGCACAGGCAAGCATGTCCCACCCCCTGGAGAGCGCAAAGAGAAACCCAGCTGCAAAGCTGTCCCCCGCCCCGGTGGTATCAATACAGCGCACGCCGCTGGCTACCGGGACGTATTGGGCAAACTGCCCGTCACGCAGATAACAGCCGCGCGCGCCGCATTTGATCACCACGTGACCGACTCCGGCGCGGTGCAGCTGTTCGGCGGCCTGCTCGACCCCGTCTGCACCGGTGAGCGCAATGGCCTCCCCTTCATTGGGAAAGAGAAAATCCACATACCTAAGCGCCTCGGCAAGATCCTCGAGCCGTTCCCCGTGCTTTGGGCGGGTCAGGTCGGCACAGATCGTGAGTCCCTGTGCCCTGGCGGCGCAAAAGAGCGCGGACAACCCTTTCGTACGCAGATGCGGGGATACAAAAATGCTGGCTAGGCAGAGAATGCCCGCCTGCGGCGGGAAAGAGAGCGAGAGATCGTCCAGGCGCAGGCTGCGCAGACTGCCAGTGGGATTGGTGAGAAAGCTCCGCTCCCCATTTGCCTGTATCAATACGACGTTGATGCCTGTCTCCAACCCAGTACGAACGGGGTGACCGAGCAGGGAGATGCCGCAGTTCCGGCAATGGCGCAGGATGACTTGACCGGCCGTATCTTCCCCGATCACGGTTTGCAGAAAGACTTCGGCTCCCAGCCGGGCCAATATAGTGGCCTCATTGAGGGCGTCTCCGCCGACGGAGAGACGGATTTCCTCTGCCGGGATAGAGCCGGACACAAAAACCTCCGGTCCTGCTGGACGGACAAGAACGTCCAAAATTCCTGCCCCGACCAGAACGACGGCGCGCCGCTGCCCCGGTGAAGCGGGGCGGATTTGCTCAGGCATGGCCGGTAATTCCCCCTTTCAGGCGGCTGTGTTCCGCAATGACCATGAGATAGGGACTGAAGAGCTGGGACATCTGGAGATGGTTGCCTCTATTGTGCACCAACTGACCAGAAAGCTCTCCGACGAGCAGATTCGGGAGAGCGCCTTTGCACCTTATTTTGTCGATCACACGACCGGCGTCTATCCCACCGCAGCCTCCGGATTCCCCTGGTCGGCCGCTGGCATTGGCGTCAAGGGGGATGTCATCTGTGATCTGACAGAGGATATGGCAGCAGAGCAGAAGGCCCGTGTGACCTACGACAATATCCTGCGGCTGTCAGACGATCCAGACGTCAATGATGTCATCCGTTTCCTGCGCGAGCGTGAGATCGTCCACTTCCAGCGTTTTGGCGAGGCGCTGGAGAAAGCAAAGGAAAAGATGAATCAAAAAAATGTCTATTTCACCAATCCGGCGTTTGACCGCTGAGGATTATCACTACTATACCATAAAGTGACATGACATGCCAGAAAAATCACAGGGGCCTGCCAAAACGGCAGGCCCCTTGAATTGGTCATACGTCCGCAATGCGTCTGAGCATCTTACACTCCGGAATAGGCGGAGAAACCACCGTCGATGGGGATGCAGACACCGGTGATAAAGCTGGCCGCCTCGTTGTTGAGCAGGAACAGGACGGCGCCCGCCAATTCGGTCTCCGTGTCACCAAAGCGCCCCATCGGCGTGGCAGCCAAAATCTTTCCGGTCCGTGCCGTGGGAGTGCCGTCGGGATTGAAGAGGAGCGCAGCGTTCTGCTTGGTGGAGAAGAATCCGGGGGCGATCGCGTTCACGCGGATGCCGACGCGAGAGAAGTGAACCGCCAGCCACTGGGTGAAGTTGCTCACCGCCGCCTTCGCACCGGAATAGGCGGGGATCTTGGTCAGCGGGGTGTAGGCATTCATAGAGCTGATATTGAGAATATTGCAGCCGGGACGCCCCACCATCTGGCGGGCAAATGCCTGCGTGGGCAGAAGAGTGCCAATGAAGTTCAGATTAAAGACAAACTCCGCGCCGCTCTTCTCCAGGTCAAAGAAGCTCTTAGTGTCCGCGTCGATGTCGCCGACCTCGTAGTACTCCTTATCTGTCGTTGCACGGGGATTGTTGCCGCCAGCGCCGTTGATCAGAATATCGCAGGGGCCAAGGTCAGCGGCGACTTGATCCGCCACGTCGTAGCAGTTCTCTTTCTCCAGAACATTGCACTTGTATGCCTTGGCGACGCCGCCCTCGGCGACAATCTCGTCGGCAAACTTCTGCGCAGCCTCCAGATTCAGGTCGAGCAGGGCGACCTTGGCACCCGCCCGGGCCAGCACCTTGGCAAACGCGGAGCAGAGCACACCGCCTGCGCCGGTCACAGCGGCGACCTTTCCGGTCAGATCGGTGTTCAGTACGTTCTTTTCCATGATGTAATCTCCTTCCCGGCTCAGCGCTGTACACGGCCGGAGCCGCTGCCGCCGGCCAGTTTTTCCACCTCGTCCACGGTGACAAAGTTATAGTCGCCCTCAATGGAGTGCTTGAGTGCGGAGGCTGCGACCGCAAACTCCACCACCTCCTGCGTGCTCTTGCCGGAAAGCAGGGCATAGATCAGGCCGCCGCCGACGCGGTCGATGATGTGCAGGTGATAGAGCTTGGAGAAGCAATACTCGCCGCTGGCCACATCGTAGAGCATGGCGCTCCAGTCGTTATCAAACGCGGACTTGCTCTCACGCAGGGTGATGGCGACCTTCTCAAAGCCAAACTGATCGGCCAGCTGCTTGGCCACGCTCTTGTAGCCCTCCTTGTTCAGCTCACCGGCGTTGATATCCGTGTTGGCCGCCTCGATGCCGAAGACATCCTTTGCGTCCTCCTCGTTGGAGATGCAGACGTCCACATACTGGCAGAGGTCGGTCATCGCCGCGCGCGCCTCAGCGCGGGTCCATAGCTTGCCGCGGTAGTTCAGGTCACAGGAGATCTTGACCCCCTTGGCCTTGGCGGCCTTGCAGGCCTGACGGCAGATCTCAACTACATTGGGGCCGAGGGCCGGGGTGATTCCGGTGAAGTGGAACCAGGACGCGCCGTCAAAGATAGCATCCCAGTCGAAGTCCTCCGGAGAGGCCTCCGCGATGGCGCTGTGGGCACGGTCATAGATGCAGACGCTGCCGCGCTGAGAGGCGCCCTTCTCCAGGAAATAGATTCCCACGCGGTCGCCGCCGCGGGTGATGTCGCTGGTATCCACGCCATACTTGCGCAGGCTGTTGACCGCCATCTGGCCAATGGCATGCTTGGGCAGCTTGGAGACGAAGTGGGCATCCAGGCCGTAGTTGGCCAGACTGACCGCCACGTTGGCCTCGCCGCCGCCGAAGGTAGCCTCAAAACTGTCAGCCTGGATAAAGCGCAGGTAGTCATACGGCTGCAGGCGCAGCATCAGTTCGCCAAAGGTGATCACTTTTTTAGACATATGCAATGGCCTCCTTAATAAACGCTATGGAAAGTTACTTCTGCACCAGATGGATGGCAAAGCCGGCGATCTCGTCCTGGAAATAGGCCGCCTTGGCGGTGACCGTCTCCTCGCGGAAGGCAAAGCCGCGGTTTTTGAAGTAGGCGATCGCGCGCGGCAGGGTGTTGGTGCCGATCGCGATGTGGCCGTTGGCGCCGAGATACTGGCTCTTCATGACCTCGATCTCCTTCTTGCCGACAAAAATGCTGCTGTTCCCCTCTGCAACCGGGAGTCCGAACATAGTCTGGAACATCTGGGCAGCCGTGCGCGCCTCCTCGGCGTTTTCGGTGTTGATGCCCACATGCATCAGCTCAAAGCCCATCATGGTGTTGACTGCCTCGCGAGTCAGGCGCTCGATTTCCGCCCAGTTCTCGCTCTCGATCAGGTCCTTTTTCACCATCCAGGTGCCGCCGCAGGCGATGATCTTCGGGAAGCTCAGGTAGTCGAGCAGATTCTTGGCGTTGACGCCGCCGGTGGGCATCCAGCGCAGGTTGCCATAGGGGCCGGCCACTGCCTTGAGCTTGGCCACGCCGCCGTTCTGCTCGGCCGGGAAGAACTTGACCACGTCCAGTCCCATTGCCATCGCCTGCTCCATCTCGCCGGGGGTGGCGGTTCCGGGCATCATCAGCATGCCGCGGTCGATGACGTATTTGGTGATCTCCGGATTGAAGCCAGGGCTGACGATAAACTTGACGCCGGCATCAATCGCGCGGTCCACCTGGTCCTTGGTCAGGACGGTGCCAGCACCCACCAGCATCTCAGGGACTTCCGCCACGATCCGGCGGATGGCCTCCTCAGCGGCAGCTGTGCGGAAGGTCACCTCGGCGGCGGGCAGGCCGCCGGCTACCAGTGCCTTGGCCAGCGGCACAGCCTTCTCGGCGTCGTCAATGGCGATGACCGGAACAATACCGATCTCATAGATTCTTTGAAGTACTTCGTTCATCGGATGAGTCCCTCCTTTTGGATATATGCTGGGGCTTTATACCCCTTGCTTTTCCCACTTCAGCTGCTTCTCGCAGGCCTCAAACAGGCCGTTGATGTAAGTCGCGCCGAGCGCGCGGTCGTACAGGCCATAGCCCGGCTTGCCGGTCTCGCCCCAGATCATGCGGCCGTGGTCCGGACGGACATAGCCGTCAAAGCCGGTCTCCACCAAGGCGCGGACGATCTCATAGATATCCAGGCTGCCACAGCTGGACAGGTGTGCACGCTCCTCAAAGCTGCCGTCGTCCATGATCTTGACATTGCGGATATGCATAAAGCCGATTCGGCCGGCGGCGGAGTACTTGCGCACCATGGCGGGGATATCGTTGCTGCGCGCGCAGCCCAAACTGCCGGTGCACAGACAGAGAGAATTGGCCGGGGAATCCACAATGGAGAGATAGCGGTCCAGATTCTCCTCGCAGGTGATCACACGCGGAAGTCCGAAGATCGGATACGGGGGATCATCAGGATGCAGTGCCATCACCACGCCGCACTCTTCGGCGACCGGAATCACACGCTTGAGGAAGATCTCAATATTCTTCCACAGTCCCTCCTCGCCCAACTCACCGTAGGCGCGGATCAGGTCACGAACCTCCTCCTGCGTATAGCTGGAGTCCCAGCCGGGGAGATGGATGTCGTCCTTGAGCGGATCGAGTCCACGCATCTGGTCCCAGTACATGACCAGACTGGTGGAGCCGTCAGGGGCCTTGCGGTCCAGCTGTGTCCGGGTCCAGTCAAAGACAGGCATGAAATTATAGGTGACACATTTGACGCCATACTTGGCGCAGCGGCGGATATTTTTGCAATAGACGTCAATGTGCGCATCGCGCTTTTCCGTGCCCAGCTTGATATCCTCGCTGACGGGGATGGACTCCACCACGTCAAAGACCAGATTGTGCGCCTCGCACTGCTCCTTCAGACGCTGGATGGATTCTTCCGGCCAGACCTCTCCGGGCTTGACGTCATAGACAGCGGAGACGATGGAACGCATCCCCGGAATCTGACTGATATATTCCAGTGAGATAGGGTCGGACTCACCATACCAGCGAAATGACAGTTTCATAAAATACCTCCTTCCGATCGCTTCAGAGATCAAAGATTAAAGTAACGCTTGGCGTTGCGATAGGAGATGTCCTGCACCAGACCGCCCAGATAGGGGATGTCGGCCGGATACTCGCCGTGCTCCACCCAGCGCCCGAAGAGGGAGCAGAGAATGCGGCGGAAGTACTCATGCCGGGCATAGCTGAGCAGGCTGCGGCTGTCGGTGAGCATGCCGATGAAATTGCCCAGAACGCCCAAGTTGCCCAGACTGCTGAGCTGATCGGTCATGCCGATCTTGTTGTCATTGAACCACCAGGCGCTGCCGTGCTGGATCTTGCCGGGGATCTCGCTGCTCTGGAACGCGCCGAGCAGGGTGTCCAACCATTCGTTATCCGCCGGGTTCAGACTGTAAAGAATGGTCTTCGGGAGCTTCCCTTCCCGCTCCCAGGCATCCATCAGGGCGTAGGTGGCCGCGCAGCTGTCGGTGACCGCCATGCAGTCAAAGCCGGTGTCCGGGCCGAGTTGGGCGAGCATCCGGCTGTTGGGGTTGCGCACGCAGCTGAAGTGCAGCTGCATCGCCCAGTTATGAGCAGCGTACTCCCGGCCGCAGTGGAGCAGCAGGGCGGTCTGATAGCCCTCTGTCTCCTCCTTGCTGACCGGTTCGCCGGCGAGTGCCTTTTGCAGCGCGGCGGTGGCCTCCTCGTCGCTGACGGGATGGTACATCACATAGTCCAGGCCGTGGTCCGCCGCGCGGCAGCCGTTGGCGTCAAAATAGGCGATGCGCGCGCTCAGGGCATCCTTCACATCCTGTACGGTGGAGAGAGTCATCCCTACCGTCTCGCCGAGCTGTGCGATATAGGCGGCAAAGCCGAGCTTGTGGATGTTTAGCGCCGGATCGGGGCGGAAACTGGGGCAGACCTTGGTAGTAAAGGAGGCATCCTCCCGCAGTTTCTTGTGCCAGGCGAGATCACTGCACGGGTCGTCCGTCGTGCCCACCATGGCGACATTGCTGCCCTGAATCAGGCCGCGGGCGCTCATGGACGGGTCATTTTGCAGCTTCTCATTGCATAGGTTCCAGATCTCCTCCGCGGTGTCGGCGTTGAGGACGCCCCGGTAGCCGAAATAATTCTTCAGCTCCAGATGGCACCAGTGATAGAGCGGGTTGCCGATGGCCCGCGGCAGTGTCTCGGCAAATTTCTGGAATTTCTCACGATCGGGAGCATCCCCGGTGATGTAGTATTCGTCCACACCGTTGGAGCGCATCAGGCGCCACTTGTAGTGATCTCCGCCCAGCCAGACCTGCGTGATGTTCTCAAAACGCCGGTCTTCATAGATCTCCTTCGGGTCAATATGGCAGTGATAGTCCACGATCGGCATCGAGGCGGCGTATTCGTGATAGAGCGTCCGCGCCGTGGCAGTGTCCAGAAGGAAATCGTCGGTCAGAAATGTGTTCATGGGATCATCCTTTCTGATGGGAATTCGCGCTGTCTGCGCGCAGGGACAGATTTCGCACCAATGCCGCCGCAGAGGCAGGAGCCCTCTGCGGCGGCGCCGGTGTGCGTCCAGGGCGCACAGATCAGGTCCCGGGCTTATGGCAGTGTAAAGCCTGCAGATATGCTTTTCTCAGGAGCGGAATTTCTGTGGAACCTGGTCAATGGTCTGGACCTTCGCCATGGCATCTTCCAGCGACATGCCCTGGGAGATCAAGTCTTTACGGGCGGCATTGATCGACTGAATCTCTTTCATCTTCGCACCGGTCAGACTGTAGCCCTTCATAGCCCAAAGTGTTGCAGCCCATGCCAGCAGCGGAATGATGCAGAACATGATAATGACAGCTACTTTGAGTCCGTCAGAGTAAGGCGTTGCATCCGTGGGCAACTCGCTCAGGCCAGCACAGATCAGGAAAATAATTGCCACCAGAGTCTGTGCCAGTGAGGAGACAAGCTTATCCACCAGGGAGAAGAGCGTTCCCATGATGCCGGGGATATACTTGCCGGACCGATAGGTCTCATAGTCAGAACAGTCAGCCACCATCGGAATCGGCATATCCGCCGTCGCGTAGTAGGCGCCATAGCCGATGCCAAAGCAAAGGATGAACAGGATAGTATACAGGTTGATTGCTCCGCCGCCGTTAAACGGGAAGGAGAGGGTCAGCGCACTGCCGACAGTGTGATCACAGATAATCAACAAAATCAGCACGCCAATATAGCAGGTGAATGCTACCGCAACATAACGAGTCAGGGAAGCTTTCTGGCCCAACTTTTGAGAGGTGCGTACAGAGAGCAGGAAGAAGGGGACTGCGCAGACATAGCCCAGAATCATCATAGGCAGATACAGACTGTTATAATTGCCCATGACGATGCCATACAAGGCCAACAAGACAGTCGTATTAGTCGCAATCGCCAAAGCCAGCTTGCAGCCGGCACCGGCTACCATAAGGCGCTGCATTGGCTTGTTGTTCTTAATGATCTCCACATACTCAGAAACTTTGACCTTGGCCTGCGAGTCACCACCAATACCGTAGTACTCCGGACGGTCCTTACCGGCAATGCCAATGATGGCCAGAACGGTCAGGAACACAGATACGATGATACCGACTGGTGCAATCACCCGGTACAGCTCGGGCCGGGCATAACCTGAAGTCACCAGTACGCCAGCCTCGTCATAGACATCGTACGCGTTTTTCAGCATAGGGATCAGCAACTGCATTACACCCATACCAAGCATGGAGCCGATGGTATTGAAAATGGTGAACATTGGCCGCTGATTGGGGTCATTGGTGAGCACGGTCTGACCGGCACGGGTAACCGAGGTCTGGAAGGTGTAGCCAATGACCCACACAAAATAGACCACAACAAACCCGATATACCGGAGAGGCATCATAGTTTCCGGGATAAAGGGCAGTAGCACATACAGGGCAATTACGCTGACAGCCATAATTACACTGCCGATGATCATGAAGGGACGGAATTTACCGATTCTGGTGCTGGTGCGATCCATCATAGCCCCGATAATCGGGTCTGTAATGGCGTCCGCAACACGCATGACCGTTACCATAATCGATGCAAACATGCCCAACAGGAGCACGCTGGAACCAAACTGGGCAACATAAGAGAGGATAAGGACAAAATAGACGTTGGTAGCCCCGTTATTCATTGGAAACAGGACTAGCTGATACATTTTTGCGCGGTTTACAGATGAAACCGCAGGTGAGGTTTCCTTCATTGCGCTTTCTCCTCTTAAGAATAGCTATATGGGGTCCATTCCCCGCCTTAGACAAGACGGGGAATGGGGTTGGACACCATGGGTCCCGGCCGGTCAGGGAATGGGCGGCCGGGATGTCCATGCCATTACCTGTCCTTCTTATTTCCGGTTCGTGCTGGATTTCTTGAGTTTGAGCGCGCCGACGAGGTTGATGGCGCAGACCACGGTGCCGACCGCGCCGACCGCGATGACGGCGTAGATCGCGAGCTGCCACCAGGGGATGTTATCCACGATCCGGGTGTCCTCATCCCAGCCGTTCATGGCGTTGGAGTTGACCACGGTGTAGCAGATGTTGTGGATCGCTTCCTTCATCTCGGCGATCATGTTCTCGTCCGCGGTGAGGTTCTCGCTGACATAGGTGGTGTGGATCATCGGCATCGGGCTGTCCCAGATGTCGGTGCCGGCCAGGAGGGCGTCGGGGACGTCCATGTACTGGCTGGAGCCGGAGAAGTCGGTGATGGACATGCCGCGCATACCGAGCTCGCCGCGCAGGTAGGAGGTCTGGAGGTTGTAGTTCTCGCCGCACCACTCAGTGCCCCAGCGGTTGAAGCCGGACATGGTGCACCAGGCGCCGCCGTCGATGATGGCGCGGTCAGCGACCTCGAGATAGATCTCGCGGGCGGCCTGCTCGGTCAGCCAGGTGTTGACGCCGCGGCGGCTGGACTCGGAGTCGTTCAGGGCCACGTGCTTCAGGTAGACATAGACGCCCTTGGACTGGATGCCCTGGGTCTCAGCGGTGCAGATCTCGCCGGAGACGAAGGGGTCCTCAGAGTAGTACTCGAAGTTACGGCCAGAATAGGCGGTGCGGTGCATGTTCACGCCGGGACCATAGAGACCGGAGTAGCCGAAGGCCATGCAGTCCTCGCCGATGGCGGCGCCGACGCGGTACATCAGCTCGGTGTTCATGGTGGCGGCCATGATGTCCTCAGAGGTGAAGGCGGTGCCGGAGCGGCCGCCGGTCAGGCTGGCGGTGAAGCCCTGCGGGCCGTTCTCGTCGTTGGTGGCGACCTTGTGGATGGAGCGGGCCATCGCGGTGTTGTGGAAGCCCAGGGTGATCATGTTGTTCATCTCGTCGAAGGTGAGCTGATCGAGGAGCTGATACCAGCGCTCGTCATCCTTCTCCGCGCCGATGAGCATGGACAGGTTCAGGCCGTTGTCCGCGCCCAGGGTGGAGCCGTAGGTCTCCAGGGCGGTGCCGTCATAGGAGGAGGCGTCATAGCGGATGAAGGCCAGGTCGGCCGCGGTGGCGTCCGTCAGAGTGAGGACGGCGGGAGAGTGCGGATAGGTGCCCTCCCAGTCGGTGCGGCTCAGGGCGGTGAAGTCACCGTCGGGCGCGACCGAGCTGATGGTAGGATCGGACTCGCTGAAGAGGTTGGTGATGGCGTTGCCGGTCGCGCGGGAGGTGGCGAAGATCTCGGTGTCCAGAGACTCGACCGTCCACTCCCAGGTCATGCCGGCGTTGCCCTCGGCGTCCATGCCGTCGGCGGTGGTGTAGCCCTTGGCGGCCAGGACGTTGTTCAGGGCCTCGTGCGCGCCGTTGGCGACGGTGAAGTAGTAGGAACCGGCGTCGAGGATGTAGGTGCCGGCGCCATAGGCGTCATAGGAGCGCAGCTCGGTCTTCGGGACCTCGATGGAGACGTCGGCGGAGGCGCCGGGCTCGAGGACGTCCGTCTTGGCAAAGCCGCACAGCTCGATGGAGGCCTTCTCGATCTTGTTGGCCACGTCATAGTCGGTGAACGGGGACTGGAAGTAGACCTGGACGGTCTTCTTGGAGGCCACATCGCCGGTGTTGGTGACGGTGACATTGACGGTGAAGCTGTCGGCGTTCTCCGTCACGCTGTAGTTGCTGTACTCGAAAGTGGTGTAGCTGATGCCATAGCCGAAGGGATAGGCGACGGTGGTGGTGTAGTCATAGTCTCCGGCGTTGCCGGTGCCCATGACGGCATCCTCGTACCGGGTCTCGAAGTAACGGTAGCCGAGGTAGATGCCCTCCTCGTAGGCGGAGTACATGCCCTGGACGTCCGCGCTGTCCTCGCACTGCAGGCCGTAGTCATCGGCGTTGGTGTACTTCTGGGAGTAGAAGTTGTGGATGGCGGGGTTGGTCAGGTTGTCATAGAGGAAGGTGTCCACCAGGGAGCCGGAGGGAGAGGCAGCGCCGGTCAGCAGCTCCGCCACGCCCACGATGCCGGACTGGCCGACGTCGCCGATCCACATGCAGGAGTCGATGCCGTAGTCCACGCCGCAGATCTCAGGATTCAGGAAGTCGAGCTCGATGGCGTTGGAGGTGTTGAGCAGGACGATGATGCTCTTGAAGACGCCGGCGTCCTTGAGTTTCTTCAGGCCGGCCAGCAGCTCCTGCTCCTGGGTGGAGAGGGCCAGATAGTTGCCGTCGGTGCCGTCAGCGGAGGAGCCATAGGTGTAGGCGACCTCCTGGCCGTCCTTGGTGTAGGTCATCTCCGCGCCGATGTCGCCGGCGGGGAGGTCCGCGCCCTCGCCGCCGGAGCGGGCGAAGACGACGATGGCGGCGTCGCCGTAGTCGGCGAAGGAGTCGCCGGCGCCGGCCTCGACCTCAGACCAGGGGGCCTCGTTGACGCCATACTGGGAGTTGGCGACCAGGGAGTCCGAGATGGCGGCCGGGGTCTGGCGGCCATACTTGCTGAAGACGCTCTCGGAGGTGTACCAGCTCCACAGCGTCTCGTTGACCTCGACGCCGCGGGCGGTGAGCACGTCCTTCAGGGACTGGGCGGAGCTGGTGTCAACGCCGCCGGAGCCGGTGCCGCCGTACATCAGGTCGACCGAGCCGCGGGCGAACAGGCTGACCTTCGCGCCGCTGGCCAGAGGCAGGGCGTCGTTGTCGTTCTTCAGCAGGGTGGAGCCCTCCTGGCCGAGCTCGGCGCACAGCGCCTCGGCGTTGGCCCAGCGCTCCTCGTCCGAAGAGAACTCACTGGCAAAATAGACGTCGTCAGACGCGCCGTCAACCCTGAAGTAATTGGTGCCCAGGGCCACGTTGATCGTGGTGGCGTACATATTGGCCACGACGTTGAGCACGATGCCGACCACCAGAACAATGGCCATGATCGCGGTCAGGACGGACCAGAGTACGACTTTTGGTTTCTTCTGCATTTCTTTTCCTCCTACAAAAGATTTATTTTACCCTGCCCTTCTCACCAGAGGACAGTGATAAACACGGGGACGGCTCACACCCAGTTTGCGCTGTTGCTGCTGCTCTTCTGGAGGGTGTAAGCCGGGTTGGGCTGACTGACATAGCGGAAGGTGGCGCTGTCCTTGCAGTCGCCCGCCACCGCCTCGACCACGGTCTCACCCTTCAGCGTGACCTGGAACGTCAGCACCTTGCTGCCGCTCTGTTCGGCCAGCAGCGTTCCGTTGACATAGAGCGAGACCTTCGGCTGGTTGGTATAGACCTTGACCGTCGTCACCTGCTCCGGGCGGTCCACATAGCGGCTGCCAGCGATATGGACGAAGGGCTCATCACTCCAGTAGGCCTTATAGAGATAGAAGCTGTCCTTTTTGATCTTCCGATCAAAGGTGACCAGACCCTTGTGGTTCATGCCCGGCTCGCCGCCCTGATCGCGGGCATCGGCGGCAAAGTCGAACATATTCCACACATGGGTGCTCCACATGTAGGGGTGGCGCTCAAAGCATTCGACGAGGAACTCGTGATAGATGGCCTGATATTCCTCTGTATGGTCGCCGCGCTTAGGATGGGAGGAATGCAGGTTGGGCATGCCCTCGCAGCCATACTCCGAATAGCCCAGGCAACGGTTCGGATAGCGCCAGTGGAAAAAGCTGATCCACCAGTCGTTCAGGAAGAGGCCCGGGACGTACCAGCCCAGGTAGAGGTTCCAGCTGACAAGGTCGGTGATATGCGCCACCTTGTTGAACGGGCCGCACATCGCATAGCAGGCAAGCGTTGTCGGCCGGGTGGGGTCCATCTTGTGACACAGGTCGTTGAGCACCCGGTGGTTGTCCAGCATGTCCTCCTTGTCCTTGGTGGAGATGGTGATCTCGTTGGAGACGCCCCAGGTGACAATGCTGGGATGGTTATAGTTCTGGATGATCAGCTCCTTCATCTGGCTGATCGTATTCTCACGGCCATTGGGCATATGCTCGGAGATATAGGGGATCTCCGCCCAGACAATCATGCCGTACTGATCGCACAGGTCATAGAAATATTGGTCGTGCTGATAATGGGCCAGGCGGATGGTGTTGGCGCCGATCTCGCGGATGAGTGCCATATCCTCGTCGTGCTCGGCCTTGCTGAGCGCATTGCCGATGCCTCTGCGGTCCTGGTGGCGGGAGACGCCGTGGAGCGGATACTTGCGGCCGTTGAGGAAGAAGCCCTCCTTCGGGTCCACCTTAAAGGTGCGGAACCCAAAGCGGCTGCTGATCTCATCTACGATCTCTCCCTCATAGCGCAGCTGCAGCGTGGCAGTATAGAGATAGGGATCCTTTACTCCATCCCACAGGTGGACGTCCGGGACTTCCAGGGAGATGTCGTTCCCCTCTCCCTTGGCCACAATTACGCCGTTTGCGTCTGTCACGGTGACAAGGATCTGCGCCGATTTGACATTGGTATAGCTCTCCACACGCACCTTACCGGTTCTCTGGGAGACTGTCGGAGTGATCTGCAGACCAGGTCCCCCGTAATAGTCCAGGTCGAAGTGGGCCCGGTTGACCACCATCAGATAGACGTCCCGATAGATGCCGCCGTAAAATGTAAAATCTGCCTTCTGCGGATAGACGCGGTCGTTCACGCTGTTGTCCGCCGTCACTTCCAGCAGATTTTCCTTTTCCAGCAAATCGGTGATATCCGCCCGGAACGTCGAATAGCCGCCGTCATGGTGGACGACCTGCCGCCCGTTCACCGAGACATCCGCTGTGGAATTGACGCCGCGGAACTCCAAATATACCTGTTCCCGCTCCGGATCAAACGCCGGCAGCGGGAATTTGCGCGTGTACTGGCAGCTGCCGCGCCAGTAGTCATTGCCGCCGTCCTGACCATCGATGGCGTTCCAGGTATGCGGAAGGTCTACCGCCTTC
This sequence comes from Candidatus Onthomonas avicola, assembly GCA_018710845.1. Taxonomy (GTDB): domain Bacteria; phylum Bacillota; class Clostridia; order Oscillospirales; family Oscillospiraceae; genus Onthomonas; species Onthomonas avicola. The sequence goes on from DVJB01000062.1 coordinate 108,351, forward strand.
CACTGCCTGTCCGGTCCACAGAATTGCCAGCCCGGATTTAAGCACTCAATCCTTCTCAATCCAATCCTCCCTTTCTCTGCCTGATTGGTATGCAGATGTGCATGCGTAGGACAAAAGCCGTCGCTGCGCACCGGCCAGTACACAGCCATGTTCATCGTTGCACATGATGATATGCTAATTTTACAAATATTTTTCTAAAAGCTCAACACTCTTTGCGCAAGTGGCTTTCCATATTGCTTAAGTGGTCGTTCGACGCAAAAAAACTGCCCTAATTTTTGTGATAAATGCACAAAGAATCGGGCAGTTTTATTCTCTTTCATCAGAAGCTGGCTTGGGGAAAAGGATTCTCAGGCAAAAACAGCCGTTTTCCACTGCTATGGTCAGGAACCCGCCGTACTGTTCCGACGTCTGTCGGATGCTCTTGAGACCAAAGCCGTGGTAGCGTTTGTCCTCTTTGGTCGTCAGCGGCATTCCGTCCTCGTCAAACTGCAGCGAGCCGGCGATCGGATTGATAATTTGGACAATGACAAACTGATTTTCCTGATAGACCATTACGTCGATGATCCGCTTTTCCGGCTCTTCCAGCTCTTTGACGTGTTCAATGGCATTGTCCAGCGCATTGCCGAAGATCGTATACAGGTCGACCGGGTCAATAAAATCCAGCCGCTTTCCGTCGGCAATACAGTTGGCCTGAATGGCATTGGCTTGGCAATAGAGGCTCTTCTCCGTCAAAACAGTGTCAAGTACCTTATTTCCCGTATTAAACACGGTGGCGTCGTAGGCGTTGACGATACCTTCCATCTCCCGGAGATACTGCTCCCGCTGTTCGTCCTGATAGAGCACCCGCAGGGCGCGCAGCTGATGCTTCAAATCATGGCATTTTCGATTGATGAGCGCCACGTTTTCCCGGGCAAGCGCGTATTGACTCTTTTGCTGGGCCTGAATCCGGTTCAGGATACTTAGCTCCTGCCGCATGGCGCTTTTCTTGAACATCTCATGCTGAATATAGAGAAGCGTCACACAATACAACTCCATCAGCATCAGCAAAGGCCAGTCGGACCACCCGGCGGCAGACAGCCATCTGCCGCCGGACAAAAAGACCAGCATCTGGAGCACGGAAAAGGAAAACACCGCGCCGCCAAACTGCCGCGGTCCGATCTCATAACGCCCGCGCTCCGGCATCCAACGCGCCAGCGTAAGTCCAATGACGATGAAAAACGCTGCCGTGCACAGACATCCGATCAGGGTGCAGGGAAAGGGAAGGTGTGCTCCGCCGACAATCTCCCCTATGGCAAAGACAATCCAATAAATTTGGATGCCTAGCTCATGGATCGAAACCGTCCAGATCGTACAGTAACAGACGGCCGGAAAGGTCAGCTGTGCGCACAGGTGAAACAGGCAGATCGCCAGGGCAATATGCAGGAGGGTGACTGCCCACTCAGGCCATCCGGCAGCCGGGAGAAAAAGCAGCCAGAATGCCAGCTGCAGCAGCAACCCGACAGCGGTGCAGGAGACTGCGCTCAGAGCGGCCCAGCGCCGATGCCGCAGCGGGATCAGAAACAACGCCGCCACCACCCAAAAGGACAGGGAGATTCCGAGCGCTATTCCCCAATGGCCTGGAGGCATCAGTAATTCCCTCCTACGTAGTTGGTCAGCGCGGTCATAAACGCGGTCCGGTTCCGGCGGCTGATTTCCAGCTCATTTCCGGCGACAATCACAGTGTCCCGGCGGATTTCCGTCACGTAGCGCAGGTTGACCAAGTACCAGTAGTTGCATCGGACAAAGTGGTACCGGAACAGCTCCTGTTCTGTGGCTTGCATGGTCCCACGCACGACAAGCTCGCCCTGCTCAGTATGGTAGTGCAGCATACGGTTTTGCACTTCGATGTAGTAGATCTGGCTGGTGCTGATTCTCCGGATGGAGTCCGGCAGGTTCAGCAGTACCTGCCCGGATTCTCGCTTTTGTGCCCGTTGTACAGCCCTGGCAAAACGGACTGAAAAGGTGTAATAGTGGACCGGCTTGAGTACAAAATCCAGTGCGCCTACCTCGTAGCCGTTGATTGCATACTGCGCCATGTTGGTGACGAACATCAAAATCACTTCGCTGTCCTGCTGCCGGATGCAGGTGGCGGTATCCATTCCATTCACTTTCGGCAGCTCAATATCCAGCAGAATGATGTCATACTTCGGCTGATAGCCGCCTAAGATTTCGCTTCCGTCTCCAAATGCCTGCACCTGAAATTCCATCTCATTTTCCCGGCCGTACCGGTGGATAAATTCCTGGAGCTGGCGGCTGTCTTCCCGATCGTCTTCCACGACTGCAATGTGAAGCATCTGCCCTCTCCCCTTTCTCACTGACCTGGCTGACACCCGCTGCGTCCAGACAGGTTGTTGATATTTCTTGCCTCTGTGGCCGTCTGTTTTCAGCTAGGAAGTCGTCTTCCCGCTGTTTCAGGCATATTATAGCAAAATCATCCAAGGCAGTAAAGTAGGGAATTTTGCTGTTATCCCACAGGCCGAAGGAAAGAGAACTTTAGGAATCCAAAATTCCGCTCTCCGAGATGGCCCGGATCAGCTCTTCCATCTGCGCGGTGCGCAGCACCAGCGCAAAGCGGACGTGCCCCTCTCCCAGCGAGCCGAACGCGGAACCCGGCGTACACAGAACTCCCGTGCGCTCGAGCAGCTCAAAACAAAATTCGACCGAATTGGTATACCGCCCCGGAAGCGGAGCCCAGGCAAACATGCTTCCCTCGCTGTCCGGCACATTCCAGCCAGCGGCCCGCAGCCCGCCGCACAGGGCGTCGCGGCGGCGCTGATAGCCTTTGCGCCGCCAAGCTACGCCGTCCTGCGGGCCGTTGAGGGCCGCAATGGCGGCATACTGTACCGGCTTGAAGATACCGTAGTCGATCTGGCTGCGCAGGGTGGCAAATTTCCGGATGATCTCACGGTTGCCGAGGGCAAAGGAGATGCGCGCTCCGGTCAGGCAGTAGCTCTTGGAGAGGGAATTGAACTCAATCCCAACTTCCTTGGCGCCGGGAAAAGAGAGGAAGGAGGGCGCCTCATGCCCATCGTAGACAATTTCAGAATAGGCGTTGTCATGTATAATGATGATCTGATTGCGCTCGGCAAAGGCGATCAGCTCCCGGTAAAAGCTGGCGGGCGCCGTCCGACAGACAGGGTTTGCGGGGTAAGAGACTACCATGACCTTCGCGCGGCGCGCGATATCCTCCGGAATGGACTCCAGGTCGGGCAGGTAGCCGTTTTCCGGCAGCAGATCGTATGGGACGATTTGCGCCCCGCAGAGCTGCGGGCCGATCTGAAAGATGGGGTAGCCCGGATTGGGCGCCAGAACGAGGTCACCCGGGTCACACAGCGCCCAGGCAATATGGGCCATGCCCTCCTGAGTGCCATTGACGCTGGTGATCTCATCCGGCTCCAGCGTCACCTGATAGCGGCGAAAATACCATGCCTGGACCGCCTGAATCAGCTCAGGCAGATCAGCCAGAGCGTAGGTGTAATTCTCCGGCAGCTTGACAGCCTCTTCCATCGCATGGATAACGTGCGGGTCCGGCTCAAAATCCGGGGTTCCAACCGAGAGATTCCAGACGGGCTTTCCGTCGCGCAGGCGCTGGTTTTTCCGCTCGTTGAGCACACTGAAAATACCAGGCTGAAAGGATTCCATCCGGGACGCAAATCGAAGTTCCATCATCAAACGCTCCTATTCTCTTTCTGTCTGCGCGGCAGGAGCGGCGGTTCCCTCCTCCAGCAGCGCGATCATTTCCTCTTCCGTGAGGACAGGGACGCCAAGCTCCTGCGCACGTGTCAGTTTGGAGCCAGCCGCCTCGCCGGCGACCACATAGCTGGTCTTCTTGGACACAGAGCCGGTCACCTTGGCCCCCTGCGCCTCCAGCAGCTGCTTTGCCTCCGACCGGCTGTAGCGTGAGAGGGTTCCGGTGAGGACAATGCTTTTGCCGGCCAGCTTTTCTCCGATCGGCTGCTCCCGGCTCTCAAACGAGACGCCCGCCTCGCGCAGCGCGGAGATCAGGTGCTGGGACTGGGGCGAGGCAAACCACTCCAGCAGGCTCTGGGCAGTGATCTCTCCCACGTCATCGACAGCTACCAGTTCCTCTTCACTGGCCTGCATCAGCCGGTCGAGGGTGCGGAACGTACGGCTGAGCGTCTGCGCCGCCTTCTCCCCCACTTGACGGATGCCAAATGCGGTGAGCAGCCGGGCCAGACCGCGCGACTTGCTCGCCTCCAGCGCCGATTGCAGCTTCGCCGCCGACTTCTCGCCCATGCCGTCGAGCTGCGCGACCCGGGCGGGGTCGAGCGTATAGAGATCGGCGGCGGAGTGGACCAGCCCTTCCCGCAACAGAGACTGCACCACGGCGGGGCCGAGACCTTCGATGTCCATGGCGCCGCGGCTGGCAAAGTGGGTGATGGTACGCGCGAGCTGGGCGGGGCATTCGGCCCCGGTGCAGCGGATGGCCGCGCCGTCCTCATCCCGGCGGACCGGCGCGCCGCAGACCGGGCAGACGGTCGGAAAGCGGTAGGGCTGGGCCTGAGATGGACGTTTTTCCCGCACGACACTGACAACTTGCGGTATGATCTCCCCCGCCTTCTGGACAACGACGGTATCTCCAATGCGGATATCCCGCTCGGCGATGAAATCCTGGTTGTGCAGCGTGGCGTTGGTGACGGTGGTTCCGGCCAAACGGACCGGAGCCACCACCGCCTTCGGTGTCAGAACACCGGTCCGGCCGACCTGAATGACGATGTCCTGCACCGTCGTCTCCTTCTGCTCCGGCGGGTATTTCCACGCAGCGGCCCAGCGGGGAAATTTTGCCGTCTCACCCAGCTGTTCCCGGCCGGCCAGAGCGTCCAGCTTGACCACAGCCCCGTCAATGTCAAAGAGATAGCGCTCCCGGTCCTCCCCCAGCGCTGCAATCCATTCGGAGACCTCCTCCGCTGTCCGCAGGACCGGATGTTCAATCACCGGAAAGCCCAGCCCGGCCAGGTAGTCCAGCGAGGCGCTGTCCGTCTCAAAGGACGGTCCGTCGGTGAGCTGAATATTGAAGATGACGCAGTCCAGCCGCCGCTTGGCCGCAACCTTGGGATCTAACTGCCGGAGGGAGCCTGCGGCGGCGTTGCGTGGGTTGGCCAGCAGAGGCTTGCCCTCCTCCTCGCGCTGGGCGTTGAGCTTCTGGAAGACAGAGCGCGCCATATAGCACTCTCCGCGGACGATCAGCCGGTGCGGCGCATCCTGCAGGCGCAGCGGGATGGAGCGCACCGTGCGGAGGTTTTCCGTCACGTCCTCCCCTACCTGGCCATCCCCGCGGGTCGCACCGCGGACAAAGACGCCGTCGACATACTCCAGCGCGACGGACAGGCCGTCCACCTTTGGCTCCACAATCCAGTTGGGCGACTGGACCTGCTGTCCCACCCGCTGGAAGAAGGCGTTCAACTCAGCGGCGTCAAACACATCCTGCAGCGACTGGAGCGGAACCTCATGGCGAACCTGTTGGAATGCCTCCAGCGCCTGCCCCCCCACCCGCTGGGTGGGCGAATCCGGCGTAATCAGCTCCGGATGCTCCTGCTCGAGCTGCTCAAGCTTTCGCAGCAGCATATCATATTCGTAGTCAGAGACGACGGGGGCGTCCAGGTCGTAATACCGGTGGTTCCACTCGTTGAGCGTCCGACGGTACTGCTCAAGCTGTGCCTGAATGTCCATACTGTCACCCTTTCCCCTCTCCGCGCATAGACTGACAGGAGAGGCTGGTATCTCACGCGGACAGGTTTTGGTTTTCTCCTGTCTGCGCAGATGGCGCGCGTGAGCGCGCGGGGAGGTTATCATGCGGCCACTTCGTTTTCCATTCCGGCGGCGCCGGGGCATCTCCCGGCATCCCGGCCGCCGTCTGCTCTCCGGTGTGCTGGCCGGACTGGCGCTCGCAACAGCTGGCATCTTCTGGCTCAACAGCCAGCTGCGGCCGCTGGTCCTGTCAGCGTCGGAGACCATGCTCTCCCGCCGCGTCACCCAGATTGTCTCCGGCGTGCTCGCGCAGGAGGACGTGTCTGATCAGCTCTCCTATTCCGAACTGGTAGAGCTGGAATATGACCAGAGCGGGCAGCTGGTGGCGGTCACCACTCGCGCCGAGGTGGCCAATCGCCTGCTGGCGGAGCTGAATGTCCGGTTACTCGAGGCATTGGAGGTGCTGCAGACCGAGACCATCTCCATTCCAGCGGGCAGCCTGACCGGACTGACCATTTTGGCGGGGCACGGCTTTGAAATTCCGGTGCGCGTGCGCGGCGTCTCCGGGCTGGATGGCCACTGGGACAGTTCCCTGACGGCGGCCGGAATCAATCAGACGGTGCACCGTATTGATCTGGTCATCGCATCTGACCTGGTACTCCTGCTGCCCGGGGGACCGTGTACCCATACCGTCTCCACGCGAGTGACCGTCGCGGAGACCGTACTGCTCGGAGAGGTGCCGGAGTACTACACCTATTTCAGCCAGTTTGACTCCGCCGCAGAGGCGGCGGACGCCTACGCCGACTACGGCGCGGGGAAAGGCTACTGATTCAGCCTCGGAGCAGCTCCTCCACTGCCAGCAAAATCCCCGTCTTGCCCGACTCATAGGTCAATCCACCCTGCAGGTAGACGGTGTAGGGGGGCCGCATGGGCGCGTCGGCAGACAGCTCAATGGAGGCCCCCTGAATAAACGCGCCGGCCGCCATGATTACCGGCACATCGTAGCCCGGCATATCCCACGGTACCGGCGTGACAAAACTGTCCACCGGAGAGCCGGCCTGAATTCCGCGGCAAAAACGCTCTACGCCGTCTGGCGTGTTCAGGGAGATCATCTGAATGATATCGTGGCGGATCTGATCGGAGCGCGGCTCGGTCTCATAGCCCAACAGCTCCATAATTTTGGCGGAGAAGACGGCGGTTTTGAGCGCCTGTGCAACCGTATGGGGCGCTAAGAACAGCCCCTGATAGAGCGCGCGGTTGTTGCCCAACGTCGAACCGCACTCCCGGCCGATGCCGGGGACGGTGAGGCGGAAGGAGGCGCGCTCTACCAGCTCCTTGCGGCCACAGATGTATCCGCCGGTTGGGGCCAGACCGCCGCCCGGATTCTTGATCAGGCTGCCCACGACCAGGTCGGCGCCCACCTGGGACGGCTCCGTGCGCTCGACAAACTCCCCATAGCAGTTGTCCACAATACAGACGGCTGCGGAATTGACCGCTTTCACCGTCTCGATCAGCGCCCCGATCTCGGCGACCGAGAGGGAGGCGCGGGTGGAGTAGCCCTTGGAGCGCTGGATAAGCACTGCTTTCACCTTTGGGTCGGCGGCCATCTCCGCCAGGCGGACGCGGTCGGGTGTGTTTTCCCGGGAAATGGGGACCTCGCGGTACTCCACGCCATAACGCTTCAGACTGAGGGGATAATCTCCAGAGATGCCGATCACGCCGTGAATTGTGTCATAGGGTGCGCCGACGGCAGAGAGCAGCACATCTCCCGGCTCCAGCACCCCGTAAAGACAAGAGGAGATGGCATGCGTTCCATTGACAAACTGGATGCGCACCAGTGCGTCCTCCGTCTCGAAGATGTCCGCATAGATCCGGTCAAGGGTGTCGCGACCCAGGTCGTCGTAGCCGTAGCCGGTAGTCCCGGCAAAGCAGGCCTCCGCCACCCGATGGGCCTGAAAGGCGGCGAGCACCTTGCGGCTGTTCTCCTCCGCGATCTCGTCGATGGCGGCAAAGCGGTTCTGTACTCCGTCCTGTGCCAGGCGGGCAAGCTCCTGCACGCGGGTGGAAAAGCTGAGTTGGCTCATATTGTCTCCAACCTCCGCTCACACAGCGCCGTCACCAGCCGGACGCAGGCGTCAATATCCCGCAGGTCGCACAGCTCGCCGGCGGTATGGGTATAGCGGCAGGGGACGCTGACGCCGCCCGTCACCACGCCCGCCCGGCTGGCGCGCATCGGGCCACCATCTGTGCCGCCGCAGGAGAGCAAGTCGTTCTGGAATGGGATCTCCTGCTCCTGGGCCAGTGCCCGGAGACACTCCACCATCCGCGGATGGCAGATGACGGAGCGGTCCATCACCTTGACCGCCGCCCCTTTGCCGAGCTGTGTGGTGCCCTCGTGCCGGGCGCCGGGCACGTCATCCGGACAGGTGACGTCCACTACCAGCCCATAGTCCGGTTCCACGGCGAAGGCGGCTGGCCGGACGCCGCGGGTGCCCACCTCCTCCTGGGCGGTGAAGACAAAATAGAGGTCGTTCGCGGGATGACGGATACGTGCCATCGCCTGGAGCAAGACCAGACAGCCGGCCCGATTGTCCAGGCAGCTGCCAGAGACGCGGTGCGCGCCCACGCGGGTGAGCGGCGAGAGGCAGGCGGCGGTGTCGCCGGCCTGCACCAGCGCGCGGGCCTCCGCCTCGTCCACCGCGCCGATATCGAGGTAGAGGTCGTTCTTCGACGGTTTTTCCTCCTTGTCCTCCTGGGCCATGCAGACGCCGCACACCCCGCTGCGAAAGCGGAATCGCTGCCCCAGCAGATCCAGGGCGCTCAGCCCCCCCAGAGCGCCAAAGCGGACAAAGCCCTCCTTGTCGATGTGGGTGGCGACAAGGCCCACCGAGTCCATGTGGGCGGCCAGCATCAGCTTTGGGCCATCCCCCCTCTTATGGGCGATCAGGTTGCCCATCACGTCCTGCCGCAGCGCATCGCAGTACGGCTCAGCCAGCGAGGCAATCAGGTCTCGGACCTCCCCCTCGTCGCCGGAGACGCCGTGGGCCGCGGTGAGACGGCCCAGCAGCGCGATTGTGTCAGATAGATTCATTTATTCTATTTCCCCCCGGGCCACAGCCCCGATAAACAGCCGGGCCAGCTTGTATATCAATTCACAGTCAGAGAGGGAGGCCACGCTGGACGGGGCGTGCAGATAACGCACAGCGGCGGCCATCCCGGCCACGCGGACGCCCGCCCGGCTGCGCTGGATGGCCCGGGCGTCGGTACCGCCGGAGAGATATTCCTTCGTCTGCCAGGGGATGCCGTTCTCCTCCGCCAGACGGCGCAGCAGGAGAAACAGCGACCGGTCATAGATCGTGCCGCCGTCCATGTAGGGCAGCACCGGTCCCTTGCCGACCGAACAGACGCGCTGCCCTCCGGTCAGACCGGGGAGGTCCGCGGCGGTTGTCCCCTCCACAATCAGGGCAATCTCCGGACGGACGGAGAACGCCGCCCCCAGCGCGCCGCGGGTGCCTACCTCCTCCTGGACAGTGAAGGCAAAGGTGACGTCCATCGGCAGCTCCTCACGGAGCAGCGCGAGCAGAACCGCACAGCCTACCCGGTCGTCGATCGCCTTGGCCTTCAGCAGGCCGGCGCCAAATTCCTGTACATCGTCCGAGAACACCGCCACGTCGCCCAGCTCCACCAGCGCGCGGGCGGCATTGGCGTCGGCGCAGCCGATATCCAGGTAGAGCTTGTCCCGCGCGGGGATCTTTTCCCGCTCCTTTCGGGTGGTCAGGTGGACCGGCTTCATCCCCACCACGGCGGGGACACGATTCGGGCCAATCCAGACCGGCTTGCCGATGACGACCTGCCGGTTAATCCCGCCGACAAACTGGAAGCCGAGCGTCCCGTCCTCATGGATGCGATCCACCATCAGGCCGACCTCATCCATGTGCGCGGCCAACATCAGCCGGCCCGGCGCGCGTTTGGCGCCGCGCTTGGTCACAATCAGATTTCCCAGGGCGTCCACCCGGATCTCGGAGGCATAGGGCTCGGCCTGCGCGCGCAGATAATCGCGCACCTCCTCCTCCCGGCTGGAGACGCCGGAGAGGCGGCACAGCCGCTTGAGCTCCTCGAGGTTCATAGGGCCTCCTCCTCTCCCAGACGGCGCAGGAAAGCGGCCAGCAGCCGCGCGGTCTGTTCGGCGTCGGCGGCGGAGATGACCTCCAGCGGCGTGTGCATATATTTCAGCGGCAGAGAGACGAGGGCCACCGGCACGCCCTCACGCGCAACCTGCATTCCCCAGCCGTTTGTCCCCGTCTCCCCGGACATCACCTCCGGATTCCAGGGGATGCTCTGCTCCTGCGCTGCGCGGCGCAGCCGGTTGACCATCCAGTGGGCGCAGTTCGGGCCGATGCCGACCGCAGGGCCGCCCCCGGCCGCAAAGCCGGTCTCCTTCGGCCCGTCATGCGTGACGGCGAAAGTCACATCCACGGCAACGGCGCAGTCTGGGTGGATGGCAAAGGTGGCGGTCAGTGCCCCGTCGCCGGAGGTCTCCTCCAGGCAGGAGCCCATCACATAGAGGTCCACATCCAGCGTCTCCTCCCGCAGCAGCTCCAAGACCCGCAGCAGGACGGCGAAGCAGGAGCGGTCGTCCAGGCTCTTGCCGGCGATCTGGTCCTCTCCCAGGCGGTGAAGCCGCTCCCGGTAGATGATTGGCGTGCCGATGGGGACGGCGCGCTCCGCCTCCTCCTGGCTCAGTCCGACGTCGATGCGCAGCTCGCGCAGCGGCACAGCCTTGTCCGCCTCGCCCGGCTGCATGATGTGCGGCGGCTTGACGGCAATGACCCCGAGCAGCGGCGGGTCGGTCAGAACAGTGACCTCCCGGTCCGGGAGCACCCTGGGATCAATCCCGCCCAGCGTCCCGAAGCGCAGAAAGCCCTCCTCCTGTCCGGTGACGATCATGCCAACTTCATCCAAATGTGCGTCCAACAGGACCTTCTTCGCGTCCGGCCTGCCGCAGCGGCGCAGGGCGATGACGCTCCCCTGCCGGTCTGTCCACACCTCGTCCGCCAGAGGCTGGAGCAGTTGTGCCGCAACGGCCGCTACAGGCTGCTCAAAGCCGGACGGGCCAGGGGCGACACACAGCGTCTGCAATGTCTCAAAAAAGTCCAAGCTTCCTTCCTCACTTTGCGTCCAGGCCGCGGACAAGCGCTTTGAACGTATTGCCGCGCACCATAAAATTCTTGAACTGGTCAAACGACGCCGAGGCGGGAGAGAGGATGACCACATCACCCGGCTGGGCCAGTTCGCTGGCCTTACGGACCGCGCCGGCAAAGTCCAGTCCGTCGTAGATGGGCAGTGTATCCGGACGGTAGCCCGGTGCCTGCTCCACGGCGGCGCGGATCTTAGGGGCGGTGGCCCCGGTGAGCACCAAATCTTTGACATGGGCCAGAATCTCGGGGCCGAGCGGCGCGTAATCCAGATGTTTATCATAGCCACCGGCGATCAGGATCACCTTCTGCGCAAAAGAGCGCAGGCCGGCGATGGTGCGCGTGGGGCTGGAGGCGATGGAGTCGTTGTAATACCGCACCCCGTCCAGCTCCCGGACCAGCTCGATCCGGTGTTCTACGCCGCCGAATGTCTTGGCAAACGAGCGAATCACCTCATCGGGGACCAGGCCGTCCACCGCCGCAATGGCGGCCATATAGTTCTCCTGATTGTGGACACCGGGCAGCAGGATATCCCCCAGCGGCAGGACAGTGCGGCTGTGCGCCCCCTTGACCACGATCACGCCGTCCTCTACCGTCACGCCGGAATCCACCGCCGACTGGCGGGCAAACCAGACGACGTCTCCCCTGGCCTTTGGGGCAAAGGAGCGGGTATATTCGTTGTCGTGGTTGAGCACCAGCTTGCCGGTCTCACTTTGCCAGAGGTAGATATTCTCCTTCGCGGCGACATATTCCTCCATCCCTCTGTGGATATCCAGATGGTTGGGCGCGAGATTGGTGATGACGGCGATCTCGGGCGAGGCGTGCATCGTCATCAGCTGGAAGGAGGAGAGCTCCAGCACCGCATAGTCCTCCGGCTGCATCTGTCCGGCTTGGTCCAGCAGCGGGGTGCCGATATTGCCGCCCAGATGGACGGTGTACCCGGCGGCCTCGAGCAGGCGGGCAATGATGGTGGTGGTCGTTGTCTTGCCGTCCGAGCCGGTCACCGCAATCTTATGACAGGGGCAGACGTCAAAGAAAACCTCCATCTCTGAGGTCAGACGGCTGCCGCGGGCGACCGCCGCCTGAAAGGCGGGCAGATCGGGACGGATGCCGGGCGAGCGGAAGATGTAGTCCTGGTCCAGCCCATCCAGGTAGCCCTCCCCCATCTGCAGGCGGACGCCGAGGGTGCGCAGCTCTTCAAGCAAGGCATCATTGCCGAACGCCTCCGGACTGGCCTTGTCACAGGCGGTCACCTGCACGCCGCTGCGCGCCAGAAGGCGAATCAGCGGCGTATTGGACACGCCGATGCCGATGATGGCGACGGTCTTATTCTGAAGCGATTTCAGCCAGTCAGAGAAAGTCATAAAAAAGCCCCCTGCGTACATAAGAAATCCCGGCCCGCGTCCGGTTCCGGAGGGTCGGGCCGGCCATACGATCAGCCCTCATTATAGCCTACCGGAACGGGAAATTCAAGGCGTCGCACCGGTATTGCAAACGGCGGTGGGATGTGATACGATGCCCCTGTCCGCAACACCTTATTTTGCCCACACCGTGGGTATCTTCAGACAGACAGGGAGGAGATTTGCATGATTGTCACCACCACTCAGACCATCGAGGGCAAACGGATCGTCGAATATCGCGGCATCGTCTTTGGCGAGGTGGTCGCCGGCGTGGACTTTGTGAAAGACTTTACCGCCGGTCTGACCAATTTCTTTGGCGGGCGCTCCGGCTCCTATGAAGACGAGCTGGTTCGGGCGCGGCTCACCGCTCTGCAGGAGCTGCAGGAACGCGCGGCCGACTGCGGCGCAAACGCCGTGGTGGGCGTCGATGTGGACTATGAGGTGCTCGGGGCCAACAACGGGATGCTGATGGTCTCCGCCTCCGGCACGGCGGTGGTCGTCGAGTGAGCGGCGGCGGGAAAACAAATTGACATTCGCCCCGCGATCCGGTACAATAGCCCTGCAAGTGGGCTGGACAGCCGCGTGGGCAGGGCGAAAGGCCTGCCTATGAGGAAAGTCCGGGCTCCATAGGGCAAGGATAACGGGTAACGCCCGCCGAAGGCGACTTCAGGACAAGTGCAACAGAGATATACCGCCCCGCTTGCGGGGTAAGGGTGGAAAGGCGAGGTAAGAGCTCACCGGCCGACTGGGAACTGCTCGGCCCTGTAAACTCTATCCGGAGCAACACCGTGGAGGGACATATGGCTGGCCCGGCCGTCCCGGGGAGGTGGCTAGAGCCTGCCGGCAACGGCAGGTCGAGATAGATGGCTGTCAAAACAGAACCCGGCTTACAGGCCCGCTTGCAGACACAGGAGAACAGTACGGCGCTCGCCGCCACTGTTCTCCTGTGTTTTGTGCTAAGAAGGCCGTGCCCCGGCGCAGACCGCCGAAAGCTGCGCCGGGATGGAGAAAATCAGGACTCTTCTTTCCGGACATCTCCAACCCCAAAGAGGGCAAACACCAGCGCCAGGACAAGCAGCGAACTGGCATTTGCCGACACAGAGGACATAAAATAATCCACAATGCCAAATCCGCAGCATGTTGTAATAGTATCTAACAACACATAAAGGCAGACAGCCGCTTCCCTTGATATCTTGTCTAAACTGAGCAGCGCTTTTGGCAGATCCGCAATGAAATTCAGGGGATATGAGACTATGGATGAGATGACAAAATATAAAATGAAATCGCCTATGCTCTCATATTCAAAGCCCAAAAACTGCATAATCGCGCTGCTGCATACGGCAAACAGGGACAGTACGGCAAGAATGAGGACGGCCCCTAGGATGAATACGCCGATTTTTCCATGCTTTTGATTGCGCTCTTGATCCAAGACATTCCCTCCCCGATCTGATCTGTCTGGAACTTTGATAGGAGTATATCACGGGAGTGTGAACTTTTCCACCGAGTGTTTTTCGAAAAAAAGACAAATGCGGCCCGGCAGCTTCTTCTCTGCCGGGCCGCATCGCGTATGTTCTCTTACCTAAAATCAGTCCTGCTCCCAGTTATGCCAGACGTTCTGCACGTCCTCATCCTCTTCCAGCAGCTCGATCAGGCGCTCCATGTTGCGGATGTCCTTCTCATCCGTCAGCTTGACGTAGTTCTGCGGGACCATCTCAATCTGCGCGCTGTCAAAGGTATAGCCGGCCGCCTCCAGAGCCTCGGTGACGTCGGAGAGATTGTCGGTGCCGGTGTAGACCACAAAGACACCGTCGTCCACCTCCAGATCGTCTGCGCCCGCCTCCAGGGCATCCATCATGACGGTCTCCTCATCCAGGTCCCCGTCGTCGTTGTTGAGTACGATGACCCCCTTGCGGTCAAAGCTCCAGGAGACGCAGCCGGTCGCGCCCAGATTGCCGTTGAACTTGTCAAACAGGTGGCGGACGTTGGGGGCGGTGCGGTTGCGGTTGTCCGTCAGCGCCTCGACGATGACGGCCACGCCGGAGGGGCCGTAGCCCTCGTAGACCACATCCTCGTAGTTATCCGTATTGCCGGCGGCCAGCGCGCGGTCGATCGTGCGCTTGATGTTATCCTTGGGCATATTGACCGCCTTGGCCTTGGCGATAATGGCGGCGAGCTTGGAGTTGTTCTTGGGGTCGCCGGAGCCGCCGGTCTTGACCGCTACGATGATCTCACGGGCGATCTTGGTAAACGCCTGCGAACGCTTGGCATCCGCGGCGCCTTTCGTCTTCTGAATATTATTCCATTTGGAATGTCCAGACATGAGCATTCAATCCTTCCACACGGTAATCGTTACTGTAAATTTCGCACAGTACCTTAAATATATCACTTTTCCCATCTGCTGACAAGAGGTCAGAGGCAGATTTCTCCCGTGTCGTAGCGGATCGGCTCGGCATGCGCGTTGGAAACACGCACCTCCAGTGCGGGAAATGCCTCCCGCAGCCAACGGGCCAGCGTCGGCACTACCACGTTTTCCGTCGGGAAATGCCCCGCGTCGATCAGGTTCAGGCCCAGCTCCTCCGCGTCCAGAAAGTGATTGTACTTCAGGTCCGAGGTGACAAAGGTATCGCACCCGGCCCGCAGCGCGTCAGAGAGCATGCTCCCGCACGCGCCGCCGCCCACGGCCACCCGGCGGACCGGCCGGCCGCCGCTGACGTAGCGGATTCCGTTGGGCCGAAGCTCCTGCTGTACCACGGCGAGGAATTCTCCCAGCTCCATCGGCTCGGGCAGGCTGCCGACCCGTCCAATGCCGTACGGTCTTCCCTGCCCGTCCACGCCGTCCTGGGCCAGCTGGCCAACTTCCTCCAGGCCGAGGGCCGCGGCCAGGGCGCTGTTTACGCCACCCTCTACGGCGTCCAGATTGGTGTGGCAGCAGATGGCCGCCGTGCGCTGCGCGATCAGGTTCCAGATCTTTCGCCCGGTCAGGTCCTCCGGCGCGCAGGTCACGCGCTTGACCGGCTGAAAGATCAGCGGATGATGGCTTACAATCAGCTGCGCACCCCAGTCGCCCGCCTCCGCCACAACGCGGTCGGTGATGTCCAGGACGACCAAAACCCGCGATACCTCCGCAGCCGGGTCACCCACCAGCAGCCCGGAGTTATCCCAATCCATCTGAAGAGAAAACGGCGCTTTCCGGTCCAAATAGTGGTAGATTTCCTGTACTGTTTTCATTTGCTTTGCTCCTTTTGCAGGGTATCAACCCATATCTCCAGCTCTGCCATGGCCTGCCCGATGGTCTCCAGACGCATCTCGTCCCGATGCAGGGCGGACAGCAGTCCGTCCCGCTGGCGGGCGCAGTGCTCCAGAAGCGAGCGCAGATAGGCCGCACGCCCCGGCTCCCGTTCCCACCGGGAGGGCTGTCCGGCCAGCAGGGTTCCGGGCGTCCACCGCACATCGTCCGTTCCGCCGTGCACGAGCAGGATGGGATACCAGTGCCCGCTGTCGTGGACACAGCGCTCGCGGAGAATGGAATATCCGTTTTCCGCCAGCCACCGCCGCAGCTGCGGTCCTTTCGACTGCGGCTGCAGCACCAGAAGCGTGTCCGTCCGGGTCCAGGGCGCTTTTGCGAGAATGCCGCGAATCGTCTCGCCCCCCATACCGGCCATCACAACGCAGTCAGCCTCGTGCTGTTCCAGCCCGTCCAGCCCGTCTGAGAGTCGCAGGTCAATCCGGCAGTCCAACCCAAAACGGGAGACCGTCTCCGCCGCGCGCCGCAGCGGCCCGGGGCGCAGGTCGGCGGCGATGGCGCTGCGGATTCTCCCCTGCAGGAGCAGCCAGGCGGGCAAGAGGGCGTGGTCTGTGCCGATATCCGCCAGACGGCAGTCGGGCGGAACCCAATCGGCCACCGCCAGAAGACGCGGAGAGAGGGAGAACTCCATGTGCCATGCCTCCTCATGTCATCAAACGATAGAAGAGGCCGGCCGTCTCATCTGGACGGCCGGCCGCAGACTGTCGAAAAAGGTCTCACCGAGTTTGACTCGAAAAGTCAAATAGAGTCCAATTCATTTTTGGCACGGGCATGTACCGGGCCAAAAATACTGATAGTCCGACGAGTGTGCGGATTTTTGGAACAAAAATCCGTGCGCGTTGGAGGACTGCGAACTCGCGCAAATGCTTGCATTTGCGCGAAAGGCTGTCAAAAATACTTTTTTGACAGCCTCAGGCCGGCCGTCTCATCTGGACGGCCGGCCGGGCAGTTGGGTTAGTCCTCCTGCAGTGCGACAATGCTGTTAAGCTCGTCGAGCAACGTGTCCACATCCACGCCGTGCACCATGCAGGCCTCCTCGATCGTCTCGCCCTGAGACGCGGGGCAGTACAGGCAATGCATTCCAATCGACATGAACAGCGGAGCCGCATCGGGCGCGACTCTCAGCACATCGCCGATGATTGTGTCTTTCGTCAATTCAACCATGACGGGTACCTCCGTGGTATAAAATGAGATCATGCCTATTATACCCGCTTTGTTCTCTCTTTTCAACCACCATCCTCAAAATATTGGGCTGTACCGCAAGAGGACGAGAAAGAAGCCGCCGGAGATTTCCGACGGCTCTTTTGCGTATGCTTGTTTGGGATGAGGGAAGCTACTCAGCGCTCGCCGCGCATCTGGGCGAAGCACTCGCTGCAGTAGACAGGGCGGTCCGTCTTGGGCTCAAAGGGGACGCGGGCCTCCTTACCGCAGTTGGCGCAGACCGCGGTGAAATACTGGCGGGGCGCACGGTTGGCGTTCTTGCGCGCGTCACGGCAGCTCTTGCAGCGCTGCGGCTCGTTCTGGAAGCCGCGCTCAGCGTAAAACTCCTGCTCACCGGCGGTGAACACAAACTCGTTGCCGCACTCCTTGCACACTAAGACCTTGTCTTCGTACATAATGGTAATCCTCTCTTTTCGGATAAAAAGTTGCCCTCAGGGGCTATATAGAAACAGCTCCTCAGGGCCGAATCTAACATGTGGTTCAATTGATGTGCGAGAGCTTGCGGCGGATGCGCTGCACGGCGTTGTCAATGCTCTTGCCGCTTCTGCTCAGCTTTTGGGCGATCTCCTGATAGGACAGACCTTGCAGATAGAGCGGGAGCACCTGCCGTTCCAGGGCGGTCAGCTCCCGGTGGAGCCGCCGGAAGCGTTCCTGCACCTCTTCCCTGCCGATCAGTCTGGCCTCCGGGCCGTCGTCAACAGAGTCAGACTCGCCCGCCCCGTCCTCCAGCGATACGGAGGTGTTGAGCGCGGCATGACGGCCGGCTGCGGCCGCGCGCACCGCGGAGATCATCCGACGCCGAATACATAACTCGGCAAACGTGTGAAAGGATGCGCCGCGTTCCGGCTCAAAATCCCGGATGGCCTTGAGCAGTCCAAACATACCCTCCTGAATCAAATCCTCCTGATCAGCCCCCATCAGAAACAGCGGGCGGGCACAGGAGCGAACCAGCCAGTCGTAGCGCAGGACCAGTGCCTCCTCCGCCGCGGCATCGCCCTGCGCGGCCGCCCGGCAGAGCGTCTCATCCGGCCAATTCATTTGTTCCGATTGGAAATGATTCACGGGTAATAAGCATCTCCTAGCATCTTATAGCAAAAACTTATATTTGTCAAGAAGATTTCCGTCGAAAGACCATAACGGGCGTTTTACAGAGACAGCTGCTGCCCGGGAAACTGGATGTGGAGATGGTCATAGGCGGCCTGTGTCACGCAGCGTCCGCGCGGCGTACGGGTCAGAAATCCCTGCTGCAGCAGATAGGGCTCATACATATCCTCCAGCGTGACAGTATCTTCGTTGATGGTGGCGGCCAGCGTCTCCAGCCCGACGGGGCCGCCCCCGTACTGTTCGATGATTGCCCGCAGCATCCGGCGGTCAATCTGATCCAAACCCAGCTGGTCCACCTCCAGAGCTGTGAGCGCCTCGTCGGCCACCCGGCGGGTGATGACGCCGCCCGCACGCACCTGCGCAAAATCGCGTACACGCCGGAGCATGCGGTTGGCAATGCGCGGCGTACCGCGGGAGCGGCGCGCGATTTCCCAAGCCCCGTCCGCCTCAATGGGCACCTGGAGCAGCCGCGCGGACCGGCAGACAATCTCGGACAGCTCCTCCGGCGTGTACAGCTCCAGACGGAGACTCACGCCGAAACGGTCCCGCAGCGGAGCGGAGAGCGAGCCGGCCCGGGTGGTGGCGCCGATAAGAGTAAACTTGGGCAGATCAAGCCGGATGGAGTTGGCCGAGGGGCCTTTGCCGATGATGATGTCGATGGCATAGTCCTCCATCGCGGGATAGAGGATCTCCTCCACGGCGCGGTTCATCCGGTGGATCTCGTCGACAAAGAGGATGTCGTTCTCCCCCAGATTGGTCAGCAGAGCGGCCAGATCGCCCGGCTTTTCAATCGCCGGTCCGGAGGTGATGCGGATCTGAACCCCCATCTCGTTGGCAATGATGCCGGCCAGCGTGGTCTTGCCCAGCCCCGGTGGGCCGTGCAGCAGGACGTGATCCAGCGGCTCACCGCGCAGCTTGGCGGCCTGAATGAAGATATCCAGGTTATCCTTTGCCTTTTTCTGGCCGATATACTCCGTCAGCCGCTGCGGCCGGAGGGAGACCTCCCCCTCGTCGGCGGGAGTCAGGGCCGTGGTGACCAGCGGTTCCGGTCGATATTCGACTTCGGAATAGTCAATGCTCATGGGCGGCTCCTCACTTCATCATGTTCTTCAGGGCCTGCTTGATGATCTGTTCGGACGTCAGCCCCTCCAGATCAATCCCCTTCAGGGCCTGATTGATCTCGCTCTGGCTGTATCCCAGCACGGCCAGAGCCGCTGCGGACTCCCCGAACTTGTCCTCCGGGAGGGCAAGGCCGCCGCTGGGCGCGGTATACTCCTCCAACGCCTGGCCCTGTTCCTTGGCGAGCTTGTCCTTCAGCTCCAGGATTACGCGCTGAGCGATCCGTTTGCCCACGCCGGGCGCCGCGGTGAGCACCTTGGCGTCCCCCGTGATGATGGACAGCGCGAGCTGAGAGGGCGTCGTGGCCGAGAGAATGGCCAGCGCCGCCTTCGGGCCGACGCCGGAGACGGAGATCAGCTGCCGGAACAGGCTGCGCTCCTCCTGCGTGGAGAAGCCGTAGAGGGTCATGTCGTCCTCCTTCACTGACAGATGTGTGTAAAGGGTGGCCTGTTTCCCCTTTGAAAGGGCGGAGAGCGTATGCGTGGTGGTATTGCAGGCAAAACCCACCCCGCCGCAGTCGATCACGACCAGCTTCGGCTCCAGATGGGTCACGGTTCCGGACAGATAGTAAAACATCGGCAGAAAACCCCATTTCTCTCTCCGCCGGAGGGAGAGACCTCTCAGCGGGTGTCGTAGCGCCCCGGGTCAAAGACGCGTTCCTGATTGAGCAGGCTGGTCGCGCTGCGCGCGTGGCAGATGGCGATCGCCAAAGCGTCAGCCGCGTCGTCCGGACGCGGAATCTGCCGCAGTCCGAGCAGGCGCTGTGTCATGAGCATCACCTGGCGCTTCTCCGCCTTGCCATAGCCGACCACGGCCTGTTTGACCTGCATGGGGGTATATTCAAAAATCGGAACGCCCAACTGCTCCGCGGCCAGCAGAATTACCCCGCGCCCGTGCGCCACCGAAATTCCGGTGGTCAGATTCGTATTGAAAAACAGTTCCTCCACCGCCATCTCATCTGGATGAAAGGTAGAAATCAGCTCCTGCAGATCAGTGTAGATCTGCACTAAGCGCCGGGAGAGCGGTAATCCGGCCGGCGTGGAGATCACACCAAAGCGGACCAACTCATTTTTCTGCCGTGTGGCGTCCACAATTCCGAAGCCGACCGTGGCAACACCGGGGTCGATGCCCAAAATCCGCACGTGATTCCCTCCCCTGCCGGAACATACGCCCGTCCGGTTCCGGCGCTCACAGCAGAAACGCCCATCCAAATGCCTGGCATTTGGACGGACGGCTGTCGAAGGCGCTGTCTCGACTGCATCAGGCCGGTTCCGGCCTGTCCGGTGACTTTTATTATACCATGCGGCGATATGCTTGGCAATCGCCTTTTCCTCACTGGCCGAGCGCCAGCCAGAGCGCGAGCAGCAGCAGGGTGGGATTGCCCCGCAAAGCCAAGGCGATCCCAAAGACAAGGGCCAGTGCGCACGTAAGCCCGGCCAGCCCGTCGGCAAGATAGGTCCCGGCCGGCTGCGGCAGAAATCCCTCCGCCATGGTGCGCAGCATCTGTCCCCCGTCCAGCGGCGGGACCGGCAGCAGATTAAAGCAGGCCAACAGCAGATTGGCCCCGGCAAAAGTTCCGGCCCAGGTCCACGGGAGATTGCGGCACAGCATGGTAAGGGCCAGGTTGGCCAGCGGGCCGGCGGCCAGCACGGCCAGCTCCCGCGGATAGGAGCAGGAGACGGCGCGCGGGATCTCCAGCTCCGCCCCCAGAGCACTCAGACGCAGGCTACGAATCTCCAGCCCGAGCAGGCGGGCGGCCAGACAGTGCCCCAGCTCATGGCACAGCCCGGCGGCCAGAAAAAGGCAGAGCAGGCTGTATCCGTCCTCCAGCAAAAGCAGCAGGGCGGCGCCCAGCAGAAAGCCGGGCGTCAGGCGCAGCGGACCGAGGGACAGCTCAGCCGGAGTCGCCATCGGCGGCCTCGTCTGAGTTGGAGACGGCCGCCGTCTCCGCCGGCGCGCTCTCCACTTCGGCTGGTAAAAAGACGGAGACGCACCAGTCCCCGACCGAGGTGACGACATCCTCTCCCTGTGCCAGGTCTTCGCCCAATTGCTCGCAGGCGTCCCACAGGTCTGCCGAGCCGGTGAGCAATTCGTTCAGCGCAGACCGCCATTGGCCCGCCTGCCGCGGCGCCCAGACGCCGGCAGAGAGATAGAGAGCAAAGACGGCCACGGCCGCGGCCAGCTCCCACAACAGCCGACGCGTCAGTCGGTCCACGCGGTTCTGCCGGTCCGGTTGGCGCAGCCGCCTGCCGCGCTGCCCGGTTCGCCGTTCGGAATGACGATCCACACAAATCCCCTCCCCGGAGCTATGCTATGCGCCCGGGGAGGGGAGTATGTCCGAAGATGTGTATCTATCTCAGTTTTCCAGACGGGCGATGCCGTCCTCCAGGCGATTGAGCGTCTCCTGGCGGCCCAGAATCCAGGCGATCTCCACCGCGCCGCCGGGCGTCACCGCCTTTCCGGACAGCGCGATGCGCACCGGCCACATGACCTTAGCGTTTTTCGTGCCCATCTCCCCGGCCAGGGTTTCCATGACCTGCCGAATCTCGTCCTGTTCCCACGTGGTCAGCGAGCGAAAACGGGGCAGGATGGTCCGGAGCACCTCAAGCGCGCTCTCCAACGTGCTCTTGGACTTCTTGTGGACAAAGAGCTCCGTGTCATACTCCGGCAGCGCCTGGAAAAAGTCTACCTTCTCCGGGATATCGGTGAGCTTCTCGCAGCGCTTTTGCAGAATCGAGGCCACCTTTCCGACGTCAATTGCGGGATTCGGGACGCTCCGGCGGATATAGGGCTCCGCCTTGCGGGCAAAGGCCTCCGGGGAGAGCGCGCGGAGATAGACGCTGTTGAAGTAGGTCAGCTTCTCCATATCAAAGATGGCGGGCGACTTGGAGATGTTCTTTACATCGAAGATGCGGACCATATCCTCCAGGGAGAAGATCTCCTCTTCCCCGCCCGGGGCCCAGCCGAGCAGGGCCACATAGTTCACCACCGCCTCGGTGAGATATCCCATCTGGATGAGGTCCTCATAGGACGGGTCACCGTGGCGCTTGGACATCTTGTGGTGCGCGTCTCGCATGACGGGTGAGCAGTGGATATAGGTGGGAATCTCCCAGCCGAACGCCTGATAGAGCAGGTTATATTTGGGCGCGGAGGCGAGATATTCGTTGCCGCGCACGACATGGGTGATGCCCATCAGGTGATCGTCCACCACGTTGGCGAAATTATAGGTGGGCAGCCCGTCCGACTTCATCAACACACCCTCGTCCAGATCGGCGTTGTCCACCGAGATAGTGCCGAAGATGACGTCGTCAAAGCGGGTGACGCCGGGCTCAATCTTCTGGCGCAGCACATACGGACGTCCCTCCGCCGCCAAGGCGTCAGAGGCCTCTCGGGAGAGAGCACGGTACGGGCAGACGTGCTTGGTCGCTGCCTTGCCCAGCGCGGCGCCGTGCAGGGCGGATTCCTCCGTCTTCTGGCAGAAACAGCGGTAGGCCCCGCCGCGGTCGAGCAGGCGCTCGGCATACCGCCGGTAGATCTCCCGGCGCGCCGTCTGCACGTAGGGGCCGACCGGGCCGCCCATATCCGGCCCCTCGTCGTGCGTCAGGCCGCACTCGCGCAGTGTCTTATAGATCAGATCCTCTGCGCCCTCCACCTGGCGGGCCAGATCGGTGTCCTCAATCCGCAGGAGGAATTTCCCCCCCGCATGGCGGGCGATCAGCCAGGTATACAGAGCTGTGCGCAGGTTGCCAACGTGCATATAGCCCGTCGGAGAGGGCGCAAAACGGGTGCGGACCTCTCCCTTGGGAATCCGAGCCTCCATCTCTTCAAACCAACGCTCGTCAGTTGCCATCGTCATAATCCTCCCAAATCTGGATTGCACTTTGCCTGCGGGCCTCTTGCCGGCCCAAAATCCGCTCCCAGTATATCTGATTTTTTCGGAAAAGACAAGGCGCGCGGCGGGACAAAACGCAAATCTCTCCCGTCCGCGTGCCAGCCCGGCTCGGGAACAGGCGCGCGCGTTCCGGGTTCCGCAAAAAAATGAAAGCCGAGGATTGACGGCGGCGGCAAAATGTGATAGGATAAACAAGCGCTTTGGAGCGGCGGTCTGTCGTCGCGCGCCTGTGTGCTGGTGTGGCTCAGTCGGTAGAGCAGCTGATTCGTAATCAGCAGGTCAGCGGTTCGAGTCCGCTCACCAGCTTACAACACGGCCCCGGGAGAACTTTCCCGGGGCCGTTTTCCGTGTCTTCAGAGAGCCCGCAGGTCTCGGAGGGTATCATCCAGATTGTCCCGGTGCCAGTTGTCCCCCGCAAGGGATTTGGCACCGAGAAATCCGGTGTTCAGCCAACCCAGGCCGGTGGCCAGGGCGCCGGAGCTGCGAAACTCGCTCAGCTCCTTCTGCTGTGCGGAGAGGGAGATCCGTCCGTTTACGGTGTCCAGATCGATCCGCCAGTTCAGCCCGTCCTCCCGTACCGTGACCTTCCGAATCTCGCACAGGGGAATCTCCAGCGCCGCCTCCCGCCGCAATGAAAGCGTCAGCTTGCTAAACGGGAGGAGAACCACCGAATGACGGCACATCTGGAGCACATAGAACTCATTACAGAAAAACCGTGCGATCCGGTCGCTGAGATCATGGGCGGCGTAGGTCACAATGATGGCGCGGCCCTCGACAGGATCATATCCCGCCCGGCGCAGGATGCCGCTCACCGTCCGTTGGGAGGCCATTGTCAGGCCTCCCGTTCGACGGGGCATACGGTGGCCTGCGAAGCGGAACGGTCGTCCGCCGCGGGGGTTCGGAACACCTTGGAGGCCAGGAACGGCAGGAAGATCACCGCGTAGACGACCAGTTGGACCGCAACATCGAACCAGGTGATGACCTGATTGCTGATCTCCGCTGTACCGGAATAGACGAGGACCATGTTGTTGTTAAATGAGTGGAGCAGGACGGGAACCCAGATCTCCCGCCTGCGCCTGAAGCGTCAGGCCGGAAAAGAGGTTGGTGAAGTCGTGGCGGAACGCGCGTACCTCCTGCTGAAGCTGTTCCAGCAGAGCCATGTGCGCCTGCTGCTGGGCAATCAGCTCCTCCTGCGCACGTATCTTGTCCTGGCTGGCGGCGTACATGGCCAAAAACTGCAGCACAAAGAGCGCTGCGAGCACCAGGCCGAAAAAGAAGCTCACATATCCGAAGCTGGCCTCGGCATCGGGGTAGAGGGTATCGACGACGGGCCAGATGCCCATCAGGAGAAAGCTGACCGCAAGCGTCAGGGCGGCGCTCCATCGGCGCTCGAACAGGTGGGCAAAATAGCGGTGAAATCCGCTCCTGTGCAGGAGCAGGACGGCCAGCCGGGACAGCAGAAGCATAAACAGATGCGGCGCCAGGCTGTAGACCAATCCGATGAGATAAATGTTCTCTAGATCCGGAAACCAGCCGATCATCAGCCGCTCCACCACCGAGCCGCAGGTGAAGATGACGAAATTGCTCAGCAGCGCGGCGGAAAACGCCTCCGCCGCCGGCACGCGGAGCATCCGCCAGAGCATCAGCCCCAGCACGAGGGCGTGGGCGGAGAACACGCCAACGGAATACCAAAGTCCCTGCGGATCCCACTGTGTGAACATGATGAAGAGATTGACCGCCCACTGCAGGAGCAAGAAATAGAGGAAATAGGCCAGCGTCAGCCGCCATCCTCTCTCCCGGCCCAGCAGCCCGGCCGAGAGCCATGGCATCGCCAGGCCGTAGCAGGCGAAGACGGCGTTGGAGACGAGAATGGCATAGATCTGGTACATTGTACATTTCCTCCCCGGACAGGATAGACCTATGCTATAATAAGCAAGAGATTCCCCTCTGTCAAGCGGCGCGGGACCTGTCCGCAGCACAGGAAAAGGAGGAAAAAAACATGTATTACATCGATCACTGCACGACGCCGTTCGGGCCGGTCACTCTGGCCAGCGACGGGACACATCTGACCGGACTCTGGTTTGACGGTCAGAAATACTACGCCTCGACGCTGCCGGAGGGCGCCGAGCGCCGGGCGCTCCCGGTTTTTACCCAGACACGGCATTGGCTGGACTGCTATTTCGGCAGAGAACCGCTGCCACCCCTCCCTCCGCTGCGCCCGGAGGGTTCTCCCTTCCGGCAGGCCGTATGGCAGCTGCTGCTGGAGATCCCGTATGGGCAGACGGCCACCTACGGAGCGCTGGCAGAAGTTCTGGCCCGCCGGCAGAACCGCCCCTCTCTCTCCGCGCAGGCGGTGGGCGGCGCGGTGGGACACAACCCGATCTCCATTCTGATTCCCTGTCACCGTGTGCTGGGAAGCGGCGGACGCCTTACCGGCTACGCCGGCGGCCTGGAGCGCAAGGCCGGGCTGCTCGCGCTGGAGCGGGAGGGGCTCTCCCGGCAGGCAGGCGAGAGATTTCCCGGGGAAGGATAGATTCGGGGACAGGAGGAGATTTGGAATGGACCGCATTGTACTGATAGAAGACGACCCGGCGCTGGGGCGCGGCGTATCACTGGCTCTCACGCAGCCGGATCGGACGGTGGAGATCGCCGCTACACTGAGAGAGGGCCGGTCACTGCTGGAGCGGCCGTGCGCCCTGCTGGTGCTCGACCTGAACCTGCCGGACGGGAACGGGCTGGACCTGCTGGCCAAGCTGCGCCGGACGGGAGACCGGACCCCGGTGTTGATTTTAACCGCAAATGACCTGGAGGCCGACCAGGTGGCCGGGCTGGAGCTGGGGGCAGATGACTACGTCGTCAAGCCCTTTTCCCTGGCTGTCCTCCGGGCGAGAGTGAATGCCCTCCTGCGCCGCGGAAAGGCCGGCGGCGCACTGGAGCTCCCTCCCTTCTCGTTTGACTTCGACGGGATGGTCTTTCGCCGCGACGGTGTGCCGGTGGAGCTCTCCAAAACGGAGCAGCGCCTTCTGCGGCTGCTGGTAGAGCACCGGGGACAGACGCTGACACGGGAGCAGTTGCTCGACCGGGTGTGGGACAGCGGAGAATTTGTGGATGAAAACGCCCTCTCCGTGGCCGTGCGCCGCCTGCGCACGAAGCTGACGGACGCGCCGATCCGAACGGTTTACGGGGTCGGCTATGTCTGGGAGGTGAGACAGCTGTGATCATCTGGATTGCCGCCGGGCTGCTGTCCGCTGCGGGGACGGGGTTCGGTCTCTGGCAATGGCTGCGCGCGCGCCGGATCGTGCGGCGGATGGACCGGATGCTCTCCTGCGCAATTGACGAGGGCTTCTGCCCGGAGCAGTTTGACGAGTCCGCCGTCTCCTCGCTGGAGAGCAAGCTCAACCGTTTTCTGCGCGGGTCTGCCACCGCCCAGGCATCCCTTTCCGCACAGCAGCAGACGGTCCAGACGCTGATCTCCGACATCGCTCACCAGACCAGGACGCCGATGTCCAATATCCTGCTCTACGCCTCCCTGCTGGAAGAGCAGCCCCTCCCACCGGAGCAGAGGGAAGTCCTCGGCACGCTGCGGCAGCAGGCGGAAAAGCTCTCTTTCCTGATCGAGAGCTTGATGAAGTCTTCCCGGCTGGAGAGCGGGATGCTGTCCATGACCCCGCGACGGCAGCCGGTCTCGCGTCTTCTGGACCAGGCCGCCGCCCAAATGCGTCCTGCGGCACAGGCGCGTGGGATTGACCTGCGCAGCCATCCGGCGGACGGGATCGCCTATTACGATTTCAAGTGGAGCGCGGAGGCGCTGGGCAATGTTCTGGATAACGCGGTCAAGTACACACCCTCCGGCGGAACCATCACGCTCCGCGCGGCAGAATATGAGATGTTTTGCCGGATTGACGTGGCGGACACCGGTCCCGGCGTACCGGAAGAGGAGCAGGCCAAAATTTTCAGCCGATTCTACCGTGGACAAGCTGTCCGGGAGCAGGAAGGGCTTGGGATCGGACTCTATCTGACGCGGGAGATCCTGCAGCGGCAGGGAGGGTATATCCGTGTCTCCAACCGGCCGGGCACCGGGAGTGTGTTCTCCCTCTACCTGCCGCGAGAGGCACAGGCGGCGCCAATCTGTCAATTCTGAAAGAGTTCGGAAAGGGTCTGGAAAGATTCCTGTGCTAGGATAGGTGACGTGGAGGAGAGAATCCTTTCCCGCCCATCCGTCTTATCGTCACAGGAAAGGAAGTCAGCTATGAACATTCTTGAGACCCGGGGACTGAAGAAATACTATGGCCAGGGAGACACGCTGGTCCGCGCGCTTGACGGCGTGGATCTGACGGTGGCCGACGGAGAGTTTGTCTCCATTGTCGGCACCTCCGGCTCCGGAAAATCCACCCTGCTGCACCTGCTCGGCGGGCTGGACCGGCCCACAGCGGGCAGCGTCATCGTGGAGGGAAAGAACATTTTTGCGCTCAAAGACGAGGCGCTCACCATCTTCCGCAGGCGGAAGATCGGGTTTGTCTTTCAGTCCTATAACCTCGTGCCGGTGCTTGGGGTATACGAAAATATTGTCCTGCCCATCCAGCTCGACGGCGGAAGGATTGATCGTCCCTATGTCCAGCAGGTGATCAGCGCGCTCGGGCTGGAGGCACTGCTGGACCGGCTGCCAAACCAGCTCTCCGGCGGGCAGCAGCAGCGGGTGGCGATCGCCCGCGCGCTGGCCACCAAGCCCGCCATTGTCCTGGCCGACGAGCCGACCGGCAACCTCGACTCCCGCACCAGCCAGGACGTACTCTCGCTGATGAAGGTGACCGGGCGCAGGTTTTCCCAGACCATCGTGATGATCACCCACAATGAGGAGATCGCCCAGCTTGCCGACCGGATTGTCCGCATTGAGGACGGCCGGATTTTCGCGCGGTGAGGGGGTGGGTCAGATGGCAAACGTCTCCAATCGCGGCTGCATCCGCCGCCTGGCCGGCCGCAGCCTGCGCGCATCTATGGCGCGCAATCTGATCGCAGTACTGGCGATCGCGCTGACAACAATGCTCTTCACCTCCCTCTTCTCCATCACCGCCTCCATGAACGCAAGCTTTCAGGAGAACAACTTCCGGCAGGCCGGCGGCTACTTTCATGGCTCCTATAAAGAGGTGACCGCGGACCAGGTCGCCGAACTCACACAGGACGAGCGCATCCGTTCCTACGGTCTGCGGCACTTTCTGGGCCTCGCCTCGGGCGATCCGTTTGCAAAGGTGCAGGCGGAGGTCAGCTATATGGACGAGAGCTGCGCGCAGGCGTCCTACTGTGTCCCGGAGACCGGCGCACTGCCGGAGGAAGGCACGATTGAGCTGGCGACTGACACCCGCGTGCTCGCCCTGCTCGGGGTGGAGCCTGCGCTGGGTGCGGAGGTCACCCTCACCTTCCAGCTCGGCTTCGCGACCAGCGCGCCCGTAGAGGTGACGGACACTTTTGTGCTCTCCGGCTGGTGGGAGTACGACGGCGCGGCCAGCGTCAGCATGATTCAGGTCGCTGACAGCTATTGCGAACAGGTGCTCTCGGCCTACACTTCCGCCGACCCGGAACATGACGACACGGGACACTGGGACCTGAACATCTTTCTCCCCAGTGTCTGGAACATCCGGGGCCAGATGGTGCAGATTCTGAGCGATCACGGCTACCAGTGCGAGGATACCGGGGCGGACAACTACATCGGCCTGGGTGTCAACTGGGGATACACCTCCTCTCAGCTGACAGAAAATCTGGATTTGGCGGGCCTGCTGGGGTCAGCGGCGCTGGTCGTGATCTTCGCGCTGACAGGGTACCTTATTATTTACAATGTATTCCAGATTTCCGTGACAGGCGATATCCGCTTTTACGGCCTGCTCAAGACGATCGGCACCACCGGCCGGCAGCTCAAGCGCATCATCCGGTATCAGGCGCTGGCCCTCTCCGCCATCGGGATTCCAATCGGTCTGCTGCTCGGATGGGTGGCGGGCAACGTGCTTGCGCCGCTCCTGCTGCGCAGCACCTCAGGTGGTCGGGTGACCAACAGCACCGCATCTGCCCATCCGCTGATCTTTCTGGGCGCCGCGCTCTTTTCCCTGCTGACCGTCTTTCTCTCCTGCCGAAGGCCGGGACGGATGGCGGCCAGGGTCTCTCCGATAGAGGCCGTGCGGTATACGGAGGGCGCATCCGGCCGCCGGAAGCGGAGACACGCGCGGCGTGGCAAGAACGGCGCCAACCTGCAGCGCATGGCGTGGTCCAATCTGGGACGCAGCCGGGCCAAGACGGTGCTCACCGTGCTCTCCCTCTGCCTGGCGGTGACGCTGCTGAGCTGTACCTACACCTTTGTCTCCGGTTTTGATATGAACCGGTTTTTGCAGCGCTATATTGCCGCTGACTTTATCGTGGCGGATGCAGACTATTTCCGGTCCGATTTCCGGACCGAGGATGAGATCCTCTCGCAGGAGGTGGTAGACAGCGTGCAGGCCGAGGGCGGCATCACGCAGTCCGGCAAGGTGTACGGGCTGACCAGTGCGGCGAATTATTTCGTTCCGGAGGAGTGGTACCGCGCTTATTGGGAGGGTATTTTGGACGAGGAGGCGTTGGAACAGGCCGTCGCCCAGTCCGACCACGATGAGAAGGGGCAGATCGCCCATGAGATCAACCTGTACGGCATGGACAGCTTTCCGCTCAGCCTGCTGACTGTGCTGGAGGGGGATTTGGCCCCTCTCTCCGACCCCGACGCCAATGCGATCGCCGCGGTCTACTATGACGACGACTACGGCAACCTGCAGATGAACAGCAACTGGACAGAGGTGGGCGATGAGGTCACGGTGCGCTATATTGATGACTACGATTTTATCGACATGCGCACCGGGGAACCGGTCACGAACGCCACGCCGATGGAGTACTATCAGATGCGGGCACTGGAGTATCGGGATGTCACCTACACCGTCTGCGCCGCAGTGACCGTTCCGCAGTCCATCTCTTTCCGTTACTACGGGGGCGACCAGTATATTCTGGGGAGCGAAGCCTTCATCCGCGACACCGGAACGGAGAGCGTCATGAATTTTACCTTTAATGTGGAGGACGATGCGCGTGAGCGGATGGAGTCCTTCCTCTCGGACTACACCGAGACGGTGCAGACCGGTTACAGCTATGAGAGCGAGGAATTTTACCGGGAGCAATTCGGCGGCCTGCGCGACACCTTCCTGCTGGTTGGGACGGCGCTGTCCGGCATCGTGGGCCTGGTCGGAGTGCTCAACTTCCTCAACGCGATTTTGACCGGCATGATCAGCCGGCGGCGGGAGTTTGCCGTGCTCCAGTCCATCGGGATGACCCGGCGTCAACTCCAGCAGATGTTGGTGTGTGAAGGGCTCTTCTACGCCCTGACCGCATTGGCCGCGGGGTTTGTGCTCAGTTTTGCCGCCGGCCCCCTGCTCTCCACCGTGCTGCGCGCGATGTTCTGGTTTTTCTCCTATCACTTCTCTCCACTGCCGTTTTTCATTCTGCTGCCGGTCTTCCTGCTGCTGGGCGCGGGCATTCCGCTGCTGGTCTACCGCCACGCGGGCCGCGCATCTATTGTGGAACGGCTGCGCGCGAGTGAGACCTGAAACCCAGGCCTCTGCCGGGAGGATCACTGCCCGGGGCCCCTGCCGAAGGCGGGGGCCCCAAGTTTTTTATTCCGGCCTGAAAAGCGGACAAAAGCAGTCCGCTTTTTGTGCTATACTGGTGGAAAAGGCTTTAGGGGGGATATCCATGCAGAACGGACGGCTGTTTGAGCTGCTCTATCTGTTGCTTGAGCGCGGCGGGATGACCGTGCGGGAGCTGGCCCGGCGGCTGGAGGTTTCCGAGCGGACGGTGCGCCGGGATATGGAAGCGCTCTCCGGCGCCGGGGTGCCCATCTACACCGAGCGCGGACGCAACGGCGGTGTGCGGCTGCTCCCCGGCTTTGTGCTCAACCGCACATTGCTGACGCAGACGGAACAGGATCAGATTCTGACCGCCCTGCAGACGCTGCAGGCGACCGGCGCAGGGGACGAACGGCTGCTGACCCATCTGCAGGCAGTATTCCGCCGCTCGGGCTGGGAGTGGCTGGACGCGGACTTCTCCGACTGGAGCAGCTCCGGGCGTCAGAGGGAGCTATTCGCCCTGATCCGAAAGGCAATTGTGCAGCGGCGGCTGATCTCCTTCCGCTATTACGCACAGACCGGAAACTGCTCGCGGCGGACGGTCGAGCCGATGCGGCTGCGGTTCAAGGGAATCGCCTGGTACCTGCAGGGGTGGTGCCGCAGCCGGGAAGGCTTTCGCGTCTTCAAGCTCTCCCGCATGGAACGGCCGGAGCTGCTGGAGGAGTCCTTTGCCCCGCGTACAGACCTGCCGGCGATGGAGTACGCCGCGGCGGGAGTTCCACCGGTCACGGTGACCATCCGCTTCTCCCCCGCTGTAGCATTCCGTGTCTACGACGAATTTGAGCCGGAGCAGATCTCCCGGCAGCCGGACGGGACGCTGTTGGTCCGGGCCCAGTGGCCCGCCGGGGCATGGGGAGCCGCCTGCCTGCTCTCCTACGGGGCGCAGGCAGAGGTGCTCTCTCCCCCGGCGATGGCGCGCCGCCTGCGGCTGGAAGCGGAAAAAATAGCGGCTCTCTATTCCAAAGAGGACAACACCTGTCCGCATTCCTCCGATATCATTGGGTTATCTCAGAAAGAGGAGGAATCGACATGATTCAATACGAAGTTGTCACCCTGTCCGGCCGCACGATCACCGGCCTGCGCGCCCGCGCCGGAGGAGACACGCCCGCCGTGCAGGAGACGGTCGGCACACTCTGGGACAGCTTTCTGCGCAGCGGCGCGCGGGAGCAGCTCAACGCCGTGCCGGACGCCCCTTGCTATGGGCTGTACACCCGCTATCATCTGGACGATGAGAGCTATGACGCGGTGGTGGGCTGTGAGAGCGACAGCTGTCCGGACGGGTTCTGCCAAGTGACCATTCCGGCGGGCGAATACGCCCGTTTTTCCCTGCGGGGGCCGGTCCGCCGGGTGGTGGCGGACGCCTGGCGTGAAATCTGGTCGCTGCCGCTCCCGCGGGCCTATACCGTCGATTTTGAGGAGTATGGCCCTGTGGACGAAAACGGTGTGGGAGAGGTATGCATCTATTTGGCGCTGGCGGATATCTGCCAGTCGTGCGGGATGCCGATGACCCAGGCGGCGGACCACGGCAGCGAGTCCGGCGGCGCGTTGAGCCGGGATTACTGCCGCCACTGCCGGCAGGACGGGGCGTTTACCTGGGACTGCGGCATGGAGGAGATGATCGACTTCTGCCTGCGCAGCGCACCGGAGCTCTACCAGGACCGGGAACGCTCCCGCGCGCTCATGCGCGGCTATTTTCCCACCCTCCGCCGCTGGCAGCCGGCCGGCCGCTGATCTTGGCAAATTAGACAAGAGATCCCCTGCCCGGCGCACGGTTCTATGCCAATTCGACCGCTCTCCCGCCCCTTTTCAAATGGAAGGTTTTGGGCTATAATAGTCCACATAGTTTGAGAGAGGGGTGAGTTCTCATGTCGGAAAAGGACAACAGCCGGATGGCACAGAACTTCATTCACGATTTGATCGACGAGGACATCGCGCCCGGCGGGCGCTATGAGGGAAAGCGGGTGCACACCCGGTTCCCGCCCGAGCCCAACGGCTATCTCCACATCGGGCACGCCAAGGCGATCTATGTGGACTTCGGCACCGCGCAGAAATACAACGGCCTGTGCAACCTGCGGATGGACGACACCAACCCGACCAAGGAGGACGTGGAGTTTGTAGACGCCATTGAGGAGGACATCCGCTGGCTGGGCTATGACTGGGAGGACCGGTTCTACTACGCCTCGGACTACTTTGAGCAGATGTACCAGTATGCCGAAGAGCTCATCCGCGCGGGAAAGGCGTATGTCTGCCAGCTCTCTCCGGAGGAGTTTCGCCAGATGCGCGGAGACGTGAATGTACCCGCCCGCTCCCCCTACCGGGACCGGCCCGTGGAGGAGTCGCTCGACCTCTTCCGCCGGATGCGCGCGGGCGAGTTCCCGAACGGCGCGATGACGCTGCGCGCCAAGATCGACCTCGCCTCCGGCAACTTCAATATGCGCGACCCGGTGATCTACCGTATCAACCACATGGCTCATCACCGGACGGGTGAGGCATGGTGCATCTATCCGATGTACGACTTTGCCCACCCGATTGAGGACGCGCTGGAGGGCATCACGCACTCGCTGTGCACGCTGGAATTTGAAGACCACCGGCCGCTGTACGACTGGGTGATTGACAACATCTCCTGTCCGAATAAGCCGCGCCAGATCGAGTTCGCCCGCCTGGGCATCGACCACACCGTGATGAGCAAGCGCAAGCTGCGCGCGCTGGTGGAGGGCGGCTACGTCTCCGGCTGGGATGACCCGCGCATGCCCACCATCTGCGGCCTGCGCCGCCGCGGCTATACGCCCGCCTCCATCCGGAATTTCTCCGAGGCCAACGGCGTGTCCAAAGCCGCTTCCACGGTGGAATACGCCTTCCTGGAGCACTGCCTCCGGGAGGATCTGGACGCGACCGCCGCGCGGGCCATGGCGGTGCTGCGCCCCATCCCACTGACCATCACCAACTATCCGGAGGGCCAGTCGGAGACGTTCCAGATCGAAAACCATCCGAAAAAGCCGGAGATGGGGACGCGCGAGGTCTCCTTCTCCCGTCATCTCTTCATCGAGGCGGACGACTTCATGGAAGAGCCGATCAAGAAGTACAAGCGCCTCTCTCCCGGCGGGCTGGAGTGCCGGCTCAAGGGGGCCTATATCATCCGCTGCACCGGCTGCGTCAAGGACGAGGCGGGAAACGTGGTGGAGGTACTCGCGGAGTATGACCCGAACTCCCGCGGCGGCGACCCCGCCGACGGGCGGAAGATCAAGGGCGCGGCGCTCCACTGGGTAGACGCGGTGACCGCGGTCGAGGCCCGCGTCCGTCTATACGACAATCTCTTTGACGACGCGGCTCCGGACGCCGCCGGAAAGGACTTTCTCGCCTGCCTGAATCCGAACTCTCTGGAAGAGCTGGAGGGCTGCAAGCTGGAGGCCTCGCTGGCCTCGGCCAAGGCGCCCGCCTCCTTCCAGTTCCTGCGGTTGGGCTATTTCTGTGTGGACAGCAAGGACTCCAAGCCGGGCGCGCTGGTCTTCAACCGCTCCGTCAGCCTGAAGGACGGTTTCAAGAAGCGGTAACCAAGCCGCCAGAGAAAGGATGTGACGGTTATGAAGGACTTCCAGATTTTGATCGGCTGTATTCTCATCGCGGCCGCTATCCTGGTGGCCGGTGTGCTGATCTCCGGGGCGATTACCGCCGCGAGCGGGAATGTGAGCAGCCAGATCGCATCCGCGCTGAACACGATCTCCTCGGCGCTGAGCACGATCGGTTCCCTGCTGGACCTCGGTCCGGTCGGCTGACCGGTTCCCACACAAAATCCCCGGCGCCGTCCGTATAGGCGGCGCCGGGGCGCTTTTCATTTCACGGGAGGAGACGAAGATGTTTTTCCGACCTAAAATCCGGGACGGAGAGGAATATGAGGCCTATGTGGCCAAGCTGCTGCGCCGGCAGGGCTTTCGGGACATCCGCTTTACGGCCAGGACGGGAGACTACGGCGTGGACCTGCTCGCCCGGCATGGCCGGCACTGGTATGCCGTGCAGTGCAAGTACTACACCGGAGCGGTGGGCGGCGCGGCCGTACAGGAAGCGGTGGCCGGCATGGCCTACTACGGCTGTGAGCGGGCGCTGGTGGTTACCAACAGCTATCTCACCCCAAATGCCCACAACCTCGCCCGCGCCAACGGCGTGGATGTGCTGGAGTATATCGGGCCGGAGCACCTCTCCTTCTGGGAGCGTCGCTCCGCCTGGGAGCTGGTGCTTTTCGCGATCGAGTGCGTGGCCTTCGGCTTGGCGCTCTCCGAGCTCTCTCAGGCCGGAATGCTCACCCTGCGCGCCGCCGTCCTGACAGCCCTGCTCTGCTTCCCCATTCCCTTTCTGGCCGCATGGGTCATCCGCCTGCTCTGGCGGCGGAGGCACCCGGATTCAGTCGAATAGCGTCTCCCAGGTCTCCGCCTGCGCGGCGCGGTAGCAGAGGGCGATCTGCTCCTCCGTTGTGCGTCGGGTATCCAGCGGCGGAAGCGCATCCAATGGGAAGAAACCGCGCCCGACCGTCTCCAGATTCTCGTGAAAATCGTCCATCTCCCCTTCCAGCTCGCAGAGCACCAGATGCTTGGCGATATTTTGCAGATAGGGCGGCCAGTTGCGGCGGTTGCGGTCCTGCACAGCCACCAGGCGCACGGCGCGGCCGCGAATGCCGGCCTCCTCCCACAGCTCCTTGACCGCGTTGGAGCGGACCGTCTGGTCCTCATCACACCAGCCGCCGGGCAGCGACCAGAGTCCGTTTGACTCCTGCACCAGAAGAACACAGTCGTCCTGAAAGAGGGCGGCGCGGGTGTCCACCTTGGGCGTCTGATAGCCGCTCTCGCCGCAGAAGAGGTCTTTGACCTGTTCCAGGGGCAGATCGGTATAGTGTGCTAAAATCTCCGCCGAGATCTCGCGCACCCGCTGATACCGCTCCAGGTCAAATCGGTCTGCTCCATAGGTCAGACCGGCCTGTGCGAGGGATTGGAGCTCTTTCGCCCAGGAGACCCACCGTTGCTGCAGCTGTTCGCTCGGTGTCATACCGCATCCTCCTCCTTTGTCCGCGCCGGTTGCGTCGCCGGACGGGGGGATTTATGGCGATGGACGTCCCAGCGCAACAGCTGGTAGAGAGCCGCCGTCACCGGCACGCCGAGCAGCATGCCGCTGATGCCCAGAATTCCACCTCCCACCGTGACGGCAGCCAACACCCAGATGCCGGGCAGGCCAATAGAAGAGCCGACCACACGCGGGTAAATCAGATTCCCCTCCAGCTGCTGCAAAATGGCCAGGAAGATCAGGAAGAGCAATGCCTGCAGCGGAGAGACGGTGAAGATCATGAGGGCGCCCACAATGGCCCCGATGTACGCGCCCACCACCGGGATCAGCGCAGTGAATCCCACCAGAGTGCCCACCATTCCCGCATAGGGGAAGCGGAAGAGTGTCATGCCCAAAATACACAGGACCCCGAGAATCACGGCCTCCATACATTGGCCGACGATAAACCGGTGAAAACAGCCGTCAAAGGTGGAGAGGACAGAGCGGACCTTTTCTGTAATGACAGGACTGAGATAGGTGTCCATCAGCAGGCACAGCTGGCGGGCGAGCCGCTCCTTTGCCATCAGGAGATAGATGGCAAAGACGAGCCCCACCACCAGGGTCACCGTGGTAGAGACCAGGGAATTGATCAGGGCGCTGATGGAGCTGACTGCGCCGCCGAGGCCGGTGAGCAGCCAGTCAGCGAGTTGACGGATGGTGCTCTCCCAGTCCGTCCGCCCGGTAAAATAGGTATCAAATTCGTCGGAGAGAAACTGGCTGACCTGAAAATTGCGCTCCAGCTCGGCGGCAACCTGGTTCAGAGCGGCCGGCAGGCGCTCGAGCAGCAGCCGGATGCAGGAGATCAGCTCGGGGAGAATCATCTGAACGATCAAAAAGAGAAGCACCAGCAGGCTGAGAAACGCCAGCACCAAGCATACCGGCCGGCGCAGCCGCTGCCAGAGACGCGGCGCGTTGGGAAATGCCAGATGCCGTTCAAAAAACGCCATGGGGATGTGAAGCACATAGGCCGCAATGCATCCAAAAATCAACGGTCCGGATACCTGAAAGGCCAACCAGGCCAGCCCGGCCAGTCGGTCCCAGTAATAGATCAGCAGATAGACTCCAAACAGGGTGAGTCCGACGCGCAGGCAAGTCTTCCATTCCAGTTTCATGCAATACCTCGATCTCTGTTTTTCCGCCGCAGACGGCATGGCCGGTCCCCGGCGGGCGGGTGTTTGCCATCATCGTTGTCACAGTTTTATCATAAGATGGTACCGCTGTCAATGACGGAGAAAAAATCACTCTCCTCCGGCCGGCACAGATTGACAATCACGGACAAGCTCCGATATAATAAAACATATTATTTCGTTCCGGCAAAATGCAGCGGCCGGGAGCAGAGGGGGACGTGCTATGTTGGAGGAGCTGATTGCGTCGATTTTGCCGGTGATCATCTCCCTGATCGAGCTGGTCGGCATTTTTGTGGTGGCATGGAGTACCTTTTCCGCTTTCTGGGAATATTTACAGAATGTATTGTTTCACAAAAATTACGCCACACAGTTCCACCTGGCCAACGGCCTGGCGATGGGACTGGAATTTAAGATGGCGGCGGAGATTTTGAAGACGGTACTGGTACAGGAACTGCGCGAGCTGCTGATCCTGGGTGCTGTCATCCTCCTGCGGGCGCTGCTGAGTCTGCTCATCCACTTTGAGCTGCGGGCAACCCGGAACGAGGCCCAGGCGGAAGAAGCCGCGAAACTGCCGTAAGGTCTGCCCCTGAATCTCTTTGATTAAGAACTATGCGCCCAGCTATATTGGCCGGGCGCATAGCGCTACAGGTTCTTCCGAATCTGTGAAATGGCGTTTTTCTCCAGGCGGGAAACCTGTGCCTGAGAGATGCCCACCTCGGCAGAGACCTCCATCTGGGTCTTTCCCTGATAGAAGCGAAGCTCAAGAATATGCCGCTCCCGCTCACTCAGGCGGTCCATCGCCTCGCGCAGAGCCAGATGCTCCAGCCACTGCTCGTCCGTATTCTTGTCATCGCGTACCTGGTCCATCACACAGACGGTGTCTCCGCCATCGGAGTAGACCGGCTCATAGAGGCTCACCGGATCGGAGATGGCGTCGAGGGCAAAGACAATGTCCTCCCGTTTCAGATCCAGCAGCTTGGCAATCTCGTCCAGCGTCGGCTCGCGCTGGTGCTCCCGGGCGTACTGCTCGCGGGTCTGCAGAACACGGTAAGCGATGTCCCGCATAGACCGGCTGACTCGCAGCGAGGAGGAATCGCGCAGAAACCGCCGCACCTCTCCCAGAATCAGCGGCACACCGTAGGTGCTGAAGCGCACCTCAAACTGCTCGCTGTCAAAGCGGTCCACCGCTTTGACCAGTCCGATGCAGCCCACCTGGAAGAGATCGTCCATATTTTCCCCCCGGCCGGCAAAGCGCTGAATGACGGACAGGACCAGGCGCAGATTCCCCTCGATCATCTGACGCCGCGCCTCCTGATCGCCCTGCCTGACCCGGCGCAGCAGCTCGGTCATCTCACTGTTTTTCAGCACCTTCAGTTTGGCGGTGTTGACGCCGCAGATTTCTACCTTTCCGTGCATGAGAAAAACCTCCTGTGGTACTGTTACCAGTATTTCCACAGGAGGTTTTTCCTATGCTGACAGAGAATGTCGTTTACAGTCCTTCACCGAGAATTGCGCCGACTCCAAGATAGTCCATCATGGCCTGCACCTCCGTCATGACATCCACCCCGTCCTCCGGGTAGAGGGTGATGTCCAGCACGGCGACCTCGTCACCATAGCTGACGGAGACAACCACGTCGTACATGGTCACACTGCCGTAAGATCCGTAAAATGCCTGGGCGGTGACGCTGCCGTCGGAGGAGGTCATCACGTCCGTCTGCTGCATGGATCCGTCTCCCCCAAACAGCTCGGCATACATATCCACAACCTCTTCTACATCAAAGGAGTCGGCATAAGCGGAGTAATACAGGCCATAGAAGCAGCCGTCCATGGCGTCTACGCTTACCGAGCTCAGGTCGGCACTGATGAAAGAGGTGTCCCACTCCGCGCTGCTGGGAACCGGCAAGGTCATCTGGGCGCCCTCTGCTGAGACGAACGTGATAGTGGAAATATTGTCATCCACCGGCGTAAGGTTCAGGTCATCCACCGAGCCGGACGCCACAGTGTCGTCCGTGAAATCCTCTTCGGGAAGCTCGCCTTCTGTCTCATCTCCGGTATCGCCGGCCGGGATATCGCTGGTATCGTCCGTGCCTCCGTCCGTCACTCCGGAGAAGCTGTACAGACTGTCGAGCAGCTCCTCCAGCGAGACGCTCTCTGCCGGCGCGGTGATGGCCTCCGGATTGTCCACCGGGGTACAGGTGGTCTCCAGAGAGATCTCCGCACGCGTTCCACTCGTGTCAATGGCTGTAAGCACGTCACTTCCCGTGTAGCTGCCGTCCTCCGATTTGGACGCCGTGCTGGTGAAGGTGAGCGTGTCCGCGCTCTCCTCATTTACCGTGATCTCCTCCAGCGCGGTCTCCATCTGGGTCCAGAGGCTCTCCAGGTCCTCCCGGGTGACAGCAGAGGACAGGCTCTCCTCGGCGTCGACCACGGACATCACCGCATCGATATAGGAATCCCGCTGTGCGACCAGGTCGTTCATCACCAGCTCGAGGAGTTCCACCAGCGCCACGCCGTCGAGCGTCATGGTATAGCTGCCGTCCTCATTTTCCACGAACGCATCCTCCCGGGCGGCCACATTCTCCCGCACCTTGCCGGCGGTGGATTGGATCAGGTCCTCCAGCGCAGTAAAGCTCTCCTCCGTGGCGCCGGAGCCGGAGGCCGAGCTGACACTGATGTAGGTGCCCGTGAGCAGCTCGGAGAGAACCCCGGTGGAATCTGCCCCGGCAACGGTGAGGAGCTGGGCGAGCTGCGTGCCGTCCATATAGGTCGTGCCATCCACGATGGTCATTTCCGGGATCTGAATCGACACGCCGGAATAGTTCACCGAGCCCCCGAGAACCATTTGGGGATTTTCCGTCAGGTGATACATCTGTCCGTCCAGGGAGACCGTCACGGTCTGTCCGTCTGACTCTAGGCTGAGCTGCATGGAATAGTCCCGATTCTCCAGCGCAGCGAGCTCATCGAGCAGATCAAAATAGGCCTCCGACGGGCTCTTCTGTTCGCCGCAGCCTGCCGCCAGTGCCAGCAGCATAACAAGCGACAGCAGCAGCGCCCCAATACGTCTGCATTGTCTCATTTTCTCTCTCCTCCATATGTCACTATCTTGGATGCGCGGCGGCAGGACTTCGCATGTTCTGCCCTGCCGGCGGCGCTCCCTGCTGCCCCTCAAAGGGCAAAGACATTATACCATGTCGTTTCCGGAAAAGCCAGTACTCCTTTTCGACGGGTCCAAAATTCAGAACCATTAAGAGACAGCTTCCCCTTCCCAGCCTCAGCTCATGCGGACGATCTCCTTGCGCAGACGGGCGATGATTCTCTTTTCCAGCCGGGAAATATAGGACTGCGAGATCCCCATCCGGTCTGCGACCTCCTTCTGGGTGCAGACCCGTCTTCCGCCCAGCCCAAAGCGCATGGTGATGATGGAGCGCTCCCGATCTCCCAGTTTTTCCAGGGCCATCGTCAGCAGCTGGCGGTCTACGTCGTCCTCCATCGGGCGGATGACCAGATCGCTGTCTGTCCCGAGAATATCAGACAGCAGCAGCTCGTTGCCGTCCCAGTCGGTATTGAGCGGTTCGTCAAAGGAGACCTCTCCGCGCTGGTTGGCGTTCTTGCGCAGATACATCAAAATTTCGTTTTCGATACAGCGGGAGGCATAGGTTGCCAGCTTGATATTCTTGTCGGTGTTGAACGTCCCGACCGCCTTCACCAGTCCGATCGTGCCGATGGAGATCAGGTCCTCCAGATTGATTCCGGTATTCTCGAACCGCCGGGCAATGTAGACCACCAGTCGG
Source organism: Candidatus Onthomonas avicola (assembly GCA_018710845.1). Taxonomy (GTDB): domain Bacteria; phylum Bacillota; class Clostridia; order Oscillospirales; family Oscillospiraceae; genus Onthomonas; species Onthomonas avicola. The sequence continues at coordinate 149,028 of DVJB01000062.1, forward strand.
AGGTTGTGCTCGATCAGCGTGGCGCGCGCCTGCTGGTCCCCCTGGGCAACCTTCAGCAGCAACGCGCGCTCCTGCTCCCGGTCGATGGGCGGCGGTAGAACGTCGCTTCCCCCGATGTAGTGTATCCCGTCGGAGAGACCCAAGAGGCCGCTCAGGCGGCAGAGTCCCAGTTCCAGCCATTGACGCAGTTCCATCTCACACAGCTCCTTTCTCATCGTCCGATCACTGCCTGATAGCGCCCATCTGAGAGCGGTTCCGGCGAGAGGGCCACCAGCTGCCGATGTATCACCCGGGAGTCCAGCACGGCGCTGTCCACCCGCACGGCCAGCAGAAGGCCGCGGCCGGCACCCACCCCCTGATAGGGCAACAGATGCAGACGGCCAGCGCCCCACCCGGCGCCGATCCTGCTCAGCCCGCCGACCGGGTCACAGACGTCCTCCCGCCGGATGCGAGGAATGTCTGGCAGCAGCGGGGCCACCGACTGCCAGTGGGCCACCAGGACCGGACTGCCGTCCGGTCCGGAGAGCAGGTTTCCGGTGTCATAGAGCGCTGTCATGGACACCTGGCGGCAGTCCCAGCGGAGCTTGACCGGGATCAGCTCACGTCCGTGTGACGGAACCAGCCTGCGCAGCACCGTCGCGGAGAGCCAGTAGCACCCGGCCGCGGCCAGCAGCAGCGCCTTCCAGTCCGGCGGGGTGACCGGAATCCCGCGCGGGTAGCTCAGATGTCCGTCCCAGAGCAGCGAGATCATCACCAGAATCCCTGCCAGCGCACAGGAGAGAGCCAAAAACAGCAGGAGCAGGCGCAGACCCTGCCGTCCGCCCCCGTAAGCGGCCAGCGCCATCGCCGCGGCGCACAGGACGCGGCAGACAGGGTGGCTGAGAAAGCCCATTCCCGGCAGAAAGACCGCCGCGGCATAACAGGCGCCGAGCAAGGCCCCGCCGAGCAGCCTCAACCGGTGCAGCGGTACAGAGGCAAGCCGCGCCGCCGAGAGCAGGAGCAGGTAATCCAGTACACCGTTGAGCAGAAAAACCACATCGAGATAGACAATCGTCATCGCCCGCCCCCTCCCTGCCGCATGTCCGTCTGCCAGCCAGTCCAGTATAGACCTGTCCCCGGGAAAAATCGGGCGAAGCGGGGATTGTACCGGGAAAAGAATTGTGCGGGCAAAAAAGCAGGGGCCGGTACGCCTTCCTTTCCGTACCGGCCCCTGCCATGACAGAGGAATGATATCTGGTTTTGTCAATTGAATTTGTAGACCTTGCGGACAAAGCGATAGAGCCCCACGCTGATCTTCCGCCCCTGATAGCCCGGGAGATTGGTGACCATGGACAGCGAGCGATACTTCATCTTATGATACAGCCGCTCGTCAATCCCGCGCAGATACTCCCAGAGTTCATCCTTCTTGCGCAGGGCCTCCTCCGTCCCGGAAATCATGAGGAAGATGGAGGAGATGGTCATCATCATGGACAGATAGCGGCACATATACCGGTAGAGCTTCCGATTGCTCTCCCGCAGCGCCATCACGTCGCAGCAGTTGAGCATAATGCGCGTGATGCGCACCTGCTGATCGACGCGGCGGACCATCACCTGCTCGTTGACGCTCTGATCCTGGCGGCCGATAAAATAACGGTAGAAATCCAGGTCCATGTAATACATCGTCTTCACATACGGCAGTGGCTGGTAGACAAAGATATTGTCCACGTAGAACGTGTGCTTGGGCAGCTCGATGCCGCACTGGCGCAGCAGCTCGGTACGGTAAAAGACAGAATGCATCAGCAGATACTGCGAGGGGCTCCAGTGGCCGACATCCGGCCAGCCGAAGACCGTGCGCTCCGGAAAGACGTTGCGGTAACGGATGACATGACGGGTATTGTCCTCCACGTGCTCATAGACGTAGTTGCAGATGAGCATATCCACCCGCATCTCTCGGGCAACCCAGCCCCGCATGGTGGCGAGCACCTCCTGCAGGGCGTCGGTGTCCACCCAGTCGTCCGAGTCCACCACCTTATAATAGATACCGGAGGCGTTGCGCAGTCCCTGGTTCACGCCCTCGCCGTGGCCGCCGTTGGGCTGGTGGATCACCCGGATGATGTCCGGATGCTGCTCCGCGTAGCGGTCCGCGATGGCGCCGGTCTCGTCCGTAGAGCCGTCGTCTACCAGGATGATCTCCACCTCGTCGCCGCCGGTGAGCAGGGTGTCAATACAGTGGGACATGTACGCCGCCGAATTGTAGCACGGGACGGCAAAGGTAAGCAGCTTCAAAGCAATCGCTCCTCATCTGTTGTAATCCGTTTCCAATCCAGAAACTTCACCTAGTATAGCACAGTTTCCCCACCTTGTTAAGAGAGCCTTTCTTAATATTTTCTGTAAAACGGCTTAAAAGAACGGCACGCCTTATCCGGCGGCGAGCAGAACCGGCTGAAGCTGGCGCTCCTCCAGCGCCGCCTGCGCCGCCTGCCCGATCAGAGACATCTCAGAGACCAGAGAATTCGGTTTCCCGAACGGGTCATCCTGCCGGAAGGGGACGACATAATAGTGCTTCCGGCACAGCAGGTCGCCCAGATTGCGCAGCGAGACGGACAGGCCGTCGTTGGTGGAGGGGGCGAGGAGAACCGGCCGGCCGTTTCGCAGGTGCGCCTTGGCTGCCATGGTGATGGCGGTGTCCGTGATGCCGCCCGCCAGCTTTGCCAGGGTGTTACCGGTACAGGGGGCGATGACGAGCAGGTCGAGCTGCTTTTTCGGCCCGAACGGCTCCACCTGTGAGATGCTGTCGAGCACGCCGTTGCCGCAGATTGCCTCCAGCTGCAGACGAAGGGTCTGGTTGCGGCCGAAACGGGTGTCCAGATGGCCGCTCGCCTCGGCAAGGATCGGGATGACCTGCCCGGCCTGCGGGACAAATTCCGTCAGCGCGCGCAGCGTTTGGGCATGGGTGCAGTAGGACCCGCATAGGGCGAAGCCTACCCGCGCTTGTTTCAGATTCATACTTCCAGCTCCTGCAGAATGTGATAGACGGTGTCTCGGATGATCTGCCCGGAGGTGACCGGGGCCGCCTTTCCGGGCAGGGAGAGCGCCCAGATCACCTTGGTCCCCAGCTGCGCGGCGGCCTTGAAGTTCACGCCGCCCGGCTTGGAGGCCAGGTCGATCACCAGGCAGTCCTCCTTCAAATCGAGCAGCTGCGGCAGGTCGAGCACCCGCGCCGGTACGGTGTTGATAATCAGATCATACGCGCTCAGCCAGCCGGTGAGCTGGCCGGTGTGCTCTGCGCGATAGCCATAGGCCTCGATCCAGGCCAGGTCCCCGTAGTTGCGGGCGGAGACAGTCACCTGCGCGCCCAGGCCGTGCAGCCGGTGCGCGAGTACCTTGCCCAGCCGGCCGAAGCCGATCACCAGCACCCGCAGTCCGAAGAGCGTGGTGGGAAGCTCCTCCATGGCGATCTGGATCGCCCCCTCCGCCGTCGGCACGGCGTTGGCCACCGCCAGCTCCTCCCGCTCAAAATAGTCCCGCAGGATCAGATGACGCCGCTCGGCCAGCACCCGCATGGCGGGCGTGACACGACCCGCGCAGACCAGCTGGCCCGCCTGCAGGCCGCCGAGCAGCTCCTCCACCGGGATGCGCAAATCGGAGAGCGGGGCGTTCAGGATGCCGTTCTCCACCGTGACCGGCAGCGGCAGCACGACACAGTCAGCCTGCTCCATCCCCTTCATCGTGTCCGAGCCGGGCAGGGCGCCGGGGTCCGGCCGGTGTTCCATCCCGTAGGTCTGGACGGTATGGCCGTCCTCCTGCAGCAGCTGGGCCAGCTTAACCTGACGCAGGTCGCCTCCCACAACCCAGAAACTCAGTGCGCGATGCATATCGGTTCCACCTTCTTTCTCCTTCCAGATGGCCCATTCTATGCGCCGGCCGGGAGGAGTGGAACCCGGCGTCTGCGCAAAACGGCAAAATGCGCCGCCTGCAGGCGGCGCATCAGCGTGTCGACAAAGGTCGACACGCTCGAACAAAATCTACGATTTTGTTCGAAAAGTGCGGCCGACCCGCGCGCCCCTTCGGGGCACACTCCCGGCCTCCCTGTGTTTTTGGGCCGGTACATGCCCGTCCCAAAAACGATATTTCACTCTATTTTGTTGCTAACGCAACAAAACTCCTGCGGAGGGCTTTCTGAACTTTTTATTTGTATTTGAAATTGGCAAAGATACTTTTTCGACAGTCTGAGGCGCCGCCTGCAGGCGGCGCATCTCTGGCGGGGTTATTCCGGCAGGAGCAGTTCCATCTCTCTCCCCCGCTCTTTGGCATAGTGGAGCGTCTGCCAGGTGCCCCCGTTCGGCTGGCCGTCATAGACGCCGATGATCTTGGCCGCGTGGTCCACCAGATAGCGGTTACGCAGGGCAAAGCAGGCGCGCGTATAGGCCGGGGAGACGACGACCAGCTCCTCCCGGCAGAGGTACAGCAGCTTGCGGTGCTCCTCCCGCTCCGGTTTGGGCCAGTGGCCCGCCTGTCCCGGATAGGGCAGCACCGGGATCAGCCGCACCTCCGGTTCCTCCTCCCGCAGGCGCAGCACCAGCCGGGCGCACAGCAGGTCCACCCCCCGCGCCATGCCGGAGAGAAAGCAGGTATATCCCTCCCGATAGCTGAAGCAGATTCGCTCCCAGAGCATCCGCTCGAGCGCCTGCGTGCGCAGGTCGCCGGGATTTTGCAGCCAGGGCAGGCGGTCCGGCCGGTGCCCGGTAAAACAGCAGGTGTGCGCGAGCGCTTCCATAGGTCCCTCCACTAGAACATCCGTTTTATACCTATGCTATTACTATACAAGATTTCCCACGGCGGCACAAGTGGTGCGGTGGAAATTTTTATTTTCTATTGCATTCCCGCCGCGGCGGTGTATAATAAGGACGAACAACTGAATCGATGTCTTCAGGGCAGGGTGAAATTCCCGATCGGCGGTGATGCAGCGAGAGCTGTCAGTCCGCGAGCCGTTTACGGTTGAACCGGTGAGATTCCGGTACCGACAGTGAAAGTCTGGATGGAAGAAGATGTGTGGACGCGAATGTCTCATAGCATTGTGCCGTTGGGCGCAGTCTGTGGCTTCGGCGGAGCACGCCTGGAAGACCCCTTTCAGGCGTTCTATTCCGCCGGAGCTTTTTTGCCGGCTCATGAGAAAGGAAGCGTATCCACCATGTCCAACACCAGCAACAAGACCCATCAGATCGCCATCACCGGTGTGCTGTGCGCCGTGTCCTTCATCGCGGTGCTCCTCAGCCGGGTGATCCCCGACGTTGAGGGCTTTCTGAGCTACGACCCGAAAGACGCCATCATCGTGATTGCCGGATTCATCTACGGGCCGATCACCTCCATCGTCATCAGCCTCATCGTCTCCTTCATCGAGATGATCACCATCAGCGGGACCGGGATTTACGGCTTTCTAATGAACGTGGTTTCTACCTGCGCCTTTGCCTGCCCGGCCGCGCTGATCTATCACCGCGCGCGCCGGATGCGCTGGGCCATCGTGGGTCTGGGCGTGGGGATGGTCAGTATGACGGCCGTCATGCTGCTGTGGAACTACATCATCACGCCGCTCTACATGGGCGTGGACCGGGCGGTGGTCGTGGCCATGCTGCCCACCGTCTTTCTTCCCTTCAATCTGATCAAGAGCGGTATCAACGCCGGTCTGACCATGGTGCTCTACAAGCCCATCGTGGGCACACTGCGCCGGGCCAAGCTGCTGCCGGAGGCGGATGCCGAGCACAAGGGGCATTTTAACCTCGGCTTCACCCTCTTCTCCCTGGCGGTCCTGGCGACCTTTATCCTGCTCTTCCTCAGCTTCACCGGCGTGATCTGACCGGGATAGAAAACCGGCGGTATGCCTCCGTGCACTGCGCACGCAAGGCATACCGCCGGTTTCGATGTACTCACTCTTCGCCCGTGAGCGTGCTCAGCAGACGGATCGCGCCAAACCCGGCCGCCAGTGTCACCAGACAGAGCAGGATCTCCCATCCGCTCGGGATACCGGGAAACACCTCCGCCAGTGAACCGACCACAAAGCCGAGAATCATCAGATAGGCCGGCTGCGGATAGGTCTTCATCGCGTACTCCAGAATCTTGGTGGTCAGGATGACGCCGAGCAGCAGCCCCGCGCCGAGCGGCACCAGGAAGGGCAGGTAGAGCTCGCTGATCGCCAAAATCATCTCATCGTAGAGCCCCAACATCAGCAGGAAGGAAGAGACGCTGATGCCGGGCAGGACCAGGGCGATAGCTGCGAGCACGCCCGCGAGCAGCAGGGCGGCCATCCCCGCGATCCCCTCCTGCCGGCTGTCCGCCCCCGCCGATGGCAGGAGGGAGCAGAGCCAGACCACTGCCAGACCGATCACGATCCAGACCGGAATCTTCCAGGAAAAGCGCTCCACTTTGGCCTGTTTGAGAATCAGCGGGATGCCGCCCGCCACCGCGCCGAGGAAGAAGTAGAGCGTGGGCATCCGCCAAAACTCGTTCTCGATCAGACTGAGCAGGGGCTTGGCAAACAGCAGCATCCCCACCCCGGCCCCGCCGACAAACAGGATCAGCAGCAAAAGATTTTCCCGGACATTTTTAAAAAAAGAGCTGACGGCGGAGACCACGCGGTCGTAGATGCCGAGAATCATCATCATGGAGCCGCCGCTGACGCCGGGCACCAGCATGGTTCCGCCGACGATCAGTCCTTTGAGCACTGTTATGATATTGTTTCGCATTCGATTCGCACCTTTCCGGGCAGCGGAGTGACGCACTCCGCATCTCGTTCCGTATCTTCCACGTGGCCCGCCGGTCCGGCCGGACGCGGGACGGTTGGCGAACCAATCACGATTGTACCGCGCTCCCGGAGCAGAATCAAGAGCGAATGGGAAATTTAATTTGTTTTTAAGGGGAAATATGCCATCCGGCGCGCCGCGGCCAGAGACCGCTTGACAGGGCGCAGCTTTTATGAGACAATGCTCATGTGAGAATTAGAACATATGTTTGACTTTTTCTCTTCCTTGTGTTAGAGTACCAGAACAGAGGAGGCGCGTGATGGCGGATCGTACCATTCTGCACTGTGATCTGAACAGCTTCTTCGCCTCGGTCGAGCTGCTGGACTATCCCCAGCTGCGCGATCGGCCGGTCGCGGTCTGCGGCGATCCGGAGGCGCGCCACGGCATTATATTGGCCAAAAATGAGGCGGCCAAGGCCTATGGGGTTCAGACGGCGGAGACCGTCTGGCAGGCGCGCAAAAAGTGCCCTGAGCTGGTGCTGCTGCCGCCCCACCACCAGCGCTACCGGGAATACTCCAGGAAGGTGAACGCCATCTATGGCCGGTACACCGATCTGGTAGAGCCGTTCAGCATTGACGAGAGCTGGCTGGACGTGACCGGGACGCTCCATCTCTTCGGCCTGGATGGAAAGGGACTGGCCGACCGGCTGCGCCGGGAGGTGCGGGAGGAGCTGGGGCTGTCCATCTCGGTGGGCGTCTCCTTCAACAAGATCTTTGCCAAGCTGGGCAGCGACTATAAGAAGCCGGACGCCACAACGGTGATCGACCGGGAAAACTACCGCGCGGTCGCCTGGCCGCTGCCGGTCACCTCCCTGCTGTTTGCCGGCCGGACCGCCGCCAAGCTGCTGGCCCCCTATGGGGTGAAGACCATCGGGGACCTGGCCCGGATGGAGGCGGACACCCTCACTCAGCTGCTGGGGCGGCAGGGCGCGCGCCTGTCGGAGTACGCGCGCGGACTGGAGCGCTCCCCCGTGGTCCCCGCCGGACAGCGGCCGCCGCCCAAATCCGTGGGCAATGGGATGACCTTCCGGCAAAACCTGACCGGCGAGGATCAGGTCCGCACCGGGCTGGAGCTGCTCAGCGATACGGTGGCCACCCGTCTGCGCCGGGCAGAGCGCAAGGCATCGTCCGTACAGGTCACCATTCGGGACGCCAACTTCAAGACCATCACCCGCCAGCAGGCCCTGCCGCTGCCCACCAATCTCTCCCGGGAGCTGGCGCAGGCGGCGCTGGAGCTGGTGCGCGCGAGCTGGAATTTTACCGTCCCCATCCGGATGCTCACTGTCACGGGACAGAACCTTGTCCCAGAGTGGGCGGCGACGGAGCAGCTCGACCTCTTCGCCCCGGAGCGAGGTCCCCAGCGGGAGCGCCTGGAGCGTCTGGAGCGGACAGTGGACGTCATCCGGGAGAAATACGGCAAGGACGCCATCGCCATCGGAACCCTTTCCCGACGGGGACAATTTGTCGAGCCGCCGCAAGACCATATCTCATTTAAGGACCATGAAGTATGAAAAAAGTATTGTTACCCCTCTTGCTCTCCGCCCTGCTCCTCCTGTCCGGCTGCGGCGGAACCGTGCGGACGGATGAGGCGGCGCTCTCTCTCGCCTGCACCACCTACCCGGTCTATCTGCTGGCCAACACCATTGCCGGCGGTCTGGACGGTGTGGAGGTCACGCTGGTGATCGATCAGCAGGTCTCCTGCCTACACGACTATACGCTGACCATGCGGGACATGCAGGCGGTGGAGCGCTCCGACGCGGTGATCTGCAACGGGGCGGGGCTGGAGGATTTTCTGAGCGACGCGCTGACGGGCGCGGTGGTGATCGACTGCTCTGCCGGCGTCGAGCTGCTCTACGGCGGGCACCATCACGACGGGGAGGAGCTTGTCGGGGACCACGCGCAGGAGGAGGCGGACCCCCACATCTGGATGCATCCGGAGAACTACGCCCGCATGGCCCGCACCCTGGCCGGGGCGCTCGCGGAGCTGGACCCGGAGCGGTCGGAGACCTATCTGGCGCGCGGAGAGGACTGCGCGGCGGAGCTGGAGGGCTTCTATCAGTCCCTCCGGGAGGGCGAGGCCGCGCGGGCGCTGGCGGGGACCTCCATCATCACGTTCCACGACGGCTTCTCCTATTTCGCCGAGGCGTTTGACCTGACCATCGCCGCTGCGATTGAGGAGGAAGAGGGCGCGGAGGCCTCCGCCCGCGACCTGCGGGAGACGATCGCCATCGTCGAGCAGTTTGGCCTCCCCGCCGTCTTCACTGAGGTGAACGGCTCGGACAACGCGGCGGGCATTATCTGCCGGGAGTGCGGCGTGGAGATGGCCCAACTGACCACCGTGATGAGCGGAGAGCCCGGCGCGGACATCGCCGCCTACGAGGCGGCCATTGAGCAGAACCTGAATACCATCTGGGAGGCGTATCAATGAGACGGGAAAAGCACCAGGGCTGTCAAGGCGGCTGCCATGGCCGCTGCTGCCTGCAGGTAGAGCATCTGAGCGTCCGGATGGGAGAGGATAAAATTCTGGACGACGTGAGCTTCCATCTCCACTGTGGAGAGCTGATCGCCCTGATCGGGCCCAACGGGGCGGGCAAGAGCTCCCTGTTCAAATCCATTCTGGGTGTCATGCCCTATCACGGTTCCATCACCTTCCAGTCCGCCGAGGGCGGACGGCAAAAGCCGCGCATCGGCTATGTGCCGCAGAGCCCGTCCTTTGATCCGGGCGACCCAGTGAGCGTGCTCGACCTGTTTGTCGCCGCGTCCAGCCGTTGGCCTGCCTTTCTGCCGGTGCCCGCCCGGCTGCGGGAGACGGTGCTCACCGCGCTGGAGCGGGTGGGCGGCCGCGGGCTGATCGACCGGCGGCTGGGGACCCTCTCCGGGGGCGAGCTGCAGCGGGTGCTGCTGGCGATGGCGCTCGAACCGGTGCCAAACCTGCTCATCCTGGACGAGCCGATGAGCGGCGTGGACGTGGAGGGAGAACAGCAGCTGCTCGACCTGCTCGACAGGATTCGGGAGCGGTATGACCTGTCCATCCTCCTGTCCACCCACGATTTTCAGACGCTGGGGCGGGTGGACAAGGTGATCTTGCTCCAGCAGCGGATTCTCGCGTCTGGAGACCGGGACGCGGTGTTTGCGTCGGAAGCCTTTCGCCGTCTGTTCGGCGCGGATACGGAGAGAGGAGGGGACGGAAGATGAACTGGTGGTATACACTGGTGGACCTGCTGCCGTTTGAGTGGGCCGAGCCGGGCAGTATGTACTTTATGAAAAATGCCCTGCTGGCGATTCTGGTGATCTCTCCCCTGTTCGGGCTGCTGTCTACCATGGTGGTAGAGAAGAAGATGTCCTTCTTCTCCGACGCGCTGGGGCACTCCGCCTTCACCGGCATCGCCGCCGGGACGCTGGCCGGCTTTGCCGACCCGAGCATCTGCGCGGTGGCGCTGGCGGTCTGCTTTGCCCTGCTGTTCACCTGGGTGCGCAGCAGGACCACGCTCGCGAGCGACACGGTGATCGGCGTCTTCTCCTCCACGGCGGTGGCGCTCGGCATCTTTTTGTCCACTCTGGGCGGACGGAGCTTTACCCGCTTCAACAGCCTGCTGGTGGGCGATATTCTCTCCGTCACGCCGGGCAGGATTGCCTTGCTGGCGCTGATCTTGGCGGCGGTACTGCTGCTGTGGTGGTTTGGGCTCAACCAGCTCACCCTCTCGGCCATCCACCCCGCGCTGGCCCGCAGCCGCGGCATCCACCTAGAGCGGCAGGACGCGCTGTTTAACTGCGCGGTGGCCGTCGTCGTCACGCTGACCATGACCTGGGTGGGGCTGCTGGTGATCAACTCCCTGCTCATCCTGCCCGGCGCGGCGGCGCGCAACCTCGCGCGCAACCTGCGCCAGTACACCGTCATCTCACTGCTGGCCGCGCTGGTATCCGGCGTGGCGGGGCTGATGATGAGCTACTATATCGGCGCGTCCGCCGGCGCGTCCATCACGCTGGTCCTCGCGGCGCTGTTTTGCCTTACCCTCGCCCTGCGGGAACGGGCACTGAGCTGAAAAGAAAGAAATTCCCCGGGAAAACGGCGTCAGGCCGTCTCCCGGGGAATCTTGCTCTGTGCACCTGGCCGGTTACAGCCAGGTATCCTCAATCTCGTCCTTCTTCTGGCGGGTCATCAGCTCATAGAAGACCGGCTCAATCTCCCGGCCCTCGTAGAGCACCTGATAGGCCGCCTGGGTGATGGGCATCTCCACACCCGCCTTGCGGGCCAGGTCCATGCCGGAGGCCGCGGCGTAGTAGCCCTCCACCACGGCGCCGCCCATCTCCTTGATCGCGTCCTCGATGCGCATCCCCTTGCCGACCAGAATGCCGGCCCGGTGATTGCGCGAGTTCATCGACGTGCAGGTGACAATCAGGTCGCCCACGCCGGTCAAGCCGGCGAAGGTGGACTGCTTTCCGCCGAGCGCGGTGCCCAGGCGGGCGATCTCGGTCAGGCCGCGCGTCATCAGCATGGCGCGGGTGTTGTCCCCGTAGCCCATGCCGTCAATCACGCCGGTGCACAGGGCGATCACGTTTTTCAGCGCCGCGCCGATCTCGACGCCGATCACGTCGGGCGAGGCGTAGACGCGAAAGCGCGGATTCATAAATAGTTCTTGGACCATGTGTGCAGCCACCCGGCTCTCGCTGGCGGCCACAATGGCGCTGGGAATCTTGCGCCCCACCTCTTCGGCGTGAGTCGGGCCGCAGAGGACGACGATGGGGCAGCGCTCCCCCACCTCTTCGGCGATGACCTGGCTCAGGCGCAGCGCCGTGTCCTTCTCAATCCCCTTGCCGACGCTGACGAGGATGGTGCCGTCCTTCACCAGCGGGGCGAGCTGCCGGGCGGTGGAGCGAACCGCAAAGGAGGGTGTGGCGAGCACGACCACATCGCTGTCTCGTACGCAGCTGATATCCGCCGTCAGGCGCAGTTCCTCCGGAAGGGGGACGCCGGGCAGCATCGGGTTCTCATGCTCCGCGCGCAGACGGTCGGACTCCTCCTGAAAGTAAGACCAGAGCGTCACGTCGTTTCCGTTTTCCAGCAGCAGGAGGGCGAGCGCCGTGCCCCAGGCTCCGCTGCCGAGTACCGTCACATTCATCTCAGGATGCCTCCCTCATTCGTGAAATTCCAGCTTGTTCTCCTCGCCATGGGCGATGCGCTTGGCATTGTCCTTATGCCGCCAGAGAATCAGGATGCTGATACAGACCGAGATGGCCAGCAGAATCCAGCTGCGGTAAATTACCCACGTCATGATGGGAAAGGCGATGGCCGCCGCCATCGAGCCGAGGGAGACCATCCTGGACACCGCGACCAGAATCAGGAACAGGCCCCAGACCACCAGCGCGATCCGCCAGTCCAGCATGAGCACAATCGCCCCGCCGGAGAGGATGCCCTTGCCGCCCCGGAAGCCGAACATACAGGGAAACACATGTCCCAGCAGGCAGAACAGGCCGGCGATATACCGTCCCAGCACCGGCCAGCCCGCGAGGGAACCCAGGATGGCCCCGCCGATCAGACAGGAGATGAGCCCCTTGAGCACATCGATCAGGATAACAAGGACGACGTTTTTCTTCCCATAGACGCGGTAGAAGTTGGTCAGGCCGGCGTTGCCGCTGCCATGGTTGCGCACATCATCCCCCAGCAGATACTTGGAGACGATGATCGAGCTGTTGCAGCAGCCGAGGAAATAGGAGACCAGCGCCACGGCGACAATGGCGAGTGCGGTGATACCCAACATCACGCATCCTCCTTTTCTCCCTTTTGGCGGATGGTCAGCCGGATCGGCGTGCCCTCCAGGCCAAAGGTATTGCGAATCTGGTTTTCCAGATAGCGCTGATAGGAAAAGTGAAACAGTTTCGCGTCGTTGCAGAAGACGACGAAATGCGGCGGCTGAACGCCGACCTGTGTCATATAGTAGATCTTCAGGCGGCGGCCCTTGTCCGTCGGCGGCTGGACGCGCGCGACCGCGTCGGCCAGCACGCTGTTGAGCGTGCCGGTGCGCACGCGCAGGCACGACATCTCATAGACATGATTGATCTCGTCAAAGAGCTTCGGCACTCGCTGACCGGTGAGAGCGGAGAGGAAGAGGACGGGCGCGTAGGGCATATACGCTAGGGCGCCGCGCACCTTGGCGCGCATCTGCTCCATCGTGTTGGTCTCCTTTTCCACCGCGTCCCACTTGTTGACGACGATGATGCATGCCTTCCCCGCCTCGTGCGCGAGACCGGCGACCTTGGTGTCCTGCTCGGTGACCCCCTCGAGCGCGTCGATCAGGATCAGGCAGACGTCCGCCCGGTCAATTGCCATGGTGGCCCGCAGGACGGAGAACTGCTCCACCCGGTCGGTCACCTTGGACTTCTTCCGCATCCCGGCCGTGTCGATAAAGCAGTATTTGCCGTGCTCGTTTTCAAAGTAGGAGTCCACCGCGTCGCGCGTAGTACCCGCCATGTCGCTGACGATGACGCGCTCCTCTCCAAGAATTCGGTTCACGAGAGAGGACTTGCCCACGTTGGGCTTGCCGATAACGGCGACGTGAATCACGTCCTCGCGCCCTCCCGCGTCCTCTTGAGGCGGGAAGTGGGCGGCGCAGGCGTCCAGCAGCTCGTCCATCCCCAGCCCGTGCATGGCGGAGATGGCAATGGGGTCGCCCAGGCCGAGGTTATAGAATTCATAGATATCCGGGTCCACCGGCCCGGCAGAGTCGGCCTTGTTGACCGCCAGCACCACCGGCTTTTTCGCGCGCTGGAGCATACCGGCCACGTCCTGGTCGGCGGCAGTCACGCCGGTGCGCAGGTCGCAGACAAAGACAATGACCGTCGCGCCGGAGATGGCAATCTCCGCCTGCGCGCGCATAAACTGCAAAATCTCACTGTCGGTATTCGGCTCGATGCCTCCGGTGTCCACGATGCGAAATTCCCGGCCCAGCCACTCGCAGTCGGCATAGAGCCGGTCGCGGGTGACGCCGGGGGTGTCCTCCACGATGGACAGGCGCTTTCCGGCCAGTCGGTTAAAGAGCAGGCTCTTGCCGACGTTGGGCCGGCCGACAATGGCGACAATCGGTTTCAATGCTTCACTCCCTTTCTGGGGAAGTCCGTACACTTCTTGATTGGAGCGGAAAAGTCGGACAAACCGGCCGCTTGTGCGCAGATTCTGTCAGACATATCCATTATAGCCAGCAAGCGGGCAAAAGTAAAGAGCCCGTTTCTCACAGGCTCTTTCCCTCCGGTATCCGGCTTATTTGGCCTCGCTCGCGGCCGTTTTGCTGTAGTTGCGGCCGTTGTAATTCCCACAGCTGGGGCAGATGCGATGGGGCAGGCGATACGCGCCGCACTCGCACTTGACCAGGCCGGGAGCCACCAGCTTCCAGTTGGCACGGCGCTTGTCGCGTCTGGCCTTGGATACTTTACTCTTCGGGACTGCCATCTATGACACCTCCTCATTCACCTTTCGGAAAGTTACGAAGTTCCGTCCGCCTTGTCCTCCAGCAGCGAGGCCAGCACGGACAGGCGGGGGTCTATGTCGGGCTTGCACTTGCAGGGCTCCGTATTCAGGTCGGCCCCGCAGCCGGGGCACAGCCCCTTGCAGTCCTCCCGACACAGATTCTTGGTATCCATCTCCAGAATGAACTCGGTGCGCACTACCTCGTCCAGATCCAGAATGGAGCCGTCCAGGAGAATGATATCGTCGTCCTCCTCGTCCTGCAGCTCGGTGGCCAGCAGACGCTGGACCGTCACCGTCTTGACGCGCTCAAAGGGCTTCCCGCACCGGTCACAGCGCAGATGCAGATTGCTCTGCACATTTGCCTCCAGCGTCAGCAATTCCGCCCGATTGCGCACACTCCCCCACGCATGCACCGGCTCGCAGACGGGCGTCTGCCCGGCAAACTCGAGTCCGGAGAGATCCATGGTGAAGTCAAAGGGTATCTCACCACCCGGAACGTGGATGATGTCTCTCAGATCAAGACGCATAACACACCTCGCATAACGACACAAGTGGCATTATAACGGAAGAAAGTCCGACTGTCAAGCACTTTCTCCCATCTGCGGAAAGTATTTTTCCTTTCCATTCGGGGCAGCAGGGAACGCAGTCACTGCTCCCTGTTCTCAGAAAGACTGCCGGCAAACCGTTCGATCAGAAAATTGACTTCTTCCCAGGCATCGCAATTGGCGTTATGTCCCGCTCCGGTCAGCCAGTGGACGCGGTAGCCTGTCCGTCGGGCCCAGGCCCGGTTATACCGCCGGGAGGAGCCCGCGGCGTCCCGCTGGCCGCACAGCAGCAGGACCGGACAGCCTGGCCGGTCCACCATCCCCGACTCTGCCGCCCAGGCCAGCATCCGATAACCGTGCACCGCCAGGCGGCAGTATTCCTCCCTGCTATAGCTGTCCATCATCTCCCCCATCAGAGCCCGGCCATAGGCCGTCGACGCTGTACCCCGGATCCCCCAGTACCGCAGCAGCGGCCAGGGAATGGCCTGAAAGAGGCCTCCCGTGTGCCGGAGCAGCCACAGCTCGACGGCGGTATAATAGCTCCGCTCCAGCGGACAGGAGTCGATGGAGACAAATCCGGCTCCCTGTCCAGGATAGCGCGAGAGAAAAACCTGAGCCAGGTAGCCCCCCATGGACTGCCCCACCAGGACGGGGCGGGACACCTCCTCACGCTCCAAAATGCCGTGCAGCCAGAGAGCCCAGTCCTCCAGGGTGAAATCTAGGGAAAACGGGCGGGATGCCCCATGTGCCGGTGGGTCCCAGGTCAGGCAGGAAAATTTGGTGCTCAGTCCCTCTATCTGTCGGTCAAACAGCCGGTGATCCGCTGTCAGTCCAGGTAAAAAGACCAGCCACGGCCGTTCCGGTCCGCCGCAACGGCTGACCCAGTAATGAACCTCTCCCTGTGGCACAGAAAAAACGCGTTCTTCCACCATGGCAGACGCCTCCTACAATAATAATTACGGTATAAGGCGCGGCAGCCAGCCGCGTCTTTTTCCATCTCCCTTCTATGTTATCCGACAGTATAACAGGTTTTGCATTTGACTACAAGCGGAGCTCCGCTCCGTGTCAAAATTCCTTGGGGCGGACCGTCTGTTTTCCGGCAGAAATAGGGATTGTCAGGGGGCGGCTCGCTTTGTTATAATGGACAGGCAGAGACGGGAGGAACGGGCATGCGAGAGTTTACCATCGGAAAAAACGATTCCGGGCAGCGGCTGGACCGTTGGCTGGCGAAGAACCTGCCCCTCCTCCCCGCTCCCCTCGCGCAGAAGTATATCCGCCTCAAGCGGGTCAAACGCAACGGCAAAGGGACCAAGCGGGATGTCCGCCTGGAGGTGGGGGATGTCCTGCAGCTCTATATCAACGATGAGTTTTTTGCCCAGCCGGAGCAGGAGAACACCTTTTTCGCCCTGTTCCAGCCTAAGCTGGAGATTCTCTACGAGGATGAGCATCTGATGCTGGTCAACAAGCCCGCCGGCATGGTGGTGCACGCTGACGAGACGGAAAAGGTCAACACCCTCATCAACCACATTCAGGCCTACCTCTATCAGAACGGGAGTTGGGACCCTCGTGAGGAGGGCGCCTTTGCTCCGGCGCTCTGCAACCGGATCGACCGCAACACCTGTGGCATTGTCATCGCCGCCAAGAGCGCTGAGGCGCTGCGGATTATGAACCAGAAGATCCGCGACCGCGAGGTGGAAAAGCGCTATCTCTGCGTCGGCGTGGGCCGCCTCACGCCGCCTGCCGGCTCTCTGGAGCAGTACCTGCTCAAAGACGAGGCGCGGAAGCAGGTCTCCGTCCACCGCCGTCCGGTGCCGGGCGGGCGGACCGCGGTGACGCGTTACCGGACGCTCGCCACCGAGGGGCCTCTCTCCCTGGTGGAGTGCGAGCTGGTGACCGGACGGACCCATCAGATCCGCGCCCAGCTCGCCGCTGCCGGCTGCCCCCTGCTCGGGGACGGCAAGTACGGCCAGGAGCGCTGGAACCGGCAGTACCACCGCCGGCGGCAGGCGCTGTGCGCCTGGTCGCTCACCTTTCGCTTTACCACGGACGCCGGGGTTCTCTCCGGTCTGAACGGACGCACCTGGCGCGTGCCGTCGGTGGATTTTGTCCGGACCTATTTCCCAGACGTCTCACTGTCTGAACTTTTTTGACGTTTTCGCTTCCCTTTGGGAGGGTCTTTTCTTGAATAAATGGATATCGCTATTGCTGGCGGTCTGTCTGGTACTGGCGCTCGCCGTTCTGGACGGATCGGCCAGTACGGCGCGTGCCGTCATAACCGTCTACAGTCAGGGGGACTGGATCTCCCCCGACCTGTTGGAGGATTTCTCCCGTCAGACCGGCATCGAGGTGGACTATATCGTCTCCGAGACGCCGCCGCAGGATGTTCAGGCCGACGTATTGCTCGCCGACAGTGAGCTGCTCGGCTCTCTGGCGGAACAGGGCGCACTGGCCGCGTTGGAATCCGTCCGGCCGGAGCCGTTTGGGGAGGAGATCGACGCGTCGTTCTTGCGCGACTGCGGCGTGCCGGAGGGCTACGTGATTCCCTGCCTGTGGACGTCGATGGGACTGCTGTATAATCCCACGCAGTCTGACCTCCAGGTGACAAGCTGGGGCATCTTATTTGATACCCGTTTTGCCGGTCAGATCATCATGCCGGACCGTTACCGGGAGGCCTATGCCGTCGCGCTGGCTGCGCTCGGGCTGGACGTCAACAGCGCAGATGACGACACGCTCCTGGCAGCGGAAGAGGCGTTGGAACGCCAGCAGGCGCTGGTACTGGACCGCTGTTCCCCCGCGCAGCTGGAGGACTATTTTGCCTCCGGCGAGGCGGTGATCGCCCCCTGTTACGCCGCAGTGGCGGGCAAATTGATGGCTGAGAATCCGCAGCTGAGCTTTATCATCCCGAATGAGGGGAGCTGGCGGATTCTGCTGTCCTATGCGGTCGCCGCAGATACAGACCGGGCCGGCTATGCCGGTCAGTTTCTCGACTATATGTGCCGTGCCGAACACCTGGCGCGCAATGCCGCTTACTGCGGCTATTCTACCACCTCCACCGCCGCCTGGAACCTGCTGGACAAGAGCTGGCAGCAAAATCCGCTGGCCTATCCAAACCTGCCGGACGGGGCGCATGTCCCTGTCCTGGAGGCCATGCCCGTCCGGCAGCGGACGCGCTGTCTGCGCGGCTGGGCAGCCCTCTCCGGGCAGTAATCTTCAGAAAATTGCGAGGAAAATGCTTATGAATGTCACTGTCGGAATGGCCGCTGAGGCCAGAATAACCGTCACTGAGGCGGACACCGCCGCCGCGCTCGGTTCCGGCACCGCGCCGGTGCTGGCCACCCCCCGCATGACCGCTCTGATGGAGCAGGCCGCCTGGCAGGCAATCGCGCCCGGTCTGGACGGGGGACAGAGCAGCGTAGGCGTTGCCCTGTCCATCACGCACGACGCCCCTACGCCGGTCGGCATGGAGGTCCGGGCACGCGCGGAGGTGACTGCCGTGAACGGGCGGAAGATCTCCTTCTCTGTGCAGGCCTTTGACGCGCGCGGCCCGATCGGCCAGGGCGTCCACGACCGCGTCGTGATTGGGGAGGACAAATTTGTCGCCAAGTGCTATGCGAAATTGGAGGGATAACGGATGTCGGTGGAACGGGTGCGGGCCTATCTGGCCCGTTTTGGCAAAGATGACTGCGTACAGGAGTTCGACGTCTCCAGCGCTACAGTGGAGCTGGCCGCGCAGGCGGTCGGTGTGATTCCCGCGCGGATCGCCAAGACCCTCTCCTTCCAGATCGGAGAGGGTGCGGCTCTAGTGGTCTGTGCCGGGGATGCCAAGGTGGACAACCGCAAGTTTAAGGATACCTTTGGCACCAAGGCCAAAATGCTCCACGGCGAGCAGGTGGCAGAGCTGACTGGCAACGCCGCGGGCGGCGTCTGCCCCTTTGCCCTGGGTGACCGGCCGGTCAAGACCTACCTGGACCGCCCGCTGCAGCGGTTTGACACCGTATACCCCGCAGCCGGGAGCGCCAACTCCGCTGTCGAGATGAGCTGTGCAGAACTGGAGACCTGCGCCGATCATTTTTCCGGCTGGGTGGACGTCTGCAAGGGCTGGGAGGCCTGAATGCAGCGCCCAAATGCCTATATGTAAGCAAAAGCCCTCCGTATGAGATATGTCATGCGGAGGGCTTCGCTGTGCTCAATATTCGGCGTAATCCCGTATTTTTTTGACCGTGCCGACGTAATCATGGGCTGTCCCGTTGAAATTTTCCGGATTGATGGGATGATGAATATTGTAGAGAATTCCCGTCTCTCCGGTTCTCCCAAGATCGTTTTCATCTAAATGCCTCTCATCAATATGGACATTGACGATTTCAAGGCACACCAGGACATAGTCATCGCTTTGCACTATCTCCTTTTCCCATCGGAAGCGGCACTCCAGATTCAAAAAGCATTCCTCGATCAGCGGGGCGTTCACGAGATCTGCCAGGACCGGAGTGAGGCCGGCCTGTCTGATTTCATCCATCTCAAACCCGTTGTTTCTGCAGGTCGACATGCACCGGTCGTACAGATCGGCAGACATAAAATTGATGACGGCATCCCCTGTTTCATGGAGCGTCCGGTATAGGTGTCCGTATTTGCTGACTGCGGAGACGATCGCATAGTAGCCGCTTTTCCCGCCTGTAAAGGTTGTCCAGGACTGCATACAGGCATTCGGCTGTCCGTTGCTTTTATAGGAGGTCACGATGCAGAGCGGCGAAGGGACAGAGATCACAAACTCCATCCAATGAAATCCGTACATCTCCATGTCCCTCATTGATTCCGGTAACGCGCAGTATTTCCTCTTCATTTTCCACCTCCGTATATTCTGACTGGTATCTCACAAATCAAATACAGTATACAGGAAAAAACTGAAAATTGCTACCACGCATTTCTATCTATGCGGCGAAAGGGAGATAAATCCGCATAAAAACCCGCGCCGATCCGGGAATAGGCCGAAGCGGCGCGGTTGGTCAGGTTTTGGACGGTTCAGCTCTTCCCGTGCAGGCGAGCGGCGGCGAGGGTGTTGTAGAGCAGCATCACCCGTGTCATCGGGCCGCAGCCGCCGGGGACCGGCGTGATGTAGGACGCCTTGGCCGAGACGGGGCCGAAGTCCACGTCGCCGCAGAGCTTGCCGCTCTCGTCCCGGTTCATCGCCACGTCGATGACGACGGCCCCCTCCTTCACCATGTCCGCGGTGATGAGGTTCCGCTTCCCGACCGCGCTCACGAGGATATCCGCCTGGCGGGTGATGGTGCCGAGGTCCTGCGTGCGGGAGTGGCAGATGGTGACTGTGGCATGCCGGTGCAGCAGCAGCATCGCCTGCGGCTTTCCGACAATATTGGAGCGGCCGACCACGACGCAGTGCTTCCCCTTCGGGTTGATGCCGTACTCGTCGAGCATCCGCATGACGCCGGCGGGCGTGCAGGGCAAAAAGGTGTAGTTGCCGATCATAATCTGCCCGACATTGAAGGGGTGGAACGCGTCCACGTCCTTGCGCGGGTCGATGGACAGCAGCACCTCCTGCTCGTCGTAGTCATAGCCGCGCGGCAGCGGGAGCTGGACGAGAATCCCGTCGATCTCCTCGCGCCGGTTCAGCTCGTCGATCAGCTCGAGCAGGGCGCGCTGTCCCACCTCGGCCGGCAGCGCGAACTCCTCGCTGTAGATGCCACACTGGGCACAGTCCTTCTCCTTGTTGGTGACGTAGACGCGGGAGGCGGGATCGCTGCCCACCAAAATCACCGCCAGTCCCGGCCGCCGCTGCAACGCGGAGACCTGCTGCCGGATCTCTTCCTTACACTTGGCGGCCAGGGCCTTTCCGTCGATGATCGTTGCCATGATCGTTCACTCCTTCTCTCGGTCAGATTTGGGTATTTCGGCCGGGGCAGAGGCCTGCCGCTGCTCCTCCTCCGGGATGCGCTCCGCGTCCGGGGTCGCTTCAGACGCGCGCTCCCGTTCTGCCATGCGTTCGGCATAGAGCGGAACGGGGCGCCGCTTTTGCCGGCGCAGCAAGAACAGGATGGCGCCCAGCGCGATCGCCGCGGACAAAATCGCCAGCGCCTGGGAGACGCGGATGCCGGTGCCGAAGAGATAGAGGCTGTCCGTGCGCATCCCCTCAATCCAGGCCCGTCCCAGGCCATACCAGAGGATATAGCTGGCAAAGAGCTGCCCGTCAAACTTCCGCCGGGGACGGACCACCGCGTAGAGCAGCACCAGGCCGATCAGGTTCCAGAGCGACTCATACAGAAAGGTGGGATGGACCTCTATGTAGGTCCCCCCTACTGTCAGCCCCATCCGCCACGGGGCGGTGCAGGGGCCGCCATAGGCCTCCTGGTTGATGAAATTGCCCCACCGGCCCATCATCTGGCCGATCAGCAGCCCATAGGAGGCACAGTCCGCCACCGTCCAGAACGGGAGTTTTCGCACCCGGCAGAAGACGGCCGCGGCGAGCACCGCGCCGATCAGCCCGCCGTAGATGGCCAGGCCTCCGTCCCAGATGGCGACCACCTCGCCCCAGTCAATCGCCCCGGAGGCGTCCCGGTAGAGGTCCAGGTAGAAGATGACGTAGTAGGCCCTGGCCCCCACAATGCCGGCAGGGACGGCGGCAAACATCATGTCCAGCAGGTCGTCCGCCTTCAGGCCCAGCTTGGGGGCCTGGCGCATGGAAAAAGCCAGGCCAAGCAGGAATCCGCAGCCGATGATAACGCCATACCAGTAGATATTCCAGCCAAACAGGGAAAAGGCCACCCGGTCAATGGTCAGTTCAATCCCAAGGCCGGGGAAGACAATGGGTGTGGTCATACTGTTCCTCCTCTTGGGCGGACCACGGAGAGACTGCTCCCCTCCTCGCGCACCACGCGGCGCAGGAAGGCGAGCACCTCCTCCTCCCCGATGGTGGGGTAGAGATCTGCCCATTCATAGTCGTGATAGCCGCCGAAGCAGCCGCGCAGCAGTCGGAGCGCGGTCACGTCAGGCCGGTCCAGCTCCAGCAGGCGTCGGCCATAGGCCGCGCGCCGGACGCGCGCAAATCGCTCCGGCTCCGTCTGTCCGGCCAGGGCCTGCGCTTCCTCCAGCACGAGCGCGCGCACCCGTTCCGGATTGGGGCTCTCCCCCGCCAGCGTCAGGACAGCCGCGCCGGGACAGCTCTGATAGCGCGCGTCTATGCCGGCCTCCGTCAGCCCCTCGGCGTACAGCCGCGCGCGCAGCGGGCTGCTCTCCCCCGCCAGGAGCTGCGCGGCGAGCTGGCCAACCAGGAGCTGACGCAGTCCTTCGCTCCCCCGGGCGGGCGCAGATGCCTTGAAGCCCAGGCAAAATCGTGGCCGCGCCGTGTCCATCTCCACCGTGCAGCCGGCCTGTGCGGCGCGGCCCGGCACCTCATCTTCCCACTCCGGCCGAGCCGGCGGGGCGGAGGACTCCGGCAAGATCATCCGGGCCAGCGCGATCATCTGGTGCGGGTCCACCTCACCGGCGATGCACAGCGCCATATTCCCCGGGCAATAGAGCGCGTCATAACAGCGCGCGAGCGTCTGTACCGAAATGTGGGAGAGGGACGCGCGCGTATCCGAGCGGGATTCCGAGATCGGGCGCTGGGAATAGAGCACGCGCAGCAGATGGTCGCAGACGGCGGCGCGGGGGTCTTTTTCCCGGCCGTCCAGCTCCGCGGCTGCGCCACGCAGCGCCTCGGCCACACGGTCTGAGGAAAATTGCGGCGTGGTGAGCGCGCGCAGCAGCGTGCGCAGATGGGAGGAAAAGGACTGTGTACAGGAAATATGGTAGACAGTGACATCCGGGGCAGTCCGGACCCCCGCCGAGACGCCGGCCGCCGCGAGCGCCCGCAGGGCACTGCCCTCTCCGCCCGCAGATATCATGTGCGCCAGAAGGCAGGCGGCACCGGACGGCAGCTCCTCCGACGGCGCTCCGGCGCGGGAAAACCGGCGATGCATGCCGCCGCAGAAGACCGCGAGAGTGGCGTACCGCCGCACATAGCCCGGTTTGGGGACGATATAGACCGGCAGGCCGTTCTCCAGCCGATGGAAATAGCAGACCTCCCCCAGACGGGGGAATTCCCGTCGCTCCATCCTACACCTCCTCGCCGCCGCGGCCGGGGAATTGACAGACCGTGTCCAGCTCCAGCCGTTCGGCCGCGCGCGCCACGTCCGCCCGGCCGGTCTCCTGCACCAGGGCCTCCAGCTCCTCCGGACTGATCCGCGGGGGGAGCGGGGTGTAGTAACGCATCAGCGCCTCCGGACTGTCCTGCGCGCCGCGCAGACGCTCTGTGACCGCTCCCCGGGCACGCTCCAGCGCTCCGGGGGAAAACGCCCCGTCCCGCAGCCGCTCCAGCTGCGCCAGAAGCTCCGCCTGTCTCTCGTCCATTCGGCCGGACTCCGTGTCGGCGGAGACCAGCAGCAGGCCCTTGTGCCGGTCCAATTGGGCGCAGAGACCGTCCTCCAATCCCGTGAAGAGCGCGCAGAGCACCAGCAAGGCGGGCTCGTCCGGGCTGTCCGCCCCCGTCAGGGTGCGAAAGCCCAGGGCGAGTCGGTCCCCGCGCGCCGCCGGTACCTGCACTGTGCGGACCTCTTTCGGGTGGACGTCAACCTGCGGCTCCGGCAGCTCGGCACGGCCCCGTCGGGGCAGGCCCATCAGGGCCTCCGTCCACGCCTGCGCCGCCCGGTCCGGTTCGGCGGCCCCGCAATAATACAGCTCCAGCCAGCTCTCCTCCAGCCAGGCGCGGTAATGGCGGTCCAACCGGCCCACCCGGATGGCGGCGGCGCGCTTGGCATCGCCCAGCGGACTGATGCCGGCGGGCTCCGCGGCGCACATCTCCCGCCGCAGGCGGAGGACAGGGTCCCGCGCCTCTTCATAGCGCTCGCGCTCCAGGGCGGCGAAGAGGCTCTCCCGCGCGCGGTCTAAATAGTCTCCGCGCAGCCGCCCGTTGCGCGTGGCGGGCCGTAGCAGCAGGTCGCCCAGCAGCTCCGCCGCCCGGCGCAGGGTGGAGCCGCCGTCAGGCGTCAGCGCGTCGGCCGGAAAGGCCGCCTGAAACCCGGCCGCCTGGATCTCCCCTGCCCTCTGTACGGTGGGGACGGCTGTGCCGCCGCAGAGCCGCTCGAGCGCGGCGCCAAGACGCTGGCCGTCCGGCTCGCGTGCGGTCCCCTGCCGGAGCACCCGTGGCAGCAGCGCGGTCATGGACGCCGTCTCCCGGCGCAAGGGCGTGAGCAGCCGGAGCGACCAGCGGCTGCTCTTAAACTTTCGGGTCTGAATGGCTGTGAGCCAGACGCCCGGCATCAGCGATATGCGGACCGGCTGCGGCACATGCGCTCCTCCTCTCCGGGGCTGTCAGGTACATGCTCTGACGGCCCTCCGGGCAATTGCGATCACAGCCCTCATTATACATCCTTTTCCGCCGTTGTTCCACCATTTTTTGCCGCCGGCGGGAGGACGCACCGCAATACGTGCCGGCCGCGCAGCCCCTCCAGGGGTACGCCGCCCTCCCAGGGGGCCCCGTCCATGGTGAGGGCCGGCTCCTCTCCCCGCGTCACCTCAATCTCCAGCGTGAAATGCTCCCCCCGCCAGCAGGCGGTGTAACCGGGCCAACAGTTCGGAAGATTGGGCCGGCATACCAGCGCGCCGCCGCACAGCCGCAGGCCGAGCAGGCTCCGGGTGGCGGTCTGGCAGAACCAGCCGGCCGCGCCGGTATACCAGCTCCAGCCGCCGCGCCCCTCCTGCCCTGGAGCGGTGTAGACGTCCCCGGCGAGGACATAGGGCTCCGCGCGGTAGATCTCGCTCGAATGGCGCTCCGGCAGCAGGTCGAGCAGCAGTTCGGCGCCTGTCTCGCGCTCCCCTGCCTTCAGCAGCGCGAGGGCCAGCCAGCAGGCGGCATGGGTGTACTGTCCGCCGTTTTCCCGCACGCCGGGAGGATAGCTGCGGATATAGCCCGGGTCGCTCTGCCCGTGAAAGGGCGGGTCCAGCAGCCGGGCCAGCTGCAGCCGGCGGTCATAGAGCCGGTCCGCCGCCGCGCACACCGCCCGGCGCGCCAGCGCAGGGTCCGGACCGGGGGCCAGCACGGCAAAGGACTGGGAGAGGGAGTCGATCGCACACTCATCGCAGCGGTGGCTGCCGACCGGCCGGCCGTCGTCGTCATAGGCGCGCAGATACCAGCCGCCGTCCCAGGCGCGGCCCGCCTCCGCGGCCAGCCGGTCCGCCAGCGCGGCATAGCGCTTCGACCGGTCGGTCTCCCCCATCTGGGCGCACAGCGGCCCGAAGAGGCGCAGCGTCCAGGAGAGGAACCAGGTCAGCCATACGCTCTCCCCCCGTCCCCGGATCCCGAGCCGGTTCATGCCGTCGTTCCAGTCTCCTGCGCCCATCCGGCACAGGCCGTGCTCCCCCACGCCCCGGTTGAGGACGCACTCGATCGCCTGCACCGCGTGACGGTAGAGGCTGTCGCGCTCTCCGGTCGGGGGGCAGGCCTCGTATCGCTCCTCCTCCCCGTCCTCCAGCGGCCGGCCCTGCAGATAGGGTTCCGTCTCAGAGAGCAGGGAGAGGTCCCCCGTCTCCTCCACCCAGCGGCCCAACGCGTAGGGCAGCCAGAGCAGGTCGTCACTGATCCGGGTGCGCACGCCGCGCGCCGCGCCGCCCGCGAGAGCGGGATGCCACCAGTGCATCACGTCTCCCTCCCGGAACTGGTGACGGGCCGCCCGGCGCAGGTGCGCGCGCACCGTCTCCCGGTCAAACGGGAGGAGCGCGAGCGCGTCTTGCAGCTGGTCTCGGAATCCGTATGCCCCGCCGCACTGGTACAGCCCGCTGCGGGCGAGCATCCGTCCCGCAAGCGTCTGATAGCGCCCCCAGAAGGAGAGATAGTGATCCAGCGCGGGCTCCAGCGTGTGGACGGTGAGCGAGGCCGTCCAGCGGAGCCACCAGCGCTCTGTCTCTTCGCGCAGCGCCTCCGCCCGGGCCGCGCTGACTGCTCCGGGGCGCTCCATGCCCGCCGTGAGGGTCAGCTCCGTCTCCAGCGCGCAGCGCAGCTCCAGCACGCCGCGGCGCATGCTCCACCCCTCCGGCTCCCGCGAGGCGAAGAGGAAGAGCGTATTGCCCGAGAGGGTGCCGGCGGGGTTTTCCAGCATCAGGCCGCCCGGACAGCCGTGCGCGCGCACCCAGTGGCGGTGACTGTCGCGATGGGCCAGCTTGGGCGCAAACCGCCAGATCAGCCGGTCCCCCGGCGCGGTCCCCTCCGCCTGAATGTGAAACCACCGTGTGCAGCCGTCAGGCGGAATAGATGCGGTGAGGGTGATGTGCCGCCCGGCAAAGCGCTTTTCCCAGCTGGCATATCCCGGGCCGTAGGTGACGGTGACGGGATATCCGTCCCGCCGGGCGAAGAGGGAGACCTCCCCCTCCGCCCAGCGGCAGAGCAGGTCCTCCGGTCCGGAGACGGCGGTCGGGTCGTTCTGCCACGGCGTGATCTGACCCATCTGGGCGTTTTGATACCAGAGATGTCCGGTTCCCGCCTCGTCGCAGCGCCAGCCAAGCGCGCCGTTGGTCAAAATGTGGCTCCAGCGCAGCACCGGCAGGCCGCCGCCCGTCTCCAGCTGGAAGGATGCCTCGCCCCAGTGCCAGGCGAGCGGCCCGGCCGGTGGGCGGGACTCCATCTGGGGGGCATCCGTGCCGGGGCAGTCCTCCCGCTGGCGCAGCCGCTCGCCCGGGCGGAGGATGAGCGTGGCCATCCCGAGAACCGGCTCCCAGCGGTCACGCGGCTCGGAGAGGAGGTGGATTCCCCCGCGCGCGCCGAGCTGGCCCTCCGCGCCGAGCGTCTGCAGGCCCTCCGTCAGGCCGCGGCGGAGCGTCTGGCGGTAATCGCCTGCCTCGGGCAGCAGAAGCGCCAAATCGAAGGCAAAACCTAGGCGGCGTAAAAACGTGTGCAGCGCCGCCAGGCGCAGCGCCTGGCCCGTCTCCTCCCCGGAGACGAACAGGACGGCCAGCGGCAGATCGCCCGAGATACCGAGCGGCCAGAGGCTCTCCTGTCCTTCCACACGTCCCTCCTGCCCCAGAGAGCCGGGCGAGAGCAGGCGGGCGAGCAGGCAGAAGGCGGCGGTGATTTCTCCGCCGGACAGGGACAGGCGTCTGGCGAGGCTCTGGGCCAGGTTCGCCGGATTGTGGCGGCGCAGGGCCAGCAGCCCCTGCGCGGTGAGCCGGCTCTCCTCCCGATCGCCCGCGGCGAGGGCCAGACGCAGCGTCACCGTCTGGCCGGCCGAGAGAGAGAGGGTCTGCTCCAGCGCCAGGCAGGGGTCGATCACCGTCCCCTCCCGCGGCGCGTGGCGGATGGAGCCGCAGGCGAGGTAGCGCTCGCGGTTGGTCGTCCAGGCCAGGGACTCGTCCTCCCAGAGAGCGGTGAGGGTGGGCGCCGGCCCGCCCCGCCCGGGACAGCGGGAAAAGCGGACGCCGCAGCCGAGATAATGGCTCTCCACACACAGCCGGGAGAAGGCGGGATGGGCGGCGTAGCTCTCCCACGGGGCGAGGACCGGCCGCAGCAGCAGGCAGAGCCGCCCCTCAAACGGTACGTCCGCCCGCAGGGTGACCGTGCGCAGCTCGCCCGCGTGCAGCCGGTCCACCAGGACCTCCTCGGTGAGGAGATAGCCCTCTCCCCGCCAGGTGAGCGAGGCGCTGCCCGGCCCGTAGCGCCAGCGAAGGGCGTGGCCGGCCGCGGGACGGGGGAAGACCGTCTCCCGCCCGCCGCCGCGCTCCACGGCGATCTGCACGCCCTCTGGGTGGAGCACCGTGCTCTCGCCGCAGACGCTTTGCCCCGCGCCGCCGGCGGAGAAGAAGACCGCGTAGCCCCCGTTGGAGAGAATGCCCCAGATGGGGGCTTCCGCATCCAGTCCGCGCCCCACGCGTCTCCACGGCCGCCGCTCCTCCCGCCGCGGCTGGGTCCGGGGCGGAATCTCCCGCTCCGGGCGCAGGACGCTCGCGCCGACCGGCACCTTTTCCTGCAGCAGCTCCTGGTGGGCGCGCATGGCCGGCTCGTCAAAAAAGCGCCGGGCGGCGGGCTGCTGGCCCAGACAGTTATCCACAGCCAGGAGGCTCATGCCGAGGTGATGGGCCATCCAGGAGGGCACGATGAGCGGCCGGTGGGGCGCGCCGCCGCGCGCGTCGGTGAAATCGAGCGCCTCGTAGAGCCCGTACTTCCCCTCCGCGCCAAGCGCGCGCAGCCGCCGCAGGTTGGCCGCTGCCGTCCCCGGCTCGACCAGGAGGGCGAGGAAGGAGGAATACGGGGAGATCACCAGCTCCCGGTCCAAGCCGCGGTGCAGGCCGAGGGAGGCGACGCCATGGGCCTTGTACTGATAGTTCTGCTGCGCATCGAGCGCGTAGTAGGCCGACTCTGAGATACCCCACGGGACGCCGGCCATGCGGCCGCGGCGCCGCTGCTGTGACAGACAGAAGCACAGGCTCTCGTAGAGCAGGGAGTCCTCATAACAGGGCAGAAAGAGCTGCGGCATCAGGTACTCAAACATGGTCCCCGTCCAGGAGGCCATGCCGGTATAGCGGCCCTGCCGGACCAGCGCGCGGGAGAGCTGGCGCCAGTGCTGCGCGGGCACCTCTCCCCGGGCCACGGCAAGGTAACTGGCGAGGCGCGCCTCGCTGGCCATCAGGTCGTAGTGATTGGGCTGGTACTGGCGGCGGACCAGGTCGTAGCCCACATAAAACAGGCCGCGCCCCCCGTCATAGAGGGCGGAAAAGTCCATCTCCTCCGCCAGCCGGGCCGCCCGGCCGGCAAGCCCCTCCTCCCCCAGCGTGCGCAGACCCGCCGACAGGGCGATCAGGCAGGCGCAGAGGTTTCCGCTGTCCACCGTAGAGATATACTCCGGCTGGAGCGGACGGGCAGTGCGGATGTCATACCAGTTGTAGAGGTGGCCGTGCCAGCGCGGGAGCGTCTCCATTGTCTCCAGCTGGCGCGCGATCAGCTCCAGCGCGCGCGGGCACGGGGTCAGGCGGAGATCCAGCGCCGCGAGGCAGGCCAGCAGGGCCAGTCCAAGATTGGTCGGCGAGGTGCGCGGGGCGGCCCCCTTGTCCGGCAAGGCCTGAACATTGTCCGGGATGAGGTAGTGGAATTCCGGGCGAAGCCACTGGTCAAAATAGCGCCAGATCAGCGCCGCCTCGTGCAGCAGAAAAGCCCGGTCCTTTTGCGAGAGAGACGCCAGCCGGTCCGTCGGCCGCCCCAGTTTCCAGAAGAGCACCGGGCTGAGTAGCCACAGCAGGCCGAGCAGCGCCCCGGTGGGATGTCGTGCCAGGACCAGTGAGAGCAGTCCCGCCGTCACCGACGGCCAGAAGCGGCGGAGACAGGCCGCAAAACTTCCCTTGGCTGCGCCGTTGCTCTGGTCGCTTGTGACCCAGTTGAGCAGGCGGCGGTGACTCACCGTCATCCGCCACAGGGCGGTCCAGAGAGCGCCAAGCGCCGTCGCGCTCTGCACCGGCAGAAACAAAATCTGTACCGCCGTGCGCAGCGCAGCGCCGGAGAGGCCGGCATAGAGCCCGGAGCGATAGCGGCGAAAGCTGCCCTTCCCGCGCCGGTAGAGCAGCTCGGCCATGGAGTAGAGCAGATTGGAGGCCGCGGAGGCCAGCGCGGTCAGCGCCGCCGCCGTGAACAGCGGGCCGCCCAGGCAGATGCCCAGCAGCAGTGCCAGCAGCGTGGCCGGGGGGACCAGCGACCGGCGGAGATTGTCCAGCAGTTTCCAGCGGTCCATGCGGCACAGGGGATTGCGCTCGCGCTCCCCCGCCGGGCCGCGCACCCACCGCCCGAGCCAGGGCAGCAGCTGCCAGTCGCCGCGAATCCAGCGGTGATAGCGGTCCAGCCAGCTGACCGCGTTGGACGGACAGGAGTCCATCAGCTCGACGCGGCTGAGATACCCGGTGCGCAGATAGGCCCCCTCCAGCAGGTCGTGGGAGAGAACGCGCCCCTCCGGCAGCCGTCCGTCCAGGCAGACGCCGAACGCCTCGACGTGGATCAGCCCCTTGCCCAGAAAGCTCGCGCGGTCGAACAGGTCGTGGTAGAGATCACTGGCCGCGCTGCCGTAGGGGTCCAGCCCGCCCTGCGCGCCGAAGAGGCGGGCAAACCGTGTCGCGCCGGCGGAGCCCAGCTCCGGTTCCACGCGGGGCTGGAGGATGCCGTATCCCCGCGTCACAATCCTGCGCGCACGGTCCACGTGCGGCGCGTTGAGCGGGTGAAGCATCGCCCCGGCCATGCGCGTGACCGCGTTGACTGTCAGCACCGTATCCCGGTCGAGCACCAGCAAAAAGCGCACGCCGCGCAGCCGTTCGGCATCCCCGGCGACCGACTGTAAGGTGGTCGGCGCGCCGCGCAGCAGCCGGACCAGTTCCCCGATCGCCCCGCGCTTTCGTTCCCGGCCCTGGTAACAGCCCTCGCCCGGCCGGTACTCCGGCTCCCGGAACAAGAGGTGGAAAGCCCCGGAATAGCGGCGGTTGAGCGTCTCCACCCCGTCGCAGGCCTCTTCCAGCAGGGCGCGGTCCTCCTCCGTCATCGGGTGCGGACGGTCGGGGAGGTCGGCCAGGATGCCGTATTCCACCTGGCTGCCCGCCCGTCGGTTGGTCAGGTAATACCGCTCCAGCCGGGCGATGAGATCGTCCGCCGCGGCGCGGTCGGAGAGCAGAGAGACGATGACGCAGAGCGTCTTTCCCTCCGGCGGGACACCGTGGCGGAGTTCCATCCGGAAGATGGGCCGCGGCGGCACCAGGCGCAGCAGGAGAAAGTCCATCGCGTTTTTCCAGATCTCTGAGAGGGGCAGCAGGAAGAGCAGGATTGCCCACCATTGCCCGAGCGCAAAGCCGGCCCAGACGGACAGTCCGGTGGTCACCAGGGCCAGCAGCGAGAGATACCAGTCTCCGCGCTGTGCGCGCTCCGGACGCCCCAGCGGCTCACGG
>DVJB01000063.1 GCA_018710845.1 Candidatus Onthomonas avicola
ACCGCACCCCGTTTCCCCCGTCAGCCACGCCAGCAGGTATAACACACTACACTTTGCAAGCAAAGTCGTGTGCCAATGGGGGCAAGCCCCCTTTGGAAACCCCCACAAGAAAAGGCGGTATGCTCCCCTCCTCCACGGGGGCGCATACCGCCTTTTCTTGTTATCCAGCCCTCCGGCTGTATCGGTTGAGCAAAAGTCAGCGTGGGATTGGTGTGGTATCTTTAACTTTGAGATACCCCCCGCTCCCACTTGCTCACCGCCTTGTCCGTCACACCCAGCCGCTCGGCCAGCTGCCGCTGCGTCAGGCCGTGCTCCCGGCGCAGCGCGGCGACAAACCGCCCAAAGTGTTCGTTGTCAATCGTGTACATCTGCACACCTCCCGTCTCGGATGTCCCCAGAATACCCGCCGGGGCGGCACGCTGTCAACCGACCATCAGTAGAGTGGGCAAAATCCCCTGTATTCCTGAAAAAGGTAGCAGAAATTCCGCCCTCAGGCGGGGCCGGAGCGTTGTCCGGTCCTCACCGTCGGGCGGGACATTGTTCTGTACCGGTCTGCTTAGGAAGCGGCAGGAGGGGTCAGAACGCGGGGGGCGGATTACTTCTGCGCCGCCTTGCGCTTTTGCCAGCCGCGCACGGCCAGCACCTCGAGCGCGATCAGGACGACGGCCAGGACACCGTCCACGACGAAGGTCGTGACCTGCCATGCCGGCATCGCAGTGGCCTCAGCATAGGCCTCAGCGGAGTAGGCGTGGGAGTTGACGATGGTATAGAGGATATTGTGGCAGGCGTTGCGCATCGCGGTCACCGAGGTCGCGCTGGTCTGGTCGGTCAGGATGGCGTCGTTGCCGGCGGTGCCCAGCATGGAGTCCGTGCCGCCGCGGATCGCCTTGTCGGCGTCCATATAGCCGTAGTTGCCGAAGTAGTCGCTCAGCACCATGCCCACGAAGCCCCATTCGCCGCGCAGGATGTCGTTGAGCAGGGCGGAGCAGCCGCCGGCCCAGGTGGTGCCCACATAGTTGTAGGAGGACATGACCGCCAGTGTGTTGCCGTCGCTGGCCTTGACGCAGGCCTCGAAGGGCTTGAGGTAGATCTCACGGGCGGACTGCTCGGTCAGCCAGGTGCAGAGCATGCCGTTGCGGTTGATCTCCTGCTCGTTGAAGGCGAAGTGCTTGATGTAGGGGTACACGTCGTGGTCATAGGCCGCCTGGCACTCCTCCACCGCCATCGCCGCGCTCAGCAGGCCGTCCTCGGAGTAGTACTCAAAGTTCCGGCCGCCGAAGGTGGAGCGGTGCATGTTCATGGAGGGGGCGTACCAGCCGTTGAAGCCGAACTCCATAAACTCCTGGAGCATATTGTAGGCGTAGGTATAGGCCAGCTCGGTGTTCCACGTCTGGGCCAGCGAGATCTCGCCGCAGTAGCCCATGCCCTGGCAGCCGGTCACGGCGGAGTTCACACCGGCAGGGCCGTCGGCGTCCAGGGTGGCAACCTTGCCGACCGAGGGGGCCTCCACCGTGCCGTAGCCGCCGTAGGCGATCAGGTCGACCATGTCCTCAATGGTCAGCTGGTCGAGCAGCGTATCCCACTGGGCGTCGTCATAGGCCACGCCGCGCAGGTCCACCAGCTCCAGGCCGTTGTTCGCGCCGGTGACGGGCATCACGTCCTCGTCGTTGTTGTACTGGTAGACGTCATAGGTGCCGTGGCCGGTGACCTCATAGCCCTCAGGCAGGGAGGTCGAAGGCACGGCGGTCGCCTCGGCATAGTTGGCAAAGCCACCCGCGCGGGAGAGATAGGTGATCTCGCCCTCGGCGAAGTCCAGCTTGACGTCGGCCACCTGCACGTCGCCGTCGTGGAGGTTGTTCTCGTCATAGACGATGTCGGCATCCACGTTAAAGTCGAAGGAGTCCACCACGGTGTGCGCGTCGGTGCGCAGGGAGACGGTGTAGGTGCCCGCCTCGAGCACATAGTAACCGGTGCCGTAGGTATCAAAGGAGGCGATGTCCTCCAGGTCAAAGCTCAGGGTGATGGTCTCCGACTCATTCGGGGCCAGCTCCTGGGTCTTGCCGAAGGCGGCCAGGTTGACCGCGGCCTTCTCAATGCCGCCGTCGGTGTAGGGCGGGGTGTAGTACAGCTCGACCACGTCCTTGCCGGCGACCGAGCCGGTGTTGGTCACGGTGACGTCCACGCTCACCGTGGTGTCGGTGACGGTCGGGGTCCCCAGCTCCTGGGTGAAGGTGGTGTAGCTCAGGCCGTAGCCGAAGGGGTACATGACGGTGGCGTCGTAGTCAAAGTCGAAGCCGTTTTCCTGTGCTTCCAGATAGGCCGTCTCATAGAAGCGATAGCCGACGTAGATGTTCTCCACGTAGTTCACGAAGGAGACCACGCCGTCTGCGCGCTCCCAGTGCTCCTTGGAGGCGGCGGCGACCTCTTCCACGTTGTCATAGGCGTTGTGACCGACGTTGTTGAAGGTGGGGGCGGCGGTCACGTCGCGCAGCCAGGTGTCCACCGTCTTGCCGGAGGGGTTCACCGTGCCGCGCAGGATGCTGCCCAGGGAGTTAAATCCGGTCGCGCCGGGGCTGGAGCAGAGCACCACGCCGCCGATCTGCTCGTAGTCCTCGGTCCAGCCCAGCTCCAGCGGGTTGGAGCCGTTGTAGACCACGATGACGTGATCGAAGTTGGAGGTGACCAGGTCCACCAGGTCGCGCTCGGTCTGGCTGAGCTCCAGATAGGTGGAGCCGGGCTCGAAGTCGTCATAGTCGCCGTTGTTGCGGTAGGCGGCGTTGGTGTACTTCGTGCCCTGATAGTACGAGCCGTTCGTGATGGCGTCGCGCTCGGCGTCATAGGTGCCGTCGAGCACCGCGCCCATGTCCTTCGGGAGGTCCGCGCCCTCTCCGCCGGGACGGGCGAGGACGATCACGGCGGTGTCAGAGAACGCGCGGGCGTTTTCCAGCATCTCGTCGGTGTAGCTCGCCGCCGTCGGCTCGGGCAGGGTCCAGTCCTGGCCGTTGTTAATGTCGATCACCGGGCGGTCGGAGCGGTAGGCGGTGTAGAAGTCGGAGAGCTCCGTGTTGAGCGAGAAGCCGGCGTTCTCCAATCCCCCCAGCAGGGAGACGGCGGTGGAGGCGTCCACCGTGCCGGAGCCAGTGCCGCCGTAGACCGGGTTGGTGGAAGCCCAGCCGAAGACGTTCAGGTTGTCGGTGCCCTCCAGCGGCAGGGTGCCGTCATTTTCCAGCAGGACGATGCCCTCGTTCATGACCTCTTCCACCGTCTCGCGGGAGGTCTGGATCGTCTCCTCTGTCAGGGTGCCCATCTCGGAGAGCGCCGAGGTGATCAGGTTGGACAGCGGGCCCAGCAGGATCCCGTTGACCAGCAGGGCGATCACCAGCACCGCGGCGATCGCGCCCTGGGCGCGGACAAAGCCGGCGTTCTGCTTGCCGGCCTTCCCGGCGAAGATCAGGACCAGGATCAGGGCCACCAGCGTGACGCCGATGCCGATCAGCCAGCCGCTGATCTGCCCGATGACGCTGAATACGTCTTCCCAGGCAATTTGGATACCAGTCATTCTTTTCTTCCTCCTTTTCTCCGGCCCGGCGGTATCGGCCCGGGCCGTTGTCGCTGAGGATATTATAGCGCGCTGAAGCCTTCGCCCGTGTTTTTGGTAAAAGTGGTCCTGTTTTCGGTAAAATCGGCAAAGTGACAAAAAAGAGCAGCTGTGCCCGGCCGCTCTTCGTCTCTGTCTACAATTTTTGTGGTGTTGCGGTCAACCTGCCGCCTGTCCGGCACGCGGGACGGCCGCTTGGGCGGGCAGCAGGATATCGAGCACGAACAGCCCTCCCTGCGCACGCATCCGCAGCTGGCCGTCGTATTTGTGGACGATATAGCGGATGGAGCGCACGCCGAAGCCGTGAAAGTCCTTGTCCGCCTTATCGGTGACCGGCAGCCCGTCCTGGAAGTCTGGTGGGCGGCTGCAGCTGTTTTCCAGGTGGATGGAGACCATCTGCCCCCGCCGACGAATCTGCAGACTGATGATGCGCTGCTCCTCCGGCTCCTGGACGACGCGCTCCAGGGCGTTGTCCAGCGCGTTGCCCATTAGGGCATAGATGTCCGGCGGGCTGATGAAGTCGATGCTCTCCCCCTCCGCCATGCAGCTGAACTGCACCTTGTGTTCATTGGCCAGCAGCGTCTTCTCGCTGAGGATATAGTCCAGCGCCTCGCAGCCGGTGTGATAGGTCGCGTCGTAGATGGTGAGCGCGCGCTGGATCTCGGCCACATACTCCGAGCGGTCCGCCGTGTCCGGCATGCTGGCCAGGGCGCGGATCTGGTGCTTCATGTCATGGCACTTCATATTGATGATGTCGATCGCCTCCTTCGAGGTCTTCTGCTGGGCGTTTGCCATCTGGAGCATCTGCTCCATCAGCTCCCGCTCCCGCCGAAAGCTGTTCTCCCGCAGCATGTAGTACTCCAGCGCCAGGACCAGCACGCAGCAGAGCATCCCGTAGAGCGGGCAGATCAGGCCGCTGAGCAGGTCCATCGGGTCATAGGACCACGCGGGAGAGTAGAACGAGCTGAGAATGATGGACGAGAGCAGCACCACCA
Source organism: Candidatus Onthomonas avicola (assembly GCA_018710845.1). Classification (GTDB taxonomy): domain Bacteria; phylum Bacillota; class Clostridia; order Oscillospirales; family Oscillospiraceae; genus Onthomonas; species Onthomonas avicola. The sequence goes on from DVJB01000063.1 coordinate 4,594, forward strand.
GCGCCATCGCCGCCAGCCCGAAGTCGCGCTGGCGAAAGGTCCCGCGCGAGGCATTGGGCCGCACGACGACGGCATAGACCAGCGCCGCGACCAGCAGATAGATCAGCAGGCGAAAGATCAGATTTTCCCAGACCACGCCGATCACATCCTCCGTCCAGCCGGTGGCATATTGCAGGATGCGCGCGATTGTGAAGGACAGGTGCTCTGTCGCGTAGCCGCTCGTGCCGACAAAGAGCAGCTCAATGGGCAGCAGGTCAAAGCAGACTGTCATCCCAACCAGCGTGAGCAGAAACAGTCCAATCCAGAACAGGATATACGCCGGAATCACCTGTCCGGGAATTTGGTGCAGCAGAAAATACCACCCGCTCGCCGCGGCGGCATATCCCGCCAGCGCGCCGGCCAGCCGGGCCGGAAAGTGAGGTTTCCGGCTTCGCCCGATCAAAAACACCGCCTCGGAGAGCAGCAGTTGAATGGAAAAGCGGATCAGGCTGATATACTGCATGTCCTCCATCAGAAACCACCTTCTAAATAGTACAAAATGTCGAAAAAGTATCTTTGCCAATTTCAAATACAAACAAAAAGCTCAGAAAGCCCTCCGCAGGAGTTTTGTTGCGTCAGCAACAAAATAGAGTGAAATCGTTTTTGGGACGGGCGCCCCCCAGGGGGCCCTCTCTTGCCCCTGCGGGGCAATTCACCTTGTTGTACCGGCCCAAAAACACAGGGAGGCCGAGAGTGTGTCCCGAAGGGACGCGCGCCCGAGCCGCCGAAGGCGGCGACAAAGTGCCCTTGGGGTGCGGGTCGGCCGCATATTTCGAACAAAATCGTAGATTTTGTTCGAGCGTGTCGACCTTTGTCGACACGCTCAACCGCCTCCCAAAAAGTCCATGTAATCCTGCGTAAACGCCTTTTTCATCCGCCGCGAGAGCGGCAGTTCGGCGCCGGCGGCGAGGACGGAGTCCTTGCCGATCCGCTCCACCCGGTCGAGGTTGACCAGACAGCCCGAGCTGCACTCGGAAAAGGGCTGTCCCCGCAGCCGCTCACGCGCCTCCTGCATCGTGCCGCGCGCCTGAAAGACCCCCTGCCGCGTGTGGTAGACCAGATAATTCCGGTCTTTTTCAATATAGAGCACGTCGGAGGCCGGGATGCGGTACAGCCCGTCCCCGTTGCTGAGCATCAGAAACTGCGCCCCGCGCTTCTCCGCCGCGCGCATCGCCTTCTCCAACTTCTGTACGAAGTTGAAATAGCCCACCGGCTTGACCATAAAGTCCACCGCGTTGACCTCATAGCCCCGGATGGCATACTAGGCCATATTGGTGATAAAGACAATGGCGGCCGTCTCGTCCTTGCGGCGAATCTCGTGGGCAACCTCCAGCCCGTCGCTGCCCGGCATCTCAATATCCAGGAAAATAATGTCGTAGTCGCCGTGAAACTCCTCCAAAAAGTCTACACTGGCGGCGAAAGTGCTCACCTGGATCGCTGTCCCCGTCTCGCGCTGGTAGCGGTCCAAAAACGTCTCCAGACGGCCCGCGTCCTCCCGCGCGTCATCCACAATGGCAATGTGCATGCCCAAACTCTCCCCTTTTTCTCCGCCCGGCGGCGGGCCGCCTGCCTTTTTCCCTGTCCGTCTTTCGGACAAAAAGGCTTCGTCCCTCTCCTCTCCCTCTGTGCACGGCCGTCTCAGGCAGATCCGCTCTCTTGCGGTCCGGTCCATATCCGGTCAAAAATCCCGCCCCGCCGGGTGCGCTCTCCATTTGAAATAGAGCCCGTCGAGCGGCTTTTATTTTACGTTTATTATACGGCAGGCCGGTATGATTTGCAAATATTTTTCCAGAACATTCCGCCCTCTTTTTTCCTCATTGAAGTGCACTCCAGGTCATATTTTGCCCCAAAAAGCGATTAGGGCGCTTTTCGGGGCGCGATTTCGCTCAGGCGCTCGCCATCCGGCGCCGCGGCGTTATCTCAGATCGGTCAGAGGGCAGCAGGCATAGTCGCTCTCCATGTGGTGGGCAATCACGCGGGCCTTAAAGTTGCGCGTGTTGCACATGGAATAAGGCGTCTGGCCGGACACATCCACATCCTCCGGCAGCACGAACTTGATGCATTTGACCAGCACATCGCGACAGGTGGAATAGTGGTGCGCGGGAATGGTCATCGCCTTGACCCCGCGCTGGTGCTCCTCGCCCTGCTGGTCGACCTCAGAGAGCAGCACACCCAGCGCGACCCGCCGGTTCGGGCAGACATTTTTGAGGTTGACATCCAGCTGCAGGAAGCGGCCCTGCGACTCAAGATAGACATCCCCGGCGGAGTAGACCAGGGCGTCCTGGCACCCGTCAAAACTCACATCTACCGGCTCCGGGCAGGGTTCCGGATGCACAATGATGCTGCAGTCCACCTGGATCGTCGGAGAGGGGAAGACGGCCTGATTGTTCTCATCGTCGGTATAGGTGATGGACTCGTTGACCTCCTTCGTCCCCGACGTGCTGCCCGTATGGCGCACCAGGAAGGACAGGGAGGCGCCCTCGTTGGCCGTCGTGCCCAGCTCGTCAATTGTCCAGCGCAGGGTGGTGGCGTTGATCGTGCTGGCCACACCCTTGGAGGGCATAGAGATGCTGTTGATGGCAAAGTCGGAGTTGAGCACCTCCTGGATGGCGATATTGGTCGCGCCCGGGTTGGAGATATTCTCGGCCAGGTCCTCAAACAGGTCTTCCAGGTCGGCGTCGTCCGGTGTGATGGCCACGTGGGAGGCGTCCGGATCGGTCGCCCACTCGTTGAGCACGGCGGGGTCGATGCCGTCCGAGCCGATCAGGCCGATGCAGTAGATGATGACGCCCGAGGCGCGCGCGGCGGCGGCCACCGGGTTGGGATCCGCGCCGGAGGTCGTCTTTCCGTCCGTGAACATGACCATCACTTTTGCGTTGGTCGAGTTGGGGTCAAAGAGCGCCGCCGCCTTGGCAAAGGCGTCTGCGTGGTTCGTGGAACCGCCGGCCGTCAGGCTGTCGACCGCCGCCTTCAGGGTATCCACCGAAGTGATCAGCTGGGTGTTCTGCACTGCCGTGTCGGCGAAGCTGACAATTCCGATCCGACTGCCGGAGCCGATCTGGCCGTCCTGCGTGTTGTCGGTCGCCTCGTCGATGATGTCGATGAATTTTTTTGCCCCGCTCTTCAGGTTGGCCAGCGGACTTCCCGCCATGCTGCCGGAGCGGTCCAGAATCAGCACGATGTCGGTGGGGTTGCTGGTGATATCCGGTGAGGCGGACAGGGCCAGCGTAACCCGGAAGGTGCCGGAGCAGTCGATGCGGTCTGCGCTGACCGTCTTATTTGAACTCGTCAATCCCATAGTTGTTTCTCCTCGCATGATTTAGGGGCTTTTTAGTCCCTGTCACAGTATACGTTCGCCGTCGAAACGGCGTGACAGGTGTCGGACCAGAGGGGCAGGCAGGTATTGGGGACGGAACCCTGACCAGCCCATTGCAATGTAAAAATGGACGCTTTGGGTCACAATATTTTAAACACCCGACCAGTCCTATTTCCGTTTGACATTTTTTTGTTTTCAGTGTACCATCTCTACAATTAAGTCCGGTCCTCCGGATGACGGAAAGTTGGGAGAAATATGATCTATGCTCTGCTGCTGTTCGCCGCCACCTATGTGCTGATGCTGATCTTTGGCAAATACCGGCCCTATATCGCACTCGGCTCCGCGGCGATTTTTATTGTGACCGGCATGCTGCCGCTGGACCAGATTGTCGGGGCGATTGACTTTAACGTCCTGCTCATGATTGCCGGCACGATGGGCCTGGTACAGCTGTTTATCGACAGCAAGATGCCCGCGCTGCTGGCCGACCTCATTATGGAGAAGGTGCCAAACGTCCAGATGGCCGCGGTGTCCCTGGCGCTGTTTGCCGGAATCATCTCCGCCTTTGTGGACAACGTCGCCACCGTGCTGATGGTCGCCCCCATCGCCCTGGAGATCTGCAAAAAACTCAAGACCAACCCGGTGCCCTTCATCATCGCCATCGCGGTCTCCTCCAACCTGCAGGGTGCGGCCACACTGGTGGGGGACACCACCGCCATCATGCTCGGCTCGTACGCCAACATGAGCTTTCTGGACTTCTTTGTCTATCAGGGCAAGCCCGGCATCTTCTTCGCCGTGGAGCTGGGCGCCGTCGTCTCGGCGCTGATTCTCGCCTGGCTGTTTCGCCGGGAGAAGGCACCCATCGCCAAAAGCACCCAGCGCACCGTGGTGACCGACTACGTGCCCACCGTGCTGCTGGTGGGCATGATCGCGCTGCTGATCGCCGCCTCCTTCCTCCCGTCCAAACCGGACATCACCAACGGACTGATCTGCGTGACGCTGTTTGCCATCGGCCTGCTCTACAGCCTGGTGAAAACGCGTGACCGCGCGGCTGTCATTGGCCCCATCAAAGCCATCGACTTTGAGACGATCGGGCTGCTGTTCGGGCTGTTCCTGGTCATCGGCGGCATCACCCATATGGGCGTCGTGGACGCCGCGGCCGGCCTGCTCGCGCAGATGGGCGGCGGCAATGTCTTTGTGATTTACACCGTCATCGTCTGGGCCTCCGTGCTCTTCTCCGCCTTTATCGACAACATCCCCTATGTCGCAACCATGCTGCCGGTCGTCACCGGCCTGGCCTCCACGCTGGGCATCGACCCCTCCCTGCTCTATTTCGGGCTGCTCTCCGGCGCGACGCTGGGCGGCAACTGCACGCCGATTGGCGCCTCGGCCAACATCACCGGCATCGGCATCCTGCGCCGCGCCGGGTATGAGGTCAAGACCAGCGACTTCTGCCGCATCGGCATCCCCTTTACGCTGGGCGCTGTCATCCCGGCCTATCTGTACTTCTGGGTGTTGTTCCGGTAAGGTCGCCGGCGGCTCGGCGGCGCCAGTCTCTCACAAATTCTGAATCAAACAGGCCCAAACTGCCCGCTCTGTCAGGGAGCGGACGGTTTGGGCCGTTATTTTATGCCGTCCTTTTTCACTTTTCAATATTGCGCGGAGTTTCCCTCACTGCGGTGCTGCCCCCGCCAATTAAAAACGAGGCGGTATACCGCAACACAAAGCTTAGTTTATTATTGATTATATATAGGGACTTATGTTAAAATCTTTTTATCGCGAACAGGTGTCGCATAGAGCAGCGAAGAAACTCGACGTTCCTTTTAATGCCAAGCTTTTGCGCATGCCTTTGCGCGCCGCCAATACGTGTTTGTCTCTCTTTCTATTTTCAACGGAAAAGGGTGGAATGCCTATGATCTATCCCGCACACCTGCGCCCGGAGGCGGACGGCTCCGTCTCCGTCCAGACGGTACAGGAGCACTGTCGAAACACCGCGGAGTTGGCCGCCCGATGCCTGCGCGGCGTCCCGCTGAGCAATGCCGCCTATCTTGCCGGACTGCTGCATGACCTCGGAAAATATACGGCCACATTCAAGGACTATCTGGAACGGGGGACCGGGCGCCGGGGCTCCGTCATCCACACCCACGCCGCAGTCCGCTATCTGCTGGAGCGGTACCACCACCCGGGCGAGTTCACCGACTACGCCGACATGGCAGCCGAGGTGCTCGCCTGCGCCTCCGGGGCGCACCACGGACTGTTTGACTGCGTAGACGCCAGGCACCGCTCCGGCTTTGACCACCGGCTGACGTGGGAGGACGCGCCCTACCGCGAGGCGGTGGAGCAATTCCTCCTCCAGTGCGCGCCTCAGGAGGAGCTGGACAGGCTGTTTCAGGCGGCGCTGGCGGAGCTGACCCCGCTCTTTGACTGGGCAAACAGTCAGACCAACGGCGGCGGCGAGGAGACCTTCTTCCACCTCGGCCTGCTGGCCCGCCTGCTTCTGTCCGCCGTGATCGACGGGGACCGGCAGGACACCGCGGCGTATCTGAACCGCGCCGCGCTCCCTGAGCGGACGGAGGACCTCCGCCCCCTCTGGCGGCGGCTGCTGGTGCGCCTGGAGAAGCGGCTGGGCGCCTTCCCCTCCGACACCCCCATCCAGCGCGCGCGCCAGGAGATCTCCCGCCAATGCCGGGACGCCGGGGAGCGGCCGTGCGGCGTCTACCGGCTGAACGTTCCCACCGGCGGCGGCAAGACGCTCAGCTCGCTCCGCTTCGCCCTGGCCCACGCCGCGCGGCACGGGAAGCGGCGGATCCTTTTCGCCTTTCCCCTGCTGAGCATTTTGGAACAGAACGCCGCGGTGCTCCGGGAGGCGGTCGGGGAAGACAGCCTGATTCTGGAGCACCACTCCAACCTGGTGCGCACCCGGTCCGGGGAGGACAGGCTGGACGAACACGAGCTGCTGGCGGAGAACTGGAGCGCCCCCATCGTCATCACCACACTGGTCCAGCTGCTCAACACCCTGTTTTCCGGAAAGACCACCTGCATCCGCCGCTTTCAGGCCCTCTGCGACAGCGTACTGGTGATTGACGAGGTCCAGACGGTCCCCTCCAAGCTGATTACGCTCTTTAACCTCGCCGTCAACTTTTTGACCCAGGTCTGCGGCGCCACCGTGGTGCTCTGTTCGGCCACCCAGCCCTGCCTGGAGGAGGTGGAGCACCCCATCTCCGGCGCGCTCACGCAGCTGGTCCCCTCTGACGCGTCGCTCTGGGCCCCCTTCCGCCGGACAGAGATTCTGGACGCCGGGCAGCGGCGGCTCGACGAGATTCCGGACTGGATCCGCGGCAGGCTGGAGGAAGTCCCCAGTCTCCTGGCCGTGTGCAACAACCGGCGGGAGGCGGAGTTCCTCTACCGGCAGCTCGACCGGCCCGGCCTCCTGCGCTTCCATCTCTCCGCGTCCATGTGTCCCCAGCACCGGCGTGACACCCTCGCCCGGCTCACCGACGCCCTGTCGGAGAGCCGGAACGGCGGCCCGAAGGTCCTCTGCGTCTCCACGCAGGTCATCGAGGCGGGGGTGGACATCTCCTTCGGCGCGGTGGTCCGCCTCACCGCGGGGATGGACAGCGTGATTCAGTCCGCCGGGCGCTGCAACCGAAACGGCGAGAGCGACGCCCTCGCCCCCGTCCATCTGCTCACCTGCAGCGACGAAAACCTCAGCCGCCTGCGGGAGATTCAGGCCGCCAAGACGGCCACCCTGCAGCTCCTCTCCGACTTCCGCCGCCACCCGGAGGCCTATCAAAACGACCTCGCCTCCGACCGGTCCATCCGGCAGTATTACCGCTATCTCTATCTCGGGATGGCGGAGGGCGCGCGGGACTATCCCGCCCGAGAGCACGGCTCTCTCTTTGACCTGCTCTCGGTCAACTGCAAATATGCCGAATCTCAGCCAGGGAGCGAGCACTACGGCCTGCGCCAGGCCTTCGCCCTCGCGGGCGGGCTCTTTGAGGTGTTCGACCAGGAGACGTCGGACGTCCTCGTGCCCTACGGGGAAGGGCGCGCGCTGATCGATGCGCTCGGCGCGCCCGGCGTCCCGTCCGACCCGCGCCGCCAGCGGGAGCTACTGGAGCGGGCCAAGCCCTACACCGTCTCCCTGTACCAATTCCAGCTGGAATTGCTGGAGCAGAGGGGCGGCCTGGTCCCCTTTTGGGACGGCGCGGTGCTCGCCCTGCAGCCCACGTTTTACGACAGTGAGACCGGTCTTGTGACCGAGCCGAATCCGATGCGCTATCTGGAGGTGTAGCCATGTCCAAACCAGTCCATCCCAATCTGGTCTCCTTTCAGGTGAGCGGCGATTACGCCCTCTTTACCGACCCCATCACCCGGGTCGGCGGCGAAAAGTGCACCTATCAGGTCCCCACCTATGAGGCGCTCAAGGGCATTTTGGCCTCAATCTACTGGAAGCCGACGCTGATCTGGTACATCGACGCCGTGCGGGTGATGGAGCCCATCCAGACCGAGGTGAAGGGCATCCGCCCCATCAAATACCACGGCGGCAACGACCTGGCCTACTATACCTATCTCAAGCACGTGCGCTACCGGGTGCTGGCCCACTTTGAGTGGAACGACAACCGCCCGGAGCTGGCGGGCGACCGCAACGAGCACAAACACCACAACATCGCCCGGCGCATGATTCAAAAGGGCGGCCGGCGGGACATCTTCCTGGGCACGCGGGAGTGCCAGGGCTATGTGGAGCCCTGCGACTTTGACGGCGAGGCGGGCCACTACGGGGAGCTCCCGGAGCTGAGCTTCGGGCTGATGTACCACGGCATCACCTACCCCGACGAGGCCTATTCCCCCGAGACGGCCGGGCAGATGACCGCCAACTTCTGGTATCCCGTGATGCGCGGCGGCGTGATCTCCTTCGCCCGCCCGGAGGACTGCCCGCTGCACAAGCCGCTGCGCGCGCTGGAGCCAAAGCCCTTCGGCGCCGCAGAGCAGAACTTCTCCGGTCTGGCGGAGTTCGGGGAGGTGATCTGATGGGCCTGTTCCAAAAGGCGGTGGAGACCTACGACGCCCACCGGGACTACGTCGGCCGGGAGATCGAGGGGCATCAGGTGCTCGTCCCCGTCTCCCACATCCTCGCCCGGCCGGAGATCGAGATCACACTGGAGCAGGACGGCTCCTTCTCCTCCGCGCGGCTGTGGGACAAGTCCGAGCCGAAAATTTTCATCCCCGCCACGGAGGAGTCCGGCGGACGCACCAGCGCCCCCTGCCCCCATCCGCTCTGTGACCAGCTGTGCTATCTGGCCCCCTATGACGAAAAAAAGCATCCGCTCTACGTCAGGCAGCTCACCGCCTGGGCGGAGTCCCCGTATTCCCACCCCATGCTCGCGTCCATTCTCGCCTACGTGAAGGGGGGCACTATCCTCTCCGACCTCGCGGCGGCGGGCATCCTCACCCTGGACGCCGGCGGAAAACCCGCCAGGGAAAAGGCCCTTGTCTGCTGGCGGGTCCACGGGATTGGCACGCCGCGGGACGGCTGCTGGCAGCAGCCCTCCCTGGCGCAGGCATTTCAGGACTGGTACGCCAGCTTGCAGCCGGAGGACGCGCAGGCGCTCTGCATGATCACCGGCGCGCATGTCCCCCCGGCCAAGCAGCACCCCAAGGGGATTATCCCCATCAACGGCAACGCCAAGCTGATCTCCGCCAATGACCAGAGCGGCTTTACCTTCCGCGGGCGTTTTACCGACGAGACGCAGGCGGCCACCGTCAGCTACCTCGCCTCCCAGAAGGCGCACAACGCCCTGCGCTGGCTCGCGGCGGAGCAGGGGGCGCAGGCCGTCTTCGGTGGGCGGACCTTCCTGTGCTGGAATCCGCAGGGCGTGCGGGTCTGCCACGCCGCCGGGCCCTTCGGAAACCGCGATCTCGCCGTCACCAAGCCCAGCGACTACCGCGCGGAGCTGAAAAAGACACTGGAGGGCTACCGCTCCCAGCTCCCGGCGCGCAGCGGCGTAGTGGTGGCCGCCTTTGACGCCGCCACCACCGGGCGGCTCTCGCTGACCTACTACAATGAGCTGGCCGGCTCAGATTACCTCCAGCGCCTGTATGACTGGGACCGCTATTGCTGCTGGTTCGGGCGGTCCAGCCAGATCTGCGCCCCGCCGCTCTGGCAGATTGTCAACTGCGCCTTCGGCTCCCAGATGACGGTCAAAGGCCAGGTCAGGCTCAAGACGGATGACCGGGTGCTGGGCCAGCAGATGCAGCGGCTGGTGGCCTGCCGGGTGGACCGGGCGCATATGCCGTACGATATCGTCCAGGCCCTGTTTCACCGGGCCTCCAGCCCGCAGTCCTGGGAGCGGGGGATCTGGGGCGTCATCCTCTCCACCGCCTGCGCCGTCATCCAAAAATACCGACACGATGTCTACAAGGAGGAATGCGAGATGTCCGTCAACGAGGAGAGCCGCGACCGCAGCTACCAGTTCGGCCGCCTGCTGGCCGTGCTGGAGAAGGTGGAGCGGGACACCTATTCCGACGACGAGGGCCGCGAGCCCAACGCCATCCGTCTGCAATCGGTCTACTGCCGGATGCCGCTCAAGACCGCGGCGCAGATCGAGGCGCAGCTGGAAAAGGCCTATTTCCCCCGCCTGCAGCCCGGGGCGCGCAGCTACTACAAGATGCTGATCGGCCAGATTCTGGACCGCATCCATACGGACACGGAGCAGTCACGCTGGAACGCCCCGCTGAAGGAGACCTACCTGATGGGCTACTATCTCCAGCGCAAGGACCTGTACACGAAAAAGCGTGAGCGCAGCGAGAACAACGAGGAGGGAAACTGACATGAGCGCTTTGGCAAACAAGATCGATTTCGTCGCCCTGGTCTCCGTCACCCGGGCCAACAGCAACGGCGACCCCTTAAACGGCAACCGCCCCCGCACCGACTACAACGGCTACGGCGAGATCTCTGATGTGTGCATCAAGCGGAAGATCCGCAACCGGATGCAGGACCTGGGCTACCCCATCTTTGTCCAGTCGGATGACCGGTGTGACGACGGCTTCGGCAGTCTTCATGACCGCGCCTCCGCCGTCATGAAGGGGACCAAGGACCGAGACGTCTATGCCCGCAAGGCCTGCGAGACCTGGATGGACGTGCGCGCCTTCGGGCAGGTCTTCGCCTTTAAGGACACCAAGGGCAAGGGCCTCTCCGTCGGCGTCCGGGGACCGGTGTCCGTCCATCAGGCGGTCAGCCTCTCCCCGGTGGAGATCGAGTCGCTGCAGATCACCAAGAGCGTCAGCGGCGAGAAGCGGGAGAAGGGGGAGGCGCGCGCCTCGGACACGATGGGGACGAAGCACTTTGTCCGCTTCGGCCTGTATGAGATCAAGGGCTCCATCAATGTCCAGCTGGCGGAGAAGACCGGCTTTTCCCAGGAGGACGCGGAGGTGGTACGCGAGTGCCTGCGCACTCTCTTTGTCAACGACGCCTCCTCCGCCCGCCCGGACGGCTCGATGGAGGTGCTCCGTCTCTTCTGGTTCCGGCACAACTGCAAGGAGGGGCAGTACTCCTCCGCCCGGGTGCACCGCTCGGTGCAGGTCCGCCTGCGAGACGGCGTGGATCTCCCCACGCGCGCGGAGGACTACGAGATCACCCTCGAGCCGCTCGAGGGGCTGACGCCCGAGGTGCTGGAGGGCCTGTGAGGAGATGCCCTATCAGGAAGAGGATTTTCTCCAGCTCGCCGGCTTGAACCACTTCCTCTTCTGCCGCCGCCAGTGGGCGCTGATTCACCTGGAGGAGCAGTGGTCGGAAAACAGCCGTACCGCAGAGGGCCGGCTGCTGCACCAGAGGGCCCATGACCCGGAGCGCCGCGCCCTGAGGGGCGGGGTCCTGTCCGTGGGGGACCTGCGCATCCACTCCGCCCGGCTGGGGCTCTCCGGCGCGTGCGACGTGGTGGAGTTTTACCCGGACGAGCGCGGCGTGCCGCTGGCAAAGACGCCGGGAACCTGGCGGCCCTATCCGGTGGAGTACAAGCGCGGCACAGTGAAGGCGGACCAGTCCGACCTGGTCCAGCTGTGCGCGCAGGCGATCTGTCTGGAGGAGATGCTCTGCACAGACGTGCCGGAGGGGGCGCTCTACTACGGCCAGACCCGTCACCGGCTGAAGGTCGCCTTTTCCCCGGAGCTGCGCGCGCTGGTGGAGCGGACCGCGGAAGAGATGCACCAGCTCTACCGGCGGGGCACGACCCCGAGGGTAAGGCCCACCAGGGCCTGCAACGCCTGCTCCCTGAAGGACCTGTGTCTGCCCCGCCTCCTGCGGGGACAGACGGTGGCGGCCTATCTGCGCCAGGAGATGGAGGACTCCCCATGAGACATCTGCTCAACACCCTCTTTGTCACCCTGGAGGACGGCTATGCCGCCCTGGACGGGGAGAACGTGGTCATCCGCCAGGGCGAGCAGGTTGCCGGCCGGTTCCCCCTGCACATTCTGGAGGGCATCTATCTCTTCTCCTATGCCGGAGCCTCTCCCGCCCTGATGGGAAAGTGCGCGCGGATGGGGATTGACCTGGTCTTTCTCACCCCCAGAGGACGCTTTCTCGCCCGGACCTGCGGGGAGAGCCGTGGCAACGTCCTGCTGCGCCGGACCCAGTACCGGATGGCGGACGACCCGTTCCAGAGCTGCCGGGTAGCCCGGAACTTTATCTTCGGAAAGCTCTCCAACGCCAGGGCGGTACTCGACCGGGCCAGGCGGGACCACGGGCCGCGGCTGGACGTCGCATTGTTTCAGAATACCTCACAGCAGCTCAAGGGGCTGATGGCCCAGGTGCTGGAGGAGACCTCGCTCGACAGTCTGCGCGGCCTGGAGGGCGCGGGCGCAATCCTCTATTTCGGCCGGATGGACGACATGATCCTGCGCAGCAAGGAGGACTTCTACTACCGCGGCCGCAGCCGCCGCCCGCCGCTCGACCGGGTAAACGCCCTGCTCTCCTTTGTCTATACCATGCTGGGCAGCGACTGCGCCTCGGCGCTGGAGACGGTGGGGCTGGACGCCTATGTGGGCTTTCTGCACCGGGACCGGCCGGGCAGGACCTCTTTAGCCCAAGATCTGCTGGAGGAACTGCGTCCCTGCATGGCGGACCGGTTTGTGCTCACGCTGATCAATGACCGCCTGCTCTCCGCCCGTGACTTTCAGGCGCAGGAAAACGGAGCGGTCCTGCTCACCCAGGAGGGCCGCAAGACGGTCCAGCGGGAGTGGCAGACCCGAAAGCAGGTCAAGATCACCCATCCGTTCTTGAAAGAGAAGCTGGAGTGGGGCCTGGTCCCCTATGTGCAGGCGCTCCTGCTATCGCGCTACCTGCGGGGAGACCTGGACGGCTATCCCCCCTTTTTATGGAAGTGATACCATGATGATTGTCATTGCCTACGACGTCAGCACAGAGGACGCCGCCGGGCAGAAGCGGCTGCGGAAGGTGGCAAAACAGTGCGTCAACTATGGCCAGCGGGTGCAGAACTCCGTCTTTGAGTGTTTGGTAGACGCCGCCCAATTTCGATTTCTAAAGGCAAAGCTGCTGGAGATCATCGACCCGGAAAAAGACAGCCTCCGCTTCTACCTGCTGGGCAACAGCTACCGCTCCAAAATCGAACATTACGGTGCCAAGGCGGGATACCAGGCGGACGGCGTGCTGATGCTTTAGCGCGAAGCGGAAGCTGTCCGGTTTTCCCCGGGACCTTCGCACCGGAAATCCGCGTGATTCTGCCCCCGCATGGTAAGATTTCCGGGAATTTTTGTCACGCTGCTTGCCTGTTTTAGGCAAGGTGCAGTATAATGGTCTTGTAGAATCAGGCATTGTTGTCTGGTTTTGCTGTCGCTCCCCTCACGGGGAGCGTGGATTGAAATGAGCACGTAGTCCAGATCGTCATCGGCGTCCTGGACGAGTCGCTCCCCTCACGGGGAGCGTGGATTGAAATCCAGCTCCTTTCTGCCCAGCCCGGGCCGCGCGGTGTCGCTCCCCTCACGGGGAGCGTGGATTGAAATTACAACGCTGGCATTGTTCTCGCCCTGATACCAGTCGCTCCCCTCACGGGGAGCGTGGATTGAAATTCCAATTGCTTCTGGAGGTCTGGCAGGGCCTCTGCGGTCGCTCCCCTCACGGGGAGCGTGGATTGAAATCCTGTTTTAAAATAATGCTTGATGCGTTATCAGGTCGCTCCCCTCACGGGGAGCGTGGATTGAAATGTTGAAAAAGACATGTTTGATTTAATGGCCATGGGTCGCTCCCCTCACGGGGAGCGTGGATTGAAATCATCGTAAGGCTCCGTCTCGTTCGCCAGAAGTTGTCGCTCCCCTCACGGGGAGCGTGGATTGAAATTTTGCCTGGCTATAGATATACTGATTCACAACAAGTCGCTCCCCTCACGGGGAGCGTGGATTGAAATATCACACGACCGAGAAACACCGTGAAGAGATGAAGTCGCTCCCCTCACGGGGAGCGTGGATTGAAATCGGTAAGACATTGTCCGCTGTAGCGGCGTTACAATCGCGTCGCTCCCCTCACGGGGAGCGTGGATTGAAATAAACTAACATCATCCGTATAATATAGATCATAACCGTCGCTCCCCTCACGGGGAGCGTGGATTGAAATCCGCATGTACGAGAACCCGCTTCGCATGTTCAAGGTCGCTCCCCTCACGGGGAGCGTGGATTGAAATGACGTGCAAGCAAGAGCCTTGTATCAAGCCGAGTGGTCGCTCCCCTCACGGGGAGCGTGGATTGAAATATTAACAATTATTTTGATAGGGGGTTAGGCGACTACGGTCGCTCCCCTCACGGGGAGCGTGGATTGAAATTTGAGCTGGGGCAATATGGACCGATTCATCCGGGACGGTCGCTCCCCTCACGGGGAGCGTGGATTGAAATGGCCCTCCGGTGGGGGCGCTTTCCTTCGACCTCTGTCGCTCCCCTCACGGGGAGCGTGGATTGAAATGCGCTGATCGGATACTCCAGTCGGGGAGGCGATACGTCGCTCCCCTCACGGGGAGCGTGGATTGAAATGGGAGAAATCGCAATCTTCTGCACTGTGCGCTTCGTCGCTCCCCTCACGGGGAGCGTGGATTGAAATGTAGTGTGGACTGACCATCCGCCCACGCAAACGGGTCGCTCCCCTCACGGGGAGCGTGGATTGAAATGCATCCTGGAGACTTGACCATGGCGCGGGACTATATGTCGCTCCCCTCACGGGGAGCGTGGATTGAAATGGCGGCATACGGCAGGCTGCGCGTCATTGTCTCGTGTCGCTCCCCTCACGGGGAGCGTAGATTAAAATGTCTCCACCTGGCTGAGTAAGGCTTTACGGATGGGTCACTCCGGTTTTGGCTTCCCGTATGCGGCCTCTCATGTAAAACGTTTTTTATTTCTCAGCCGGGACAAATTTGGCAGAATACTTGTATATTGTATTTTTTGCTTTTATAATGTATCGACAGAGAATCCCAAGACAGTCTCTAACACGCTTAAAAAGGAGTAATATTTTATGGAAGTGCTTTTGACCGGTGGCGCTGGTTATATCGGCTCCCACACCGCAGTTGAACTCTTAAGCGTTGGTCATAAGGTAATCATTGCAGATAACTATTCAAACAGCAAGCCGGATGTTCTCGGGCGCATCGGGCAGATCACCGGGCATCTGCCCAAAAGCTACGAGATCGACGTCGCAGATGCCGGTCAGCTTGAGACGGTCTTCCGCGAAAACAAGATTGACGCCGTCATTCACTTTGCCGGATATAAGGCGGTCGGCGAGTCCGTACAGCAGCCCGTGAAATACTATCGGAATAATTTGGATACCACCCTGTCGCTTTTGGAAGTCATGGAGCGGTATGGCGTGTGCAAATTGGTGTTCAGCTCATCTGCTACTGTATACGGGGTGCCTGCTCAGCTGCCTCTTACAGAGGATATGCCCACGTCCGCCACCAATCCCTATGGCCAGACAAAGCTGATGATTGAACAGATTCTGCGCGACGTGGGACAGGCCTGCCCGAACTGGTCCATCAGCCTGTTGAGGTATTTCAATCCTGTCGGCGCACACAAGAGCAGCCTGATCGGCGAGTCGCCCAACGGAGTTCCCAATAATCTGATGCCATATGTGGCTCAGGTTGCCGCAGGCCTGCGAAAAGAGCTGCGTGTTTTCGGAGATGATTATCCGACAAAGGACGGCACCGGCGTCCGGGACTTCATCCATGTCGTGGATTTGGCCAAAGGGCATGTCGCGGCGCTGGACTATATTTGCAAGCACACGGGCGTATCGACATTCAATCTGGGGACGGGTACGCCGCACAGCGTCCTGGAAATGGTATCCGCCTTTGAAAAGGCAAGCGGCCGCACGGTCCCCTATGTCATCTGCCCCAGACGTCCCGGAGATGTCGCGGAGTGCTATGCGGATGCCGGCAAAGCGCAGCGCGAGCTTGGCTGGCGTGCGGAGCTCACCCTGCTTGACATGTGCGAAGACACCTGGAGATGGCAATTAAATTCAGCCAAACTGTATTAGGGTAAAATCGACGCCGGGAACCTTGTCAGAGGTTCCCGGCGCTCTTCCCAGAAGGGATATTCTCTTCACTAGACGCAAGTGTTTACGGTCTGGATCGCCCGTTCAATTGCCTGGGTCGTGTAATATCCGCTGCGGAGTTTTTCCCCCTCCCGACGGACAGCTTCGCACATTGCCAAATAATCCTGTGCGGTCAATGAACGAATCCGCTCTGGAATTTCATCAATAGCGTCAACGGCAAAGCCAAAATTGTTTCTACAGACATAGTCTGCCAGCGCCGATTCGCTCCACACGATGACCGGCATATTGGATGCCAAATATAGTGAAACCTTGTGAGGATTATTGTAGCGCAGATACTCTCCGGTATTTCCCGTACAGCTCTCGGTGGAATCGCCATCCCAGACAAGGCCGAAATCACCAGTCAGGTGATCCGGCAGCTCTTCCGGCTCAAAGGAGCCGTGATAATTCATATTTTCCGAGGCCATATCCGCATGAAACTCCACGCCAAACAGATGAACTGTCAGCTCATCCTTCCGGCAGGCAATCCGATAGAGATATCCGCTCTTTTGGGGGTTCAAATTGCCCGCAATTGCGATGGAGGGGACTTGGGATAAGACACCGCGTTTGGGCGCATAGGGGGTCAGATAATCAAAAACGCCGAGACAGATCACCTTCCGGGGGTCAAAGCCCCGGCCAACCAGATAGTCTCTCATCGCGGAGTTGTGGCAAATGACCGCGTCAAACTGTCTCAGCAGCGCATTATCCGCGATATCGTTTGTCTGCTCTTTTCCCTTGGTGTATGCAGTCCCGATTCCCTTTCGCAGAGATTCCAAATCGTGAATCAGCGCAATAAACTTGCATCCTTTTCGCTTTTTCAGAACCGGAATGATGCGATTGACCAGACGGTTCCCATACAGCGGATGCTGGTACAGGACAATGTCGCCGCGGCGTACCTTCCAACCGACATTCAGCCAGGGAACTGCCCCAACCGTCATCAGCCACAATTTCATATACAGCTCAGATGCTGCATCCCGCGGAAAAGGCTGAAACACCAGGGGGCTCATATGCAGCCGCCGGCAGATCTGCGCAACGTCGTCCGGCGCTTTTGAGCCGGCGTTCTGTCTGTGAACCTTTGCGTATCCATTGGTCGTGATATACCAGTTCATATCATATTATCCCACGTCATTTAAGCCTACGGTCAAAATCAAGACGGATGGCTCTGATTCATTTCCGTCAGAATCTGTCACATAAAAGACCAGTGGATAAATTCCCGCTGAATTGACATCAAACTCCCCTTCCATACGGCAATTCTGCGCCAATGTCTCAAAAGAATCGACGTCATCTTCCAGGGTAATCAGGTACTCCTGCGGCTCAAAGGTCTCTCCGACGGCCAAGTTTACTACACTTTCCATTTGGATCACAGGGCGCTGCGTATCGCTCTCGTCAGCCGCATTATTTTCTGTCGCTGCATCGCCAGTTCCATCCGCAGGCCCGTTGGATAGGGAGTCCAGAAACTCCTGATAGATTTGCTCCGGGCTTTTCAGATAAGCCAGTCTCTGCGCGGTTGCCATATTATTGCTTCTGTCAAGCGCCCTGTAGTTGACCACGGCATACGAATGATCGCCATATATATTCACCGAATATACAATGACGCGGTCAGTGATATCTCCGTCGCTGTCATCAAAGGCGCTGACCCCTGTCAGCAGGCAGGAGTAATCCTTCTGCAGCACAGCGGAAGCCTCCTCCTCCGTCAACTGGATAGATTCCGTGGCAAAGGTTATGCTCGGAGGCGTATTATCCTGATTCAAACGATCCAACACCAGGAAAACCGCCATAATGACGCACAACACAAACAGCAAGCAGGTAATGACCGTCTTTGCCTTTATGTTTTGAAACTTTTTCCGCATTCCGGTGTACCTCAATCATAATAGTGGCTATAGCTATTGTAATAGTACTTGTTTGTCCCGTACGTCCCGTACAGCGCCCGGTTGGAAAATTTAATCTTGTTCAGCACTGCGCCCAAAATCTTCCCGTCGGCGCGCTGAATCTGCTGCAAGGCGCGCTTTACAATACGGCAGCTGACCATGTCAGAGGCAATGACAAACAGCACTCCATCGCACTGAGCGCAAATGACTGCCGCATCAATGACGCTGGCCAGCGGGGGAGAGTCAATAATCACATAGTCAAACGACTCTCTGCAGCTGTCCAATAAGGTCTTAAATGCCTCGCCGCCCAACAGCGCAGCCGGGTCCGGGGGCGTCGTTCCGGCGAGTATGAAGTACAGATTTGGGTTATCCGTCACCCTCAGCGTCTCAGAAAAGTCAATTTTTCCTGCCAGGAAGTCTGACAGTCCCTTTTTTTCCAGTCTGGAAATACCAAACAACTCAGACCACTGGGACTTTCGCATATCGGCGTCCAACATCAGGACTCTTTTCCCGCCCTGCGCCATCTCATTTGCAAGCTGGAGGGCAACCGTGGATTTGCCTTCGTGCGGGATGCTGCTGGTGATCAGGAGCACTTTGGGGGCATCGCTGCAAAAATCAATGTTCACCCTGAGCGCCTTATAATTTTCCTTCAGTCTGGCAGAAAGCGCCGTATACCTCTTGGTATCCACCTTTTTCAGTTCCATTCAGATCACCGCCGTTCCCGTTTGGGCTGTCTTCTGCCCTCATATGATATTGTTCCGAGCACAATCAGACCAAGTCTCTCCTCCACGTCATCGGCGGAGACGATTTTATCGATGACCAGGTAGCGAACGACCACCACGAGCGCCGAGAGAAACACCGCCGCGCAGGCACTCAGCACGGCCCAGGCCGGCGCTGTGATATTCGGCTGGAGCGGCAGGTTGGCCTCCTCCCACACCGTGATTCCCTCAATCCCCATGCCGGCCTCGATGGCCGCAGTCGCGACATCCCTCAGATAGATGGCCAGATTACGGGCGAGATAGGGGTCTTCATCCTTGACTGAGATCTCAATAATTCGCGTGTCTGTCGGATTATTCACCGTCACCTTGCCCAAAAAGCGCTCATAGGTCAGATCCAGGTTGTAATAAGAGATGACCTGCTCGACCACGTCCCTGCCCTGGATCAGTTCGATATAATCCGTCGTCAATAAAGAGCCGACCTCGAGGTCCACATAGGAGGACTGCCCCGCCGTCTCCTGCGGCATAATGTAGATCTTGGTTGTAGATTCATAGTCCAGAGGGATCACCGTAGAGCAGGCCAAATAGGTCAGCAGGCCGCAAAAGATGCCCGCAAACAGAATGATCAGTATCTTATCCAGCAGCTCCATGAAGAGTGCCTTGAAGTCAATTGTAATGCCGTGGCTCCCTATGACCGACAATTGTTCCACCGAATCGCGCATGCTTTACTCTCCCCCGCTATCTAAAATGTACTGCTCCAGAAAACGATTGATCTCGGAGAAAACAGTCTCATTTTCTATGATAATATGCCCTGCCCCCGGAATAACGGTCAACTCCGCCGTGACTCCGATTGCTTCCAGCGCATCGTACAAATTCTGGGATAGTGATACCGGCACAACTGTATCGTCGCTGCCTTGCAGAATTAAGACCGGCGGCAAATTTTCGGTCACATTATGCAGGATATCCACCTTATTGATCTCGGGAATTACATCGCTCCCGTAAACACCGTCAAAGATAAAGGACACCTGCACCAGCGAAAAACCAAAATCGTCTATCTGGATATTGTTGTATAGGTAATATCGGAAATCACTCGGCGCAGCCAGCAGGACAACCCCGTCCAGTTGAAACGCGTAGTCCTCCGGATGATCCGCAATCCGCTCGGCAAGGCGTCCCACCAGTTGACCTCCTGCGGAGTGCCCAAGCAGTACCACCCGACCGGTGTCAATCTGGTATTCTCCGGCGTGCTGGGCCAGATAATCAACTGCCGCCGCGACACACGCCTCTTCATCGGCAATGCTGACGCAGTCTCCCTGAAGTGCAGTCGTGAAATCCAACAGGTCATAGTCAACCGAGGCCACAGTATAGCCAAGCGATGAAAAGGTGTAGAGCAGTGCATTCATCTCTTCTTTTGCGCCGCTGGTCCAGCTGCCGCCATGCACCAACACCAAAAGCGGCTTCGCCGCCCCATCATCCCGAAAGGCGACGTCCAGATAGCAGTGATCCCCTTCCGTCTCCTGGTACTGGATATCGGTCAAAAGCGTCACGCTTTCCGGCTGCTCCCGGAGGATTTGGATGGAGCTCGCGTCCGATTCAGCGTTTCTTCTCCAGAAAAAGAATAATGCGCCAAGAATCAACGCCGCCGCGACCACAACGGCGATCGTTCCAAGAATAATTTTGGTCCCTCGCTTCATCACGATTGCCCTCTCAGCTGGCTTATGATCACATCGCAAAGTTCGCCGACTGTTTTTACGTGCTCAACCACCTTGGGCGACAGTTCCACATCATAGATGTCTTCCAGCTCACCGAGCAGCATGAGAACCTCAACGGATGGCAGACCCAGTCCATGGACTACTTCGGTCTCCTCCGTGACGTCTACATCCGGTTCCGTAATCTTTACAATGGAGTTTATAATGGCCTTTTTAGCCTCCTGCACTGTCATAAGTAACATCCTTTCTGTCATCCACTTCTGTTGAAATTACAGTTTCACTTGACTTCTGAGGACCTTTCCTGTTGCGTTTTTGGGGAGAGGGGAATCCCAAAAGCGCAGGCCGTGAAGCCGCTTATATGTCGGCATCCGGTCGTTGTATTCAGCCGTAAAGGTCCGAACGCGCTCCCGGGTGCGTTCCCTCTCCTCAGCGCTGCATGCGTCCGGATAATTGGGCCAGACCGCTGCCCACAGCGCGTCCTGATATTCTGTGACAACCACCTCTGCGATATCGGGAGACAGGACCAGGTATTTCTCCAGCTCTTCCGGGCTGATATTTTCCCCGTTGGACAGGATGATCAGATTCTTCTTTCTGCCGGTCAGATAGTAATTCCCATCCTCATCCACACGGGCCAGGTCTCCGGTATGGTACCAGCCGTCCTTGAGCGCCTCTTCTGTGGCCTCCGGGTCGTTGTAATATCCAGACATCATCATGTCTCCGCGCAGCAGAAGTTCCCCATGTTCAATTTTTGCCTCTGCGTTTTGCGGCCTGCCCAGGGCTGTGGCATCCCCTCCGGCTGCCTCATGGGAGAACACGACGCCTGTGGTCTCTGTTGCACCGTATACATTTAAGATTGTTATATCTCTTTTTTGAAATGTCGAAATCAAGTCTATTGGGAGCTGTGCCCCACCGCATATAATACACCGCAGGCTCTCTCCAAATGCAGAACGCTCTCCCCCCTGCCGCTTCGTCAGCTCATGTTCTATGGCCCGGAGAAGCGATGGCACGGCAAACATGAGGTCTGGTTTCATCTGTTCAATGCCGCGTTTTGCCCGCATGGGGCCATCCACCAGGCCAAGAACACAGTTCTCTTTCAAGAGAACCGTCAGCGATGCGTGTACCCCTCCCACATGGTGCAGGGGCATGACAGACAGATACCTGGCAGTATTCCGAAAGGTCGTCGCCAAGCCGTGACGAAACCCGGATACCACCGCCCGGTTGGAGAGCATAACCGCCTTTTGATCCCCCGTTGTGCCGGAAGTATACAGGATGCACATGATATCCTCCGGGCCTGCCTCATACGGCTGACCGGCAGAGGAGCTGTCCGCATAATGCTTTTCCTGCAGGCAAAACGTCGGATAGTCCGCGCGTTCCGTGTATACTTTGACCCGCTCCGCCGCATCGGCGTCAAAAAACAAGGCGTCAAGATCTGTATGCTGGATTGCCCGTCGAATCTCCTGTGCATTGAGGTCCGGATTCATCAGAGCAGCGGTCGCTCCGATATTGGTAATCGCGCAAAATGCGATCAACCACTGCACGCTGTTTCTCCCCATAATCCCAACATGTCTTCTCTGCAAACCCTCACGCAGCAGCACGGCGGACAGCCTCCGGACTTCTTGCAAAAATTCCGCCGCGGACATATCGACCAGTTTTCTTCCGGCAAAATATTGTATCAGCGGACCATTGCCGGAGGTCTGCTCAATATACGCAAGTGCGTCGTGCATATTTTGAATTTCCTGTAATTTCACCGTCTATCCTCCTTATTCAATCACAATTCGGGGACGGTTCCCCCTTCGTTTGATCCGCTTCCACTTTCGACTCACAAATTCAATCAGCTTGAGCCCGATCCAAATCACCACGCAGCGCAAAAGGAAGCACAAAATTACCGCAATGTACTTTCTTTCGGAGAACAGATTTCCCAGGCGATACCACGGGAAGACCTTTTCTTCAAATGCGTGAATACAGAAAATCCAAAGTGTGTGAAACCCGATATAGCCCAAAGCTTCTGTTATTTTGTTCTCTATCGGAAACGTAGACAGCCATGCAAAAAGACGGCAGAACAAGACACCCAGACAGGCGGAGCCCAGAATATCAATTGGCCCCAGAAGCCATGTAAAGCTGTACATGTCAACTCCTCCAAAAGCCAACGTAATCAGAGAAGGAACCAGCAGCACAGCGTATTCCGGCACGGTCAAGCTGGGTTTTTCCAACCAGGCGGTCTCTCTGAGCCGGTGTCCGATAAACAGAAAGCCAACCACAACCAGCATATTGGGAATGACGTAGACCCATACCTGCGAGATCAGCGTGAGCGACCACCCCAGCAGGACGCAGCCTAAGACGAGAATTCTTCTCACATTTTGGGATTGCAGACGGGCAATGAAATTATAGACAATCCATCCGCCCCAGAGCGCCCAAAAGAACCAAAACATCGCAACATTGTCCACTTCCAGGCCGAGTATTGTACCCTCCCAGCCCTCATTGACTGCAAAGAGGTAGGAAAAAATATATTGCCCGCCAAATTTCCAAAAGGAACGCCGCTCCAAAATTGCCAGGCCGAGCTTTGCGAGAAGAATCAGGCATACGGTAATCAAATATGGTCTGAGCAGCAGCTTGGACTGTGTTCGGATACACTTCTTTGGTTTTTGCGGATAAAAGCCATATCCACTTATAATAAAAAACATCGCCATCAGTCCAGCTCCCAAATTGGGCAAGAGATTCCCAAAAAGGCCTTCCCGATATGTAATTGGGTAAAAATAGATCAGTGAGTGACATGCAACCACAAAGCAAATCCCACAGCCGCGGGCAACATTAAAAAATCCGATTGAATTCGTGTCTCGCTCTCGTCTTTGCAGCATAAAACATCCCTCATTATGAAATTTCAGAATATCTCTTTATGTCTGACAACAGCACCCCAAGCAGGAAAGCCAGCGGCACAGCCATGGTATTGACAAACGCGGACTCGCTCGTACTGGAGATCAGCAGGTAAAAAAAGGCAGAGAGCGCAGAGGCAAACGAATACGCGTTATGTTTTCTCATGTGATAGATGACAGAAAAGAGAAGCAGCAGCGCCGCCGCATAGCAGACCAAACCCAGCCATCCGGTCTGACCCAGAATCATGGGCCAGAACGTGTCGGAGATAAAGGCGTTGTATTGTCTGGAGATCCCCCACACATTTTGGATATGGTAGAGATAATACACCTTGGAATATGGATCAGCCGAAAACGCGGAGGCAAACGTGCCAAAGCCGGTGCCAAAGGGAAAATGGTCCTCCGCAATCCGCAAGGAGGCCTGTGTCAGAGCCGTGCGCGCCGCCTCGGTTCCCAAGCTGTGAAAATAGTAGACAAATTGCCGTGCAGAGACGATCACCATCGCCCCTCCGAGGGCAAGCCAGGAAAAGAAGCCAAACTCCCGTCTTCTCTTGCAAATAATGTAATAGATGAAGAAGAGGCAGATGACCGCGCCAACGGCCTTCATACGCAGCGTGCAGACCGTCACAAAGCCCAACATACACAGGTACGGGAACACCTGGCCCTTATAATACTCATATAGCCGCACCAATATGGAACATAAGAAAATGCAAGCCGCCGCCAAATAGGTATGCACGGAATAAAACAGATAGACAGACCGCAGTCCGTAACGCGTACTGGCTGGAAAAATATGAAACACAAGATCCACAAGGCAGAGCAAAAAAAGCAAAACCGACAGACCCCGCACCCACTTCCAGCTGAAGCGAAAAACAGGTTCCATATCACAGCCGGAAAACAGCAGATATCCCGCCGCAATTGCGAGAAAAAATTTCAGATTCAAATACAGGTCAGACAGTGCTGTCGACAGCGGCTGATAGCGCAGCGTCAGGCTCCCATATATTCCGCAGGCCGTAAACAGGGCGAGAAAAACGATCATCATCAGCAGCCGCGGGGAGATGGTGCAGCGAAAATGATGCCTCACGCCCTGCAGCATCAGCAGCGGAATGACACAGGCGGCAAAGAGCTCATCCAGGTAGCGAAAGGGCGCAAGAAGCGTCTGCAGCGGATTTTGAAACACAAACAAGAGCACCAGCGCCACAAAAATCCAATTATAGCATTGTTGTTGTCGTACTTGCAGCATCGTACTCTTCCTTTTTCAGCAGCTTTCGGGGCTGTTCTCTCATCAGCCAGTCAAAGTAGTCCTGCCCGGTATGTCTGCGGAGATACGCGGCACATTCCCTGAATTGGGGCGGGCGGAAATCAATGCGATGACAGTCTGTCCCAATCAGATCAATCTTCTGCTCCTTCAGCAGCCGCCTGCAGAACCTGGCCGTAAAAAAACCGTTATTGCCGGCAATGCTGTCCGAATTGACCTGCATCCATGCCCCCTGATCTCTCAGCTCGTCTATCATTTTCTTGTTCTCACGGAGCGCCCGGTAACGCTCGATATGGGCAAAGACGGGCGTGTAGTCATTCGCCGTCAGCAATCTGGCCATTTGATACAGCGTGTCCTCAGAACAGTCTGGGCGGGTCTCAACCAAGACGCAGCCATCTCCCGCGGTTCGGCAGTCTCCGTTTTTCAGGTGATAGATCAGTCCGTCCTCCCAATACGCCTCATTCCACAGATAGATCCGGAGCTGCGGGTCTATTTGCCGCGCCAGCCGGCGCGTCTGCTGCAGGGCCATATGGAGCCGGTCCGTGTCCTGTCGCCACCGGGAGGGTCGAAAGTGCGGCGTCGCGATGACCGTCCGAACCCCCTGTGCGTGCTCCTGCCGCAAAAGCCGCTCCGTCTCCTCCAGGCTGCGGGAGCCGTCGTCCAATCCGGGCAGAATGTGGCAGTGGCAGTCGTAAAGTCCGATGTACTCCGTGTCAGATTTCATAGGACGACCTCTCCGGCAGTATCTCCTCAAACGCCGCAATGAGCTGCGCCTTGGTCTGTTCAAAGTCAATCTCCTCAGCGCTGTCGTTCAGGCATACGGCCGTATACCTCCGCTTTCGGATGGCGTCACAGATGTTCCGATTGTCTCTCCCCAGCTCAAAGTGTCTGCCCCACTTATGGCTCCGAGGTGCCATATTGCCCTGACAAATCTGCCAGTCTCTAAAAATCCAATCCGTTACGTCCGTTGCGGAACGAAACCGATGAGTGCAAGTCTCTGCTAGGACGTGCTCCTCCTGGCTCCAGACCTCACAAAAGGCGCTCTTTGTGTAAGAGGCGGGCAAATGCCGTCCACGAAAGCAGGAAAAGTACTTTAGCGGTGCGAGAAGCGCGTTGCGCAGCAGCTCCTGTGCGGAATACTGTCTGGAAAAGAACAGCGTCCAGGTGCGCCGGAGCACCTCCTTCTTACGAAAATGCCGGTTGATGATCGCCCCGTTATTGAGCATCATGTGGGGAAAGACATCCCGGATGTCCCACGACACAGCGGTGTCCAGCAGCGCCGCATCGCAAGGCAGGCCACACCTGAAGAAATCCTCCGGGGCAGCCGGTCTGATCAAAAACACATCGTCATTGAATTGGACAAAGTGTTCCTGCAGCTCCCTGATCCGGTGCAGGTTCAGCAAAATGGTGTTGGAATTAAAGGTGGGAAGGTATTCTTGCGGGATGTAATCCTCATGCCGGACCAGTGTCAGCTTGGGATGATCTAAATTGAGCCACCCGGGATAGTGCCCACAGGTGACGAAATAAATATGGTTGACCCACGGGGCATACTGTTCCACCCCGCGAAACCAATACGGCAGCAGCCCCCAGTCACGAAAGCGGTTGGGAGACGCGCTGTTGTCTCCCTGATGGGGGGCATATTTTTCTTTCTCGGCCTGCCATCCCGGATCAGATCCATCCACCCAGGTAATCACAAAATCTATTTTATCAGCCTTTCGGTTCATAGAACGCTCCGAAACCCCTACCGTTTTCCCTCAATCTGCGCGGCAAAATCCGATTTTCCGACATCCTCGCCGTCCTGGCTCTGCAGTTGGGCGTTACTGCCCTCGCTCAGCCCGTTGCTGGCTATCGCACACAAATCGCACGTAGAACAGGCGTCCAGCTCCTCCTTTGTAACCCTGCCGTCCCGGTAGTCGCGCACAATTTTGTTCTCATACATACTGTACTTCTTCTTTTTCCAAAAACGCAGAAATTTGTGTCGGATGACCCACCAGGCCGGCTTCCAGATATATTTGTGCATCGCCGGAGAGACAGAGCCAATCATCCAGCAGTTGCGGTCACAGCAGCGCACCTTTTTGCGCACTTCCTCAGCCTGTGCGCTGTTCCAAAGCTCCTCCCAGCTCTGCTCGTTCAGATTCCCCATGACCTCTTTGTCCCGGGTGCCATTGCAGGGCATGACGTCGCCGTAAGGGTCGATAAAAAAGGTGTCAAAGCTCATGTCACAGGGAAGCAGGCGTTTTTGCCCGTAAATGTAGTTGATCAGGCCATGATTGAAGTAGGCGCGAAACCATTTCTTTGGGCTGTGGGAGTTTAGCAGCTCGTTGATCAGATCCTCAAAATGCCCCGCCACCATGGGCCGGTCGTGAATGATATTTTTTGTCTCCACAAAATAAAAGCTGTTGTGGAGAGAGGCGGTGGCAAATTCCATATCCAGCTCATTGGAAATCTGATATAGCGGGACCAGGTCGGGGGCATTTCTGTCCTGTACCGTCATGCCAAAGCCCACATCCCTCATCCCCATCTCGCGCAGCCTTTTCAGGGTCGTATAGCCGCGCTGATAGCCGTTCGGAAGCCCGCGAATCTCGTTATTGGTCTGCTCCAGGCCCTCAATGGAGATGCGAATCCCGACATTTGGAAATTCCCGGCAGAGCTCAATAATACGGTCTGTGAAAAACCCGTTCGTCGAAATGACAACGCGGTCACTGATTTTCATCAGTTCCCGGACAATGTCCCTCAAATCTGTCCGGATGAACGGCTCTCCGCCGGTGACGTTTGTGAAATACATCCTCGGCAGCTTCCGGATGGTCTCCACAGAGAGCTCCTCCTCCGGTCTGGACGGAGCTTTATAGCGGCTGCACATGGAGCACCGCGCATTGCAGCGATAGGTGACAATGACGGTCCCGTTCAGCTTTTTCCCCATCAAAGCACCCCTTTTCTTGCTTCGTATAAATTCATCAGCTTCTGTGTGTACTGTTCAATCGTATCAAATGAAACATCCCGGCAGTTATGCGCATAGGTGTCGGTCAGCGCCCTGTCATTCCAGAGTTTTTCAATTTTGGCTTTGAGCTGCGCGGCATTGCCGCTCTCAAAGAGTTCTCCGGTCCGTCCGTCTTCTATCAGCTCCGGGATGCCGCCGATATCGGCGCCCAGGACAGCCGTCCCGTAGATCTGGCTCTCCATCACAGAAAACGGGCAGTTCTCATAGCACTCCGACGGGCAGATCGAAAAGCGCGCTTCCCGAATCAGCTTCTCCAGAGCTTCTCCGCTCTGAAAGCCTGCATTCCAAATATTGGCGATCGCATCCAACTCACCCTCCAGCGGGCCGGTACCGGCAAAGACAAATTGTACGGCCGGAAGCTCTTTGCATACCTGAAGCAGGGTTTCCACTCCCTTTTCCCTGGAAAATCTTCCAAAATACAGCACATAATCCTTTTTGACGGTGTTCCTCCACTCCACTTGGTCTATAAAATTGTGCATCACCACTGTCTTCGCCGCAAGCAGCGGATTGCTGTCCAGCTTTGTCTTCAAAAACGCGGAGCAGCAGATGATCGTGTCAATATAGCGGTAAACCCTGTTCCACCGCCAGAAATACGCCTCCGCCGCCCCGACGGCGCTCTTGGCAAGGCTTCCGTGAATGCACTTTCCCCTTGCGCAGTTCCAAAAGCTGCCGCCGAAGCACTTCTCGCAGTTCTCATCCGTGTTCGGGTTGCGGCACATATGATTGGGACATACCAGCTGAGGATCATGCGCCGTATAGATCACGCGGCACCGGTGGCGCGCCTGTTCCCTCCACCGATGGATTTCCAGGATAATGGCGGGCGTGAGCTGGTAGTTAAAATTGTTGAGATGACACACGTCCGGCTGAAAATCCTCCAACACCAGTCGGATCTTTCTCCTCGCCTCGGCGGAGTAAATTGTCTTGACCGGGTAGGTCAGCTTGGACCGCTTGGAACCGCTATGGAAATCCATCGGGGAGGTATAGGCGTTTACCGCATTCCCCACGCAGCGTGCCGCGCTCTCCATGCCGAAGTACTGGACCTCGTGGCCCACCGACTCCAGATAGGCCCCGAGCTTGAGCATATAGGTCTCGCTGCCGCCCTTGGGATAGAGAAATTTATTGACCAACAAAATCCGCATAGCGCTCCTTCTCCCGGTACACCCTCAGCGTTCGCTCCACAATCTTGTCCCAGTCGTACCTCTCACAAATGAAATCGGCGCTTCCGCCGGCGTAGTGCTCCACCATCTCCGGCCTCTCGCAGAGCATCTGCAGCTTCTGCGCCAATTGCGCGCTGTCCCCCCGCCGGAAGGTAACCGCTCGGTCTCCCGTCAGATCTGTGCACTCGGAGATATCGCTGACCAGGCAGCAGTTCCCGTAGCTCATGGCCTCCAGCAGCCCCAACGGCATCCCTTCCAGGTCGCTGGGCAGGCAATAGAGGTAGCTGTTGCTGTATAACTCCTCCAGCATCTGTCCCTGCACAAATCCGGTAAAGAGAATCCGGCTGTCATCTGCCGCAAGCTGTTTCAGCTCCTGAAAGAATCCGTCTGCATCTGAGTTTCCGCCCGCGATGACCAGTCTTTTCTCCGTGCGTACCTCTTTGAACGCTTCAATGAGATACTTTACTCCCTTCTCAGGCACCAGCCGTCCCAGGTAAAGAATATAGGAGCCCTTTTTCAGCCCGAATCGTTCGGCAATCAGGCAGGCCGCCCTCCGCCGCGGGCGGCTGACGCCGTTGGGAATCAGCACGGTGTCCCGGCCATAACGGTCCTGAAAATACCGCTGCGCGTCCTTGGACAGGACGATGATCTCATCGGCAAATCGAACCGCGCTCTTTTCGCCCAGCATAATATAGGCGCTGGCCAGCTTTCCCCATTTTGCACGCCGGTGATCCAGGCCATGAATGGTCACAACGACCCTCTTCCCGGCCAGCTTGGGCAGCCAGCACATCAGCGCGGGTCCCTCCGCGTGGAAGTGGACGACATCATACGCTCCAAAGGCCGCGCCGAGCGCCCCGGTCACGCTGGCCGACATCGCCGCCAGCCCGCGGCCGTTGATCGTCGGAACGCTTTTTAAGCGGACGCCCTTATACTCCTTGGCGCGCGGCACATCAAATTCCTTTCCCGCGGCGTGGTGGCCGCCGCGGTTATAGCAGGTCACGCTGTGTCCCAGCGCGGCCATCCGCGTGGCAAGCTCCTCTACAACCACTTCGACCCCGCCCTCGCGGCCCGGAATCCGCTTATGGCCCAGCATGGCAATTTTCAATTTCCCGCCGTTCCCCATACGCTGTCTCCGCTTTGCATCATTCACCATAGCCATGGACTACCGCGCCGATGGTCATAAAAATAATCTTCCAATCCACCCAAAAGCTGCGCTCCCGAATATATCGGATATCCAGTTCCACCCACTTGTCAAAAGACAGTTCATTGCGATGCGGCTGAATCTGCCAGTAACAGGTGAGCCCGGGTGTGACGCTCAGCCGCTGACGCTGATAGCTGTTATACTCGGCGACCTCTCTGGGCAGGGCCGGCCTGGGCCCCACAATGCTCATATCGCCCTTGAGGACGTTCACCAGCTGCGGCAGCTCGTCGATGCCGGTCCTTCTGAGAAACCTCCCAATGCGCGTAATGCGCGGATCGTCCCTTATCTTAAAAACAGGACCGTCCATCTCATTTTGATCCAGCAGCTCTGCAAGCTTGGCGCCCGCGTCGATACACATGGTCCGAAACTTGTACATCCGGAATGCTTTTCCATTTTTCCCGCAGCGAATCTGCGAATAGATTGGGCTGCCATGTGGGTCATCTATGTAAATAATCAGCGCCAGCAGCAGCAAAGCAGGCGCCAACACAGCCAGCGCAAGCAGCGAAAGCAGAATATCCTGTCCTCTGCGCAGCAGCCAGTAGCCTCTGTGTACGCGCCCTCTCCCCTGTCTATCCAGTCTCACGGCCACTCCCTCATCACCAGCAAGAGACTCCGCCCTTTTCACTCTCTCTCCCCCGCCGTCTGCCGGGACATTCCGCCGCTAGAGCGCGCTCCGCCCGGTTCTGTCCCTCTATTTCTTTACATATGTTAATTCTAGCATATCCATACCGCTTACACAAGAGCCGCGTTCTAATGCGATCCACTCTCGCCTGCTAGACAGTATGAGCGGCGGCGCGGCATCATGTCTCACAAATGCAGGCGGGTATCGAAACCGTCTGCTTTCCCGCGCGCGTGCGCGTCGCTTCTTCGGCACACAGCCGTATTGGAAAAAAGGGAAAGAGCTTGCCGTCCGTTTTTCACAGACTGCAAGCCCTTTCCCTTTTGGCTGCTTCTCTTTGTCTTCAACTTCCAGCGCCGTCTTCCGCACGGGAGACAGCTCTGCGTCAGTGGCGTCTTACAAATCTCGTCCGCAACGCCTTTAATATCTGGCCGAGAAATTCGCGCATGAGAGGTTCTCTCAGGGCGATCAATAATGCGGCGTATCCCCCAAAAAACAGGCAGGCAGAGGCCAGCAACGTCAAGAAGTTCCCGGCCCCAAGCGGAATCATCCAGACGGACGCCGCAGTTCCCACCAGCAGGGCCAGCAAAATCTTTCCATATGAAATCTCACGAAACACCCCGCCGGCCTCGCGGCGCAGCGCAGCATACTGTATCACAAGGACCACAAATTCTGCCGCCAGCGTGCCAATCGCCGCACCCGCGGACGCCATTTTCGGAATCAGAATCAGGTTCAGAATCCAGTCGGTCACCGCGCCCGCAATCTCTGAGTATAGAACAATCCTCTCCTTCCCCAGCGGCACCAGGATCTGCATGCCCAAGACGTTGGTGATACCGATGAGCAGCAGGGTCGGCATGATGATCTGCATGGGAATTACGGCGCCCTCATACGCTGTGCCGGACAAAAAGTAAATCCCCTGCCGGGCGAACAGAATGAAGTAAAGCGTGAGCGGGGTCGCCGCCAGGAAGACAAAATGCAGGCTCTTTCTAATCACCCGGTAAAACTCGCCCAGCTTTCCCTGCTCAACATAGTAAGAGACTCTGGGAAGCAAAACGGTCCCCAGCGAGGTGACGACGCTCACCAAAATGCCCTTGATCTTCACCGCCGCATTATAATATCCCACATCCTCATCTGTCGCCATAAACCCGAGCATCACAGTGTCCAGATTCGTATAGACCGTGGTGGCGCAGGCCATGGCGAAGAAAACGGCCACCGCCTTCATATGCCGCATCGGATGATAGCCCCCAACGGGGTGCATATCAATATATTTATGCGCGTTGAGCAAATTCATAACGTTGGACGCGGATGCTGCAAAAATGGTGATCCCGCCATAAATGACATAGTCACTCTGCTCATGGATCAGGAAAAACATCCCGATCAGCGACACCAATTTGAAGATAACAGATCGTATTGTAATATAGGAGTATTCTTCCAGCGCTTTATAGAGCCACTCCATGCCAATCGCGTTTAGCAAAATGGAAAGGCTGACAATCACATAGAGCGTCCGCTCCTCCCACAGCCGGGGGACAAAGAGCAGGCAGAGAAACAGGCCGGCATAGGAGACCACGCTCATGACCAGGTTGATCGCCAGCAGCTCATGCGCTGTACGGGTCAGCTCTTCCCGGTTGTCCCGCACCTTTGCGCAGGCGCAGATGCCATAGGTGGGGATGCCGAGCTGGGCAAACATATTAAAATAAGAGATCAGGGAGGTGGCAAACGATACCCTTCCTGTCCCTGCGGGGAGCAAAATACGGGAAATATACGGAAACGTGATCAGGGGGAAAAGCACGGAGGACATCGTCAAAATAATATTCATCACGAAATTCATCGTTATAGAGTGATTTCGACGCACGAATGGATTCCTCCGTTTCTCAATAGCTGCAACGCTCCCGTCGATATAAAGCCAAAATCGTCGCACTTGATTATGTAAGACCGCCAGAGGAAAGTCAAGCAGAAATTGATCCGCCCCAAGACGGCTGATCCGGCCTCGCAGCCGGCAAGAGGGCGCAAGACACAGCTTTCCCCAGGGGCGCAGGCTTTTTTCCAGGCCGCTTTTGACTTGGTTCTCGCGTTTGGCCGCCCCTTTTGTGCCGCTTGCCCTTGCGGCTGGTCCCGGCAGGCAGTATAAGAGAGCGATATGACTTGCCCCTGCCCGGGGCGAAAGGAAGAGCGAGATGAAATTAGGAATCGGCGTTCAAAGGCCGGATTCTATATCTCCATACCTCTCCATAAACGCCACTAAAGCCTGATACAGCGCGGTTTTACGCAAAACCAACCAAATTATAAGTTCATATTTCTCTATGCAGCCCCACGCGGAAAAGGCGTAAAAATGGCGTAGAGAAATCGGCTAATTTGCAGAAGGAAAAGAGCACTACTACTTTGAGAAAGAACAAAGATGAGCACGGCCTATACAAACGGGTCGTGCTCATCTCTTTTATATGGTCAAACGGTTCTGTGCTTACTTGGCATCGCTATTGGTAGGATTCGGACGGAAATCTTCCTGAACGCCCTCGTTCAAATCAAAGCACATAGTTTTCGCATCAGCGACCCAGAAACCGCGAACGCGGTACCGCTTGCCCGGGACCCAATCCTCGCCCGTGGCAGCGCGGAGCGGTTCCAGCAAATTTTTGCTGGAAATCGTCACAACGCCCTTCTGTTCGCCCCGCGGCTTGGAGAACTTAAAGCCCTTCGGTTCGTTGCTCTTGCACATACGGATTGCGAACACTTTCGCCTTGGCATCCAGCAGGCACAGCACATAGGCGGGATACCCCAGATCCTCCAACACCTTCTTGGTGAAGGTGACGCCGTTCTGGTTGATGTACATATCCGGGTAAGCGTTGATGTTGGAGTCAATCGTTTCAAAATTCAGAGAAGAAAAATCAAAATTCATTGGTAAAATCCTTTCATTTCGTACTATTTTGTGTGTCATCGACAATTTTTATAAATTCCTGCCGCTCAGCAGGAGACCACCGGGAATCCAGAATCAAGTACCCTTTGAACAGGCCATCCTTGACGCGGTGAGCGACAAAGCGGCTGCTCAGGAAACGCAGTTTAGCCTTATGGGGCGAAGTGTGCCGCTCGGACAACAGCTTTTGCACTTTCAGCCAATCCTCTTTTTTGATAATTGCTGTATGGTGATTTTCCTTGAAGTACATATTCAGGTCTGTGTTTTTCACAGACTTATGAGTGCGGAAATCCTTGGTGTAGGTTTTCTGCATTAAGGCATCACCACAGTATTTTTCGTTTCGGAGGATGCTGCGGACGGTACCGGCAGACCAGCTATCGTTGCCCATAGGGGATTTGATCCCCTGTTCAGTCAGTGCGGCAGCAATCTCTGACGGCGATGCTCCTTCCAGACAGCTTTCGTAGATGTACTCAATAATCCTTGCCTCGGTTGGCTCAATCACTAGACGGCCAAAGTGGTCGCGGTAAAATCCCAGTGTATTCTGCACAGAGAATTTATAAATTCCCTCGGCCATTCGCCAACGAATCCCCGCTTTGATGGCCTCGCTTTTCTGCTGGGACTCCATTTCGGCAAGTGCAGACAGAAGCACGATCAGCAGATTGTTTTTTCCGTCGCCTGTATAGGTGATATGTTCTGTCTCAAATTCCACTGATACAGGGGGATTCAGCGCGGAAAGAATATTCAGGTTATCCAGTATGTCTACAATATTCCGGCCAAAGCGGCTGATGCTCTTGGTAAGGATCAGATCGATTTTGCCGTCCACCGCATCGGCAATCA
>DVJB01000064.1 GCA_018710845.1 Candidatus Onthomonas avicola
AAGGAGGCTATTTTTATGGAAAGAAATACAGTAAAGCACAGCGCATATTCCACGTGTAGATGCCAGTATCCTATCGTGTTTGCACCGGGATTTCGAAGAAGGGTGTTATACGGACAACTGAAGAAAAATATTGGAAGAATTCTACGGAAACTATGCGAGGAGAAAAAGGTGGAAATCATCAAAGCGGAGGGTCGTCACTTTTGCTGCCGCGGCTCCTACGTGGATTACAGTAGGTAAGAACAAGCGGGCAATTGAGGAGTATATCCGCAATCAACTAGTAGAAGATGAAATGATGGATCAGATGACGATGAAGGAGTATATGGACCCGTTTACGGGTAGCAAGAATAGGAAGGCATAAAAACAGGCCGCTTTAGCAGCGGCCTGTAAGTGTAATGCGGTGCCAAACTTTCGATACCCCTTTAGGGGGGATGACTGTAATGTTACGACGGCAGCATCGCCCGGCCGCGGCAGTAGGTCTGGCGGATGCGGTAATCGTCCTCCAGTACGACGAGGTCAGCGTCATAGCCGGTGCAGAGCTTGCCTTTGCGATTGTCCACGCCGAGACAGCGGGCGGGATTGACCGTGCAGGCGTTCAGCGCAATCTCAAAGGGAACCATCGCCTCCTCCACCGCGATGCGCAGCCCCTGATTGAGCCGCAGGGTGCTGCCGGCGATGGTGTCCGTGCCCTTCAGCCGGGCCAGTCCGTCTGCCCCCACCTCAATATCATGACCGCCGAGCTGGTAGTGCCCGCCCGGTGGACAGGCCTTTACCCGCAGCGAGTCGCTGACGATGATGGAGAAGTCCGGCCCCTTGGCGGTCAAAAACTGGTGCAGTACCGCCGGGTGGGAGTGGCGGCCGTCTGCGATGATCTCCCCATAGATGCCCCGCAGCCGTAAGGCGGCGCCCACCAGGCCAGGTTTGCGGTGGTGCAGCGGCGTCATCCCGTTGTAAACGTGGGTCATGCTCCGCGCCCCGTCGGCGGCGGCGAGCACCGCCTCTTCAAAGGTGGCGGAGGAGTGGCCGATGCTCACCACCACACCGTGGGCAGCGCAGTAGCGGATGAGGGCATGCTCTTGGTCGTGCTCTGGGGCCAGGGTGATATAGCGGATGAGCCCCTCCGCCTTGGCCTGATAGCGGCAAAACTGCTCTACCGACGGGACGGCGATCGCCTCCGGCGGCTGCGCGCCCTTATACTCCATGTCCAGATACGGCCCTTCAAAGTGAATGCCGAGAATCTCCGCGCCCTCATAGCCCTCCCGGACCACCCGCGCGACGTTGGCCACGGCGGCCTCCAGCACGTCAGGCATCTGGGTGACTGTGGTGGGCAGGATGGCGGTGACGCCCTCCTCCGGGATATGGCGCATCCAGTGCCGCAGGCCCTCCGGCTCGGCGTCGTTCGTGTCAAAGCCGTAGCAGCCGTGGGTGTGCACGTCGATCAGACCGGGGATGAGGCGTAGATTGCCATAGTCCTGATCCGGAGTCCGGGCCCCGTAGGGGAGAACGCGGGCGATCCGCCCGCCCTCAATTTCCAGCTGGAGAGGGACGAACAGCCCGCTCGTCCAGACCCGTTTGCTCTGTAAAATCATATTCTGTCACATCCGGGAGAGCGCGGCCGCGTCGGCGACGATGGTCACGTCTGGGTGGAACTGGAGGATGGAGCCGGGCATGGACGGCGTCACCGGTCCCTGGCAGACGGCGCGCAGCGCTTCTGCCTTGTCCTCGCCGCTGACGACGACAAGAATCTTCTTGGCACGCATGATGGTGCCGATGCCCATCGTGTACGCCTCGCGCGGCACGTCGTCGGGGCTGTCAAAGAAGCGCTGGTTGGCCTCGATCGTACTGGCGGTAAGGCGGACGCAGTGGGTGCCGGAGGCAAAATGGCTGTCCGGCTCGTTAAAGCCGATGTGGCCGTTGCGCCCAAGTCCCAGCAACTGCAGATCCACGCCGCCCACGCCGCTGATGATGCGGTCATAGTCTGCGCAGGCCTTCGCGCTGTCCATCTCGCTGCCATCGGGCAGGAAGGTGCGCGCCGGGTCCAGGTTCACATGGCGAAACAGATGATGGCGCATAAAGTAGAAATAGCTCTGCTCATGTTCGCGCGGCAGGCCCTTGTACTCGTCCAGATTGACGGTGGTGACGCGGGAGAAGTCCACGTCGCCCTTCTGATACCAGTCCACCAGATACTGATAGGTGCCCACCGGGCTGGACCCGGTGGCCAGGCCGAGTACGCTGTCTGGTTTCAAAATGACCTGCGCGGAGATGATATTGGCCGCCTTGCGGCTCAGGTTCTGATAGTCTTTCGTCCGTATGATGTTCATACCGTTCACTCCTCAGATTGGATGTCCCGACGGACTGCCGGTCTGCCTGGAGCGTTACAACCAGTTCGCCTGGTTTGTCACGCTGGGTCAAAGGGAAAAGAAAACGGCGGCCGGGAGAGGTCGGCCGCCGGAGGAGGGCGCAGAGGAAACCGCGCCCTCCTTTGGACGGGAAACTGCAGTTACAGCATCTTTGCCATCTCGTCGGCGACAAACTGCACCTTTGTGCCGACGATGACCTGCACGGAGGTCTTACTGGGCCGGATGACGCCGGCCACACCGGCAGATTTGATTTTCTTCTCATCCACCTGCGTGTAATCCTTTACCTCCAGTCTCAGACGGGTGATGCAGTTGTCCAGGGAGACGATGTTCTCTCTGCCGCCCAGGCCCTCAAGCACGATGGAGGCCACCTGGGTGTAGTCGTTGTTGGCCAGAACGACCGACTTTTCCGCCTCGGTGTCGTCGTCCTCCTCCCGGCCGGGCGTCTTCAAGTCAAAGGTCTTGATGGCGAAATAGAATATCAGGAAGAACACGATGAACGCTGCCGCGCCGAGCGGAATGATCATCCAGGTGCTGTTCGCAGCCGGAAGCGGCGCCGAGAAGATCAGGTCGGTCAGGCCGGCGGAGAACTGGAAGCCGGCACGGAATCCGACGGCCACAGTGATAACGGTGAAGATGCCGTACAGCAACGCGTAGACCACATACAGCGGGAAGGCCAGGAACATAAAGGCGAACTCAAACGGCTCGGTGACGCCGCAGATGAGCGCGCTGAGCGCAGCGGAGCCGACCAGGCCGATGGCCGCTTTCCGCTTGGCGCTCTTGGCGGTCACGATCATCGCCAGCGCCGCGCCGGGAACGCCGAACATCATGCAGGGGAAGAAGCCGGACATGTACATGCCCACCGACCAGTCGATCACGGTGCCGTTGGCCATGGTGCCGCCCTCTGTCAGGGCGCTCCAGTAAGCCGTCAGGTCGCCCATGCCGATCGTGTCAAACCAGAACACGTTGTTGAGCGCGTGGTGCAGGCCGAAGGGGATGAGCAGGCGGTTGAGGAAGGCGTAAATGCCGGCGCCCAGAGCGCCCAGCCCCTTAATGCCGTTGCCCACGGCCACCAGCGCACCGAAGATGACGGGCCAGGCGAACAGCAGCACGGCGGAGACCACGATGGAGACCACACCGGTCACGATGGCGACCGAGCGCTTGCCGGAGAAGAAGGCCAGCACGTCGGGCAGCTTGGTACCCTTGAACTTGTTGTAACACAGCGCGCCGATGATGCCGGCCAGGATGCCGATGAAGGGATTTTCGATCTTGCTGAAGGCCACAAAGTTGGCAGTGCCCTCCACGCACATCCAAGGGGCAATGACGTTCACCACGCTGGTGTTGAGCAGCTTGGTGATCATCAGCCAGGAGACCAGTCCGGCCAGTCCACCGGTGCCGTCGTTGCCGTCGGACAGACCGACGCCGACGCCGATGGCGAACAGAATGGCAATGTTATCAATCAGGGCGCCGCCAGCCTTGATCAGGAAGAAGCCGATGACATATGCCGCGCCGGAGGTCGGGCCTTCGGCGCCCATGGCTGCGGGGGCGAGCGCATAGCCGATGCCCATCAGAATGCCGCAGATCGGCAGGCAGGCCACCGGCAGCATCAGCGCTTTGCCCAGCTTTTGCAGGTGTTTCATCATAGGGGTTATCTCCTTTCTTTTCCTGTCCCGCCTCTCCCTCGGGACAAATGCTTACAAAAGACAGAAATTGGACTGCCCAGCCATATGGCTGGGGTTTTCTTTTGGATGCCCCAAAAGAAAAATGTTCTGTGATCCGAAACGACGGGGCTTATTCCGCCGTGCCGAGCGGATTTGCCCTTGCAGTTCATCGGGGATTGCCGCGTCCAATCGCCTTGCCTGGCGAAAATTCCGTGAAGTATTCTCCAGAAAGGCCTACTTGAGCCGCAAAATCGTGTCTCCCGGCGCTACCGTCTGCCCGGTGACAGGGCTGACTGACTGGAACTGATCCGCGTTGCAGATCAGGACCGGGGTGATGGGATTCAGCCCAGCGGCGGAGATGGCCTCCAGGTCGGCCTCAATCAGCAGGTCGCCCTGTTTGACTGTCTGCCCCTCGCTGGCCAGGATGGTGAAGGCAGCCCCCTTCAGCCCGACGGTATCCAGGCCGATGTGGATGAGCACCTCCACCCCCTGACCGGTGGTGATAGCGACAGCGTGACCGGTGGGAAAGAGCGTTGTAATGGTTCCGGACGCGGGGGCGTAGATATGTCCGTCCGTTGGAATAATGGCGGCTCCCGGCCCCAGAATTTCGTCGGCAAAGGTGGGGTCAGGCACCTCGCTGAGTGGGACGCACCGCCCGGCCAGCGGCGCGCCAATCTCTATGCCGCTCTGCTTTGTACCGAACAGCCGGTCAAAAAAACCCATGTGTGACCTCCTCTCTGATGATACGGGATGGAACACTGGAAGTACTGTTGCTTCATTATGGCACGCACAAAAACTTTTGTCAATGTATTTTGGCCATTTCAGAAAAGAATTTTTCCCCTTTCTCAGCATGTTTTCCAGTTTTTAACAGAAAACGGAGGAAGAGAGAGGGCGGAAGGAGCTTGGCTGCAAAACGACAGGGACGGCTCTGCCGGACAAAAACCGGCTGAACCGTCCCTGTAACAGTTTTTTCAGCGAGAGAATCAAAAGCCGAGAGAGGTGTGCTCCAGCCGGATATCTGTCCGACGCACGCGCTGCCAGGAGAAGAGGGGAATCAGCTCCCGCGCGCGGACTGGTTCCGGCCGCTCGAGCAGCCCAGCCCAGCAGGCAAGCCGGCCGATGATCTCCTCCGAATGGACCCCGGCGGCCCGCAGCGCGCCGAGATCGAGGTCGCGCTCCCGCTTGGCCAGCCGACGTCCGTCCGGGGCGAGCAGGAGGGGGATGTGGTAGTAGTCTGGATGAGGCAGCCCCAGCCGGTCCTGCAGCCAGAGCTGCCGCGGCGTGGAGGAGAGCAGGTCGCGCCCGCGTACCACCTGGTTTACCCCCATCTCCGCGTCGTCCACCACGACGGCGAGCTGGTAGGCGTACACTCCGTCCGACCGGCGAAGGATAAAGTCCCCGCAGTCCCGGGCGAGGGACTCGCGGAAATCCCCCTGTAAGCCGTCGGAGAAGGAGAGCTCTATATCGGGTACGCGCACCCGGATGGCGGGGCGGCGTGTCCTGGCGCGCGCACGCCGCTCCTCGGAGGTGAGCGCACGGCAGGTGCCGGGGTAGATGGGGGTGCCGTCGGCGGCGTGGGGGGCGCCGGCGGCGTGCAGGGCATCCCGGCTGCAAAAGCAGGGGTAGAGCAGCCCCTGCCGCTCCAGCTCCGCCAGGGCGCTCGCATAGTGTTCCGAGCGGCTGGACTGGAAATAGTCCTCTCCACCCGCGCTGCCGCCCCGGTCCCAGTCTAAGCCGAGCCAGCGAAGGTCATCCTCGAGCTGCAAGGCGTAGGCCCGGCGGCAGCGGCTGGGGTCCAGGTCCTCCTGCCGCAGCACGATCTCTCCGCCCGCGCTCCGGGCGGAGAGCCAGGCGAGCAGGCAGGAGAAGGCGTTGCCCAGATGCATCCGTCCGCTGGGGCTGGGGGCGAAGCGCCCGACGACCGGCGCGGACATCCTCAGCGCCCCTCGATGATCTCCCGGATGAGCACGCGCTCATCCATCGGGTGCTTGACGCCGCGGATCTCCTGATAGTCCTCATGGCCCTTTCCGGCCAGCACGATCACGTCGCCCGCCTCGCCGATGGACATGCAGTAGCGGATGGCCTCCTTGCGGTCGGGGATGGTGACGTGTGCCCCGCCTGTCTTCTCCACACCGGTGAGGATGTCGGCGATGATGTCCATCGGCTCCTCAAAGCGCGGATTGTCCGAGGTGACGACGGTCAGGTCGGCCAGGCGTCCGCTCACCTCGCCCATCTCATAACGGCGGCTCTTGGCGCGGTTGCCGCCGCAGCCGAAGAGGCAGATGATCCGTTTCGGCCCGTAGGCACGCAGGTTGACCAGCAGGGCTTCCAGGCTCATCGCGTTGTGCGCGTAGTCAATCATCAGGGTATACTCGCCCGGCGTCGGGACGATCTCCAGCCGTCCCTTGACCTGAATCGTGTCCAGTGCGCGGCAGATTGCCTCCCACGAGACGCCCAAATGGCGGCAGAGGGCGATGGCGGCCAGCGAATTATACACGGTAAAATCGCCGGGGATATCCACCTTCACATGCCCTTCCACGTTCCCCGCCAGGTCGTAGGCCACGCCCAGATAGCCCGGCTGGTGGATGCGCTGGATGTTGACCGCGCGCAGCTGCGCCTCCGGGCCAAGGCCGTAGGTCTCCAGACGGCAGGTGTGCCCTTCGAGGACCTCGTCCAGGTAGTCCGCGTCCGCGTTGACCAGCCCGACGCGGCACTGGCGGAAGAGCTTGCCCTTGCAGGCGATATACTCCGCCATGTCCGCATGCTCGCCCGGGCCGATGTGGTCCTCCTCCAGGTTGGTGAAGATGCCGTAATCAAACGTGAAGCCGGAGACACGGTCGAGCTTCATCGCCTGGGAGGAGACCTCCATCACCACGCAGCGGCAGCCGGCGGCGGCCATGTCGGAAAAGTGCTTCTGTACCAGCCAGGACTCCGGC
This sequence comes from Candidatus Onthomonas avicola, assembly GCA_018710845.1. Taxonomy (GTDB): domain Bacteria; phylum Bacillota; class Clostridia; order Oscillospirales; family Oscillospiraceae; genus Onthomonas; species Onthomonas avicola. The sequence goes on from DVJB01000064.1 coordinate 6,952, forward strand.
GTGGTGTTCACCGCGTGGGTGTGCTCCTGGCCGCAGATCACCTCGATCGTGCCGATCAGCCCGGTGGGAAGGCCGGCGGCCTCCAGCATGGAGCGGATCATATAGGTCGTGGTGGTCTTGCCCTTCGTGCCGGTGACGCCGATCGTAATCAGCTTTTCCGCCGGGTGGCCGAACCACGCCGCCGAGAGCTCCGCGAGGGCCAGGCGCGGGTTTTCCACCTGCAGGACGGTGACCGCGTCGGGGATCTCCTCCACCTCCCGGCTGACGACGAGGGCCGCCGCGCCCTTGGCGAGCACGTCGGGGATATAGTCATGCCCATCCGTGACCGCCCCGGGCAGGCAGACAAAGACGCAGCCCGGCTCCGCGCGGCGCGAGTCATAGACGACGGCGGTGATCTCCCGTTCCAGATCGCCCTGGCGGAGCAGATAGCTCATCCGGGCGACCAGATCGATCAGCTGTTTCATAGTGTTCCGTTCTTCCTTCCGTGATTAAGTTCCCTCAGTCCGGGGTGCAGCCTTCAAAGACGGTGACAGCCGGACCGGTCATCAGCATGGTGTTGGCCTGCTGGTCATAGGTGATCTCCAGGTCGCCGCCGCGCAGATGGACGGTGACGGCCGCGTCGCACAGGCCGCACAGCCAGGCGGCATAGGCCGCCGCACAGGCGCCGGTGCCGCAGGCGAGCGTCTCGCCCGAGCCGCGCTCCCAGACGCGCATCTCAAGATTGCGCCGGTCGATCACGTGGACAAACTCGGTGTTGACCCGGTCGGGGAAGCTGGCGTGGTGTTCAAACTGCGGGCCGATCTGCTCCAGGTGGAGGGATTGGACGTCGTCGGCCCAGACGACGGCGTGGGGATTGCCCATCGAGACGCAGGTCATCGTCCACGTCCGTCCGGCCACCTGAATGCTCTGGCCCACCACCTGCGCGCCCAGCCCCACGACGGGAATCCGGTCAGAGCGCAGACTCGGGGTGCCCATATCCACCCGCACGCGGGAGACCTCGCCGCCCTCCACGGTCAGGACAAGGTCCTTGACGCCGGAGCTGGTCTCAATACGCAGATGTGTCTTGTCCGTCAGCCCCTTGTCGTAGACATATTTGGCCACGCAGCGGATGCCGTTGCCGCACATCGCGCCCAGAGAACCGTCGGCGTTGTACATCTCCATCCGGAAATCGGCCGCCGAGGAGGGGCAGATGGCGATCAGGCCGTCTCCGCCGATGCCAAAGCGCCGGTCACTGTAGCGGCGGGAGAGCTCAGACAGATTGCCCGGCATCTCCCGGGTGCAGTCCACATAGATATAGTCATTGCCGCAGCCGTGCATTTTGGTAAATTTCATCACTCAACAGCTCCTTTCAGCGCAGAAACCGTCGGAAAAAGGCGGTCTCGTCGTCATTGGCCTCCTTGGCGATAGCGAGCGCCGGGTTGACGTGAAAGACGTGCCCCGCCATCGGGTCAGCGCGCTCGCCGTAGATCTTGTATGCCGTCTCGCAGCCGCGGCTGGCAAACAGCCGGGCGGTGGGGATGCATTCTCCGACCAGGAAATCGTTGGGGGCGCTGAGAAAATAGGCGGGGGGATAGTTCGGCCCGACATGGGAGAGGACATCCAGCTTGCCGCCGTAGACCGCCGGATTGGGGCCGAGGTAGTCGCGGATGATCTGGTCGCGCTCCCGCGCCCGCCGCCTCAGGTCATACATGCCGCAGTTGAGCCCCACCGCCGCCAGGCGCAGGTCCGGCACGGAGAAGGGGAAGCGCCGGGCATAGGAGGGGTCTGACCAGATGGCGGCGTATTGGCTGGCAATCTGCGCCCCGGCGGAGTCGCCCACCAGGAACAGGTTATTCCGGTCCAGGCCGAACTCCGCGCCGCGCTCACAGACCCAGCGAAGCACGGCGTTCAGGTCGGCCAGCGGGGCGGGGAAGCGGTATTCCGGTGCCAGGCGGTAGTTGAAGTTCACCACGCCGAAGCCGCGCCGGGCCAGGTCCATGCAGTAGTACTGGTAAGTCTCCTTACAGCCGTAGAAATAGCCCCCGCCGTGGACGCTGACGATGACGGGCAGTGGCCGGGCCGTCTCCTTCGGCGTGTAGACATCCAGCAGATTCCACGCGCCGTTCGGGCCGTAGGAGAGATTGGTATACCGCCGCACCGTGGGCGGCGGGGTGAAACCGCGGTCCCGGCGGGCATCCCCCCGGGCCCACTGCCGGCGCATCAGCCGCACCCGGAGCGGGACGGGGTATTCGGACCGCCGCAGGGTCCAGCGAAAAACGCGGGAGGATGGACGCATGACAAAACTCCCCTTTCTGGCGCGGGCAAATGAAACACCGATTATCAGCATGATAGCACAATCCTTCCGGGCTGGCAACGGACAATTTGACGGATACCGTGCACAAAACTTTATGCGCATTCGGCGCACCGCGAACACATGCAAAAGCCGCCGCGCATAAAGTTTTTGCGCATCATTTCCGGTTGGCCTGGAGGGGCGGGAGAATGGCATATATTGGAGTTTTGCCGTGCTTTTGCAGAAAAAACGGTCCCGGAAGCGGCACGTGCCTCCGGGACCGAAACAATCTTCAAAGTATGGCGTCCAGACTGGCTTTGCGTGCCAGGTATTCGGCCCAGCACTCCAGCACGCTCGCGCCGTGCAGGGTGAGACCTGGGAAAAGTGTCTGAAATTTCCCGCCATATTCCGTTGGGTAGAATGACATTTTCAGTTCAACCGGGGCGGGAAATACAAAGGGCGCGACCACCGGAGGGGACTCGGCCAGCTGACGCGCGGCCTGATAAATACGTCGGTGCACTTTCGGAACGGACAGGCACTCACCTCCCGTCCCGTCACAGGACTCCTTGACGCAGACGCAGAGACAGCCGGGAGCGATGGACTGTGCCTCCTCGGCCCCGGCGCTGTCGCCGGTAAACAGCAGCAGCGGCACCTGAAAACAGCCGGCAATCGCGGCTTCCATGCCGATTTCTCCCACACTGTGCCCATTGATCTGGATATCGGAGATGTTCTTGTCGTAGGAATGGTGCAGCAGAGCTTCCCGCTCTGACACATGTGTGCCGGCCTTGGAATGAAAGCCGAGCAGGATGAGCCCGGTCGTCTCCCGGTCCAGGCCGCCGGCCCAGCTCCGCGTGTAGTCAGGTTTGCCACAGAAAAAGGAAATGTCGGCCCTGTAGGTGTCCGGAATCTGATCCAGAAGAATGTTGTGGCCATAACAGTGCTCATCATACACCTGGATGACGTCGGCTCCGCCGTCATCCAGCCCCTTCAGCAAAGCGAGCAGGTCGCTCATAAAGTAACGGCGGCCATCTTGATATTCTGCCTGCCACGGCTCTGCCTGTACATAGGAGACAATACCGCTGGCGCCCTCCAGGTCGCAGCGGACAACAAATTTTTTCATATGCTTCCTTTCTACGTAAAAGAAATATAGATTATATTCTATGTTACGAAATGAACTGGCTGGAGGCTGCTACCTTGATAATCACTTTTTTCACGGCACAGGAGCTGCCGTCCTGCCAGTCACAGCGGGTTTTGTGGAGATCATCCGGAGAAAAGACGGCGATCTCTCCGGCGTGGAGAATCAACTGGCTGCAGGGCTCCGGCGGATCAGAAAAAAAGAGGATGTCTTCCCCGGGGTTGTATGGGACGAGAATGGGAGGGGAATTCTGGCTGGAAGTGACAAAAATACGCTCCTGACCGGAGAGAATACACTGTACATCCCAATATTTTTGATGTCCCTCCAGGTGACACTGGGAGACGGGGGCGGTGCGGTATTCCTGCACGACGGCAAAACAGCGCGGGCCATCAATCTCAATTCGACCGGGAGCGGTCGTCGTGAGGTCGTGGGTTTGCAGGTATTGAAAAGCGCGTTTCAGACCGGGTGGAGCAGAGGCTGGTGAGGAGAGAGTCTGCAGAATCATTGTGGCTCCTTTCTGTTTGTCAAAATCAAAGATAGACAATTGGGCACAAAAGAATTGGATAAATATTCCGTATAGCAGAATTTGTAGGGACAACGCAATTATATCAACTGAATTATAAAAAGTTAATTGTAGAACTATACAAAAATGAAATAGAAAAATTGTGAGTAATGTCGAAAGTGATTGCGCCATATTGACAGAAGAGAGCGATCGGGATATAGTGAGATCATGCATTCCGTACAACGGAATAAAACGGAGGTGTGAGAAATGGTACACATGATGGCAGAGACACCGATCAAACGGAAAATCCGGGATGGAAAGGTGGTGACAATGACATTCCTGGATTCGACCTGTCCAAACACTGCGGAGACGATTGCGCTGGCTGGCTGCGATATTGTCTGCATTGACAATGAACACGGCTGTTGGAGCTCTGAGCAGATCGTCAATGCTGCGCGGGCAGTGACGGCGCTCGGAAAGGCGGCGGTGCTACGGACGACCTGCAACGACACCAACCAGATTGCACACTGGATGGACTGCGGCCTGACCGGCATTTTTGCGACGATGATTCAGGACGCCGCGGCGGCGCAGCGGGTGATCGACGGGGTCAAGTTTGCCCCGATTGGAAAGCGCGGCGTCTGTTTTAACAGCCGGGCGGCCAATTTTGGGATGCATGGGATGTCGGTAGAAGATTACATGAATTGGCAGAACGAGAACACGATCATTATGGTGGATGTGGAGTCGGTCAGCGCCATAGACGACCTGGACAATATTATTGCTCTTGACCAAATTGATGTTGTCCATACCGGAATGTGGGACCTGGCCAGCGCCTACGGCCATTATGGGAGAGCCTTTGATCCGGAAATTCAGAAGATCAACAATGACGCAATTGCCAAAATCATTGCACGCACCGGACGCTGCTGCGCCTATGCAGCGGAAGCGTCTGAGGTGCCCGCGGTCATCTCCAGAGGGTTCAAGATGGTGCAGTTTGGCGGAGAGTACGATATGATTGCCCGGCATATTCGGGCCTGCCAGGATATTGTAGACGCGTATAACGAGTCGCACTGACCTGGCTAGGGAGACGAAAAGACGAAAAACAGTTCTTGGGAGGTAATATATGGAACTATTTATTGGCATTGTGCTGCTGATTTCCTTTGTCGGCCTGGTGATCTATGCCGTCCGGGGCGGAAATATGGCCTTGGGGGTCATTATCATGGCCACCCTGTGGACGGTTTTGGCGGTGCTCGGCCACTTTACGTCCAGTGAGGCATTCTTGGCCGCCAACGAGGCTGCGGGCAGCCTGACGGTGATGGATGCCATCAATACGGTCTATCAGACCGCGTTTACCGATAACGGCGCCAATACGGTGCTGTTCTTCTTTGGTGCGTTCTTTGGGCGCATCCTGCTGGATACTGGCATTGCCCCCGCGCTGATCCGCAAGACGGTGGAGCTGGGCGGTGATAAGCCGGTGGTCACTGCCGTGCTGCTCAACATTGTTGTGGCGGGTATCTTCACGTCCATGTTTGGCACGGGCGCGGTGATTGCCCTGGGCGTGATTGTGCTGCCGATTCTGCTGTCTCTGGGGATTGACAAACGTGTGGCCCTCACGTCGTTTATGCTGGCCATCGGCGCCGGCTTGTATCTCAATGCGCTGCCCTTTGCCCAGTACCAGATCTACTACGCCGACGGCAGTGACTATCTGTTCAACGGTCAGTATCTCCGCTTTGGCATTACCGCGCTGGCGGTCCAGCTGATTGTAACGATCGGCTACACCATCATCGCCTCCCGGAAGCGCCGCCACTCCGTGGCCTGGGCGGCGAGCACGGCTGTGCCGGATCACGGCGGAAAGCCGGTGCCTGGAATCGCGCTCATCACGCCGTTCCTGCCGGTGGCGCTGGTGATCGCGTTCAACATGCCGATCTGCTTTGCTTTCCTGATTTCGGCGCTGTTTGCCCTGATTGTCTGCGGAAAACTGACCAGCTTTTCCGAAGCGGCGCGGATTATCACCAAGAATTTCAACGACGGCGTCGTAGACACCGCTCCGCTGCTGTGCTTCATGATGTTCATCCAGGCGTTCAACAAGGCGGCCAGCCTCTGTGTTCCCTATTTCAACGCAGTCCTGGGCGATGTGATTCCCAGAAGCGCGCTGCTGATCTGCATTATCTTTGCCGTGTTTGCGCCCGCAGGCCTGTTCCGCGGACCGCTGACGCTGGCGGGCTCCGGCGCGGCGATGCTTGGCATTCTCTCCGGCCTCGGCTTCAGCACGGTGCTGCTGTACCCCCTGTTTTACGCTCCGACCATCACGATGAATATCTCTTGCTGCATTACGCAGTCCTGGATTGTCTGGGGACTGAATTACACGAAGAATGACTCGAAAGAATACCTGACGCACAGTATCCCCTGCGGCTGGATTATCTGTATTATCCTGGCGGCCTTTACCTATTTTTACTTCGGTGCAATGGCCTTTTGATATCGCCGGCGCCGCTGCAGCTCCCCCGCCCGCGCGGGGGAGCGCGCAGATTGCCCTTAGAAACTAGAAAGTAATGCGGCCCTGATACCGGGGTCTGCTGACAAATAGAATATCAGAAGCTGATTGGAATAGGAGTGACGCATATGAGCAGACGGCAGGTCCGGATGGGAATTGACGTAGGTGGAACTTATACAAAGGCGGTGGCCATTGACAATGATACCCATGAGATCATAGGCAAGTCTCAGATCAAGACCACGCATGGCGACCCGGCCGGCGTGGCGGCCGGTGTGGTGAAGACGTTCCGGAATTGCCTGCAGGAAAACGGGATTGACCCGGACGAGGTGATCTTTGTCGCCCACTCCACCACGCAGGCGACAAATGCCCTTGTGGAGGGAGATGTGGCCAATGTCGGCATTGTCGGCGTGGCGAAGGGGGGCATAGAGGGCTTTCTGGCCAAGCGGCAGGTCCGTATCGACGATATTCAGATTGCCGAGAACAAGAAGATTCGGGTGTTCAACTGTTTTGTCAAGCGCAAGGAGCTGACAGACGAACGGATCCGCACAGAGCTGTCCCGGCTTCAGGAGCAGGGGGCGGAGGTGATGGTGGCCTCCATGGCGTTCGGCGTAGACAGTATGGGAGAGGAGGAACGGATTCAAGAGATTGCGCAGTCCATGGGACTGCCCACGACAATGGCGTCTGATATCACCAAGCTCTATGGTCTGACGCGCCGGACGCGGACCGCTGCCATCAATGCCAGCATTTTGCCCAAAATGCTCCACACGGCCAATTCCACCGAGGCAAGTGTCCGCGGCGCGGGCGTGACGGTCCCGCTGATGATCATGCGCGGCGACGGGGGCGTGATGGAGATCAACGAGGTGAAAAAGCGCCCCGTGCTCACGATGCTCTCCGGGCCGGCCGCGTCGGTGATGGGCTCTCTGATGTATCTGAGGGCATCCAACGGAGTTTACTTTGAGGTTGGCGGGACGACAACCAATATCGGTGTGATCAAAAATGGCCGTCCGGCGATTGACTACGCCGTAGTAGGAGGTCACCGCACCTATATCAATTCCCTGGACGTGCGCGTGCTGGGCTGCGCTGGGGGGAGCATGATTCGCATCGGAAGCCAGGGCGTGACAGATGTCGGTCCCAGAAGCGCCCATATTGCCGGCCTGGAGTATGCGGTCTATACACCGCTGGAGGAGATCGAGGACCCGCAGCTGGAGCTGATCTCCCCCCGCCCGGGGGATCCGGCAGACTATGTGGCCATCCGGCTCAAAAGCGGCAAGCGGATCACCATCACGAATTCCTGTGCGGCCAACGTGCTTGGACTGGTCAAGGAGGAGCATTTTTCCCACGGCAATGCCGCGGCGGCCCGCAAGGCGATGCAGCCGGTGGCCGACCACCTCGGCATCAGCGTAGAAGAGCTGGCCAAGCAGATTATGGAGCGGGCGTATGCCAAGATCTCTCCGATCGTGCTGGAGCTGGCGGAGAAATACCGCGTGGAGCGCGATCAGATTTCCCTGGTAGGCGTAGGCGGCGGGGCGGCGTCGTTGGTGATCTACTTTGCGCAGAAGATGGGCGTCAAGTACAGCATTCCGGAAAATGCCGAGGTGATCAGCTCCATTGGCGTGGCGCTGGCCATGGTACGTGACGTGGTGGAACGCATCATCCCGAATCCCACCTCGGACGATATCCGCTCCATCAAGCAGGAGGCGCTGACGAAGGCGGTGGAGAGCGGGGCGCAGCCGGAGAGCGTAGAGGTCCATATTGAGATTGACCCGCAGACCTCAAAGGTGACCGCCATCGCGCTTGGCTCCACTGAGGTTAAGACGACTGATCTGCTGGCTGCCTGTACGGTGCAGGAGGCGCAGAAGCTGGCGGCAGAGGATCTCTCCCTTCCGGAGCAAGAGGTAGAGTTGTTGGCGCAGTCCAAGTATTTTTACGTCTTTGCCGGCCGGAAAGGACGGGAGCGTCCCATCCGAATCCTGGACAAAAAAGGCTTTATCAAAGTGCAGCGCTCGAACGGGTGCAGTGTGGTGGTTCGGGCCAAGGACTACCAGAGAGAGGTGGCCAGGCTATACGAGGAGATGGCGACCTATAACGCCGACAGCATTCTGCGTCCGGATTATTATCTGGCAGTCGGCGGAAAAATTCTGGATGTGGCCGGTACAGGGGACCTGCAGCAGAGCCTGATGCTGATGGATGTCGAGGTGTCGCTGTGCGATCCGGAAGAGGAAGTGATCGTGACGGCGGCGCAGAACAAGCTGTGACCGCTTTGCGTGAGGAGGTGCTGTGGAGATGGCGGCGAAACTTCTTTCTCAGGTGGTGGATTTTTATCAAAAACGCTATCGGGAGATGAGCGGTGTCCCACAGGGCGATGGTACGCCTATTGAGCAGATGATCCCGGCGCTGATCGCCTTGCCGCCGGAGGTCTATGGCGCCTATGCCTTTCGGCGTGACCCGATTCAGGGCCGCTTTGACCGGCAGCAGCGCAAAGAGCTGATTGCCCGGGCATTGGCCTGCGGGCGCGAGCAGGCCGAGGAATACCGGCGGCGCTTTGGAGCGCTGCGGCCCAGTGAAATCGCGCGCCGGCTGGGGCTGAAATTGGACAGCCCATCCATCCCGGAGGGGGGAGGACGGGTGCTCTTTGCCCAGTTTACCGAGCCGGACCGGATTTCCGTCTATCAGGACTGCCTGGACCGGGCCGCGGAGACGATCCGACGGCACCATCTGTCCCCGCTTTTGGGACACGCGGAATTGCGGGAGGTGCTGATCGCCCATGAACTGTTTCATGAGCTGGAGTACCGCGAGGGAGAACGGCTCTTCACGCGGAGCTACCGGGTCAGGCTCTGGAAGCTGGGGCCGTTTGTCAACGATTCGCGGCTGGGCTGCCTGAGTGAGATCGGCGCGATGGCGTTCGCGCAGACATTGGCGGGCATCTCCTTCCCCCCCAATGTGCTGGACGTGCTTCTGGTATATGGCTATCAGCCGGAGGCAGCTTGCGCCCTTTATACGGAAATCTGCACCCTGTCCGCTAAGGAAGAGGAGAAAATAGAGGCCTCCTATTGATTTGGGGCACAAAAACTGCTATAATAATGCCTGCTTAATATCCGGAACGGCAGTTTGTCTGCCTGGCGGGAGGAGGCTTTCCTGCGGGGCTGGCAAGCGGGCAGGTAAAGTGGTATTTTGTGACTGAAGATGAGGTGGAGACCCGGCGATTGACAGGGTGCCCGGGCTGTCAAATGGCAGACAGAGCATGGTCAGACGGCGGAGATGTGAGGGTAACGTATGTCTGACACGAGTATTCAAGCGGTAGAGCGCAGCCTGGATATTGTAGAGTTTTTGTACCATTTTGGGCGGGAGGCCAGTGTCAGCGAGATCAGCGAGGGGACGGGGATGTTCGGCTCCACGGTCTTTCGTCAGCTCTCTACGCTGAAAAAACGGGGCTATGTCTATCAAAATGCAGAGAATCAGAAATATTGGCTTGGATTGCGTTTTTGTGCCCTGGGCAACGCGGTAAAGCTCAATACGCCGATTATCCAGTGCGTGGACGCTGCGGCAACTGCCGTGGCGGAAAAGTACAGTCAGACCCTCACAGTCACAGTGCCGCAGTATTCCTCTGCTGCCTGCGCGCAGCAGACCGTCATCTACTGCAAGAGTTTTTCCGTTACCAGCGCGGATCTGGATGTGGTGGGAGAGGTGATTCCCTGTCACTGCTCTGCCACCGGACGGTGCCTGATGGCCTATTATTCCAAAGAGCAGATGGAGCAGTACAGCCGCCATCCGCTGACAAAGGTCACCAACAAGACGGTGGTAGACTGGATGGCCCTGAAGGCGGAGCTGGAATCTATCCGCTATCGCGGCTATACCTGTGTCTCCGAAGAGGAGAAGGAGGGTCAGACCTGTGTAGCGGTGCCGGTTTTGGGAGAAAACGGGGAACTGATCGCGGCGATTGGCCTGGCAGGCGATACGATGCGGATGTTTGACTATCCCATTAACTGTATGGTGGCGGATCTGGAACAGATCGCCGAACAGATTCGGAACCAGATGAAATGACGGCAGAATGCATCATACACTAAAAGCGGCCCGAGATGGAGCGAACTCCGTCTCGGGCCGTCTGCCTGCTGGAGGATCTGAATTCCGAGCGGTACTTTCTTGCCAGGCTGCGCGGTCTTGTGATATGATTTCTGACAGACAAAACCAGATATCGTCTCAGGGAGGAGGAGAGAGTGTGGAACGGCGTAGTTATCGTTTTTTCGGACGGGTACAGAGCGTGGGCTTTCGCTATACCGCGTTGCAGGCGGCGAGACGTCTGGAGTTGACCGGCTGGGTTTCCAACCGCACGGATGGCACTGTGGAGGCCCAGGTGCAGGGAGATGCGGCAAATCTCAACCGCTTTCCGGGTACAATTGCGGCGCTCAACCGCTGGATTCGGCTGGACAAAACGGAGTGGAGCCGGATACCGGTGCAGGCGGAAGAGAAAACGTTTACGGTCAGGGGATATTGAACGCGCGGCGATGCCCGCGGATGGCAAATCAGCGAAAGCCCAACAGATGCAGGCACCGGGCTTCCTGATAGCGATAGGAGGAGAGCGGCCGTCGCCAGGCGTCGTCTGAGTGGGCGGCGAGCAGAATATGCTCCGGTGTGGGCGGTGTGTTCACGGCGACAACCACGGGTGAATGGCCAAAATGCTCCGAGCCGGGGAACCGAAGCTGAATCAGATCGCCCGGCAGGCAGGAGGACAGCGGCGCCAGGCGCGCAAATGGTCCGGTATCCTCTTTCGTTCGGGTGAGAAAACGCATCAAAAATTCCACCCCGGTCCAAGCTGGCGCTCTGTCGTTGAGAGAGCGATAGTACCAACCCAGGACCGGGGTGAAATTCATCCGGCCGTCACAGCCGGCCAGAATGCACTGGGAGGCAAAATTGGTACAGTCGCCGCCCAGGCGGGAAAAGTCGTAGTAGAGCGGATTGCGGTCCAACGCCCAGCGTTTTGCGTAGGCGACGGCCGCTGCGCGGTCATAGGGCAGAGGAGGCACGGGCATCTTCCTTTCACAGAAATACTGCCACAGTTTATGCTCCGGAAACGGTCCCTGTGTCCGGCGGATGCTGCCCGCTGCTTCGGATGCGTTATCGGGAGGCGGCCGGCATCACGCCGAGCTTGCGCAGTGTCTCGGCGTCCAGATCGGGAAAGGGAGTTACGGGCATGGGGTGGTCATCATGTGCGCCGATTATCTTTTCCATCCAGATCATATCATACCACCGACCGAATTTGTAGCCGCACCGTCGGAAATGGCCCACGGTGTGATATCCCATATGCGCATGAAACTGCGCGCTGTTTTGCGTCAGATATTCGTCCTCCACCTCCGGCCAGCCGATGCAGGCGTAGAGGTTGAGGATATTTTGCTGCCTGGAGATCTTCTCCAGTGCGCGGTAGAGCGCACGGCCGAGCCCGAGGCCGCGCCGGTCACCGCGCAGGTAGATGGTGACCTCTGCGGCGTGGTCATAGGCGGTCCGGCCGACAAATGCGCCGGTATAGGCGTAGCCGCACAGCTCCCCGTCTCGCTCGGCAACCAGGTAGGGATAGCGCTGCAGTGTGCGCTCCATCCGCGCGCGAAACTCCGACGGGGAGGGCACGTCGTATTCAAAGGAGATGGCCGTCCGCTCCACATAGGGGGCGTAGATCTGCAGGAGCGCATCCGCGTCGGCGGAAGACGCGGCGCGAATGCGCACATCCGGTTTTATCATGTCGGTTCCCTCGCGCTGTCAATCTTCCATCACATGCTCAAAGGCTGTGGCGAAGAGACGTTGGATGTGTTCGTCATCGAGAGAGTAGTAGACGCTCTTGCCGCTGCGGCGGTTTTTCACGATGCGCGCCTGCTTGAGGATGCGCAGCTGATGCGAGATGGCCGACTGGCTCATGTTCAGCAGGCAGGACAGGTCGCATACGCACAGTTCAGAGATGGACAGGGCACAGATGATCCTGGCGCGGGTGGAGTCCCCGAAGACCTTAAACAGCTCCGCCACCTCATAGATGGGGTCTTCCTCCGGCATTTTGCTGCGCACGAGCGCGACGGCGTCCTCGTGGATGACATTGCAGTCGCAGGCTTCGGAATATTCTGTGTGCATGGGCGGTACTCCTTCCGGTGAGAGAGCGCACGCGCCCCGGCGGAAGAGCCTGCCGGAGCGCGTGACTAATTGCAAAGGGAGAAAAGAAGATGATTTAGGCCTTGCCGTCGGAGCCGAGGACGTTGAGAATCTTGTGACGGACCATGTCCTTGACCGCCTGACGGGCGGGCTTGAGATACTGGCGGGGATCAAAGTGATCGGGATGCTCGGCAAAATACTTGCGGATGGTCGCGGTCATCGCCAGACGGATGTCGGAGTCGATGTTGATCTTGCACACGGCCAGCTTGGCGGCCTCGCGCAGCTGATCCTCGGGGATGCCAATCGCGTCGGGCATGTTGCCGCCGTACTGGTTCACGATGCGGACAAACTCCTGCGGGACGGAGGAGGAGCCGTGCAGCACGATGGGGAAGCCGGGCAGGCGCTTGATGCACTCTTCCAGCACGTCAAAGCGCAGGGGAGGGGGAACCAGCACGCCGTCGGCGTTGCGGGTGCACTGAGACGCCTTGAACTTGTAGGCGCCGTGAGAGGTGCCGATGGCGATGGCCAGAGAGTCGCAGCCGGTGCGGGAGACGAACTCCTCGACCTCTTCCGGACGCGTGTAGCTCTCCTTGCCGTGCTCGACGGCGACCTCGTCCTCCACGCCGGCCAGGGTGCCCAGTTCCGCCTCGACGACCACGCCGTGGTCATGGGCATACTCGACGACCTGCTTGGTCAGGGCGATGTTCTCCTCGAAGGACTTGGAGGAGGCGTCGATCATGACGGAGGTAAAGCCGCCGTCGATGCAGGATTTGCACAGCTCGAAGGTATCGCCGTGGTCCAGATGCAGGGCGATGGGAATCTGCGGGTTCTCGATCACGGCCGCTTCGACCAGCTTGACCAGATAGGTGTGGTTGGCATAGGCGCGCGCACCCTTGGAAACCTGCAGGATGACAGGGCTGTTGAGCTCACCGCAAGCCTCGGTGATGCCCTGAACGATCTCCATGTTGTTGACGTTGAAGGCACCGACCGCATAGCCGCCGCTGTAGGCCTTCTTAAACATTTCGGTAGTAGTTACCAGAGGCATAGAGAATCATCTCCTTTTAAAATTTGCAACAATATTTTAGCAGAGTCGATTGCAAAAAGCAAGTAGCTGTGGTATGATTTACCTGAAAATCCGAGTGATTTGGGAAAACGGGGCAGATGCCCCGGAAAAGACCATTTTACCGTCAAGGAGGACAAAATTATGAGTGAACTGAAAGGCGCAATGATCATCGGCCAGTCCGGCGGCCCCAGCTCCGTCATCAATGCCAGCTGCTACGGCGCCATCAAGGCCGGCCTGGATTCCGACTGCATCACCAAGGTCTATGGCGCGGCCAACGGGATCGTAGGCGTCCTGGAGGACAAGCTGTATATCATGGACGAGGAGGACCCCGAAGAGCTGGCGCTCATGAAGTACACTCCCTCCTCCGCGCTGGGTTCCTGCCGCTATAAGATCGCGGATCCTGACGTGGACGACACCGATTATAAGCGTATTCTGGAGATTTTCAAGAAGTATGACGTCCGCTACTTCTTCTACAACGGCGGCAATGACTCGATGGACACCTGCAACAAGATCTCCAAGTATATGAGCAAGGTGGGCTATGAGTGCCGCGTGATGGGCATTCCCAAGACGATCGACAACGACCTGTTCGGCACCGACCACTGCCCCGGCTTTGCCTCTGCGGCGAAGTATATCGCCACCTCTCTGGTCGAGGTCTATCAGGACGCGCACGTGTATGACAAGGGCCAGGTCACCATTGTGGAGATCATGGGCCGCCACGCCGGCTGGCTGGCCGGTGCCGCCTCCCTGGCCAAGGTCACCGGCTACGGCCCCGACCTGATCTACCTGCCTGAGGTGGACTTCAACATGGAGGAGTTCCTGGAGGACGTGGGCCGCATCTGGGATGAGAACAAGAACGTCCTGGTCGCCGTCTCTGAGGGCATCCACTATGCCGACGGCTCCTTCGTCTCCGAGGCGAAGACCTCCGCCACCGACGGCTTCGGCCATGCCCAGCTCGGCGGCCTGGCCGCCCGCCTGGCCGACGAGGTCAAGAATAAGATCCCCGGCGTCAAGGTCCGTCCCATCGAGCTGAGCCTGCTGCAGCGCTGCGCGGAGCACTGCGCCTCCCAGACCGACTCCGACGAGGCCTATATGGCCGGTCAGACCGCTGTCAACGCCGCCGTCTCCGGCGTCACCGACAAGATGGTCGGCTTCAAGTGCACCCGCGATGAAAACGGCTACACCTGCGAGCCCGAGCTGCTCGACCTCTCCTCCGTCGCCAACTATGAGAAGAAGGTCCCGGTGGAGTGGATCAACGCCCGCGGCAACGACGTGAGCGACGAGTTTATCAAGTATGCCCTCCCACTCATCCAGGGCGAGATCCAGATGAAGAAGGAGCACGGCCTGCCCCGCTTTGTCCACCTGAAGAAGGTCGTGGCGAAGTAATTCCGCTGACATTCTCATCTTTCCTTTTGCCCCGCGCCGGTCTTACACCGGTGCGGGGCATTTCTTATCCTGGATACAGCGAGCTAAAATCTATCGTTGACAGATATATCGAGATATGATATAGTGAAGGCAGAACAGGGGAGGACCCGGAGAGGAGGACGTGATGGACGATCAACTCAGACGCAGCTATGTGCCGATGACGGAGACGGGGTTTTACATCCTGTTTTGCCTCCAGGAGGAGGCGCACGGCTACAGCATCGCACAGCGGGTGAAGGAGATGACGGGGGGAGAGGTGCTCATCGGCGCAGGCACGATGTACGGCACGCTCTCCCGGATGGAAAAGGACGGTCTGATCCGCTTTGTCCGCGAGGAGGGAAAGCGGAAGACCTACCAGATCACGCCCGTGGGGCGCGAGGTGCTGCATCTGGAATGCCGGCGGATTGAGCGGCTCTATCGCAATATGAAAGGGGAGTGACCCGATGGAACAGAAGACCATGTTTCGCTACTATACGCTGGCTGACTTTCGGGAGGAGGAGGAATTCCTCGCCGCCCAGCATCAGGCCGGATGGCGGTTGGTGTGCCTGCCCTTTGCCGGGGTGTATCGGTTTGAGCGGTGCGAACCGGCGGAGTATATCTATCAGCTGGATTTTAATGGTGGAGGCCGGGACGAGGGGGCCTATTTGCAGATGTTTGCCGACTATGGCTGGGAGTACGTCCAAAAGTTCAACGGCTGGTACTACTTCCGCAAGGCGAAGGGGACGGGCGAGCTGGGAGAGGAGATCTTCAGCGACAGCACCTCCAGACTGGCGATGATTCGCCGGGTTTACCGCCGGCTGGCGCTCTGCTTTGGGATGCTGGCAATCTTGCCCATCATCTGGCTCTGGCAGATTCGCGGGACAGAGGCCGCGGCGGTGGTCGGCTGCTGGTATCTGGTCCTGGTGCTTGCCGGACTGCTCTGGCTCCTCTCCATCTTTCACAAGCTGCGGGGCCTGGAACGCGCGGCGGACTACCCGCTTCCCGACGGCAAGTAATTTTTCTGCGTGCAGCAAAGACGGCGCCTACCCCACTGCGGGGCAGGCGCCGTCTTGTGTTGAAGGTTTACATTTCATGTCTCCGCGCTCCAGGCGTCCTCGGCCTGCTCCTTGAGCCAGCTGGGCAGGCTGCGCTGGTGGATGCCAGAGAGGATTCCCATCGCGGCGTAGGCCGTGATCAGGGAGGAGCCGCCATAGCTCACGAAGGGGAGCGTCAGCCCGATCACCGGCAGGACAAAGAGACACATGCCGATGTTCAGCACGACCTGAAAGGCGAGCATCCCGGTGTATCCCATGGCGGTCAGACTGTAAAAGGGGCTGCTGGCGTGCAGGGAGATATAGAGGCAGCGGCAGATGAGCGCAGTGAGCAGCAGCACCAGCGCGGCCGCGCCGATCAGTCCCAGCTCCTCGCAGACGGCGGAGAAGATAAAGTCAGTGTGCCGGGCGGGCAGAGCGCTCTCATAGCTGGCCTGTGTCAGGTTGCCGTTCAGATAGCCCATCCCGTGCAGCTTGCCCGACTGGATGGCCAGCAGGGAGCGCGTCTGCTGAAAGCCGCGGTAGGTGGGGTCCAGGTCATGGTCAAAACAGACGAGGATCCTCATCTTCCAGTAGTTATCCTCCGGCAGATAGAGCCAGAGGGCCGAGCCGGCCAGCACCAGCACAGCAAAGCCAAGGGCAAACCAGCGCGCCTTCAGCCCGCCGGCCCAGATCATCACGACAAAGATAAACACGTATACCAGCGCCGAGCCGGCGTCGCGCGAGACGAGGTAGATCAACCCGACAAACAGGAGCAGATGTCCGCCCAGCTGTGCTACCGAGAGCGGGTGGCTCAGACCGCGCCGGTTCTGCAAGGAGACGATCTGCTTGGCCAGCAGCATGGAAAAGGTGAGCTTTACCATCTCCGCCGGCTGGAGGGAGAAGAGCGGAAATCGAATCCAGCTCCGGTTGCCGCCCACCTCATGTCCGATGCCGGGCACGGCGAGTAGGGCGATAAAGAGGAGGCTGGCTGCCAGTACCCATGGCCATTTGCTCATCAACACGTCAATGTCCAGCTGAGAGAGCAGGAAGAAGAGAACAATGCCGATGAGCATGGCGACCACCTGCTTGGGCGCGTCAGAGGACAGCGAGCTGTCATAACGGGTGGCGGAATAGATCATGGCGATGCCGAACAGATTGATGGCGACGCACAGGGCCAGCAGAACGTGGTCTGCCTGCCGGACAGCGTCCCATAGAAAATCACGAAACGCGGACAAAGAATCACCTGCCTTTGGGAGAGACCGTCCTCATAGGTGCTCGATATGGCCGGCGCCACATGTGGCTGGCCAATCGTCATTATTATAGCCCGCCAATCCGCAAAACGCAACTATATGCCGTGTATCACCCGGCCGGGAAGCGGGCAAGCTAAGGGGGAGATTCCATCCAATCTCCCCCTTGCTTTTTCTCTGAAAAAGTAATACAATACTAACAGTTAGCAATAACTATCCAAAAGGGGCTGAGCCACAGTCTCGGCCCGGAAAGGAAGGCTGCAGTAGCATGAATTCTCTTCTGATTGCAAGCGTAAGAGGCCGCGAGATCATCGACTCGCGCGGCAATCCCACCGTAGAGGCGGAGGTCGTCCTGCGCGATGGCACGGTGGCCCGCGGTGCGGCGCCCAGCGGTGCCTCCACCGGCGAGTTTGAGGCGCTCGAGCTGCGCGACGGCGACAAGAGCCGTTTTGGCGGTAAGGGTGTACGCCGCGCAGTGGAACACATCAACACCACCATTGCCCAGGTACTCACCGGTATGGATGCGTCCGACACCTACGCCGCAGACCGCGCGATGATCGCTGCCGACGGCACGAAGGACAAGTCCAACCTCGGTGCGAACGCTATTTTGGCCGTCTCCATCGCCTGCGCCCGGGCGGCAGCCGCCTCGCTCGGCATCCCGCTCTACCGCTTTCTCGGCGGCGTGAACGCCAACCGACTGCCTGTGCCCATGATGAACATCCTCAACGGCGGCGCGCACGCGGCCAACACGGTGGACGTACAGGAGTTTATGATCATGCCCGCCGGCGCGGCGAGCTTTGCTGAGGGGCTTCGCTGGTGTACGGAGGTGTTCCACGCTCTGGCCGCCCTGCTCAAGAGCAAGGGGCTGGCGACCTCTGTGGGCGACGAGGGCGGTTTTGCCCCCGACCTTGCCAGCGACGAGGAGGCGATTGAGGTGATCCTCGAGGCGGTACGCAGGGCCGGTTACGAGCCAGGGCGCGACTTCGTCCTCGCGATGGACGCCGCCTCCAGCGAGTGGAAGGGCGGCAGGAAAGGGGAGTATCTTCTGCCCAAGTGCGGTAAGCGTTTTACCTCCGCCGAGCTGGTGGAGCACTGGAAGTCGCTGTGCGACCGCTATCCCATCTACTCCATTGAGGATGGACTGGATGAGGAGGACTGGGAGGGCTGGCAGCTGCTCACCCGTGAGCTGGGCGGCCGCGTCCAGTTGGTGGGCGACGACCTGTTCGTGACCAACACGGAGCGCCTGCAAAAGGGCATCAACCTTGGCTGCGGCAACTCCATCCTCATCAAGCTCAACCAGATCGGCTCGGTCTCTGAGACGCTGGAGGCGATCAAGCTGGCGCACGAGGCGCACTACACCACCATCACCTCTCACCGCTCCGGCGAGACGGAGGACACCACCATCGCCGACCTCGCCGTGGCGCTCAACACCTGCCAGATCAAGACGGGTGCGCCCAGCCGCAGCGAGCGGGTGGCAAAGTATAACCAGCTCCTGCGCATTGAGGAGGAGCTGGGGGCCGGCGCCGTCTACCCAGGCTTTGGAGCGTTCCATGTAAAGCGGTAAGATTTATCAGAGTCATTACAATTTGGCGGGGCCGGGAACAGATTCCCGGCCCGGTCAGTTTGCCAAAAAGCTCTTCCAACTGTTCCAATTTCCTATGTTATGGAAGATTCGCGATTGGATCACACCACAGTTCAAAATAAAGATAGGGCTTGAGGCGACCGGACATTGCAGCTACAACCATCTCGAGTCTCTTCCTGGCCACAGTCTGGCTCCCTATGCCCTGAACCCCTTGCCTGCAAACCTCTATTGAAAGAACCTCAGTCACAGAAAGACCAAAATCGACCGGGTCTACGCGAACGATTACGTCTATGCTGTTATCTGATGCGGGCCTCAAGCCCTGCACAGATACAGCATACCACAACGAGGAGCGAAAGCCGCTGACCGGATAGCGTTTTGACCAGGTAAAAGAGCGGGCAAAATGGTCTGCAACTTATTCCCAGACCTTGAAAAGCTGGTGCCCTCACTTCACATGGCCTCTGTTTATGCCTTACTGGAGGAATTCCCTGGCGCAAAACAGGTTGCCGCAAGCCAATTTGACTAGGATGAAAGCACTTCTTAAAACTGACTCCAAAGACCGCTACAAGCGAGATATGGCTAGTGCGATTCGCGATGCCGCCAGAAAAACTCTATCGGTTCCCGGATGTCCGCCGTGATTTTGACTGAGATAGGCGATTTCGCTCGATTTGACTCCCCGGACAAGCTACTGTCTTATGCCGGTATGTCTTCCTATCCCATGCCGCCAAGAAGTTGATTCGACTGATGTTTGCCATGGAGAAATCCAGAACGCCATATTGTTTGACTACCGAACTTCTCATTGATAGCCAACTGGGGCTTTCTCGGGACTCCGCTTTGCTATGCCTTTCTTGAACCATCTAACTTTTGTCTACCACCGAGCATTTTAGGGGGTTGACTTCTAATAGTTAATCTCTTAACGATTTTTGACAAGTCCGGTGTGTCCGAAACATTTTGGTTCCGGGCACTTTTAGCGCAAAAAAGGGACACAGCCTCTGCTGCGAGACTGTGTCCCTCTCATATTTGCTTTGCTCAGGACCGTGGCTCCCTGCGCTCGGCGAGCAGGCGGTCGTGATAGTTGAGCTTCTCATCCAGGCGGTCGAGAGAGCGCTGCATGTCTGCCATCCGGGCAGCGAGCTGGTCGCGCTGTCGGGCCAGCAGTTCCCGACGTGCCTCCAGCGTCTCATCTCCCTGACGCACCAGGGCGACATACTGTACCAGCGCCTCAATCTGTACGCCGGCAGCGCGCATACATTTCATCAGTTCAATCCAATTACAGGACTCCTCGTCGTAGTCGCGAATGCCGCTCTTTGTGCGCGGCACCGGCGGAATCAGGCCGATCCGCTCATAATAGCGCAGCGTATCCGGCGACAGGCCGTATTTTCGGCTCGTTTCGGCAATCGTCATGGCAATCTCCCTCCGCATGTGGTATTCCGGATGTTCGCCGGTCACTGTAACAGCTTACCACTTTGAGTGTACTCCATGTCAAGCGCTGCCTATCGAGGATTTACCCCGGACACCCCGCCTAAAAGAAGATGGAACGCGGGTGCAGCACCAAGAGTGGGGAGAAGCGTCAGGAGATATCAGTGCATACATTCACTGCTCTTCCAATTGCAACAAAAAAATCGGAAATCAGCCATTAATAAGCCGATTTCCGAACAAAAACACTGACCCGTCGGGGATTCGAACCCCGGACACCCTGCTTAAAAGGCAGGTGCTCTGCCGACTGAGCTAACGGGTCATATCCTGGGATGGCGGGACTCGAACCCACGAATGCGGGAGTCAAAGTCCCGTGCCTTACCACTTGGCGACATCCCATCAAAATCCCGCCAAGGCGGAAGAAAAAAGGTCAGACCGGAGGGGCCCGCTCTGACCTGGCTCCCTGTTGAGGGGAAACAGGGTGGGTAGACGGATTCGAACCGTCGGCCTCCAGAGCCACAATCTGGCGCTCTAACCAACTGAGCTATACCCACCATATCCACTTGTCGGGCAACGCCGCGGCTCAGGGGACAGTCCCAAGGGCCGGACGCACTACGCCTGGAGGGACTCGAACCCCCGGCCCACTGCTTAGAAGGCAGTTGCTCTATCCACCTGAGCTACAGGCGCATCTGGAGCGGGTGATGGGAATCGAACCCACGCGACCAGCTTGGAAGGCTGGGATTCTACCATTGAACTACACCCGCAAGCTGTTGCCAGCCGAAATATCATAGCACAGGCGATCAGACTTGTCAAGTTGTTCCTCAGGATATTTTCTCCTTTTCGCGCGCAGGTCCGCCGTGCATCCGCCGGTCAGCGCAGCTCCTTGTCACAGTAGGCGCAGCACTGCCGACCGTTGACCACTTTGACCAGCGGCGGCAGATAGCTGCTCTCCGTCTGGGTGATGCAGGCGGGGTTGGAGCAGACCGGCTTGGTGCCGATCTCCACCGGGTCTGGCTTTCGATGCCCCTGGTTGGCCAGGTCCATCAGAAGTGCCATACGCGCGTACATACCAAAGCGTGCCTGCTCGAAGTAGGCCGCGCGCGGGTCATCGTCTACGTCCACCGCGATCTCGTCCACGCGGGGCAGGGGGTGGAGCACGATCATATCCGGCCGCGCGCGGTCGAGCTTGCGGCGGTTGAGAATATAGACGCCCTTGTTGCGCTCGTACTCCAGCGGGTCAAGAAAGCGCTCACGCTGGATGCGGGTCATATAGAGCACGTCGAGCATCGGGATGACCGCTTCCAGGCCGGTGACCTCGGTATACCAGAGGTGATTTTCCTGCATAAACAGGCGCATATAGTCCGGAATAGCCAGCTCGCGCGGGCTGATAAGATAGAACTTAATATTGTCAAATTTGGCCAGCGCCTTGATGAGGGAGTGGACGGTGCGGCCGTTTTTCAGGTCGCCGCACAGGCCAATGGAGATGCCGTCCACGCCGCCGCGCAGGCGGGTGATGGTGGTGAGATCGGCCATCGTCTGGGTTGGGTGCATATGACCGCCGTCGCCGGCGTTGATGACCGGTACCTCGGAGTAGAGGCTGGCGGCCTTGGCCGCGCCCTCACGGGGATTGCGCATGACGATGACGTCGGCATAGGCGGAGACCATCTTAATGGTGTCCTTCAACGTCTCACCTTTGGCGGTAGAAGAGGATTTCGGGTCGGCAAAGCCGAATACGGTGCCGCCAAGACGGAGCATGGCGGTCTGAAAAGAGAAGTTGGTCCGGGTGGAGGGCTCAAAAAAAAGGCTGCCCTCCAGCTTGCCGCGGCAGGCATCCAAATACTTCTCCGGCGCGTCCATGATACGCTCGGCGCGCGCGTAGATCTCTTCCCATTCTTGGCGGCTCAGGTCGCCAAAGTCGATAAGGTGGCGGATACTCATCAAGATCTCCCCTTCTTGTCGATTTGATTTATTGTATCACAGCCCGGCCCGACGCACAAGGGACAACCGCCCGCATGCCTGTCCAAAAATGGCAGTTGTACAAGGTATGATTCTGGCGGTTTTTCCCCATCCTAACAGACGGTGATGTTACGGATGGAATGGATTTGGTACTTTTTTCTCTATTCGGCCGCCGGTTTTCTGATCGAGGTGGCCTATGCCCGGCTGATGGGCCTGAAAAAGCGGGACCGCAAGTGCCTGTTGCTGCTCCCGCTCTGCCCGGTCTACGGGGTGGGGGCGCTGGGGATTCTCCTGCTGCCCGAGCCGGTGCTGCGCGCGCCGCTGCTGTTGGTCCCGGCGGCGGCCGCGGTGGCGGTGGGCGCGGAATACCTGATGGCGCTGTTTTATGAAAAGGTATGGCGCGTCGCCTTCTGGGACTACCGCGCCATGCCCTTTCATCTCCAGGGGCGTGTCTGCCTGCCGTTTGCCGCCGCGTGGGGCCTGCTGGCCCTGCCGCTGGTCTACGGGGTGCAGCCGCTGGCCCGCCGGCTGGCGCCGTTGCTGCCGCCGGAGCTGCTGGCGGGGCTCACGGCGCTCTTTCTGGCTGACTGCGTGTGCACCGGCGCGCTTTTGCGCCGGCGGGGAGACACCGATGCGCTGCGGTGGTACCGCACCGTGCCGCTCTGGCTCAGAGCGCGCGCAGCGCGGAGACGATCGCCTCCAGACGCTCCGACGAGACGCCCTGCCGGCGGGCAAAGGTCAGAGTCTGCCTGACCGTCCAGCCTCGGGCGAGCGCCGCGAGCGGGTGGTGCAGGATGCCGGGGGCGTACCGTTCGAGCACCTGTACCGCCCGCGCATCGCGCAGCAGCTCCCGCATGGTCATATCGTCGCGCAATTGCAGAAAAATCACTCCTCTCCGGGCCTTGCTCCGCGGCAGGCCCTCCGTTATAATGGGAGAGAAACACCCATCTGATTCTATGCAATCTGTTCTGGAGGCGATTCCCATGCTGCTCAAACCGCTGGGCGGGGCACGGCCCCGGCTCCATCCCACCGCCCGCGCGGCGGAGACCGCTGCCGTCATCGGCGATGTGACGCTGGCGGCAAATGTCAATCTCTGGTACGGCGCCGTCCTGCGCGGGGATATGGCCCCCATCTCGGTGGGGGAGAACACCAATATCCAGGACAACGCCGTGCTGCACTGTGACTGCGGCGTGCCCTGCCGGGTGGGGCGGGACGTGAGCGTGGGCCATAACGCGGTGGTCCACTCCGCTATGGTGGGGGACGGCTGCCTGATCGGCATGGGAGCGGTGCTGCTGTCCGGCTGCTCCCTCGGGGAGGGATGCATCGTCGGCGGCGGCGCGGTGGTGCCGGGCAGTCTCCACGCCCCGGCGCACAGCCTGATTGTCGGCGTGCCTGGCCGGGTGGTGCGCACGCTCCGTCCGGAGGAGACAGAGCACCTGCGGGAAAATGTGGAGCACTACCTCGAATACGCCGCGCTGGAGCTGGAGCGCGCCGGGGAGGAATAAGACCGGGCGCGCGGGGCATACTACCCTTGCCATCGGCAAAGGAGGTATGAACCATGGATCAGATCAACCACAATATTCAATGCAGCGTCAACACCTGTGCCTACCACGCCGGCGCGCAGGACTACTGCACGCTCAGCGCCATCCGCGTCGGCTGCTGTGAGGCGCAGCCCAAGAGCTGCGACTGCACCGAGTGCGCCTCGTTCAAGATGCGCAAGGGCGGCGGCTGCGGCCGCTAAACGCCGAGACAAGGCCTGTGACCAGCTGACCGCTGGCCACAGGCCATTTTCCTGCGCTCCGTTATGCTTCCGCCTGGCCCTCGCCGTCAAAATAGGCGTTGATCGCCGCCTCGTCCACCTTCATCGCCTCCAGTGTGCGCTCGAGCAGCGTGCTCAGATCCCAGCCGAGCAGCTCGGCGCCCGACTCGATCACCTCACGCGAGCAGCCGGCGGCAAACTTCTTGTCCTTAAACTTCTTCTTCAGGCTCTTGAGGTTCATGTCCTGAATGCTCTTGGACGGGCGCATCAGCCCGGCGGCAAAGATCAGGCCGGTCAGCTCGTCGGCGGCGTAGAGCACCTTCTCCATCTCGTGCTCCGGCCAGATGTCCACCGTCAGCCCCCAGCCGTGGCTGGCGGTCGCATGGATCAGCCGCTCGTCCAGGCCGCGCTCACGCATGATCTCCTGGCTTTTAACGCAGTGCTGGTCCGGATAGCGCTCAAAGTCAAGGTCATGCAGCAGGCCGACGATGCCCCAGAACTCCTCCTCTTCTCCATAGCCCAGCGTACGGGCAAAATAGCGCATCACGCCCTCCACCGTCAGCGCATGGCGAATATGAAACGGCTCCTGGTTGTACTCCTTCAGCAGGGCCAGCGCTTCATCTCGTGTGATCATATTCGATTCCTCCTACTGTCTCAGATTTCTTCTGTCTGGCAGATCGTGCCGCCGCCGACCACTGTCTCGCCGTCGTAGAGGACGAGGGCCTGCCCCGGCGTGACGGCGCGCTGCGGCGTGTCGAACACGGCGGTCAGCTCGTCCTCTCCCGTCTGCCGTACGGTGACGGCGGCCTCTGTCTGGCTGTAACGCGTCTTGGCAGTGAGGCGGCATGGACTGTCCAGGCGGTCGCAGGCAATCCAGTTTAAGTGGTCCGCCACGGTGCGGCGGGCGTAGAGTGCATCTTCACCGCCGAGTGTGACGGTGTTGCGCGCCGGGTCCTTGCCCACCACATAGGTCCGCTGGCCGAGGGCGATGCGCAGGCCGCGCCGTTGGCCGAGGGTATAGCGCACATGCCCCTCGTGCCGCCCGATCACGTTCCCGTCCCCGTCAAGAAAGTCGCCGGGCGGGCAGTCCTCGCCGGTGTGCCGCGCGAGGAAGGCGGGGTAGTCCCCGTCGGGAAGAAAGCAGATGTCCTGACTGTCCCGCCGGTGGGCGGCCTCCAGGCCGCGGGCGGCGGCGATCCGGCGCACCTCGGCCTTGGTCAGGCCGCCGAGGGGGAAAAGGGTGCGTGCGAGTACCGATTGCGGCAGGGCGTAGAGGAAATAGCTCTGGTCCTTGGAACGGTCTGCCCCGCGCTGCAGGAGAAAGCGCCCGCCCATCTCCCGCACGCGGGCGTAGTGCCCGGTGGCGAGATATCGCGCCCCCTCCCGGTCCGCCGCCTCAAGCAAGCCGGGGAATTTCACCGTCCGGTTGCAGCGCACGCAGGGGTTTGGGGTAAGGCCGGCCCGATAGCTGGCGGCAAAATAGTCCAGTACCTCACGGGAGAAGCGC
This sequence comes from Candidatus Onthomonas avicola, assembly GCA_018710845.1. Classification (GTDB taxonomy): domain Bacteria; phylum Bacillota; class Clostridia; order Oscillospirales; family Oscillospiraceae; genus Onthomonas; species Onthomonas avicola. The sequence goes on from DVJB01000064.1 coordinate 32,428, forward strand.
TCCTCGTCCGCCGCGACGCGGTGGGGGATGCCGAGCTGATCGCACGCTTGGGCAGCCCTCTGCACGGCATCCTCTCCGCCGCAGCCGCCGTCGTAGAGACGCAGGGTGACGCCGGTCACATCGTAACCCTCCTCCAGCAGCAGCCAGGCTGCCGCCGTGCTGTCTACGCCGCCGCTCATGCCGAGCACAACGCGCGGCCGCGCTCCACGGTCCATTCGGACACCTCCCGTCGTACGATGACTTCTCCAGTATGATAGCGCGCTTTGCCGTGCATTTCAACTTTTTTCTGGCAGCCAGTGCCGCGATGCTTGTCCTTGTCCGGCAAATATACTATAATTACAGCATAGCAGATGTGAATGAACGTCCCTTTCCGGGGCGGACAAAGGAGAGATCACTACCATGACAAAAGTCAGTCCCTCGGTCCTGTCGGCCGACTTCGCCTGCCTGGGCGAGAGCTGCCGCCGCGTGCTGGACGCCGGCGCGGATATGATTCACTTCGACGTGATGGACGGCCACTTTGTGGACAATATCAGCTTCGGACTGCCGGTACTCGAGTCGCTCAAGCGGGTGCTGCCGGATGCGGTGTACGACGTGCACCTGATGATCACCCATCCGCTGGCCTACTGCCGCCAGTTTGCCGCGGCGGGCGCGGATTACATCACCTTCCACGTCGAGACGGTGGACGATATCCAGGCCACCATTGACGCCATCCGCGCCGCCGGATGCGGCGCCGGGCTGTGTGTCAAGCCTGGCACCCCAGTGGAGACGGTCTTTCCCTGGCTGGACCAGCTTGCCTTGGTGCTAGTGATGGGAGTGGAGCCGGGCCACGGCGGCCAGGCATTCCAGGAAAACGCGCTGGATAAGCTGCGTGCCCTGCGCGCGGAGTGCGCACGGCGGGGACTTTCCCCCTATCTCTCGGTGGACGGCGGCGTGAAAGCGGCGACCACCGGCCCACAGTGTGTGGCGGCGGGAGCCAATCTGCTCGTCGCGGGCAGCGCCGTCTTCTGCGCGGACGATGTGTCTCGGGCAGTGCGTGAGCTGCGGGAACTCTGAGATAACCCAGCAAGGAGTGTCCGCACCGGCAGCATTCTTTCATGCGGCCAGTGCGGTCGCTCTTTTTTGCGCGAAAGAGAGTGTTTTCGTTGACAGCACTTCTTTTTCGTGCTACTCTTTACAAAAAGATATTTCTATCTAATTTGTCAGAAGAGAACAGGAGGGACCGTTATGACCCGTTGCTGGACCAGACTGCTGTCGCTGTTTCTGGCGCTCTGTCTGCTCGGCGCGCTGATTCCCGTGAACTGGGCGATTGAGGTGGAGGAGCCGGTGAGCGGCGACCAGACAGAGGATGCCGGCCGACTGGAAGAGGATGATGCCGACCTGACCGAGACGGAAGAGGCGGAGGTGGACATCCAGGGCTCCGAGGAGCCGGACGATGCCGAGATACCGGAAGAAATTCCAGAGCAGGATACGCCGGGCGGAGAGGGCGAAATGGAGCCGGACGGCAGTGCGCCAACCGAACCAGAGGTTCCCAACATGCTCCCGGTTCAGCAGGAGCCCGCGGCGCTGGAGCTGCCCGCGCAGGTTCCCACTTCGCCGGCGGCAGATTATCATGCCCTGACATTGGAGGGCACATTGGATTATGGGGCGGCATTTGACGTGCTCGCTCAAATCAATCGCCTCCGCTCTCAGAACCAGTGCGCGGCTCTGGTGATGGATGAGACTGCGCTGGAAGCCGCCATGCTGCGCGCGGCGGAAAACGCCGTATCCTTCGGTTCTACCCGCCCGAACGGGACGGATGCCCTGACTGTGCTGGGTGACCTGGGGCTGCTCTATACCTCGGCGGAGGAACTGCGCTCCGGGACGGCTGAAACAGCGCAGGAGGCGGTGGCAGCGTGGGCGGAGGAGTCCGGCCTGCTCTCAACTGACTACACCTGCGCGGGTGTGGGCTGCTTTTATCAGAAGGACGGGACGAAGTATTGGGTGCTTCTGCTCGCCCAGTCCAGCTGGCAGCCGGCGGAGCAAACGGAGAACGTGACCGGCCCCGTCAGCGTGGACTATCTGGACGGCCAGCTGGGCGCCTGCCGCCTGGAGGTGAGCTGCGGCTCGTCTCTGGATGTCCGGGAGAGCGCGCAGGTTGAGCTGTGGCTCACCAACGCGGGAAATGGGACCTCTGTCCGGCTCTCTCCAGAGACGGTACGCTATGCCAGCTCGGACGACGATGTGCTCCGGGTGGACGATGCTGGGATCATTACCGCCGTGGACAAGGGCACAGCGACGGTCACGGCCACCGTACAGACCGACGAGCGCCTGAGCGCGTCCGCGCGAATCACATGCGTGCTTGACCTGGCCACGCCAAAGCTGACGGATATCTACAATATCGTCGGCGGCGTGCGCATCAAGTGGGAGCCGGTGACCAGCGCGGACGGCTACGGCATTTGGCGCAAGGGGTCACGCAGTGATTCCTGGCGCCTGATCGGCCGGACAGAAGAGGCGTGCAATTATCTGGATCAAACGGCCCAATCGGGGAATTCCTATATTTATACGGTTCGCCCCTACTACTACCCGGCTGGTAAGACTGACTATACCTGGGGCCCAACCTATGACTACACTGGCCTGAGCATTCGGTATCTCTCTTCGCCGGTTTTGCGCTCGGCCGCCTCCTCCTCTGTCGGCATCACTATTTCCTGGGAAAAGGTGGACGGGGCGCGCAGCTATTATATCTATCGCCGCACCGGCAATCAGAACTGGGTCAGAATCCAACAGGCATCGTATCGGCTGGACTCCTTCGTCGACTCCACTGCAGTGGCGGGGACCACCTATACCTACACGGTGCGGGCCTGCCACACCGGAACACTCTCCTCCTATGACAGCAAGGGGGTCACCGCCAAGGCGACGGTCAACGTCGGGACAGAGGCGGCGATCGCACGCACCACCGTGGTCTACCGTACCGGTGCGGGGACCAATTACCAGCGGGCCGGCTCCTATTCCGCCGGCAGCACGGTGCGGTACTTGGCCAACCAGTCGCGCACCGTCGGCGGCGTCACATGGTATATCGTCAACGTGAAGGGAGAGCTCTTCTACCTTTCTGCCAATGACCTGTTGCTCACGCCCGAGTTGAGCACGGCCTCTAACGTCTTTGGCGGCATTACAGTCCAATGGAAAAGGGTGGCCAACGCCAAAGGATACCGTATCTACCGGAAGCCTCCCGGCGGAAGCTGGGTGCAGATCGGCACAGTTCGCTCAGGAGGGACGCTCTCTTACACCGACAAGACGGTCAGCTCTGGATCGAACTATGTTTACACTGTGCGGGCCTATTACGACTCGATCCTCTCCCGGTATGACAGTACAGGTTTAACGGTGCTTTGTCTGGAAAGTCCCGCACTTCTCTCTGCCGGTTCTGTCTCCGGCGGCATTCGGGTGACCTGGGAAAAAGTCAATGGAGCGCAAAAATATGCTGTTTACCGTCGGATTCCTGGCGGCGGCTGGAACCGGATCGCTACGCTGAGTGCCAGTTCCACCAGTTATACCGATGCTACCGTACAGGAGAGCACGCAGTATCAGTATACCGTCCGCGCCATCACCGGCAATACGATCTCCTATTACGTCACCGCTGGCATTGACGGACTCTATGTCCCGCCGAATAAGCTGGCGACCTACGTGGTGCGCGCTGGGGTGAAATATCGCACCGGGGCAGGCACGAGCTACTCCTCACCTGGGACCCTGAAGGCGGGAACGGCTATCCAGGTGGTTACGGGCTGGTCCAGGACAGCAAACGGCTACACCTGGTACCGGTTCTTGTCCGGAAACCGTCTTTACTATGTCGCCAGCTCGTATTTGCTGGCTACACCTAAGTTGAAGTCAGTGGCCATCTCCGGGTCCGGTTTGCAGGTGCGTTGGGAGAAAGTGGCAAATGCCACCGGCTACTCGGTTCACCGGAAGGTGGCTGGGAGCGGCTGGACAACGATTGCCAAACTGACTTCGGGTAATACGGTCACCTATACCGATACCTCCGCCGTGTCCGGGCAGGAGTATATCTACACAGTCCGCGCTACTTACGGTTCCGTCCAGTCAGATTATGCGCGCACAGGCATTTCCGGCTGCTACCTCTCCACTCCGCGCCTGACTGGTGCCACCGCTTCTACCTCTGGGATTACGGTGAATTGGAGCCGGGTGACCGGGGCAGATGGGTATTACGTCTACCGCAAGGTGTCCGGAGGAGGATGGAAGCGGATTGCCACAGTCAACTCGGGAAACACCATCTCTTATCGTGACAGCACAGATCTGATTCAGGGCACTACCTATATCTATACAGTGCGTGCCTACCATGGCTCGATTTCCTCTGACTATCAGAGTACGGGTGTCTCGGCTAGGGCGACGGCTACCGTCAATCCCGTTACAAAGACCTATGTCACGCAGGGCCAGGTCAACTACCGGACCGGACCGGGGACGAGTTACCCCATTGCCGGCACTTTGAAGAACAATACCCGCGTGACCGTCATCCCATCCGGCTCCAAATCCGGATGGCACATGGTCCGCATTGATGGTAAGTATTACTATATGTCCGCAAGTTACCTGCGCGCAGTATAGAACAGTTGCTTTTGTCAGCGGGATCCCTTCGGGGATCCCGTTGCGCTGCTTTTTGAACATTGACGGAAAACGGGGAGGAGAGCGCGGCGGCTTTCTCTATTCGGACGGTGCGCAAACCGGCTGTAGGGGTTGCTTTTTCTGCCCTATATGGGTATAATGTCATGGATATGGATTCCGCACTTGCTGCGCGGCGCAACAGGCTGCCATGAGAACGATAAGAAAGCGAGAGAAAGTAATGCCTAAGATTTCCATTGTGATTCCGGTTTACAACGCTGCTGACTACCTTCCGCAGACTTTAGAGAGTGTTCTGGGACAATCCCTGAGGGATATCGAAGTGATCTGCGTGGACGACGGCTCGACCGATCGTTCTCTGGCCATCCTCCATGACTTTGCCGCGCGGGATAAGCGGGTGCGCGTCCTCCAACAGGAGAACCGCCATGCCGGCATAGCCCGGAATACGGGTCTGGAGGCGTCATCGGGCGAGTATGTCCATTTTCTGGATGCAGACGACTACGTGCTCGACTACGCCTATGAGGCGCTGTACAACAAGGCAGTGAAGTATAATCTCGACTGTCTGAAATTTGCCTCGGTGGCCTACGACGTGCCGCGCCAGACGGCGGTGGATCTGCCTTCCTTTACCCTCAGCCGCCTGCGCCCGGGGGATTTTAATCGTCTGCTCAGCCTGGAAGAGGGTAGTCCAATCTATAAGGTCAATGTCTCTCCGTGGAATGGGCTGTACCGCCGTGCCTTCCTGGAGGAGAAAAAGATTCGGTTTAACGACCTCTTCTGTGTCAATGACCGCTCCTTCTACAGCGCGGTTATCACGAATGCTGGGCGGATGATGATAGCCCGGGACCGGCTGGTGGTGCACCGAGTGGGTCTTGATAACTCCCTGGTTGGCCTGCGCGCGCAGCATTTTGACTGTCATTTCCGCTCGATCGAGCTGGTAGAGGATCGGCTGATGCGGGATGAGGTGGAGCCAGATGTGATGGAGCGCATGATGCGCAAGGAGTTTGCTGATTTGGCCACCTGGTGCCGCGAGTTTTGCGACGGCTCGGAGATGGGCGAGCAGCTTCTGGCTCGGACAGGGCAGTTTGTCCACGGATACCATGGACGCTTTGCGTTGATACTGCAGGAGATGTTCCGCAAACTGCGCCGCGAGTTGGCTGCCCCTCGCAAGGAAAAAGAGCCGCCGAAGGTGGTCACGCTGCACCGTGCGGCATGCCCGTCGCCGAAGGTATCGGTGGTCGTGCCCATCTTCAATGTCGAGGATTATCTGAACGAGGCATTGCACAGCCTCGCGGAGCAAGAGCTGGAGGAGATGGAGTTCCTCTGCGTCAACGACGGCTCCACCGACGGTTGCCTGACCATTCTGCGGGAATACGCCGCGCTGGACGGGCGGTTCCGAATTCTCGACGGCCCGAACGGAGGCTATGGCAAGGCGATGAACCGCGGTATCGACGCGGCCAAAGGCGAGTACCTCGGCATTCTCGAACCGGACGATTTTGTACCGCCAGAGATGTTCCAGAAACTCTACCGGGTAGCCCACAGGAACCAGCTTGACTTTGTCAAGGCGGACTTCTACCGCTTTACCGTCAAGGCCAACGGGGATCTGAGCAAGCGGCTCAACCGCCTCAGCGATGACGCAGACTATTATGGGCGCGTGATCTGCCCGGGCGAGGAGATCGAGACCTTTAAGTTCGTGATGAACACCTGGAGCGGCATCTACAACCTGGACTTCCTCAACCGGTGGCACATTCGCCACAACGAGACGCCGGGCGCGTCCTATCAGGATAATGGATTCTGGTTTCAGACGTTCTGCCGGGCGGAGCGTGCCTGGTTTGTGCGCAGGCCGTACTATATGAACCGCCGGGATAACCCCAACTCCTCCATGTTCAACCGGAAAAAGCTCTACTGCGTCACCGACGAGTACCGCTTTATCTACGACTGGCTGAGCCGGGATCCCGGGCTGCTGGAGAAATTCGGCCCAATTTTCTATGCCAAAAAGTTCAGCAACTTTATGGTCACATACCGCCGCCTGGCCCCGGAATATCAGCTGGAATACCTTCACCACATCTGTGATGAATTCCGCCCGGCGCTGGAGGCGGGGCTGCTGGATGAGGAGCTGCTCGGCCCAGCCTACTGGAAGCAGCTCCATGAGATTCTCGCCGACCCGGATGCTTACTACGAGAAGATCCGCGTGTCCGTCGTCATGCCGGTCTACAATGCGGAGGCATACCTGCGTCAGACGTTGGACTGCCTGCTGGTACGCAATGAGGTGCAGTTTGAGGTGATCTGCGTGGACGACGGCTCGACCGATCGTTCCCTGGAGATCCTGCGGGAATATGAGGCGAGGGATAGCCGCATGCGCGTGATTACGCAGCGTAACGCCGGCGCGGGCGCAGCGCGCAACAACGGAATGCGCTTGGCACGTGGGGAGTATCTCTCCTTCTTGGACGCGGATGACTTCTTTGAACCAGAGATGCTGCGCACTGCCTATGACCGTGCTCACACGCTGGAGACGGATATCACTGTCTTCCGCTGCGATCAGTATTTTCAGGATGCGGACATCTATGCTGACGCCCGGTATACCATCAATGACAGCCTGCTGCCGCTCCACCAGCCCTTCGCGGGCACGGAGATCGAATGCGATATCTTTAAGGCATTTGTCGGCTGGGCGTGGGACAAGCTTTTCCGGACGGAGTTTGTCCGGTCAAACGGTTTGAAGTTCCAGGAGCAGCGTACGAGCAACGATATGCTCTTCGTCTTCTCCGCCATCGTCAAGGCGGAGCGGATCTCCACCATGAACGCGGTGCTCGCCCATCACCGCCGCGACGCCGGTTCTCTGTCGGTGACCCGGGAGAAGAGCTGGGAGTGTTTCTACCGCGCTCTGCTCGCCCTGCGCGAACAGCTGCGCGCCTGGGGACTCTATGAGCGGTTCGAACAGGACTTCATCAACTACAGCGTCCACTTCTCGCTCTGGAATATCACTTCGCTGCGCGGGCCGTCCTATCACAAGCTGCACGAGCGGCTGGTAAACGAGTGGGCGGATAACCTCGGTATCACCGTGCACGATGAGTACTACTTCTATGACCGGGGCGAGTACCGGAAGATGCAGGTGCTCCTCTCCTCCACATCGGAAGAGTTCCTCTTCTGGCAGCTGGACGACAGCCGAGCCGAGTCTGCCCGTCTGCGTACACAAAACAACAGACTGCAACGGGATGTGCGAAACCTTCGTGCGCGCCGAAACCGCCTAGAAGAGCGCCTGAAGAATACCCAGGAGAAAAATGCCGGCCTGCGCGCCAAAAACAAGGAGATCAAGCAGTCTGCCATCTGGAAGGTGGGACGTGTGGTAACTTGGGCACCTCGCAGGCTGAAAAAGCTGCTGAAGAAGGGGAAGTAAGGAGACATGAGCATGAAGATCGCAATTGCGGGCACCGGCTACGTCGGTTTGGTTACCGGCGTGGTACTGGCCCATCTGGGCCACCAGGTCACCTGCGTAGACGTGGACGAAAAAAAGGTGGAGACCATGCGCCGAGGCATCTCGCCGATCTACGAGCCGGGGCTGGAGGAGCTGATGGCGGCCAATATGGAGCGCCTGACCTTTACGACGGACTACGCCGCTGCCTACCGTGACGCGGAGGTGATCTTTATCGGTGTGGGCACGCCGGAAAAGAAGGACGGCTCGGCCAACCTCTCCTATGTCAACCAGGTCATCCGACAGATCGCCGCCAGCCTGGAGCGCGATGCCGTTGTGGTGGTCAAGTCCACCGTGCCCATTGGCACGAATGACAAGCTCGAGCAGCTTCTGCGCGCGAGCCTTGTCCATCCGGTGCAGGTGGAACTGGCATCTAACCCGGAGTTCCTCTCCCAGGGCACTGCCGTGCGCGACACGCTGCACGCGGCCCGCATCGTCATCGGAGTGGAGTCGGAGCACGCGGAGGCGGTTATGCGCACGGTCTATGCCGGGCTGGACCAGCCGATTGTCGTCACCAACCGCCGCAGCGCGGAGATGATCAAGTATGCCTCGAACGACTTTCTCGCTCTGAAGATCTCCTATATCAACGAGATTGCCAACCTCTGCGAGCTCTTGGGCGCCAACATCCAGGACGTCGCCCGCGGCATGGGGCTCGACCCGCGCATCGGAGACCGCTTCCTCAACGCCGGCATCGGCTATGGCGGCTCCTGCTTCCCGAAGGACACCAAGGCGCTGCACTGGGTTTCCAACTACTACGACCGTGAGCTCAAGACGATCAAGGCCGCCATTGAGGTCAACGACCGCCAGAAGCTCCTGCTGGTCAAGAAGGCCCGCAAGTACTATGACTCGCTGGAGGGGAAGAAGATCGCCGTGCTCGGCCTGACCTTTAAGCCGGAGACGGACGACCTGCGCGAGGCTCCCTCGCTGGTGAACATCCCTATCCTGCTCGACGATGGGGCGCAGGTCTATGCCTGGGACCCGGTGGGAGAGACCAACTACCGCAAGCTCTATCCGGAAGAGGTCACCTACTGCCCGAGCATCGAGCAGGCTTTGGAGGGAGCGGACCTCTGTCTGATCTTTACTGAATGGGCGGACGTCAAGGCGCTGAAGGCGGAGACCTTCCGGACGCTGATGAAAACGCCCATCGTGCTGGACGGGCGCAACTGCTTCCCGCTCAAGTGCTTTGAAGGAAGCGGCGTGACTTATGACTCGGTCGGCCGGCCGACGGTACACTGACGAACTGATCTTGTTGCAGATGGGTGGATTTTCCTTCCGTGGGAGATCCACCTATCTGTTCATTCTAAAATATGTCCTGGAAAAGGGGGAGCTTTTCATGCAGCAAGCCACAGCACTTCCGACGGAGAAAAAACATATTGTCTACTTTGATTATTTGGAAAGTATTGCCGTTTTCTTTGTCGTCTCCCTGCACCAGGCTTCCCTAGCGAGCAGCTTGGTTGCCACTTTTATCTGGTACCTCTACCGCACCTGTATCCCGCTGTTTTTTATGGTGCATGGGGCGCTCCTGCTGGAGCGGAAACAGACACTGGCCCAGATCGGGCGGCGCATCCGCAATGTGCTGCTCCAGCTGTTTGCCTGGAACTTGGTTTATTTGCTCCTCTCTCTGGCTGTCGGGCTGCTCCGGATGGAGGACATCACCCTTGGTCTGCTCTATCGGGTCTTTCTTGGCACAGAGGACTCTGGAGGCATTCCGAGCTATCACCTCTGGTTTTCCTACGCCCTGATTGCGGTCTATCTGTTTCTGCCGATCCTCCAGGTTTGCCGGAGACGAGCGCCGAAAATATTGGGCTATATCACGGCCCTGAGTTTTCTTCTCGCCGTGGTACGGGTCTATCTGTCTACCTACGGGACGTTTTTGGGGGAAACGTTGTTCGGTGGGGCGGTGACACTGGATACTTTTTGTCAGCAGATCAACCCGTTTGGCCAGTATAGCATCTACTTTTTTTACTTTCCGTGGGGATGGTATCTTTACCGCTGGGCCAAGCGGCCGCATGACCGATGGCGCATGATCTTGCTCGCGTGCGGCGCTATGGTGATCGGCATGGGGCTGATGGTACCGGAGCAGCTGATGGCCCATGGGGGCAGCCTGACTGCCTCCGGTGGGCTGGGCGCGGAATATCAGCGGATTGGCGTGGTGCTGATGTCCAGTGGGATCTTTTTGCTCTTTTCGCAGTTGCATTTGGAGCACTGTTTGCTCAATCGGGCAGCGAAGCTGGTGTCCAGTCACACATTGGACATCTATTATATCCACATGATTTTCGCCCAGCTGCTTTTGCCCTACGTGCCGGAATACGCGACTATACCGGAGAATTGCCTTCGAGCCCTGATCGTACTGTTGCTGTCTCTCGGAGTCGGATTGGCTCTGCGGAGGGTCCCGCTGGCACGTAAGTTGCTGGCCTAGCGGTCTTACGTGTCTCCACCTTTTGATCAACCTTGGGAGAAAGAGAAAACTTTAGCCCCCTGGATGGTCGGTATGGAAATCCCTGCTTCTCTCAGGTGAACTGAACTGGAAAATTGGACAACAGATAAAATCAATCCCCCTTTATGTATCGCGTAGCTGCATAAAGGGGGATATATCTTGCCGAAAAGGAAATACACGAATTTGAGTGCTGTTACCCTAGATTCAGAAGATATTAGCAGAGGGGGTGTGTCAAAGTTTTTTGCACTAGTCTGCAAATTCCGGAGAAAATGAAGTCAACCGGCAATCGGGAATAGGGATATCTTTAAGGGTAGCTGGCGGCGGAGAAACTGATGATATCTCTGCTGGCTTACCTGCAGCGCTTGGCACATATGGAAACGATACTGCGCTTTGCGGAGAAAGGAGAACCTGCTTACTTCTTCCGGCGTTTGGCGAGAAAAACGATGCCCTCCTGCAAAATCTTGACGTCCTCCTGGGATGGTTGGAGTGCTGACTTCAACTGCTTGACTTCCGCCAGCAGCTCCGCCTCGCTGTGGCCTCCTACTTTCTCTTCCGGCATGCGCGGCTGCTTTTTCTGCTTATGGTAGCAGTCCGGGACAAGTCAAGAAAAGCAGCCCCCAAGCAGGGGGCTGCCCAATAAAAGTATGGTTGACAGACTTTTGGTGCCGCTTAGAGGGCGGACACAAGAGATCGGTCCTATATGTATATGGGCGACCAACCATCGGTCTAACCAGTGGTTTGATTCAGAGTACCTTGGAGAGAAAGGAGATGGTCCGCTGCTCCTTCGGGTGCCCGAAGATCTCCTGCGGAGGCCCCTGCTCGAGGATTCGGCCGCCGTCCATGAACAGCACCCGGGTGGCCACCTCGCGGGCAAAGCCCATCTCATGCGTGACGACCACCATGGTCATGCCGTCGTCGGCCAGCTCCTTCATCACCTCGAGCACTTCGCCTACCATCTCGGGGTCGAGTGCGGAGGTGGGCTCGTCAAAGAGCATCACCTTCGGCTTCATCGCCAGGGCTCGGACGATAGCAATGCGCTGCTTCTGGCCGCCGGAGAGCTGGGAGGGATAGGCGTTCGCCTTGTCCGGCAGCCCGACGCGCTCGAGCAGCCGCATGGCCTCAGCCTCAGCCTCGGCCTTGCTCATCAGCTTGAGCCGGACGGGGGCGAGCGTCATGTTTTTCATCACGGTCAGGTTGTTGAAGAGATTGAAGTGCTGGAATACCATCCCCATCTTCTGACGCACCTTGTTGATGTCGGTGTGCGGGGCGGTAATATCCGTTCCCTCAAAGAGAATGGTGCCGCTGGTGGGCTCCTCCAGCAGATTCAGGCAGCGCAGGAAGGTGGACTTGCCCGAGCCGGAAGGGCCGATGATGACGACTTTCTCCCCTGGCCGAATGTGTTCGTTGATGCCACTGAGGACGTGGTTGTCCCCGAAGCGTTTGTGCAGATCCTTAACGACGATCACTGGCGCGCAGCCTCCTTTCCAGTTTGCCCTGGAGCCAGGTGAGCACCATGACCAGAGCCAAATAAATCAAGGCAGTGCCGACCAGCGGGAACATAGCCTCATAAGTCCGGCCGTAGACACCTTGGGCGGCATAGAGCAACTCCTTGCCGCCGATATAAGTAATCAGGGAGGTATCCTTGAGCAGGATGATAAACTCATTGCTCAGGGCGGGCAGTACCGCCTTGAAGGCCTGGGGGATGACGATAAAGCGCATCGTGTCCAGATAGCCCAGACCCAGGGAGCGGCTGGCCTCCGCCTGGCCGGAGTCAAGCGACATTAGTCCTCCACGGATGATCTCGGAGACGTAGGCTCCCGAGTTAATGCCCAGAGTGAGCGCGCCGACTGCGGTGAAATTCCGGCTGCTAGCGAAGATGACCAGGCCCATAATGAGCAGCTGGACCATCATCGGCGTGCCCCGAATGACGGTGGTGTAGATGGTGCACAGAGTGTTCAGCACCCCCAGCAGGGGATTTGCGTGGCCAGGGCGCTGCTGGTCATGGGCGGTGCGGAGCATGGCTACCAGCACTCCCAGCACGATGCCGATGGCCAAGGCCATGGCGGTCACCACCAGGGTGGTGCCTACGCCCTCCAGATACTGTTTCCACCGGTCAGCCTCAATAAAGGCCTGATAAAATTTGACATAGAATTCCTGCCAGAAGGCCAGATCCTGGCCGCTGGTCATCATGGATTTCCATTGGGTGTAGTAGTCCAAGAACAAGAAGACGCCTCCTCTCACAGGGAATAGGAAGAAAGAGGGCGGCGGAACGCACGCCCTCTTTCCGGTGTTGTGGATGATTACTCCGCGGAGATGTACTTATCCAGGATGGACTGCACCGTGCCGTCCGCCTGGAGCTCAGCCAGCGCCTGGTTGATGGCATCCAGCAGAGCGGTGTTCCCCTTGGCCAGGCCGATGGCGTAGTCCTCGGTGACATACTCGGTGTCCAGAATGGTCAGGCCCGGATTGGCCGCCACGAACTCCTGGGCGGGGGCGTTGTCGATGACCACGCAGTCCACCTGGCCGTTCATCAGCGCCTGGACGGCGGTGATGCCGTTGTCATAGGCCACCACATGGTCCTCGCCAAACTCATCGGTGCAGAAGATGTTACCGGTGGTGGCCCGCTGGGTGCCGATGACGTGCTCGCCCAGGTTGTCGATGGTCACGTCAGAGCCCTCGGGGACGATGACCACCTGCACGCCGGTGGCGTAGGAGTCGGTGAAGTCCATCACCAGCAGCCGGTCCTCGCTCACGGTGACGCCGGCCATGACGATGTCGCTCTTGCCCTGCTGGACCGCCAGCAGCGCCGAGTCAAAGTCCATGTCGTCGATCTGCAGCTCCAGTCCCAGCTTTTCAGCAATCGCGCCGGCCAGCTCCACGTCGATGCCTTCGTAGCCGCCGTCATCGGTGGTCATCTCATAGGGAGGGAAGGCGGCGTTGGTGGACATGGTCAGCACGCCCTCGGTGACCGTGGTGAACTCGCCGTAGTCGCCCGCAGCAGTCTCCTCGGTCTCGGCGGCGGCGGTGTCCTCTTCGGCGGTCGCTTCCTCCGTGTCCCCGGCGGTGTCCTCAGCGGCGGTGTCGTCGCTGGTCTCCGAGGTGGCGGCGTCAGCGGTGTCCTCATCTGCAGCCGTGTCGTTGCCGCCGCAAGCGGTCAGCAGGCCGAGGCAGAGAGACAGCGCCAGCAAAATAGCAAGCAGTTTTTTCATATTCTCTCACTCCCGTACATGAATTCATTCTCGACGGTTCTCGTCGATTGATTTATTATACAGCCGAGAGGGCGGCTTTGCAAGGTTTTTACCTGCAGTTTCAAAAATATGAGCAGTTTTTGGATTATCTTGCAGTCCGGCCGCCTGTTTTCGGGCAGATAGACGAAAGCGGCGCGCATTTTGCCAAATTCGGTCGAATGTGCTATACTGGTTCCCGGAATTATCGCCGGAGGTGAGGTGCCATGGCGCGTGTGCGCGACCGAAACGAGAGAGAGACCTGGCCGGAGGAGCTGGAGCGGACTTCGCGCCGCCGCCGGCACCGGCGAGTACATCCCTTGCTCCGACTGCTGCCGCTTCTGCTTGCCTTCTGCCTCGGGCTGGGCGTGGGTTGGCTGCTGCCGCGGGGGCAGGAGGGCGGAGCGGTCCTCTCCCTGGACGGCCTGTTTGGCGGCCCGACCGAGCCGCCGGAGATGCCGGACTGGGTGACGGTGGACCTGATTCCGGTCAACGAGTATTCCCGCCCGGGGATTGCCCTGGAGCGGGTCAACGGCATTGTCGTCCACTATGTCGGCAACCCCGGCACCACTGCGGAGAACAACCGCAATTACTTCGCCGGCCTGGCCGAGACGGGGGAGGCCCACGTGAGCAGCCATTTTGTCATCGGCCTGGAGGGGGAGATCATCCAGTGCGTCCCACTCGACGAGATCGCCTACTGCTCGAATGACCGCAATTACGACACCATCTCCATTGAGTGCTGCCACCCGGACGAGACGGGCGAGTTTACCGAGGCGACCTATGGCGCACTGGTCCGGCTGACCGCCTTTCTCTCGGACTACTACGGCCTGGGCCGGGAAGAGGTGTTGCGCCATTATGACGTGACCGGAAAGCTTTGCCCGATGTACTTTGTCGAACATGAGGACGCCTGGCAGCAGTTTTTGGACGACGTCTTTTGAACCGTCAGCTGTCTCTCGCCGCAGCGTGTGCGGCGGGAGACAAAAATTTTTGCGCTTTTCGGAAAAAGCACTTTACAACCGGAGAAAATCTGCTATAATAATGCCGTTGCCGATTTCGGCCCTGCGCGTGGGGCCGGAAAAGGGATTGATGGGCCCGTAGCTCAGCTGGGAGAGCGCACGGTTCGCATCCGTGAGGTTCGAGGGTTCGATCCCCTTCGGGTCCATAAAAGAAACACCGCAACCTTGATGCAAAGCGTATCATGGTTGCGGTGTTTTGTGATGTAATGGCGCCACATATACGTTGTCAGGATTCCGTGTTGCTTTTGAAGGTACGAGCAGGTATAATGGAAGCATACAGTAAATTCATGAGGCATCAGGGGTTTTACATTGAAGTATTGGAATCATAATGCGGCTTACTACAAGTGGGTACAGGAATGGACGGCAGGCTGCAAGTCGGTGCTGGACGTGGGGTGCGGAGATGGCTCCCTGATCTCAAGCCTTGATGACGGGAGCAAAGAACTTGTCGGCATTGACATGGACGCGTCCTGTATCGCAAGAGCAAAGCAGTCAAACGGATCTGTGCATACTCATTTTTTGTGTGACGATTTTCTTCATTACAAAACGGAAGAGGTGTATGACGCGGTTGTTTTTGTGGCCTCTATCCACCACATGGACATGGCTGCCGCCCTTGAAAAATCCAAGGCAATGCTTTCTGCACATGGATGTATCCTCATTGTTGGTTTGGCCAAACCATCGAGCATGATAGATTATGTTGTAGAGGGCATGCGGGTTCTGCCGTGTAAAATACTGACCAAATTCAAGCGCGCTCAATCAAGCGAGGAACTGGATCTTCCCGTTTCGTATAATCTGCCTACATTAAAGGAAGTCAGAGAGCTGTCGGCCAGGCTCCTTCCGCATGCCGTCATGAGATATGGGCTGTACTATCGATACTTGCTCAGATGGATAAAACATTAGAAAATAAGCATTCCTCAAAGATAAAACTTCTGTGTGATTTCAAATGTATCTTGTCAAGCTGATCGGATACCAAGCTGTGAGCCGTCCTTGCACAAAACGAACCGCCTGACACCAAAGGGGGTTCATTTGCATCACAATTAGGGCCGTTTACCAAAAGGCTGCTCTCTGACCGACATGGTTGGTGAGCAGATTTTTTCGCTTCCCGCGCTGTGCGGGCCTCAGACGGGCGGAGCGCCCGGCCCATTTTCCGGCAGCGGCGCGAGGCGGCGCCTGCCGTGTGCGCCCAAGAGCCAGATGCCGTCCTCCGCCAGACAGAGCGTCCCCCGGCGCGCCTGGTGGAGCAGGTCGCGGGGCAGCAGGGTCCGGACGTCGGCCGGCAGACCGTCTGGCCAGGTCCAGAGATCGGCAAACTGCCGCCTCTGGCCCTCCGCCTCCAGCGTCCACACCAGGGACAGCAGCCGCGCATCCTGATAGGCGGCCTCCCAGGTCACCAGCACGCATTCCGACGGCAGCGGGCGCGACGCCGCGAGCGCCTGCTGCGCCCGGCGGCAGCAGGCGTGGTAGCGGCGGGCGAGCCACCGGCGCAGCACCGCGTCCACACGGCGGTAGTAGCGATTGATCCGCCGGGCCCCCCGCCCCGGCGTGCATACCTCCGGCAGGGAGATGGAACAGGTGAGGACCGGCCACTCTTCCCAGGTGCCCGTTCTCTCCCACTGCCGGGACTGAAGCGTCAGCGGAATTTCGGAAATGGACATGCTCTTGCGCCTCCTGCCATTGGGCCTTGCCTGGCGGGGGGCAAAAGATTCCCCGCGCCGGACAGATCGCCGATTCTTCCAACAGGACATAGAATCTGCCCCATCCTATGCCGGAGCGAAAAAAATGTGAAATGGTGTTTACTTTCACACACTACAATGATAAAATATGAAATTGAGCGGCCGGAGAGCCGCATTGACGTTTGGAAGGAGGGACCACCGGGTGTCCAAAATCATGGGCAAGGAGCCGAGCATGGCTCTGTACGAGGCGATTTTGCAGTTGCGAGACCTGGATGAGTGCTACCGATTTTTTCAGGACCTGTGCACCGTGCCCGAGCTGCGCGCGATGGAGCAGCGCTTTGATGTGGCCGTTCTGCTGGAGCAGGGGATGATCTACAACGACATCCTGGAAAAGACCGGCGCCTCCAGCGCCACCATCAGCCGGGTAAACCGCTCGCTCCACTACGGGGTGGACGGCTACAAGGATGTCTTTGCCCGCCTGCCTCTGGGGGAGAGGGAAAAGCGTGAATGAATACACCGGACTGGCCGCGCGCTATGACGCGTTGACGCAGGACGTGGACTACGCCGCCTGGCTGGACTGGTACCGGAGCCGGTTTGCCGCCTCCGGACAGCCGGTGGAGACAGTGCTTGACCTCGCCTGCGGGACGGGGACGCTGACCTGTCTGCTGGCACGGGCGGGCTATCGGGTGACCGGCGCGGACGCCTCTGCCGACATGCTGACCCAGGCGATGGACAAGGCGCAGGAGCTGGGCTTGGAACCGCCCCCACTGCTCATCTGCCAGCCGATGGAGGCGCTGGAGTTGCCGGAGCCGGTGGACGCCTGTGTCTGTTCGCTCGACAGCCTGAACTATATCACCGGACGGGAGAACCTGGAGCGGGCGCTGCGCGCCGTCTCCCGGGCACTGCGGCCGGGGGGCCTCTTTCTGTTTGACGTGATTCCGCCGGAGGAGTTTGCCCGGCGGGACGGACAGATCTATGTAGACGAGGACGAGGAGACGCTCTGCCTCTGGCGGGCGGACTATGACGCGACCAGCAGGCGGATGACCTATGGCTTGGACCTCTTCTGCCGGCAGCCGGATGGGCGCTGGAGCCGGGAGCAGGAGGAGCACTGCGAGTGTGCCTGGCCGCTGGAGCTGCTGGGAGCACTGCTGGAGAAATGCGGCTTTACCGGGGTGCGCGTCTACGGCGCGGACCGCAGCGCTCCGCCGGCGGAGGCGGACGAGCGGGTTTTCTTTGTCTGCCGGCGCGCCCCGGCGTGAGATCATCATGGACAGGAGTAATAGACAATGTCAGATACCGATAAAATTGTGCGGGCTATCACCTCGGACGGGGCCGTGATGGCCGCCGCGATCTCCGCGCGCGCCCTGGTGGAACAGGCGCGGCAGATCCACACCACCCTCCCCGTCGCCACGGCCGCGCTCGGGCGCAGCCTGATGGCGGCCTCGCTGATGGGCAATCAGCTCAAGAACGAGGAGGACAGCCTCACCCTGCAGATTCGCGGCGGCGGGCCGCTCGGCGGGATCACCTGCGTCTCGGATGCGCAGGGCAACGTGCGCGGATATGTGGACAACCCCTTTGTCCATCTGCCGGAGAAATATCAGGGTAAGCTGGATGTCGGCGCCGCCGTGGGCCGGGACGGGACGCTCACCGTGGTCAAGGACCTCGGCCTGCGGGAACCCTATGTCGGCTCTGTCCCGCTGGTGAGCGGGGAGATCGCGGAGGACGTGACGAGCTATTTCGCCGTCAGTGAGCAGTTTCCCACCGCCTGCGCGCTCGGCGTGCTGGTAGAGCGCGACCAGTCCGTCGCGGCGGCGGGAGGCTACCTGATCCAGCTCCTGCCCGGCGCGGACGAGGAGACGATTGACCGGGTCGAGGCGGGTGTGCGCGCCTTTGGCAGCGTCACGCCGCATCTGCAGGAGGGGCTCGGCCCGGAGGAGATGCTGCGCGCGGTGCTCTCCGGGTTCTCTGTGGAGATTCTGGATGAGACGCCGGTCGCCTATCGCTGTACCTGCAGCCGGGAGCGGTACCAGCGCGGCCTGCTCAGCCTCGGGCGCGCAGAGCTGGAGGAGCTGGCGGCCGATGCGGACGGCGCGGAGCTCAAATGCCAGTTCTGCGGGAAAACCTATCATTTTTCCAGCCGTGAACTGGGCAATTTGGCAGCAGAAGCGGCCGGAAGAGATGCGAAACAGGAAAATCAAAAATAATACAAAAAATGGTTGACAAGTGGGGTCCTCTTCGGTATAATAAATCTCGCGTTCGGCGGTCGGACACAACGGGGACGGGAGCATAGCTCAGCTGGTTAGAGCACCTGCCTTACAAGCAGGGGGTCACAGGTTCGAGTCCTGTTGTTCCCACCACTGTCGTATCACAGTGCCCGTCATCGGGGATACTGCCTGGCCCGGTAGTTCAGTTGGTTAGAACGCTAGCCTGTCACGCTAGAGGTCGACGGTTCGAGCCCGTTCCGGGTCGCTCTCGCTCTTTCCCAAAGGCGAGTATTCGAAAGTCCGCTTTCGGATGAGGGAAAGGCCCGTTCCGGGTCGCTTTAAAAAGAGGTTCTTCGGAGCCATATATGCCTCTGTAGCTCAGTTGGTAGAGCAGGGGACTGAAAATCCCCGTGTCATTGGTTCGATTCCGATCGGAGGCATCCCGCCCGGCTGGCCGGGCATCTGCGGGAGTAGCTCATCTGGTAGAGCGCCACCTTGCCAAGGTGGAGGTAGCGAGTTCGAGCCTCGTCTTCCGCTCCAAATGAAAACAGGAGCTTTTGCGGCTCCTGTTTTCCATATGGCAACATAGCCAAGTGGTAAGGCGTGGGTCTGCAAAACCCTGATTCCCCGGTTCGAATCCGGGTGTTGCCTCTTTTGCCATCCTCTGTGTATAGCGGAGGATGGTTTTTCTTTTGCTCCGCCCAATTCTTACAGGTTATGACAGATGCGCGCAAGCCGTTGACATTCTGCCGTCGGAGGGATATAGTATCGATAAGGACATATAAAAACTATATTTTCAAAACGACGAGAAAGGAAGTGCTGCAACATGAAAAGAAGCAGAGTCATTGCCGGCGTGCTGGCAGCGCTGCTGCTGCTCGGCGCGGGCGGAGGCATCCCGGCTGCGCTGGCTGCGGAAGTTCCGGCTGCCGCCAGCCATTCCACCAGTACGAGCTATCGCGTGGAGGTGACGGCCAGCAGCCTGAACATCCGCAAAGGTGTGGGGACCGGCTACAGCGTGGTCGGCTCGCTCAAACGGGGGGATACCTGTGTTATTGTGGAGGAGCGTGCCGACAGCCGCGGCGTCTCCTGGGGCTACTTAGGCGACGGGCGCGGCTGGATCAGCCTGAGCTATTGCCGCAAGCTCAGCGGCGGGGAGAGCACTGAGGTCAATTACACAGTAGAGGTGACGGCGGGCAGCCTGAATATCCGCAAGAGCGCCAGCCGGACCGCTTCTATTACCGGTTGGCTCTCCAAGGGCGACAAGATGACCATCACCGCAGAGCAGGTGGACAGCCGTGGTGTGACCTGGGGCAAGCTGAAAAGCGGCGCGGGCTGGGTCAGCTTGGACTACTGCCGCAGGACGGACGGCAGTGACGACAGCACCTCAGTCAACTATACCGCCACCGTCACCGCATACAGCCTGAACATCCGCCAGAGCGCGAGCAAGAGCGCGGCCGTCACCGGAACGCTCTCCAAGGGAGATAAGGTCACCATTGTGGCCGAGCAGTCGGACAGCCGGGGTGTCATCTGGGGGAAGCTGAAAAGTGGCGGCTGGGTCAGCTTGGCCTACTGCAGTAAGTCGGACAGCGGCAGCGGAGAGAGCAGCACGGTCAATTACACTGTCCGTGTCACGGCGGGCAGCCTGAATATCCGCAAGAGCGCGAGTCGGACTGCGGCCGTCACCGGCTGGCTCTCCCGGGGAGATGTGGTCACCATTGTAGCCGAGCAGAAGGACAGCCGTGGCGTGACCTGGGGCAAGCTCAAGAGCGGCGCGGGCTGGGTCAGTCTGGAATATTGCTCCCGGACAGACAGCAGCGGCGGGAGCGGCAGCTCGAGTGAGTACACTGTCACCATCACTGCCTTCAGCCTGAATATCCGCAAGAGCGCGAGCAATACCAGCACAGTCACCGGTTGGCTCTCTCGCGGGGAAAAAGTCACTATTGTAGACGAACAGAGGGACAGCCGTGGCGTGACCTGGGGCAAGCTCAAGAGCGGCGCGGGCTGGATCAATTTGGACTACAGCCGAAAGAGTTGACCTGTTTTTGATTTTGGATGCCCCCGGCCACGAGGCCGGGGGCACTTTTCCGCTGGACGGATGGCGGAAACGTCCGATGTGTGATATAATAGCGGGCGAAACAACAGACGATCAGGAGGAATGACCCCATGCTTCACGTTCAGCTCATCGCCCACACGCCCGAACCGGAGCGGGTAGTGGCCGCTGCGGCCAAGCTCTGCTATTCCGACACCGGGGTGGAGACTCTGCTCGAGGGCCTGACGCCGGAGAAGAGCGCTAAATTCGTCAAGATGCTTGCCAGCTATGGACACGCCAGCCCGATTGAGCATGCATCCTTTACTTTTGGCATTGAGGGCGTCTCCCGCGCCCTGCTCGCACAGATCACCCGCCACCGCATTGCCTCCTTTTCCGTCCAAAGCCAGCGCTATGTCCGCCTGGATGACTTCCGCTTTGTCATCCCGCCGGAGGTGGAGGCGGACCCCGCGTCCAAAGCCGCCTTTCTCGCGGCGATGAAAGAGGAGGGGCGGCAGTATCTCCAGCTTGCGCAGACGCTCCAGGCCAAACACAAGGCGGAGTTCCTCGCCCAGGGCCTTCCCGAGGGGGAGGCGGAGCGCAAGGCGGAGAAGCTGGCCAACGAGGACGCACGCTTTGTCCTCCCCAACGCCTGCGAGACCAAGATGGTGGTCACGATGAACGCCCGTAGCCTGCAAAATTTCTTCCGCCTGCGCTGCTGCAACCGCGCCCAGTGGGAGATCCGCGCCCTGGCGGAGGAGATGTTCAAGCTGGTCTATCCCATCGCTCCCGCCCTCTTTGACCGCAGCGGACCGCCCTGCGTCGCCGGGGCCTGCACCGAGGGAAAGATGACCTGCGGCCGGGCGGAAGAGGTGCACGCGCGCTACACCCGCCTGCGCGCGGAGCTGGAGGGACGGCAGGCGTGAGGCTCTTTTGCGCCATCGACCTGGACCGGACCTGTCGGCTGGCGCTGGCGCGGTACCAGGCCTGCCTGCGCGAGGCCGGGTTTGCCGGGCGGTGGACGAACCAGGAGAATCTGCACTTGACACTCGCCTTTCTCGGCGAGCAGCCGGATGCGCGGCGCGCGGCCGCGGCGATGGCGGAGACGGCGGGAGAGCCGTTCTCCCTCACTTTTGGCGGCCTGGGACGGTTTTCCCAGCGGGGCGGAGACGTGCTCTATCTCGCCATCTCGCCGTCGCCCGCGCTGCTGGACCTGCAGCGCGGCCTGAACGCCGCTCTCGACCGGCAGGGACTGAAGACGGAGGGACGGCCCTATCGGCCGCACATCACGCTCGCCCGCCGGGCAGGTGCCGGGCCGGAGCCGGCGGCCGAGCCGGAGTTCGCGGCAGAGATGCCGGTGCGCGGCTTCTGGCTGATGGAGTCCCGCCTGCGCCCGGAGGGCGCGCAGTACCGCCGCCTGATTTGGAGGGAACTGGGATGAATATCCAGATTTTTGGCAAGAACAAATGCTTTGACACGAAAAAGGCCCAGCGCTACTTCAAAGAGCGCCGGGTGAAATTTCAAAATATCGACCTGCTGCGCTATGGCATGAGCCGGGGAGAGCTGACGTCGGTTGCCCGGGCGGTGGGGCTGGACGCGCTGATCGACCCGAAGCACCCGGACGCGGCGATGCTGGGCTACCTCGCCCTGGAGAGCCAGAAGCTCGAGCACCTGCTGGAGGACCCCAGTCTGCTGCGCACGCCCATCGTGCGAAACGGCAGGCAGGCCACCGTGGGCTACTGCCCCGAGGTGTGGAAGAGCTGGGAGTGAGAGGCTGAAAAAGACCGGCGTATCGGAACGGAATGGTTCCGATACGCCGATTTTTGATGTCATTGCGCCTCCGGCAGTGTGAGCAGCTCGGAGAACTGGCGGATGGTGGGCAGCGGAGCCTCCACCTTCCCCAGCCCGTAAGCGGCAAAGATCATGGGGATACCAGCCGCCTGACAGGCTTCCCAGTCCCCCTGCGTGTCGCCGACATAGATGGGGCGGTCCATCCGGTGGCGCTCGATGAGCAGCCGCAGGTTCTCCCCCTTGGACAGGCCGGTGTCGTCAAAGCAGATCCAGCCGGAGAAGCAGTCCCGCAGCCCGCTGTGGCGGAGCACCAGCTCGATATACCCCGCCTGACAGTTGGAGGCGATGTAGAGCGGCTGACGCCGGGCGAGCTGGGAGATGGTCTCCAGCACGCCGGGATAAAATTTGCCCGGCGTGCGCTCCAGCGCCTCGTTCTCGGCGCGAAAGCACGCGCCCGCCAGCGCGTCGCGCTCCTCCGGCGGCAGGTCGGGGAAGAGGCGGCGGGCGATGTCGGTCATCGTCCGGCCGAACAGATGGCCGACGCTCTCGCCCGTGTGCCCCGGGTGGTGTCCGGTCCGCGCCAGAACGACTTGGTTCCACGCGTCGGCCACCACCTGCCGGGAGTCCCAAAGCGTGCCGTCGATATCAAAAATAATCTCTCGCATGCTGTCTCCTCCGCTGCGGGTTATTTGAAATAGTAGGCGCCCGACTCAAAGAGCGGCATCCACTTCTCTCCGGGGATATTCACCGCCACGCCGGGGTTCCAGCGCTCGCTGTGGCCCATCTTGCCGTAGACCCGTCCGTCGGGGGAGAAGATGCCCTCCACCGCATACATGGAGCCGTTCGGGTTGGCAGAGATATCCATCGACGGGAAGCCGCCGCCGTCGACATACTGCGTGGCGATCTGGCCGTTGGCTGCCAGCTGCGCCAGCACCGCCTGCGGGGCGACGAAACGCCCCTCGCCGTGGGAGACGGGCACGGTGTAGAGATCCCCAACGTGGCTTTTGAGCATCCAGGGAGACTGTACCGAGGACACGCGGATATCGCAGTAGCGGCTCTGATGGCGGCCGATCAGGTTAAAGGTCAGCGTCGGGCAGCTCTCATCCAGGTCACGGATCTCCCCAAAGGGAACCAGACCCAGCTTGATGAGCGCCTGGAAGCCGTTGCAGATGCCGAGCATCAGCCCGTCACGCGCGCGCAGCAGCTCGTGCACCGCGTCGCGGATGCGCGGGTTGCGGAAGAAGGAGGCGATGAATTTGCCCGAGCCCTCCGGCTCGTCGCCCCCGGAGAAGCCGCCGGGGAGGATGACCATCTGCGCCGAGCGGATCGCCCGCTCCAGCTCGCGCTCCGAGTCGAGCAGCTGCTCGACGCTCAGATTGCGCACGACGTGGATCTCCGGCTCAATGCCGGCGCGCAGGCAGGCGTTGGCGGTGTCATACTCGCAGTTCGTGCCGGGAAAGACGGGGATGACCGCCTTCGGCCGGGCGACCGGCGCGCTGGAGCGCCGCGCGGTGCGCACCGTGTGCGAGAGCAGGGGAGCAGACCCCTCCGCGGCGGCGCGGGTGGGGTAGACGTCCTCCAGCGTGCCCTCCCAGAGGCGGCGCAGCTCCTCCAGGGCCAGGCGCTCGCCGCAGACGGAGAGCACCGGCTCGGCGGTGGTTCGGCCGATCCGCTCGCCCAGGCCCTCCGGGAGCTCCTCGCTCAGCTGGGCGACGATGGAGCCGTAGGACTTGGCAAACAGGTCCTCCGCGTGCAGGGAGGGTTCCGAGGCAAAGCCGATGCGGTTGCCGAGTGACATCTTCAGCAGACCCTCCGCCAGCCCGCCGGAGGAGAGTGCCCAGGCGGCGCGCACCTTGCCGTCGAGCACGAGCGCGCGGAAGCGCTTCCAGAGGGCGCGGGTGCCCTCATAGTCCCCGGCGGGCGCGCGGAAGAGGTAGACCGGGCAGTCCGGGTCTTTGAATTCAGGGGAGAGGATGTGCTCCGCCCGCTCCGGCGCGATGGCGAAGGAGACAAGGGTGGGCGGCACGTCCAGATCGAGGAAGGAACCGGACATGGAATCCTTGCCGCCGATGGCGGCGCAGCCGAGGGCAATCTGCGCCCGGTAGGCGCCCAGCAGGGCGGCAAACGGCTTGCCCCAGCGCTCGGGCACGTCGCGCAGGCGCTCAAAGTACTCCTGTAGGGTGAGGTAGGCCTTCTCCGGGTCCGCGCCGGCGGCGGCCAGCTTGGCCACGCTCTCCACCACGGCGGACTGCGCGCCCACGAAGGGGTCGCGCTCCATCAGCTCGGGGTCGAAGCCCCAGGCCATCACGGAGCAGGTGCCCGTCGTGTGGCCCGGCCCCACCGGCAGCAGGGCGGCCATCGCCTGCGCGGGGGTAAGCTGTTCCTTTCCGCCATAGGGGAAGAGGACGGAGGCCGCGCCGATAGAGGCGTCGAAACGCTCGCCCAGGCCGCGCTGGGAGGCGAGGTTGGGATTCTGTGCCAGCGCGCGGAAGGCCGCCCCCACGTCCGTCACGGCGGGCGCCGCCTCCCGGCCGGGCAGGACGGGGACGTGGACGGCGGTGTATTTCGGCGCGCCGTTGGAGTTGAGGAAGTTGCGCGAGAGGTCGGCGATGGTCTGGCCGCGCCAGCGCATCACCATCCGGGCCTGTTCGGTGACCACGGCGACCGGATAGGCCTCCAGATTCTCTGCCGTGGCGAAGGCGATAAAGGCGTCCGCGTCCTCCGGGGCGACGACGACCGCCATGCGCTCTTGAGACTCTGAGATGGCCAGCTCCGTGCCGTCCAGCCCGTCGTATTTTTTGCGCACCGCGTCCAGGTCGATCTCCAGTCCGTCGGCCAGCTCGCCGATGGCGACGGAGACGCCGCCCGCGCCAAAGTCGTTGCAGCGCTTGATGAGGCGGGTGACCTCCGGGTTGCGGAAGAGGCGCTGGATTTTGCGCTCCTCCGGCGCGTTGCCCTTCTGCACCTCAGCGGCCATGGTGGTCAGGGAGGAGAGGTTGTGCGTCTTGGAAGAGCCGGTGGCCCCGCCGATGCCGTCGCGGCCAGTCCGCCCGCCGAGCAGGATGACCACATCTCCCGGCTCCGGGCGCACGCGCACCACCTGCCGGGCGGGCACTGCGCCCACTACCGCGCCCAGCTCCATATGCTTGGCGACGTAACCGGGGTGATAGAACTCGCTGACCACGCCGGTGGCCAGGCCGATCTGGTTGCCGTAGGAGGAGTAGCCTGCCGCCGAGGTGGTGGCCAGCTTGCGCTGCGGCAGGCGGCCGGCCGGCGTGTCGCCGAGCGGGGTGCGCGGGTCGCCGCAGCCGGTCAGGCGCATCGCCTGATAGACGTAGGCGCGGCCGGCCAGCGGGTCGCGGATGGCCCCGCCGATGCAGGTGGCCGCCCCGCCGAAGGGCTCGATCTCGGTGGGGTGGTTGTGCGTCTCGTTTTTGAACTGGAGCAGCCAGTCCTCCTCCACGCCGTCCACGTCCACTGGGATGTGGATGGAGCAGGCGTTGATCTCCTCGCTCTCGTCTAAGTTGGGCAGCGCCCCGCGCTTTTTGAGGACCTTGGTCCCGGCGGTGGCGATGTCCATCAGCGTCCGGGGCCGCGCGGCGGCCTTCTCCGGCCCGTAGACCTCCTCTCGCCCGGCGAGATATTCCTCATAGGCCGCGCGCACGCCGCCGTCCTCAATCTCGGCCGTCTCAATCCGGGTGCCGAAGGTGGTGTGGCGGCAGTGGTCGGACCAATAGGTGTCCACCACGCGCAGCTCGGTCAGGGTGGGGTCACGGTGTTCCTGGTCGCGGAAATAGGCCTGCAAGAAGGCGAGGTCGTCCAGGTCCATCGCCAGGCTGTAGCGCTCCAGCGTTTCGGCCAGGCCGTCGCGGTCCTGGGCGATAAAGCCCTCCAGCGTGGGTACCGAGGTGGGCACGGCGTAGGTCTGCTCCAGCGTCTGGGGCTTGTCCATCCCGGCCCGGCGGCTCTCCACCGGGTTGATGAGGTAGCGCGCGACCCGCTCCACCTGCCCCTCGCCCAGCGCGCCGAGCAGGACGTAGACGGTGGCGGCGCTCACCAGCGGCCGGTCGCAGCCGGCCAGCAGCTGGATGCACTGCGCGCACGAGTCCGCCCGCTGGTCAAACTGGCCGGGCAGGGCCTCCACGGCGAGGACGGTGTGCGCCCCCTCGATGGGCGGCATCTCCTCCTCGTAGTAGTCGTCGCACATCGGCTCGGAGAAGACAGTGCGCGCGGCCTGTTCAAAGACGGACCGGTCAATCCGGTCCACGTCGTAGCGGTACAGGATCCGCACGCCGGTCAGTTCCTCGATGCCGAGCTGCTCTCTCAGCTCCCGATAGACCTTTCCGGCCTCCACGTCAAAGCTGGGGCGCTTTTCGGCATAGCAGCGGTACACGTTGTTCATGGCGCAGTTCTCCCTTCTGTGATTCTCTGTCGGATCAGCCGCTCAGTGTCCAGTCCTGAATGTGGTAAAACAGGTTGGATTGGGTGGCGGTACAGTACGCTAAGCTGCCCCAGCTGCTGAGGATGGAGTGTTCCTCGAAGCAGAGGGGGAGGATGGGGGCCTCCTGGCAGACCGCCGCGGAGAGCGCGGCGGCGGCCTCGGCACGCGTGTCTGAGCTGGCGGCCCGATACGCATCGAGCGCGGCCGAGATGCCGTCGGAGCGGTAGCCGCTGAAATTCAGGCTTCCGTCCTCCGCCAGCAGGGCCGAGAGGTCAAAATTTGGCTCCAGACGGACCTCTCCGAGGTAGAGGTCGTACTCCCTCGCCTCCAGCGTCGTCTGATAGTCAGACCAGGCGAGCGTCTCCACCTCGGCCTCCAGTCCAGCGGCCTCCAGCGCGGCGGCGATGGATTCTGCCAACGTGATCTTAAAGGAGGAGTCGGCATTGACCAGAATGGTGACTGATTCCCCGGCGTACCCCTCCAACGCGGAGGAGTCCGGCTCAGAAAAGGCGTCGGCCAGCGCGGCGTCGTAGAGGGCGGAGTCCGGGTGGAAGGGGAGGGGACTGGCAGCCGCGTGCCCGGAGAGCAGGCTGGTCGCCATCATCTCCCGGTCGAGCGCGTCCTGCAGGGCCAGGCGAAACGCCGTTTCGGCGCACGGCCCGTCCGCCGTATTGCAGCCGAGGTAGAGCAGGTAGCTGGTGGGGTAGTCCCACACCTCGTAATTGCCGGAGTAGCCCAGACTGTTCGAGCCGGTGAGATCGGAGGGAACCAGGATGATCTCCCCGCTCTCAAATCCGTAGATCAGCATGTCGCTATCGGTCACCGGATAGAGGGCGATCTCCTCCACCGGCAGCGACTCGGCCTGAGACCAGGCGCGGTGGACGGAGAGAGAGGCGAGCCCATCCTCCCCCGAGACCGGCTGATAGGGGCCGGTCCCCGTCGGGATGCTGTCCGCCGCTGTCCCGGCTTGGACGATGGGGATCTCCAGCAGGCTCTCCAGCTCGCCGAGCGGTTCAGACCAGGAGAAGGCGACGGCGTCCCCCTCCGCGGACAGCTCGGACATCGGCGCGAGACGGGCGGCATAGATGCTTTCCTCCGCGGCGGCCTGCTCGAGGGAATAGACCACATCCTGTGCGGTCAGCGCCTCCCCGTTCCAAAAGACGGCGTCCTCCGCCAGCGTGAGCGTCCAGCGCCCCCCGCCGTCCGAGCGGCAGGAGACGGCCAGCACCGGCTGCACGGAGAAGTCCGGTCCCACCTCAAACAGCGGCTCATAGAGCAGGCGGATGACGGCCTGATTGGTGCTGTTGGAGCAGGTGTAGGGATTCAGGCCGAGATCGGTGTAGCAGCCCAGGGTGAACGGCGCCCCGTCCTCCGTCTCCACCCCGGCGGGTTCGGAGGTGCTGTCATCCGCCTGTACCGGCGCCTGCGCGTCCGGCGCCTCCTCTTGCGCTGCCTGCCCAGTGCAGGCAGCCAGAGCAAACAGGAGGGCCAGCAGCAGGACCAGCGGGGCGTTGTGTCTCAAGAAATCACCTCACACAGGGAAGAAAACCGGCAAGGGGTCCAGGTCTCGTCCAGCCTCCTTGCCGGGTCAGGTCAATGTGATCAGTGCGGCCATCGAGCCGCGCGCGGGGCCGGTGCGGCGGTGGCTCCAGTAGCGCTCCGGGTGACAGTGGGTACACTCGTCGGAGCGGTCGATCTCGCGCACCCCTGCGCGGCGCAGCCAGTGCTCGTTGAGCGCCTTGAGGTCGACGCGCCAGCGGCCCAGCTTGCCCGGGACGGGGAAGATCATTTGCTCCGCCTCGGCCCCCAATGCGCGGCGCATCGCTCCGGGCACGTCGTCATCCGTCTCAAAACAGCAGCGGGAGATCCCCGGCCCGATCGCGGCGCGCAGGTGCTCCGGACGGCAGCCGTAGACGTCAGCCATCTGACGGACCGCCTTGGCGGCGATGCCGAGGGCGGTGCCGCGCCAACCGGCGTGGACGGCAGCCACCGCACGCCGGACGGGGTCATAGAGCAAGATCGGGATACAGTCGGCGGTAAAGACGGCCAGCGTCAGCCCCCGCTCGTCCGTCATCAGGCCGTCCGCCTCGAAGTCGCGCGGGCGGTCCAGCCCTTTGCCGGCGTCCGCGCCGGTGCAGACGCGCAGCGCGTCCCCGTGCACCTGCCGGGCGAGCACCAGGCGGCCCATCTCCGGCATACCGGCGGCGGAGAGGAGGCGGCGGTAGTTCTCCCGGACCGCCTCCGGACAGTCGCCGCGCGTGTGGCCGAGGTTGAGCGAAGAGAAGACCCCCTCGCTCACACCACCCAGCCGGGTGGAGAAGGCGTGTGCCGCGCCGCCCGGCGCGGCAAGCAGCTCGCTGGACAGCCAGACCGGCCAGCCGGGGGCGCTGTGTTCCCGCATTTCGGTCAGTCCATCCCGCGGTTGCGGCCGCAGCACTTCTTATACTTCTTGCCTGAGCCGCAAGGGCAGGGGTCGTTCGGGCCGATCTTCTTGCCCTTGCGCACCGGGACGCGGCGGGGCTTCTCCTTTTCGCCGCCGCCGGCAGATTCGCCGGTGACCTTGGCCACCGCCTTGCGCTCAATCTTCTCCGTGCGCACCCGCGCCAGATAGATGCGGCGCACCGTCTCGTGCTGGATGGACTGGTTCATCTGCTCGAACATCTCATAGCCCTCGCGCTTGAAGGCGACGACGGGGTCTTGCTGGCCGTAGGCCTGCAGACGGATGCCCTGGCGCAGGTCATCCATCGCGTCGATGTGGTCCATCCAGTACTCGTCCACCACGCGCAGCAGCATCACCCGCTCGAGCTCGCGCATGACCGGCTCGGTCAGAATCTCTTCCTTCTTCTGATAGATATCGTGCGCGCGCTCCTTGACCTGATCGGCCACCTGCTGCGGGGTGAGCTTGGCGAGCTCCTCGTCAGAGTAGTTCAGCTCGTCCGGGGTGAGGAAGACGTTGCGGTAATCCTGGGTGGCGTCGCGCAGGTCCTCGGCGGACAGATGCCGTTTCTCCCCGGCGATGCCGAGCACGGACTGGTCGATCATGTGGTCGATCATGCTGTGGATATACGGCTTGAGATTCTCTCCGTTGAGCACGCGGCGGCGCTCGCCGTAGATCACCTCGCGCTGGGTGTTCATCACGTCGTCGTAGTCCAGCACCGTCTTGCGGATCTGGAAGTTGCGCGACTCCACCTTCTTCTGCGCGCTCTCAATTGCGCCGGAGAGCATCTTGGCGTCAATCGGGGTGTCCTCGTCAATCTTGAGGGTGTCCATCAGGTGGGAGATGCGCTCCGAGCCGAACAGACGGAGGATATCGTCCTCCAGAGAGAGGTAGAAGCGGCTCTCGCCCGGGTCGCCCTGACGGCCGGAACGGCCGCGCAGCTGGTTGTCGATCCGCCGCGCCTCGTGCCGCTCGGTGCCGAGGATATACAGGCCGCCCGCCTGGCGGACCTGTTCCGCCTCGGCGGCGATGGCCTGCTTATACTCCTCCATCTTCTGGGCGAAGAGGGCGCGGGCCTCCAAAATCTCCTCGTTGTCGGTGTCGGCGTAGCCGGTTGCCTCGGCGATCACCTCGTCGTCATAGCCCTTGCGGCGCAGGTCCGCCTTGGCCAGATACTCCGCGTTGCCGCCGAGCATGATGTCGGTGCCGCGGCCGGCCATGTTGGTCGCCACGGTGACGGCGCCCAGCTTGCCCGCCTGGGCGATGATTTCCGCCTCACGCTCGTGATTCTTCGCGTTGAGGACATTGTGCGTGATGCCGCGCGCGCGCAGCATCCGGCTGAGCTTCTCCGACTTCTCGATGGATACGGTGCCCACCAGCACCGGCTGTCCCTTTTCGTGGCAGGCGATGATCTGGTTGACAATCGCGCGGTACTTGCCCGCCTCTGTCTTGTAGACGCAGTCCGGCTGGTCGATGCGGATGACCGGGCGGTTGGTGGGGATCTCCACGATATCCAGGTGATAGATGGAGCCGAACTCCGTCTCCTCCGTCATCGCGGTGCCCGTCATGCCGGAGAGCTTGTGGTACAGGCGGAAGAGGTTCTGGAAGGTGATGGTGGCCAGCGTCTTGGACTCGTTGGCGACCTGCAGGCCCTCCTTGGCCTCGATGGCCTGGTGCAGGCCCTCGTTGTAGCGGCGGCCGTACATCAGGCGGCCGGTGAACTCGTCGACGATGATGACCTGGTTGTCCTTCACGACATAGTCCACGTCCCGTTTCATGACGCCGTGGGCGCGGATGGCCTGGTTGATGTGGTGGTTGAGGGTGGTGTTCTCCTCGTCGGCCAGGTTTTCCAGGTTGAAGTAGGCCTCCGCCTTGGCGATGCCGCGGGCGGTGAGAGTGGCGGTCTTGCGCTTTTCCTCCACGACGTAGTCGTAGTTCTGGTTGATCTCCTCGTTGATCTCCTTGTCATCGCTCTCGGCGATGGTGTAGCGGCGCAGGGTGGAGACGAACTGGTCCGCCATCTGGTAGAGCTGCGTGGACTCCTCGCCCTTGCCGGAGATGATGAGGGGGGTGCGCGCCTCGTCGATGAGGATGGAGTCCACCTCGTCTACGATGGCGAAGTTCTGGCCCCGCTGGACCAGGTCGCGGTCGTAGATGGCCATGTTGTCGCGCAGGTAGTCAAAGCCGATCTCGTTGTTGGTGCCGTAGGTGATGTCAGCGGCGTAGGCCTTCCTGCGCTCGTTGCGGGTCAGGCCGTGGACGATCAGGCCGACCTCCAGGCCGAGGTAGCGATAGACCTTGCCCATCCACTCTGAGTCGCGCTTGGCGAGGTAGTCGTTGACGGTGACAATATGCACACCCTCGCCGGAGAGCGCGTTCAGATAGGCCGGCAGGGTGGCCACCAGCGTCTTGCCCTCGCCGGTCTTCATCTTGGCGATGCGGCCTTGGTGAAGAATGATGCCGCCGATGAGCTGTACCCGGTACGGGCGCAGGCCGAGCACGCGGTCCGCCGCCTCGCGCACGGTGGCAAAGGCCTCGGGCAGCAGGTCGTCCAGCGTCTCGCCCGCGGCCAGGCGCTCCTTAAATGCGGCGGTCTTGCCCTTGAGCTGCTCGTCCGTGAGGGCCTTGTACTCGTCGCTGAGGGCTTCGATTTTATCGACAAGAGGGGTGATCTTCTTGACCTCGCGGGAAGAGGAGGTGCCGAAGATGGCTTGCAAAAATCCCACAGTGATGCTTCCTTTCCAGTCTGAGTCGCTGCCATCCGTACGGGTGGGGGACAGGCAGTTACCGGTATTATATCATAGCTTTTCCCCGGTTGAAAGTGGAAGATGGAATTATCTTTCCCCCATAGATTCGTCAAATTCTGTGTATCCCGCCCGGCCCTTTCGGATGGGGGCGGAATATGATATAATCGGCGTAAAAGAGCGGTCCCGCGCAGCGGAGACGGAGGAGAGGTAGACAATGGAACTTCCACGCAAGAACAGCGAGCACACGATGGTAATCACCGGTTACTCCACCACGGGAGAGGGAGTTGGGCATCTGGAAAGCGGGCTGACCGTCTTTGTCCGGGGCGCTCTGCGGGGCGAGCGGTGCCGCATCTCCATCCTGAAGGCGTCCAAGCGCTGCGCTTGGGGAAGGCTGCTGGCGGTAGAGGAGCCGTCTCCCGCGCGCGTTACGCCGGACTGCCCGTATTATCCCAAATGCGGTGGCTGCCAGCTGCGCCATATGAGTTATGAGGAGGAGCTGTCTCTCAAACTCGGCCGGGTGAACGACGCGCTGCAGCGCATTGGCGGGCTCCCCCTGCGTGCCGAGGTCATCCACCCCGCGCCGGAGCGGACAGGCTACCGCAACAAGGTGCAGTTTCCGGTGGGACCCGCGTCGGACGGGGGAGTCCGGCTGGGCTTTTACCGCCGGCGCAGCCATGAGATTGTCCCGGTCGAGCGCTGCCTGCTCCAGCCGGAGGCGAGCAACCAGGCGGGGCAGATCGTGCGCCGCTGGATGGACGAGCGGCAGATCGTGCCCTATGACGAGACCTCCCACACGGGGCTGGTCCGCCATCTCTTCTGCCGCACCAACGCGGCGGGGGAGCTGCTGGTCTGCCTGGTGGTCAATGCCGGCGCCCTACCGGAAGAGGGAGAGCTGGTCCGCCGCCTGCGCGCGGGGCTGCCGAAGTTGGCGGGCGTTGTCCTGTCGAAAAACCGCGAGCGGACCAACGTGGTTCTGGGCCGGTCCTTCCGGACGCTTTGGGGACGTGACTGGCTGGAGGATACCCTCTGCGGCCTCACATTCCGTCTCTCCGTTCCCTCCTTTTTCCAGGTCAACCGCCGCCAGGCGGAGGTGCTCTACCGGCGCGCGCTCGACTTTGCCGGCCTGACGGGGCGGGAGACAGTGCTGGACCTCTACTGCGGTACCGGTACAATCAGCCTGGTGATGGCGCAGCGCGCCCGACAGGTGATCGGCGCGGAGATCGTTCCGGAGGCGATCGAGGACGCGAAGGCAAATGCCCGCCGCAACGGCCTGGAGAATGCCAGATTTCTCTGCGCAGACGCGGGACAGGCTGCCGAGATGCTGGCGGGGCAGGGAATCCGCCCGGATGTCATCTCGGTGGACCCGCCGCGGAAAGGGCTGTCCCACGAGGTGATTGAGGCGATCTGCCAGATGGCGCCGGAACGTGTGGTTTATGTCTCCTGCGACCCCGGGACGCTAGCACGGGATCTGGCGCTGCTGGATGAGCGCGGCTACCGGGCGGAGCGGGCAGAGGTGGTGGACCTGTTTCCAGGGACGGGGCATGTGGAGACGGTTGTCTTGCTTTCCAAGGGTGAGGTCGACTCGAAAAAGATTCGGGTTGAGTTCTCTTTGGAGGATATGGATATGTCCGAGTTCCAAGATGGAGCAACCTATCCGCAGATTAAGGAGTATGTTTTGGAGCATACCGGGTTAAAGGTGTCCAACCTCTATATCTCACAGATTAAACGGAAATGTGGGATTGAGGTAGGCAAAAACTATAATCTGCCGAAATCCGAAGATTCCAGGCAACCCCAGTGTCCGCCGGAAAAAGAGAAAGCAATCCGAGAAGCATTCAAATATTATGGGATGATCTAACATCCCGTAGAATGGAGGTTTCTTATGGATAGATTGATTTCTTGTGAGTTTAACATGGACACCGCTTGTGTGGAACTGAAATTCTTTGATGGCAGCAGTATGATTGCTATTGATACGATTGCGGTTGAAAATGAGGTTGCCGACAATATGTATCAGCGGTCAGAACTGGACTATCTGATTTACAATGACCCGATTGGGTATGCAGACCTTATCCTGAATGGCGATCCGGAAATGTACTTAAAAACTGTCACGGAATATAAATCTTTGGATAACTGATTGCGATGCCGTCTGTGGGTAATAGCCTACAGGCGGCTTTTGCACTAAAATAGCCGGATGTTAACATTGGTTGCTTGAATGCAACGGGCTTCGGCGATAAAATGTTCCCATACAAAGGAGGGATAATCATGCTAAATGAAAATATCAAAGTACTCCGAAAGGCTAAAGGCTTGTCAC
>DVJB01000065.1 GCA_018710845.1 Candidatus Onthomonas avicola
GCCGCCGGGTGTCCGCCACCACCTGGATCGGGCTGGAGGAGGGGATCGCCTGCCGGTAGTTCAGGAAGTCCCCCTCCAGCCGGCGGGTGACCAGGGTGACGTCCGCCGTCTTGAACATGATGTGCCGCTCTCCCTGGATGACCTCAATCGGCTCGTCCGTGTCTCCGCACAGCCGCTCCACCTCGCGCAGGGCCGCGCCGGGGACGACGAACTGGAAGCCAGGCGCGCCGCTCTTGCGCTCCAGCTTCTCCCGCCGCAGGGCGAGGCGGTAGCCGTCCACGGCGACCATGGTGAGCTGCCACTCCTCCTCGCCGCTCTGCTCCACCTCAAACAGGGAGCCGGTGTGGATCGGGCGCGCCTCGTTCTGGCTGATGGCAAAGGAGGTGCGGTTGATCATGTCGCGCAGCCGGCTCTGCCGGATGGTCATGGAGTTCTGATAGTCCACAGACGGCAGGTCGGGATACTCTCCCGGGTCAATCGCCTGGATGTGGAACTCGCTCATGCCGCAGCGGAGGTTGACGGTGTACTGCTCTGTGGAGATGGAGACCAGATCGTCCGGCATACGGCGGATGATCTCGCCAAAGAGACGGGCAGAGAAGACCAGGGCGCCCTGCTCTTCCACATTGGCGGGGATCAAGGTGCGCACACCGGTTTTCAGGTCGTAGCCGGTGATGCGGATCTGATTTTCCCGCGTCTCCACGAGCAGGCCCTCCAGCGCCGGGATGGCACTTTTGACCGCGACGGTGCGGGAAGCCGTATTGATGGCGCTCTGCAGCAGCGCCTTTTCACAGGAGAATTTCATGGATTGCCTCCGTTCTTGTCAGGGAAGAGGATTTTTTAGAAAATAGCAGTAGTAGTAGGGGCCGCGAAATTGTGGAAACGGGGCGAAAACCCTTGCGGCGACTGGATTTTTGCGTCCACACCCCCGGTGGGAAAATTCCCCGGGGATTCACACGGGAAAGCGTGAGGTCCGGCGAATACACAACAACGCAGTACACAGGTGGAAAAACTCTGTGGAAAATGTGGAAAAAAGTCCCGGTGAAATTTCAGTACCCGCGGCTGTTGATATTGCTCTTGATGTCGCGGATGACCTCGGTGAGGTGCCGGTCGTCCTTCATCATCTTCTCCACCTTGTCCAGCGAGTGCATGACGGTGGTGTGGTGCTGGCCAAAGACCTTGCCGATCTCCGGCAGGGAGAGGTTGGTGATGGAGCGGATCAGGTAGATGGACACCTGCCGCGCCAGCACGACCTCCTTCATCCGGGAGGAGCCGAGCACCGCCTTGGGCTCCAGCGCGTAGTATTTCGCCGTCTCCTCCACGATGATCTCGGGGGAGGGGATGTACTCGTCGCGCGCGCGGATGAGCGCCTGGATCGCGCGGGAGGCGTTCTCGTCGTTCACCTTCTGGCCCATCAGGTCGCGGTAGGCCAGCAGGCGCTTGATCGTCCCCTCCAGCTGGCGGACGTTGGAGGTGATGTTCTGCGCGATGTACTCCAGCACGTCGTTGGGCAGCTCCAGCCCGAGCAGGATGGCCTTGTTTTTGATGATCGCGCAGCGCGTCTCATAGTCCGGCGGCTGGATGTCCGCCAGCAGGCCCCACTCAAAACGGGTGCGCAGCCGGTTCTCCAGCCGCGCCATGTCAGACGGCGGCCGGTCGGAGGTGAGCACGATCTGGTGGCCCGACTCGTAGAGGTTGTTGAAGGTGTTGAAGAACTCCTCCTGCGTGGACTCCTTGCCGGCGATAAACTGGATATCGTCCACCAGCAGCAGGTCCTTGTCCCGGTACTTCTGGCGAAAGGCGTCGGTGCTCTTGAGGCGGATGGCCTCCTGCAGCTCGTTGGTGAACTCGTCGCCCTTGATAAAGATGATGTTGAAGTCGGGATGGCTCTTGCGGATGGTGTGATAGATCGCGTAGAGCAGGTGGGTCTTGCCCAGGCCGGACTCGCCGTAGATGAACAGCGGGTTGTAGCTCCGGCCGGGGTTGTTGGCCACGTTGAGCGCCGCGTTGTAGGCGAACTGGTTGGAGGAGCCGACGATAAAGTGCTCAAAGGTGAATTCCTCGTTGCCGATGAGCACATTCTCGTTGCGCGGCCCCTGCGCCCGGTACCGGTCCGCCTCCTCCTTGGTGAAGATGACGACGTCCATGTCGGCGGCAAACAGGTCGTAGAGGACCTTTTTCAGGTGGGGCAGATAGCGCGAGAGGATGATATTCTTTTTAAACTCAGTGGGCACGCAGAGGACCAGCTGGTCCTCCCGCAGCTCCATCGCCTCGGCGTCGTAAAACCAGGTGCTGACCGCGGTGGGCGTCAGCTCCTTTTCCAGCAGGGCGACCGCGCTGGCCCAGATGTCGGCAGCGGAATTCATTTCTATGGTAAAGACCTCCCCGTCGTCCATTCTCTGACTCTCTTTCTGGCGGGCGGGACGCGGAAAAAACGTGCTGCTGAAAACGTTTTTTCACCGCCGGACGCCGCCCGCTCGACTTCTGCCATTATAACACATTCCGGCGCTTTCAGCAAGGCGAGGAAAGGAGAAAGGAGCACAAATCGGAACAAAATTTGACGGAATTGGCCTATATGGTGCAAAAGGATGCGCCCTGCCGCTCCGGCGCGGCGGTATGGGGCGAGGGGCTGTTTTCTCCGCAGGACGGTTTCGGCAGAAAAAAGCGGAAAAAATACTATTGACAGCGTGAAATTGGATGGTTTATAATATCTGTTGCATTTATGGGCATTTTGCCCTGTCATGCCCTGTTTTTCGTTCGCTGCGGCCGGCGTTTCCGCGCCGGCTTGTCGAGCAATATGTAAGTCGGAGGTGTAAGAAAATGGCTACCAAACGTACCTATCAGCCCAAGAAGCTTCATCGCTCCAAGGTCCATGGGTTCCGCAAGAGAATGGCGACGGCCAACGGCCGGAAGGTTCTCGCCCGCCGCCGCGCCAAGGGCCGTATCCGTCTGACCCACTGAGGAACGGAAAAAGGACAGAGCTGGGAGAGTTAAACGCCATGAGGATAGCGGCCAGGCCGCCGGTCTCCGAAGTCGAACGGGGCGGCGCACTGGCATGGCAGGGGTGGAATGATCCGGGGCCGTCTGGCCGGAAAGCGGTCTTCCACCCCTTGCTGTGTATCCGGGACGCGATGCGCTGCCCGCGCTGTCCGCTGCCGGGGAGATGCCCGGCGCAGAGGCATGAGGGATGATCTGTGAAACGCTGTTGGATCTCTATCAAGGATAACCGCGAGTTTCGCCGGCTCTACAGCCGGGGCAAATCCGCCGCCTCGGCGACGCTGGTGTGCTATACGCGCCCCAACCGCCTGGGCGTGCGCCGCCTGGGCATCACGGCGAGCACCAAGCTGGGCCACGCCGTCGTGCGCAACCGGGTCCGCCGCCGCATTCGAGAGATCTACCGCCTGCACCAGGAAGACCTGAGGGATGGCGCAGACCTCGTCGTTGTCGCGCGGGGGCTGGCGACTCAGGTATCTTACCAGCGCCTGGACCGCGATTTCTGCCGTCTGGCGAAAAAGCTCGGCCTCTGGCGCACGCAGGAGGGGGAAGAGCGGTGAGCGGGGCGCTCAAGCGGGCGCTGCTGGCGCTCATCCGCTTTTATCAGCGGGCGATCTCGCCGCTGACCCCGCCGTCCTGCCGGTTTGTGCCCACCTGTTCGGAGTATGCGCGCCAGGCGGTGGAGAAGTACGGTCCGGCCCGCGGCAGTCTGCTGGCGGCCAAGCGGCTTTCCAAATGCCATCCCTTTCACCGGCAGAAGACCATCGAGTACGATCCCGTGCCCTGACGCTTCCGCCGGCGCCACCCCAAGCCAAGCATATCAGGGAGGTCTCACCGAGTTTGGCCCAAAGGGCCAAATAAAGTGAAATTCATTTTTGGCACGGACATGCGCCGGGCCAAAAATACTGATTGTCCTCCGAGTGTATGAGCGCAGCGAATGCGCGAAGGAGGACAGCAAGACTCCGGCAAATGCTTGCATTTGGCGGAGATAAAAGCCTGAGGAGGCAACACATTGTTTACCGCTATTTTACAAGTATTCGGCCGTATTCTGCTGTGGATCTATAACTTCTGCGGCGACTACGCCCTATCCCTGGCAATTTTTACCCTGCTGATCCGTCTGGTGCTGTTCCCGCTGTCCTATAAGAGCAAGAAGGGCATGATGCAGATGACCTCCATGAACGAGGAGATGCAGCGCCTGCAGAAACAGTACGGCAAGGACCAGCAGCGCTACCAGCAGGAGGTGGCCAAGCTCTACGAGCAGGAGCACGTCAACCCCATGGGCGGCTGCCTGTGGTCCCTGCTGCCGCTGCCCATCCTGATGGGCCTGTACGCCGTCATCCGCCAGCCGATGCTGCACATGCTCTGCCTGACGCAGGACGAGATCGCCACCGTCACCGAGACGCTCTCCAATCTGGGCTATACCGTGGCCCAGAGCCAGCAGGCCTATCAGGAGATGGTCATGCTCAACTGGATCGGGCAGGACCAGACGCTCTATAACGCGGTGGCCGACGCCATTGGCAGCGCCGCGGACAAGCTGCAGGTGATCAGCTTTAACTTCTTCGGTATCAACCTCGGCGAGATCCCGGACTGGCAGTTCTGGACCTGGGATACGGTGAATTGGGCTCATATCGGCCTGTTCTTGATCCCGATCGGGGTGACGGTGCTCAACTTCCTGTACTCGATGTACTCGATGAAGAGCAATCAGGTCAAGACCTCGGAGAGCAGCGGCGCCAACAATCCCGCCGCCGGCTCCACCAAGGCGATGATGTACCTGATGCCGCTGATGTATCTCTGGTTCGGCTACTCCATGCCGGCCGGCATGTGCATCTATATGGCCTGTACCGCCATCTTTGGCGCGCTGGAGAATCTGATCTTCTCCAAGTTTCTGAACAAGAAGTTTGCCGCCGAGGCGGCGGAGCGTCAGGCCCGCATCGAGGCCCGCCGCGCCGAGGAGAAGGCCCATAAGGCGGAGATCGCCGCCCGCCGTGCCAAGGAAGAGGAAGAGATGCGCAAGAAGGGCGGCAAGAGAGCGCTCAAGCAGGCCCAAAAGGCGCAGAAGAAGCGAGACAGCGGCGCCGGACAGGTGGGCGTCCGCCGCTATGCCCGCGGACGGTCCTATGACCCGGACCGCTATCCCATCACGCCGTACCGCGACCCGCAGGACGTGCTGGACGAAGAGGCGCTGGAGCTCGCCCTGGCGAAAAAGCGCGGCCGCCGTCCCGCCGCGGAGACGGAAGAGGAGGAGACTGACCAGACGGTCCAGGCCGTCGAGACGCTGTCTGAGGGACAGCAGCAGTCCCCGGACGGAGAGATCACTGAGGAAGGGGAGAACTGACAGGTCATGACAAAATATCTGGAGACCACCGGTAAGACGGAGGAGCTGGCGATTGCCGCCGCTCTGGCTCAGCTGGGTCTGGAGCGCGATGACGTGTCCGTCGAGGTGCTTGCCCGGGCCAAGACCGGTTTCCTGGGCATCGGCAGTGCACCCGCCAAGGTGCGCGTGAGCTACGAGGTGCCTGATCCGGCTCCAACCCCCGTACCGGAGAAAAAGGCCGTGGAGGCGCCTCAGGCGGCGCCTGCGGCGGAAAAGCAGCCGGAACCGGCCACAACAAAGGAGCCGGAGCCGCAGCAGTCTGAGCCGGTCTCTGCGCCCGCGCAAAGGAGCGAGGCGTCTGCCGCCGCGCCCAAGAAGTCCCGCCGTTCCCGTTCCCGCCGCGCGCCCCGTGAGGAGCAGCCGAAGGCGGAGCGCACGCCCGAGCAGGGGCAGCAGCCCGTTCCCGCCGCGCCGGCGGAACCGGCGCCCGACCGCACCGAGCAAATTACGGCGTTTCTGACCGGCCTGATGGAGCATCTCGAGGTCCAGGCGACCCCGGTGATCCGTCTGGACGAGCAGGGCACCTATGAGGTCGAGCTGGTGGGCGAGAATCTCGGCGCGCTGATCGGCCGCCGCGGCGAGACGCTGGACGCGATTCAGCAGCTCACCAACTACGCGGTCAACCACGGCCAGAGCCGCCGCGTGCGCATCCACGTGGACTGCGAGCACTACCGCGCCAAGCGGGAGGAGTCGCTCCAGCGCCTGGCCCGCAAGACGGCGGACAAGGCGGTCAAGTACCGCCGGAACATGATGCTCGAGCCGATGAACGCCTATGAGCGGCATGTGATCCACGCTGAGCTGCAGGAGTATCACCCCAATATCTCCACCTACTCTACCGGCACTGAGCCGAACCGCCGCATTGTGGTGGCCTATAACCGGTAATCATTGAGAGATGGCACGAACGCGCCGCCTGAATCAGCTCAGGCGGCGCGTTTTGCGTGGGGTGGGGGAGAAGGGGTATCCCTCATCCGTCGCGGCTGACGCCGCGCCACCTTCCCCCCCTCCGGGGGGAAGGCTTTTGGTTCAACACAAGCCTATGCCTTCCACCTGGGGGGAAGGTGCCCCCGCAGGGGGCGGATGAGGGGACGAAAGGCCG
Source organism: Candidatus Onthomonas avicola (assembly GCA_018710845.1). GTDB lineage: Bacteria > Bacillota > Clostridia > Oscillospirales > Oscillospiraceae > Onthomonas > Onthomonas avicola. The sequence continues at coordinate 6,462 of DVJB01000065.1, forward strand.
CGCGCACCCGAGAAACGTGCCATGCGGAGTTAACCATCCAATCGTAGGGGCGCACCTTGTGCGCCCGTTGTGGGTATGGAAGTGTTTTGAGAAGGTGCACGGTACGCCCCTCATCCGACGCGGCTGACGCCGCGCCACCTTCCCCCCGGAGGGGGGAAGGCTTTTGGTTCAACACAAGCCTATGCCTTCCCCTTGGGGGGAAGGTGCCCCCGCAGGGGGCGGATGAGGGGACGAAAGCCGCTCCTGCCTGGAAAACGCGCCACCCACGCGGGCGCACGCGGTGCGCCCCTACAGGGTGAGAAAAGAAAAGCGGGACACGCAGATGCGTGTCCCGCCCGTTTTTCTGTGGGAATCCTACCCGCACTTTGCCGCAGAGCGATTAGCCCAGCTCAGCGAAGTACTTGATGATCGAAAACGAAAAGGAGCGTGCCAGTGGCACGCTCCAGTTTTCGATTGGGATCAAAATTTTCCCGGAGGGAAAATCTCCTATATCAAGTACTCAGAAGATTTGGAGATTAGCCCAGCTCAGCAAAGTACTTGATAGTCCGCACCATCTGAGAGGTGTAGGAGTTCTCGTTGTCGTACCAGGAGACGACCTGAACCTCGGAGGTGCCGTTGTCCAGGTTGATGACCATGGTCTGGGTGGCGTCAAACAGGCTGCCGTAACGCATGCCGACGATGTCGGAGGAGACGATCTCATCGGTGTTGTAGCCGAAGGACTCGGTGGCCTCGGACTTCATCTGGGCGTTGATCTCCTCCTTGGTGGGGGCGCCCTCGACGATGGCGGTCAGGATGGTGGTGGAGCCGGTCGGAGTGGGCACGCGCTGGGCGGCGCCGATCAGCTTGCCGTTCAGCTCGGGGATGACCAGGCCGATGGCCTTGGCGGCGCCGGTGCTGTTGGGCACGATGTTGACAGCGGCGGCACGGGAGCGGCGCAGGTCGCCCTTGCGCTGCGGGCCGTCCAGGGTCATCTGATCGCCGGTGTAGGCGTGGATGGTGCACATAATGCCGGACTTGATGGCCCAGCCGTCATTCAGAGCCTTCGCCATCGGGGCCAGGCAGTTGGTGGTGCAGGAAGCGGCGGAGATGATCTTGTCGTCCTTGGTCAGAGTCTTGTGGTTGACGTTGTAGACGATGGTGGGCAGATCGTTGCCGGCAGGAGCGGAGATGACAACCTTCTTCGCGCCAGCGTCGATGTGCGCCTGAGCCTTGGCCTTGGAGGTGTAGAAGCCGGTGCACTCCAGAACGACGTCGACGTCCAGCTCGCCCCAGGGCAGCTCGGCGGCGTTGGCCTTGGCATAGATGGTGATCTTCTTGCCGTCGACCATGATATAGTCCTCGCCAGCCTCAACGGTGGAGGCCAGAGCATAGGTGCCCTGGGTGGAGTCATACTTGAGCAGGTGGGCCAGCATCTTGGGGGAGGTCAGGTCGTTGATCGCGACAACCTCATAGCCCTCAGCGCCAAACATCTGACGGAACGCCAGACGACCGATGCGGCCAAAACCATTGATTGCAACTTTTACTGCCATTTGTAATTACCTCCTGAGATAGGGTATTAAATGGATTTGCCGTATTTTATTGTAATCCATTGTTAAAGATTTTACAAGGCCCATTTGCCGATTTTTACAAAAAATTCTCAGAAGAAGTGGAGGTTTCCGCAGCCTGGAGCAACGTTGAACCGTTATTCCTCCGCGTCTGCGCGCACCTGGATGTGTACCTCGCGCAGCTGCCGCTCCTCCACCGCGGCCGGGGCGCCCATCATGACGTCCTGCGCGTTTTTGTTCATCGGGAAGGGGATGATCTCGCGGATGGACTCCTCGCCGGCCAGCAGCATCACCATCCGGTCCACGCCCGGGGCGATGCCGGCATGGGGGGGCGCGCCGTAGCAGAAGGCGTTGTACATGGCGGGGAACTTCGCCTTCACGTCCTCCTCGCCCAGGCGGACGAGCTCAAAGGCCTTGACCATGATCTCGGGGTCGTGGTTCCGCACCGCGCCGGAGGAGAGCTCCACGCCGTTGCACACCAGGTCGTACTGATAGGCCATGATCTCCAGCGGGTCCACCTCGCCGCGCTCGGCCTTCAGGAGGATGTCCAGGCCGCCGTTGGGCATGGAGAAGGGGTTGTGGCAGAACTCCAGCTCGCCAGACTCCTCGCCGATCTCGTACATCGGGAAGTCCACAATCCAGCAAAACTCGTAGCGCTCCTTGTCCATGTGCTCGGGGCAGGCCGCGCCCAGCTTACTGCGCAGCACGCCGGCGGTCTTCTGCGCGGCGCCCAGCGGCCCGGCGGTAAAGCCGACGAAGTCGCCCGGCCGGAGCCCAAGGCGCTCGGTGAGCGCGGCGGTGTGCGCCTTGAGGAACTTGGCCACGCCGCCGGCCAGCTCGCCCTTCTCGTCCACCTTGCACCAGTAGGCCTTGTTGCCCGACTGGACCTCCACCTCGGCACAGAGCTTGTCAATCGCCTTGCGCGCGAGCTTGCAGCCGGAGACCACGACCGCCTTGACCGCCTCCGCCTGGAAGGGGGCGAACTCGGTCTTGGTACAGATGTCGGTCACATCGCGCACGATGAGGTCGATGCGCAGGTCCGGCTTGTCCGAGCCGTAGGTCTCCATCGCCTCGCGGAAGGGGATGCGGCGGAAGGGGGCCTCGGAGGCGACGTTGTAGATGCCGTATTTCGCGAAGATGGGGGGAAGGACACGCTCCAGCACGGCGAAGACGTCGTCCTGGCTGGCGAAGGCCATCTCCATATCCAGCTGGTAGAACTCGCCGGGGGAGCGGTCGCCGCGGGCGTCCTCGTCGCGGAAACAGGGGGCGATCTGGAAATAGCGGTCAAACCCGGCGGTCATCAGCAGCTGCTTGAACTGCTGCGGGGCCTGGGGCAGGGCGTAGAACTTGCCCGGGTGCTTCCGGGCGGGCACCAGGTAGTCCCGCGCGCCCTCGGGGGAGGAGACGGTGAGGATGGGGGTGGTGATCTCCAGAAAGCCCTCCTCGCCCATCGCCTGGCGCAGGGCGGAGACGACGTTGCAGCGCAGGATGATATTCCGCTTCACCGCCGGGTTGCGCAGGTCGAGGTAGCGGTATTTCAGCCGGGCGGACTCATCCGCCTCGCGGCTGCGGTTGATCTCAAAGGGCAGCTCGTTATAACGGCAGCGGCCGAGCACCTCAATGTTGGTGGGTACCACCTCGATCTCGCCGGTGGCCTGCTTGGGGTTCTTGCTCTCGCGTTCGCGGACGACGCCGGTGACCGAGAGGGTGGACTCCTTGTTCAGCGGCTTGACGATGGACATCATCGCCTCGTTCTCAATCACCACCTGGGTGGTGCCGTAAAAGTCGCGCAGGACGAGAAAGGCGAAGTTGGAGCCCACCTCGCGGATATTCTCCATCCAGCCGCAGAGGGTGACGGTCTTGCCCGCGTCGGCCAGCCGCAGCGCGCCGCAGGTATGGGTTCTGGATTGAAACAGCATGGTCTGACACCTCATTTAATTTGTTTACAGCTCATCTTCACTAAAGAAATCGGTATCCACGCGTTTGACATAATAAGTCTGCGTGACCGAGACGCCGATATTGTACTCAATCATTAGCCTGGTCAACCGCTGCCCATCCACCAGGATAATGTGCTGGCGTTGCGCGGTGTCCTTTGCCCCCTGGGAAAATCGTGCTGTGGTGATAAATAGCCCGCACGCGGCGCCCTGATCGTGCAGTGCACCGGAAAAACGCTGAATGTCCGGCCGGCCGACGGTATGGGCGGGGTCCCAGCGCTTGGCCTGAATATAGATTTTCCGAAAACCGAGCTTGTCCTCTTTGATAATGCCGTCAATTCCGCCGTCTCCGGTGCGCTGGGTCACAATCCCGGCATCGTCAAACGGACCGCCGTAGCCCATGCCGAGCAGGAGCTGGACCACCAGCCGCTCAAAAAAGGCGGGGTCATAAGACATAATCTCCTCCATCAGCTCATCGGCCAAGGCGGACTCCATCTGCCGGAAGGCGGCGTCAATCACATCCTGAGGCGTATCTGATCTATCATCCGACAGAGAGGTAGATTGCCTGGCGGTATGCGGAGAATCTGCGGAGTTTTCGCTGCGGCGGAATGCAACGAAAGAGGGATAGGTCATCAAGTAATCGTTATTCAGCACAATGGAAGTATCTTTTTGAACACGCAATCCCTCGGGTGTGATAGCATATTTTCCCCTCGCTGGGCGCTCTACCAACCCTGCCTTCATCAGGTAAAATCCGCTCCAGCTCACGCGGTTGGCAAAGACAGTTTGCCGCCCGCTGGGAAGCAGCTCCGTTAGGTCATCTTCGCTCATTTGACGCTGGGAAGAGATGATAGAGCGGACTTCTCTGCTGGTAATTGTCCGCCCGTCTGACAATGCGTCCAAAAAGTCACGGTAAAATTCATCATATTTCGGAACCGCCATAGGGAGCCCTCACCTCTCCACCACCGGCGCGATCGCCGCGCTCTCGGCGAGATAGGCGCGCACGGCCGCCACCGTCTCGTCGGGGGAGAGGGTGGACTGCTCGCCGGTGCGCAGGTCCTTGAGGGAGAAGGTCCCCGCCTCGCGCTCCGAGCCGCCGAGGAAGAGGACGAAGGGGATGCCGAGCTTGGCGGCGTAGGAGATCTTCGCCTTAAACTTCTTCTGCTCGCAGTAGAGCTGGGTGCGGATGCCGGCCGCACGCAGGCGGGTGGCGGCGGAGATGGCGTAGTCCAGCTCCTCCGGCGACATCGGCAGGACGAGCACGTCCGCCGGGGCGGTGGGAAGGGCGGGATTGAGCATCTTCTGCTCGTTGAGGACGTAAAACAGCCGGGTCAGCCCGATGGAGATGCCCACGCCGGGGAGGGCCTTGTCGGTGTAGTACTCCGCCAGGTTGTCATAACGCCCGCCGGAGCAGATCGAACCCACCTCGGGGTGGTCAAGCATGGTAGTCTCATAGACGGTGCCGGTGTAGTAGTCCAGGCCGCGGGCGATGGTGAGATCGACCGCGAAGTGGCTCTGCGGCACGCCGAAGGCGGCGAGATACCGCGTCACCGTCCGCAGCTCCTCCAGGCCCTGGTCAAAGAGCACGTCCTTGCCCCGGTACTCCTCCAGGGCGGCGAGGACGGCGTCGTTGCTCCCCTGAATCTGGGTGAAGGCGAGGACGGCGTCCGCCTGGCCGGCGTCCAGTCCATCCTCCTCCGTCAGCACGGCGCGCACCTTGTCCGGGCCGATCTTCTCCAGCTTGTCCACCGTGCGCATGATCGCCCCCGCCCGGTCGGACAGGCCGAGCATAGCGTAAAAGCCGTTCAAGATCTTGCGGTTGTTCACCCGGATCTGGAAGCGGTGCAGGCCGAGGGAGGTGAAGGTCTGGTAGATGATGGCGGGGATCTCCGCCTCGTTGACGATATCGAGCGTACCGTCCCCGATCACGTCGATGTCCGCCTGATAGAACTCGCGAAACCGGCCCCGCTGCGCCCGCTCCCCGCGGTAGACCTTGCCGATCTGATAGCGGCGGAAGGGGAAGGAGAGCTGTCCGTAGTTGAGCGCGACGTATTTCGCCAGCGGCACGGTGAGGTCAAAGCGCAGCGCCAGGTCGCTGTCTCCCTTCTGGAAGCGGTAGATCTGCTTCTCCGTCTCGCCGCCGCCCTTGGCCAGCAGGACCTCCGCCGCCTCGACGGCGGGGGTGTCCAGAGGGGTGAAGCCGTAGAGGGCGTAGGTGCGGCGCAGGGTCTCCATCATCCGCTCCATCTGCTGCTGCGGGGCGGGGAGCAGTTCCATAAACCCGGAGAGGGTGCGCGGTTTCAGTTTTGCCATAGGGGCACATTCCTTTCCTCAATATCCGGACAGACAGACACGCCCAAGGACGGGCCGTTGGGCGTGACAGCAGGGCCGGGAAAACATCAATGCCAGAATTTGCATCTCAGAGTACGATTTTCGTCTTACGGGAGCGGACGACGTCGCGCCAATCGAGGTCGCCGCGGGCCAGGCCGTGGATCAGCATCTCGGCGGTGGCGATATTGGTCGCGCAGGGGATGTTATAGGTGTCACACAGGTGGCAGATATAGTGCAGGTCGTCCTCATACGCCACACTCTTCGGGCCGGTGAAGAAGAGGACCATGTCGATCTCGTCATAGGCGATGCGCGCGCCGATCTGCTGGCAGCCGCCGTGGTCATGGGTGAACAGCAGCTCCACGTCCAGGCCGGTGGCCTCGGCGACCATGCGGCCGGTGGTGTGGGTGGCGCACAGGGTATGCTTGGCCAAAATGCCGCAGTAGGCGATGCAGAACTGGACCATCAGCTCCTGCCGGTTCTCATCGCTCATGAGTGCAATATTCAATGACAAGACCTCCTCTTTCCGTGTGATTCCGGCGCGTGTCAGATGCGCATGGGCGGCACGCGCTCGCCCAAAATCCGCCGGGAGATATTGTAATACGCCCGCGCGCCGCCCCGGCGGGAGGTCATGATGACCGGAATGCCCCGGCTGGCGGCCAGAGGAATGCGCGCGTCCTCCGGAATAATGCCCAGCAGCGGCAGGCCGAGGGCGTCCATCGCGTCGTCGATATTGGTGTGTGTCTTGCGCAGGAAGGCGCGGGTGACCCGGTTGACCACCAGGTGAATCGGGATCTCCCGCCGCCGCAGGCGGCCCACCGCCGACTGTGCCGCGCGCAGAGAGGCCGGGTCGGTGGTGGAGACCACGACCGCGCGGTCCGCCGCGCAGATGGAGAGCTGGAAGCCGGAGCCGAGCCCAGCCGGGCTGTCAATCAGGCAGAAATCATACCGCTCCTTCGCTTCGGCGACGAGAGCGGCCATCCCCTCCGGCCGCAGCGGCGTGCGCGGCGGGGTCACCGGCGCGGGCAGCAGGGACAGATGCTCCAGTTTCGGGTGGACCGCCGCCGCGTGGCTGAGCGGACAGCGCCCCTCCAGCACGTCAGATACGTCCATCAACGCCACATCCGACATGCCGAGCGTCAGGTCCAGATTGCGCAGGCCGATGTCCATGTCGATGCACAGCACCCGCTTGTCCATCGCGGCCAGGCAGGAACCCAGCCCCGCCGTGAGGGAGGATTTTCCCGTGCCGCCTTTTCCCGATGTGATGACAATGGCAGTCCCCATAGCAACCTCCATATAGCAGCATTATAGCACAGGGGAAAGAGGAGTTACAAGATAATTTTGTGACATTTTTCCGCCATGGAGTATGCTTCAGGCAACGAAGCGGCTCATAGCGGATTTTTTCGGATGCGCGCGAAGCGGCGCGGGTACTGCGTCGGGGTGGGTGCGGTTTTTTCCATCACTACAATGCGCCGGGTGATCGCCGTACCCGGGATGGAATAGACCCTGTCCTCGCGCAGCGTGCCGCCGAGCGCCGCGATCGCGTGCGCCGCCTGCGCCTTTTCCGCCGCGCAGTCCCCGCTCTTCATCGCCAGGAACAGCCCGCCCACGGCGGCAAAGGGGAGGCAGAGCTCGGCCAGCATCCGCAGGTCCGCCACCGCGCGGGAGGTGACGATGTCAAACCGCTCCCGAAAGTCCGTCTCCCGTCCGTACTCCTCCGCGCGGCCGTGAATCACGGTCACCGGGCTGCCGCCCAGCAGGGGGGCGGTCTCACGCAGCCAGTCTGTCCGCTTGCCCAGGCTGTCCATCAGCGTCAGGCGGATGGACGGCTCCACCGCCCGCAGCACCAGGCCGGGAAAGCCCGCCCCGGTGCCCACGTCGAGTACCCGCTTGCCGGCCAGCGGGACGCAGGCGGCCACCGCGGCGCAGTCGAGCATGTGCAGCCGGGCCACCTCGTCCGGGTCGGTGATGGCGGTCAGATTGGTCACCCGGTTCCCCTCCAGCAGGAGAGTTCCATATTTTTCCAGAATCGGGGCGCGGGACGGGTCCAGTCCGAGCGCGCGCAGCCCGTCGGTGAGTATGGCGTTCATTCGGAAAGCCCTCCTTTCGGCGGCGAAGATAGGAAGGGGACCCGTAGGGGCGCACCACGTGCGCCCGTAAAGGGGAACGGCGGTGTTTCGTGCAGGCCCCGTCGAAACATGCGTGGGCAGCACGCGGGCGCACAGGGTGCGCCCCTGCGGGGAGGCCATGGTTGAAAGCCACCTCTTCCCGCGACGGAAAAAGCCGGGCAAAGGCAGCGCCTCTGCCCGGCTTTTGCGGGAAGATTTGGTTTTGCTCAGAACTGGCCGATCAGCTGGACAGTGCCGATCACAAGCGTGAGCAGTGTGCCCGCGCCGCAGGCGATGGCCAGCAGGAGAAAGACGAGGGGATTTCCCGGACGCAGGCCGCGCGCGGCCTTCCAGCGCCAGTTCAGGCACTGGACGCACATCCCTCCGCACAGAGGGAAGAGCATCAGCCCGGTAATACCGGTGAGCAGGGAGGTGGTGGCAATCCAGTAGGTGGTCAGGCACAGTCCGAACACGACATATACCACGCCAACCATCGCCCAGATCCGTTTATCCTCCACCTGTCAGTCAGTTGGCGGCCTCAGGCGGCAGGTCGGGCGCGTCCTCTCCGTCCTCCGGCACCTCGACGGTGATCTCCACCGTCGGCTCCTCGGCAAAAGGTTCCTCCACCGGCTCGGCGTCCGTCTTGACCTCTTCGACAATCAGCTCGTCCTCAGCCTGCTCGGCAAAGGGCTCCTCCACCGGGGCGTCCTCCTGGCCGGCGAGCTCAGCCTCTTTCTCCTCGACCTCCTGATTCAGGAAGGGGAGCAGCTCCATGGTGTAGGTGTCCTCCTCCTCGCCGGGGGTCTTCTTCAGGTTCCATAGCAGCCCGCCCAGCTCAAACTCGCCGGACTCCTTGTCCGACTTGAAGCGGTAGGGGACCAGGGCGGCGGCGAGGGCGGCGGCACTGGCCGCGCCGATGATTTTGACGATCTTCTTCATTGTACAGCACCTCTTTTATTCTATTTGACAGGATATTCCTGTGAGGAACCGGTTGTCCGGACGGATGCCTGTCCAGATTACTTCTTCGGCACGAGCAGCGCCTTGCCGCCCATGTAGGGACGCAGCACCTCCGGGATGCGGACGGAGCCGTCCGCCTGGAGGTTGTTCTCCAGCAGGGCGATCAGCATCCGCGGCGGGGCGACGACGGTGTTGTTGAGCGTGTGCACCAGGTTGTTGACGTTCTTGGTCGTCTTCTGGCCCTTGCGGTTGGTGACGGTGACCGCCTCGCTGTAGCGGATGCCCAGCCGCCGGGCCTGCGCGTCGCCCAGGTTGGAGCAGGAGCAGACCTCGAAGTACTTCTGCTGGCGGGGGGACCACGCCTCAATATCGCAGCTCTTCACCTTCAGGTCAGCCAGGTCGCCGGAGCAGCACTCCAGCTGCCGCACGGGGATATCCATGCTGCGGAAGAGCTCGACGGAGTAGCGCCACATCTTCTCATACCACGCCATGGAATCCTCCGGCTTGCAGACGACGATCATCTCCTGCTTTTCGAACTGATGGATGCGGTACAGTCCGCGCTCCTCAATGCCGTGCGCGCCCTTCTCCTTGCGGAAGCAGGGGGAATAAGAGGTCAGCGTGAGCGGCAGGCTGTCGCCGGGGAGGATCTGGTCGATAAAGCGGCCGATCATGGAGTGCTCGGAGGTGCCGATCAGATAGAGGTCCTCGCCCTCGATCTTGTACATCATCGCGTCCATCTCGGGGAAGGACATCACGCCCTCCACCACGCGTCCGTGAATCAGGAAGGGGGGGATGACGTAGGTAAAGCCCTTGTCGATCATGAAGTCGCGCGCGTAGGCGAGCACGGCCTCGTGCAGCCGGGCGATGTCGCCCAGCAGGTAGTAAAAGCCGTTGCCGGACACGCGGCGCGCCGCGTCCAGGTCCAGCCCGCCAAAGGACTCGATGATATCGGTGTGATAGGGGATCTCAAAGTCGGGCACCACCGGCTCGCCAAAGCGGGCGACCTCCACGTTGCAGCTGTCGTCTGGGCCGATGGGGACGGAGGGGTCGATGATGTTCGGAATCTGCATCAGGATGGCGCGGACCTTGCCGTTGAGCTCGTCCGCCTCCACCTCCAGCTGGCGGCGCTGTTCCGCCTCGGCGTTGACCTGGGCGGTGATGGCGTCCACCTGGGCCTCCAGCTCGGCGGCGCGTTCCGGCTCGCGCTTGGCCTGGCCCTTGAGCATGCCGATCTGCTTGGACAGGCTGTTGCGGTTGGCCTGCAGGGCCTCGGCGGCCTTCTTTGCCTCCAGGCTGCGCTGATAGAGGTCGATCACCTCGTCCACCAGCGGGAGCTTTTCCTCCTGGAACTTGTTGCGCAGATTTTGCCGGACGACCTCCGGGTTGTCGCGGACAAATTTGATGTCTAACATACCGTTTCTCTCTCCTTATGGCCAGCCGGCCGTTCTAAATTGGGCAAGATGCTCAAGACAGGCGCTCTCTAACCGCGCCGGGGAAGCCGGTGCAGCGCCTCGAGCAGGTCGTTCAGGTCCTCTGTCCCATAGTATTCCAGCTCCAGCCGTCCTTTTTTCCGGCCGGAGACAATTTTCACCTTCCGACCCAGGCTGTCGGCCAGCTCGCGGGCGGCGATGGCGGCGTAGTCCACCTCGGGCGCGGCGTCCTGCGTCTGCTTTTTCTCCGACTGTCCGGCGAGCTTCTGCATCTGGCGGACCAGCTCCTCCGTCTGCCGGACGGAGAGCTGGCGCTGGGCGACCTTGTCCGCCACCGCCTTCATCTCCTCCGGGTCGGTGAGGCCGAGCAGGGCGCGCGCGTGCCCGGCGGAGAGGATATCCGCCTCCACATATTGCGCCAGCTCCTGCGGCAGGGCGAGCAGGCGGACGGCGTTGGCCACCGCCGGGCGGCTCTTGCCCACCTGGCGGGCGACCTCCTCCTGCGTCATGCCGTACTCCTGCATCAGGGTCTGAAAGCCGCGCGCCTCCTCCATCGGGTTGAGGTCCTCGCGCTGGAGGTTCTCGATCAGACCGAGTTCCATCGCCCGGCGGTCGTCCGCCTCCAGCACGATGACGGGAATCTCTTCCAGCCCGGCCTCCCGCGCGGCGCGCCAGCGGCGCTCGCCTGAGATGATCTGATAGTACCCCGAGGCCATCAGCCGCACGTTGATCGGCTGGAGCACCCCGTGCAGGCGGACGGACTCGGTCAGGTCGGCCAGCGCTTGGCTGTCAAACTGCTTGCGCGGCTGGTCCTGATTGGGACGCACCTTTTCAATCGGCAGGGTGGAGACGCCCTCAAACTCCGGTTGGTCGGCGGCATCGCCCAGCAGGGCCCCCAGGCCTCGTCCCAGGCCGGAACTGAAATTGCGTTTTGCCATGCGTGTTTCAATCCCCCATTCCCGGCGGGACGCCCCGCCTCATGCGTTATGTTCCAGAAATTCCTCCGCCAGCCGCTGGTAAGCCGCCGCGCCGGTGGAGTAGCGGTCATAGTCAAGCACCGGTCTGCCATGGCTGGGCGCCTCGGACAGGCGGACGTTGCGCGGGATAACGGTGGCGTACACCTGGCCGGGGAAGTGCCGCTTGACCTCCTCCGCCACCTGAAGGGAGAGGTTTGTCCGCCCGTCAAACATGGTCAGCAGCACGCCCTCCAGTTCAATCTTTCGGTTCAGCCGGCGCTTGACGATGCGGATGGTGGTCAGCAGGTCGCTCAGCCCCTCCAGCGCGTAGTACTCGCACTGCACCGGCACCAGCACGGTGTCCGCCGCGCATAGGCCGTTGAGGGTCAGCAGCTCGAGCGAGGGCGGACAGTCGATCAGGATGTAGTCGTAGCGCTCTGCCAGTTGGTCGAGCACATCGCGCAGCAGGAACTCCCGCCGGTCCATCCCGACCATCTCCACGCCCGCCCCGGAGAGCGCCTTGTTGCTCGGCAGCACGTCCCCCCACTGAGTGGAGACCACCGCTTTTTCCGGGTCTGCCCCGTCGATGAGTACGTCATAGATGCTGGGAGAGACGGCATTTTTGTCCACACCGAGGCCGGAGGTGGCGTTCGCCTGGGGGTCAAAGTCGCACAGCAGGACCTTTTTGCCCGCCTGCGTCAGCGCGGCGGAGAGGTTGACCGCTGTGGTCGTCTTTCCGACGCCCCCCTTTTGATTTGCAATGACAACGCGTTTTGCCACAGAAACACCACCTGGTTCGAAAGCTTGACAATCCGGCAAAAGACAGAGCGCCGGTTCTGGTTTACTGGGTAACGGCTCTGGTTTGCTGGGTAATATTATAGTCCATCTTTCGAGGTATTGCAACTGTAGCGGCCGGAAATTCCGCTGTACAGGCGGGGAAGAGGGGGCGGGCAAAGCGGGGAGTGCGGGCTCTGTTTCACGTGAAACACAGGTCGGGAGGTCCGGGACGGACTCCGTTGTTTCACGTGAAACATCCGACTGTTCCGGCACGGCCGCCGGTCGGGGCGGCTGCGGCCGGGCAGCAGGGAAGGGGACTGTTTCACGTGAAACAGTCTCCGGAGAACGGGAGGACGCCGCCCCAGGCGAAGCAAGCGGCGCAGCGCATCGCACACAGGGAGAGGACCGCCGCGCTGTCCGCCTCGGCACCGAGAGAGAGACCACGCCCGTCCGGTGGGAGACTCGCAGTGTAAACCGTCCCGGCCGGAGCTGCCGCAGCCGGTGGCAAAACCGCTGCCACATGCGCGGGCGGCGGCGGGACGGGACGGCGGCGGGCAAGGCTAAGTACCTCTGCGGACGCTCTTCGGGATGACAATGGTGAGAGTAATGGACTCCTCATCCTCCTCCCGCCCGCAGGAGGCGTCAATCCCCGCCTGGCGCATCACGTCCATGCTGTGGCGGATGGTGTTGAGAAAGAGACGCACGTCGCGCACCAGGAGGACCGGCTGTTTGCGCGCCGTCCGCCGCGGCTTGCGTGTGCTCTCCTCCGCCGCTTCCGGCTGCGGCTCGGGCAGGGCGGGTGGCTCCGGATTGAGCAGGCGGTCGATCAGCTCCTCCGTCCGCGCGACGGTGAGGTGCTCTGAGATGACCTGCTGCAAGACCGGCCCGCGCAGCTCGGGCGGCACGCGCAGGAGGGCACGTCCGTGGCGCTCGGTCAGGCCGTTGCGCCGCAGCGCCTCGAGCACCGGCGCGGAGAGCTTGAGCAGGCGCAGCTTATTGGCCACGGCGGACTGGCTCTTGCCAATCCGCCGGGCCGCCTCCTCCTGGCTGAGGTGGTAGGTGGAGATGAGCTGGTCCAGGGCGAGGGCCTCGTCCACAAAGTCGAGGTCGCGCCGCTGCAAGTTCTCAATCAGCGCCAGCAGGGAGGACTCCAGGTCGTCCGCCCGCATCAGCAGGCAGGGGACCGTCTCCAGATGCGCCATCCTGGCCGCGCGCAGGCGGCGCTCCCCGGAGATCAGCTCATAGCTGCGGTCGTCCAGCCGGCGGACGGTGAGCGGCTGCAGAATGCCGTGTTCCTGGATGGAGGCGGCCAGCTCCTCCAGCCCCTTGACGGAGAAGACGGTGCGCGGCTGGTTGGGATTTGGATGGATTTGCCAGACCGGCAGCGAGAGCACCCGTGCGCTCTCAAAAGGTCCTCTTCTTCGTGTCAATGCCATATTTCCCATCACAGTCCTTTCCGAATCAGTGGATAAATTTAGGATAGCAACTGTTCCGGGCGAAGGGGGTCGAGACAGGAGGGCGGGCAAAAAGAATTCAGCCCCCAAATTCGGGAGCTGAAGTCAGAGAGGGAGGGAATTCCCGTGTTTTTTCTGTTTCCGGATATCTTCTCCGTAAAAATGCACCGCGTCGTAGTCCCCCTCCAGCCGGGAGGCGACCTGCGGCGTATAGCGCTTGGCCACATCGGAGAGGGAGAGGTTGGAGGAGATCACCGTCTGCCGCCCGGTGACCAGGCGGCTGTTGACGAGCTGGTAGAGGGAGGCGTGCACCAGCGGGGAGAGCATCTCACTGCCCAGGTCGTCCAAAATCATCAGGTCGCAGGTACAGTAGCGCTGCACGTCCGCCTCCGCGCGCTCGTCCCGGTTAAACCGCTGGGCCTCAAAGCGCTGAAAGACGTTGACCGCCGAGTCATAGACCACGCTGTAGCCCTTCTCGCTCACCACCCGCGCGATGGAGGCGGAGAGGAAGGTCTTGCCCAGGCCGGGTGCGCCGGTGAGGAAAAGATTCTGACGGCTCTTGCGCCCGAAGCGGTTGGCAAAGGTGAAGCAGATCTCGAGGGCAAACTCCATGCACTCGCGCGGGGAGCTGCCGATCGCCGGGTCGTAGACGGGGGAGTAGTAGTCCAGATTAAAGGTATCAAAGGACTGGTCGCCCAGCTCCAGCATGGAAGAGAGCTGGCGCACCTGCTCCTGGGCGCACAGCGCACGCAGGCAGCGGCACATCTCCGAGCCGCGCCAGCCCCGGTCGTCGCAGAGGGGACAGAGCGGCTGGTAGCGCAGTGCGTCCTCGGCATAGCCATTTTTCCGCAGCAGCTCGCGCCGCTCCTGCTGGAGGGAGAGGTTCTGTGCTCTGGCCCGCGCGAGGGCGGGGCCGGGGTCCACGCCCTGGTTGAGGGCGGCCTGTGCCGCCTGGCGGACGGTCTGGGAGAGCTGGCGGTCAATCACCTGAAGGCGGGGCACGCGGCGGTAGATCTCCTGCCGCCGCCGGTCAAACTCCGCGCGGTGGCGGCGGGCGTTCTCCTGGAGGGCCTGGGTGGCCGTGTGAATGACGTTGGCATCGTAGGGCATCGGTGCGCCTCCTCTCTCATTCCTCGCTCTGTCTCATCCGCTCGAGCACGCGCTTCATCTCAGCCAGTCCGCGCTGGTTCTCCCGGCGCTGGGAGGCGAGCTCCTCCTCCGAGGGCTGCCGCGCGGCGGCGGGCTGCCCGGCGGGCGCGGCGGCGCGTGGGGCGCTCTTGTGTTCGCTGCGCACCTCCTGCGGCGTGTGCAGTCCCTTCTCGTGCCAGCGGCGGAGAATCGCGTTGCAGTAGTTCCAGTTCATCCGCCCCGTGTTGGTCAGCGTGATGTCGTAGGCGACGGTGACCGTCTCGGCCGGGAACCCCCACTCCATCCACTGCTGGAGGAAGCGCCGCTCCCCCGCCGCCGCCGGGCGGCCGTAAATACTGAGGGCCGCGAGCATCGCGCCCTCCCGCGACTCGCGTTGCTGGACGGAGGCGATGTACTCGTCTGCGGCCTCCAGCGTGTCGTATCCGTTCTCCTTCCACTGATAGCCCACCCGCTTGACGTAGGACATGGACAGGCGCTTGCCGGGGCCGTATTTCTTCCGGTTGCGCTCGTTCAGCCAGCTGATGAGGGTGAAGAGCACCTCGCCGGGCAGTCCGACATAGTCGTACAGCTCCAGCAGGATGGATACCTGCGCCGTGGTGAGCCGCCGGCCGAAGAGGTTCTCCACCTCGCGCAGCAGGGCGGCGAAGGTGCCGTTCTGGTCGCGCAGCTCGGCGGCGATCTCCTCGGCGGTGTACTCCGGCGCCTGGTCGGGCACGGGGACCGGCTCGGCGGCGGAGGGAGCGGCGGCGCCCTTGGCCAGGCCGAGCTGCCCGAGCTGCGCGAGCGCGGCGTCCAGCTGCGCGCGCTTCCAACCCAGCGCGCGTCCGGCCTCCGCCGGGTCATAGGCGCCCTGTGCGCGCAGGAGATAGAGGTAGAGCAGGGCGGCATCGCCGCTGCCGAGCCGGATCAGGCGGTCGGCGGTGACGCCGTCCATCGAGACAGACTGGTCCTTCAAATCAATGCGCTGGACGGCCATAGCGTTCCCCTCCCTCCGTCCGGACAGATACCCCCATTTTACAACAAAATGAGACGCACGTAAATACCGCTCCGGCGGGAAAGCGTCAAAAACGGGCCTGAGTTCTTTTGCGCGCGTATGCGGCGCGGATGGAGGGGGGCGGAGGCGAAAATCCGACAATTTCCTCCGGATTGATTGACAAAGAGGGCAAATCTTCGTACAATAAGGACAACGAGCTGTCCTGGGTTGCTCCGATGGCGGGGCGGGTTGGGACGGCTCGCGCAATTTTGAGAACAGGGGAGAAAGGAAAAGCAAAATGGAAGCATTTACCAACTGGGTCTCCAGTGTCAGCGATTTTGTCTGGGGGCCGCCGCTGATTGTGCTCATTCTGGCCTGCGGGATCTGGCTGACGATTCGAACCGGGTTGCTGCAGGTCTTTCATCTGGGAAAGGCGTTGCGCTACATGTTTCAGGATGAGGAGGACGGCGACGGCGAGGTGACCTCCTTCGGCGCGCTGTGCACCGCCCTCTCCGCCACCATCGGCACGGGCAACATTGTCGGCGTCGCCTCCGCTATCGCCGCGGGTGGTCCCGGCGCGCTGCTCTGGATGGAGGTCGCCGCATTCTTCGGCATGGCGACAAAATACGCCGAGGGATTGCTGGCCATCAAGTATCGCGAGGTGGACCAGGAGGGCCATGTGCTCGGCGGCCCGTTTTACTATATCGAGAAGGGGATGGGCAAGAACTGGAAGTGGCTGGGCAAGCTCTTTGCCCTCTTCGGCCTGCTCGCCGGCGCGCTCGGCATCGGCACCATCACCCAGATCAACGGCATCACCTCCGCGGCGGAGACCTTCTTTGACCCGCAGCAGGCGCACGTCGCCTTTACGATTGGCTCGGGCGACGAGGCGGTGAACATCACCTGGACTACCATAATCATTGGTCTGGTCGTCACGGTGGGCGCCGCGCTGGTCATTATCGGCGGCCTGCAGCGGATTGCCAAGGTCTCGGAGATCATTGTCCCCTTTATGGCGGTGCTCTATGTCGCCTGCGGCATCATCATTATGATCACCAACGTGACTGAGATCCCCAACGCCCTCTATCAGATCTTCTACGGCGCGTTCAACCCGCAGGCGGTGGCCGGCGGTATTGTCGGCGTAACCATTCAGACGGCGATCCGGCAGGGCGTGGCCCGCGGCATCTTCTCCAACGAGGCCGGCCTCGGCTCCGCCCCCATCGCCGCCGCGGCCGCCCGGACGAAGGAGCCGGTGCGCCAGGGCCTGGTCACCATGACCGGCACCTTTATTGACACCATCGTCGTGTGTACGATGACCGGTCTGTCCATCGTGATCTCCGGCGCGTGGGACCCGGCGCTGGGGCTGGAGGGATCGCAGATCACCGTCTACGCCTTTCAGAATGCCCTGCCCTTCCCGGCGCAGGTGAGCTCCTTCCTGCTGATGATCTGCCTGGTGTTCTTCGCCTTCACCACAATTCTCGGCTGGGACTACTACGGCGAGCGCTGCCTGGAGTACCTCTCCAACCGCAACCGGCTGGCGGTGAGGTGCTATCGCTGGTTCTACATCCTGGCCGTCTTTGTCGGCCCCTACCTCACCGTCTCGGTGGTCTGGGGCATTGCGGACGTGTTCAACGCCCTGATGGCATTCCCGAATATCATCGCCCTGCTCGCCCTCTCCGGTGTGGTCGCCCGGGAGACAAAAGATTATTTCCGCCGATTCCCCAAAGGAGAATAAAATCCGCAGTATACAAGGCAAGGCCCCGCCGGAACGTCCGGCGGGGCCTTTGGCATGATATGGCTCTAGCGTTATAGAAACTTATCCAGCACGCCGACCGCCAGAATCGCGATCACGATCAGCGGCAGAATGAACGTGATGTAAAAGCGCAGCGCGGGGTGATCGGGGAACTTCAGTCCCTTGCCCTGGTTGGCCTCGTGGAGGAAATTCTTCCAGCCCCAGCCGTAGCGGGTGACGCAGAAGAGGACAAAGATGAGCGAGCCGATCGGCAGCAGCAGGTTGCTCACCACGAAGTCCTCCAGGTCCATGATGCTCGACCCCTCGCCGAACGGCTGGATACCAGAGAGCACGTTGAAGCCCAGCGTGCACGGCAGGGAGAGGACGATCATGATAAAGGTGTTGATCAGGCCGGACTTCTTGCGCGACCAGCCGAAGAGGTCGGAGCAGCAGGCCATGATGTTCTCAAACACCGCCAGCACGGTGGAGAAGGAGGCGAAGAGCAGGAAAAGGAAGAACAGGCTGCCCCACAGCCGGCCGAGCGGCATATGGTTGAAGATGTTCGGCAGGGTGACAAAGATCAGGTTTGGGCCGCTGTCCGGCTCCACCCCGTAGGCAAAGCAGGCGGGGAAGATAATCAGACCAGAGGTGAAGGCCACAAAGGTGTCCAGCACGGTCACGTTTACCGACTCGCCCAGCAGCGCGCGGTCCTTGTTCAGATAGCTGCCGAAGATTGCCATCGCGCCGATGCCCAGGCTCAGGGTGAAGAAGGACTGGTTCATCGCGTTGACCAGCACGGTGAGGATGCCCACGTCCATCGCGCGCTCCAGGTCGGGCACCAGGTAGAACGCGAGGCCCTCACTGCCGCCCTCCATCGTGACGCTGTTGACCGCCAGAATCAGCATGATCGCCAGCAGCGCCAGCATCATCCACTTGGTCACCCGCTCCAGGCCATTTTGCAGGCCGATGGAGCAGATAGCAAAGCCGCCGATGACCGTCAGCAGCATGCAGCCCACCATCGCCGGCGTATTGGCCAGCATCTCGCTGAAAATCGCGCCGACGCGCGCCGTGTCCGCGCCCACGAAGGCCCCGCCTGCCGTGGCGAAGAAGTAATAGATCATCCAGCCGCAGACGGTGGTGTAGAACATCATCAGGATGTAGTTGCCCGCCATGGCGACATAGCCGTGCAGGTGCCACTTCGACCCCTGCGGCTCAAGCTGCTGATAGAGCCGCACCGGACTCTTCTGCGCCGCCCGGCCCATGGAAAACTCCATCGTCAGCACCGGGAGTCCCAGAATGACCAGGAAGAACAGGTAGACCAGCACAAAAAGGCCGCCGCCGCTCTGTCCGGCCAGATAGGGAAATTTCCACACGTTTCCGACGCCAATCGCGCAGCCCGCGCTGAGCAGGATAAAGCCCAGCCGGCTGCCCAAATGCTCTCGTTCCATCTCACAAATCCTCTCTGACAAAAATTTGCCGGACCTGCCGTGCGGCAGATACAGCACGTCCCATTATAGCAGAAGCGGCGGCGAAAAACGAGTATCTGCAGGAAATCCTGCGAAATTTTTCTGTACAACCGGGGCCGGCTGCGGTAGAATGGGCTCGGAAGGATATGAGTCCGTTTTTTCGGACTGCGGCTGTGCTATCCTGTCGATCAAAGGGGGAACTCCGTCATGGCAAAGGGGAGCAATCAGAAGGGCAAGCAACTCGCGCTGCTCAACCTGCTGTTTTACAACAGCGATGAGCGCCATTTTCTCTCCGGCACGCAGCTGGTGCAGATGCTGCGCGCGCGGGGGATCTCCGCCGAGCGCAAGAGCGTCTACGACGATATCGAGGTGCTGCGCGGCCGGGGCTATGACATCCAGCTCGAGCGCGGGCGCGGCTATTTCCTGGGCAATCGCCTGTTCCAGCTCCCTGAGCTCAAGCTGCTGGTGGACGCGGTGCAGTCCTCCAAGTTTATCACCGCCCGCAAGAGCGCGGAGCTGATCGGCAAGCTGGAGAAGCTCACCTCCCGTGCCCAGGCGAGCGGCCTGCAGCGCCAGGTCTTTGTCACCGGGCGGGTCAAGAGCATGAACGAGAGCGTCTACTACAGCATCGACGCCATTCACGAGGCGATCAGCGAGAACCGGCAGATCACCTTCTGCTATTTCCGCTACAACGTCCGCCGGGAGAAGGAGCTGCGCCACAACGGCCGTCTCTACCGGGTGAGCCCCTATGCCCTGCTGCGCAGCGACGAGAACTATTACCTGATCGCCTACGACAGCCGGAGCAAGGAGATTCGCCACTACCGGGTGGACAAGATGACCGGAATTGACCTGGACGAGCGAGAGAGAGAGGGGATGGAGGCCTACCGGTCCTTCGACCTGGCGCGCTACGCCCAGCTCCAGTTCGGCATGTTCCGCGGCCCGGAGCAGACCGTCACCCTGCGGTGCCGGGACGAGATGGCGGATGTCATCATCGACCGCTTTGGCAAGGAGGTCTCCCTCGTCCCGGAGGAGGAGGGCTGGTTCACCTGCAACGTCCCCGTGATGGTCAGCCCCCAGTTCTACGGCTGGCTCTTCGGCCTGGGATCGGGCGTGCAGGTCACCGCACCGCAGAGCGTGGTGGACGGCATGCGCCGCCAGTTGGCCGAGGTGGGCGCGGGGTACCGCTGACAGCGTGCCCGCCACCCCTCGCGGCAGCAATAGCGAAAGACGCTAGGTGGCTTCCCCCTGGGGGGAAGCTGTCCGCGTAGCGGACTGATGAGGGGCCAGGGATACACACATTTTTCGTATCCTAACGGAACAATAGTGAAAAAAACGGGCAGAATCCGGACGGATTCTGCCTGTCTGTCTCTCAGCCCTCTTGCTTTCCACCCTCAGTGGGCCGTCTTGTACCGCCGTGCGGGCGATGCTTGCGGTAGTGCGGGCGGTGGCGCCGGGGCGCGGCGGAACCGGCGTCGTTGGCGCCCTCCCCAGCGGGGGATTCGGCCGCGCGCTCGGGCGCGCTCTGGGCGGCCTGGGCCTTCTGGCCCTGGGTCTGGCCCGCGGCGCGGGGCGGGCGCTTTTTCCCGCCGCGCCGGCTGCCGCCCTCGCCGGAGGGCGCGGCGGGCTCTGTCTCGGCCGGCTCCTGGGAGAGGATGACGTTTTCCAGATGCGGCGTCTCCCGGCGGCGCGCCGCAGGGGCGGGGGTCTCCGGCTTCTCATAGCCGGGGGGACGCTTGCCCTTGCCGTTGCGGACGACGCACAGGTCGCAGTTGCGGTAACACCGCGGGGTGTCCGGGTCGCTGTCCAGCGTGACGCGCGAGGTCTCGCGCAGCAGATTCACCTGGTTGACCACGCCGACGCCGTCCGGCGTCTCCACCAGCGACTCCTGCTTGGGCGCGCGCTTGAGCAGGTCGGTATAGGCCTCCTGCTCATATTTCAGGCAGCACATCAGCCGGCCGCAGGCGCCCGAGATCTTGCCCGGGTTGAGCGAGAGGTTCTGCGTCTTGGCCATCTTGATGGACACCGGGTGAAAGTCGTTTAAGAAGGTGGAGCAGCAGAACGGCCGCCCGCAGATGCCGAGCCCGCCGAGCATCTTCGCCTCGTCGCGCACGCCGATCTGCCGCAGCTCAATCCGCGTGCGGAAGACGGAGGCGAGGTCCTTCACCAGCGCGCGGAAGTCCACCCGCCCGTCGGCGGTGAAGAAAAAGAGAATCTTGCTGCCGTCGAAGTTGTATTCCACGTCGATCAGCTTCATCTCCAGCCCGTGGGCGGCGATCTTCTCCTGGCAGACGCGGAAGGCGCGCTCCTCCCGCCTGCGGTTCTCCTCCATCTGGCGGTGGTCCTGCTCGGTGGCGATGCGCAGGACGGGGCGCAGGGGGCTGATGAGCTCCTCCTCGTCAATCATCCGGTTGCCCAGGACGCACTCGGCGAACTCCACGCCTTTGCTCGTCTCGATAATGACGGCCTGGCCCGCCTCGACGGTCAGGCCGTTCGGGTTAAAATAGTATTCTTTTCCGCCGTTTTTAAAGCGGACGCTGATAATTTCAGTCACGATTTCCTCCTTCTGTCCCAAATGCCCCGCGGGGCGGGAGGGCGTTATGCCTTTTGGCCGGCCCGGCAGAGTCCGGCGAGCTGCGCGGCGAGCCAGCCGGCGTTGTGCGCAGGGGAGACGTTCCCCGCGATGGCGGCCGCCCCCTCGCGCGCGAGACGGGCGAGGTCCATCAGCCCGGCGGGGGAGAGGCTTGCGCCCCAGCGCGCGTCCCGCCCGGCCAGCGCGTCCCGGGCGCGCGCGGCGAGGGCGGGGTAGAGCCTGCCCATCTGCTCGCGCGTCCACTTCTCGTTCTGGACGCGGACGGACCACTCCATCAGCTCCAGCTCGGAGCGGTGCTCCAGCGCCGCGCACAGCTCCTCCAGGGCGCGCGCGAGCTTGGGGTCCTCCGGGGCCTCCTCCTCGAGCAGGGCGACGGCCCGGCCCAGCCAGCCGCCGCAGGCCGCGGCCGCGCGCGCGAGGTCGGACGGCGCCCGGTCGGGATAGCGGTCGCGCAGCCAGTCAAGCGCCTCCGCCTCATCCACGGGGGAGAGCTCGTAGTGCACGCAGCGCGAGCGGATGGTCTCCAGCAGCGCGAGCGGGTTTTCTGCCAGCAGGAGGAAGGCCGCGTAGTCCGGCCCGTCCTCCAGCACCTTGAGCAGGGCGTTCTGCGCGCTGGGATTCATCGTGTCCGCGCGCGCGATGAGATAGACCTTGCGCAATGCCTGGTTGGGACGGATATAGGCATCCGCGCGCAGGGTACGCACCGCGTCCACCTTCAGCGGCTTCTCCCGCTCCTCGGGGGAGAGAAAGCGCTCGACCGGGACGACGTCGGGATGCGCCCCCTCGGCGGCCAGGCGGCAGTCGCGGCAGCGGCCGCAGGGCCGCTCTCCCTCGCCGGTGCAGACAAAGGCCTGTGCCAGCGCGCGGGCGAGCGTGTGCTTTCCGCTCCCGGCCGGGCCGGAGAGGATGAGCGCGTGCGGCAGACGGCGCGCCGCGCCCAGCTGCGCCTTGAGCGCCGCGTTGCCGGCCAGGTCAGACAGGTTCATAGCCGCAGAAACTGATCGACGTTGAGCACAAAGATGGTCGCGCCGGAGACGGTGACCGCCTGGCCCTCATCCACCAGCATGGAGTTGCGCGGGGTCTTGCCCGCCGCGTCCACCTCCCGCCAGTGCACGGCGCTGCGCAGGAGGGAGATCACCTCCCGCACCTTGTCGTCCGACACGCCGATGAGCAGCGTGCGGTTCTCCTGCTGCAAAAAGGTGCCCCAGGAGTTGATGCAGGTGGCGCCATATCCCTTTTCCACCAGATATTGGCTGGCATGTGCGGCGTCGTCCTTCTGGACGATGGCGACGATCATTTTCATCCCAACACCTCATTTCTCCTCAAACCGCCCATAAAATAGCGGGCAAGAGCGTCAAAAAGGTCTCACCGAGTTTGGCTCGAAGAGCCAAATAGAATTGCATTCATTTTTGGCACGGGCGTGTACCCCCCAGGGGGCCTTCTCTCGCCCCTGCGGGGCGATTCACCTTGACCGGGCCAAAAATACTGATAGTCTCGCAAGTGTGCGGCTTTTTGGAACAAAAAGCCGTGCGCGCAGCGGGACTGCGAACTCCGAGCAAATGCTTGCATTTGCTCGGAAGGCTGTCAAAAAATATTTTTTGACAGCCGCACCGCCCCGAAAGGGGCGGGAAGCCGGCGCATCTTTCAGGAAAGACACACCGTTACAGGCTCATTATACCCCATCTGGGCCAAATAGGCCAGATGCTTTTTTTGGATTCTTTCTCCCGGGGCAACCACGGGCACGCCGGGCGGATAGGGCGCGACCGGCTGCGCGGCCACATGGCCCTCGGACTCCGCCAGCGGCAGCCGCACCTGCCGGCTCAGCATCGCCGCGCGCGGGGTGCACACCCCTTCCGCCTCGGGCGGCGGGTCAAGTGCCAGCTCCGGCGCGGGGGAAAAGGCCAGCCCCGCCGTGTCCAGCGTGGCGGCCAGGCGCTCGATCTGCTCCTTCCCGTCCGCGCCAGTCACGATGAGGACCACGTGATTCCGGTCCGCCATCTCGGGGTAGAGCCCCAGCTCCTCCAGGGTATCGGCCAGGGCAAAGCCGTCCTCCGTCAGCAGCGTCAGCCGCATCGGGTCGAGCGGCAGCGCGGGGGAGGACTGGAGACAGGGGTAGCGCTCGCGCAGCTCCAGCACCGCCTCCGCCGCCTGGAAACAGCGCTCCGCCCCGCCGCAGGCCAGCCAGGTGCGCAGCCGGTCCAGCGCGGCCATCATCGGGTAGGAGGGAGAGGTGGTGGCGAAGAGCTGGGAGGCCGCGCGCAACTCATCCATGGAGCAGCCGGTGGCAAACAGCAGCGCCGTCTGCCCCGGGGCGGGCAGGGTCTTGTGGGTGGAGACCACCGCGAGGTCCGCCGCGGCGTAGGGGTTCTCGTCCTCCCCGAAGAAGAGGGGGAGGTGCGCCCCGTGCGCCCCGTCCACCACCAGCCGCGCCCCGTGCGCATGGCAGACGGCGGCGATGGCCGCGAGGTCGGAGCACACCCCGTAATAGGTCGGGGAGGTGACCACGACGGCGCGGCAGTCCGGGTGCGCCTGCAGCGCGGCGTCCACCGCCTCCGGCGCGACCGGGCCGCAGACCCCCGCCGCCGCGTCCCACGACCGGCCCAGCCAGACCGGGCGCAGGTCGAGCAGAGCCATGCCGGTGTGCAGGCTGCGGTGGCTCACCCGGTCCATCAGCACGGCCTCCCCCGGCCCGGCGGCGAGGGAGAGGGCCGCGTGCAGCCCCTGCGTCGCCCCGCCGGTGAGGAAGAGGCAGGCGCCGCTCCCCCAGAAGTCCGCCCACAGCCGCTCCGCCGCCTCAATCGGCCCGCCGGGGGCGTAGAGGTTGCCGGTGCGGCTCGTCTCGGTGAAGTCGATGGCGGCGTAGCCCTTCAGCTCGGGCAGCGGCAGGCCGATCCCCTTGTGGCCCGGCATGTGCATCCGCAGCGGCCGCTCGTCGGCAAAGGCGCGCAGCGCGTCGTAGAGAGGGGTCTCCAGCGGCGTCTGATGCATGGTGTTTTCCTCCTTACTCGCTGTCCAGCTTGAGCACGGCCATAAACGCCTCGGTGGGCAGCTGCACCGTGCCGAGGGAGCGCATCTTCTTCTTGCCGCGCTTCTGCTTTTCCAGCAGCTTCTTCTTCCGGGTGATGTCGCCGCCGTAGCACTTGGCGAGCACGTCCTTGCGCAGGGCCTTCACCGTCTCACGGGCGATGATCTTTCCGCCGATCGCCGCCTGGATGGGCACCTCGAACTGCTGACGGGGGATGTTCTCCTTCAGCTTCTCGCAGATGCGCCGCGCGCGGGCGTAGGCCTTGTCCTTGTGGACGATAAAGCTCAGCGCGTCCACCTTGTCGCCGTTGAGCAGCAGGTCCACCTTGACCAGGCTGCTCGGCCGGTAGTCCGCCAGCTCATAGTCCAGCGAGGCATAGCCCTTGGTGTGCGCCTTGAGGGTGTCGAAGAAGTCGTAAATTGTCTCGTTGAGCGGCATCGCGTAGTGCAGCTCCACCAGCTTGGTGTCCAGGTACTGCATGTCCTGGTACTCCCCGCGCCGCTCCTGACAGATGGGCATGATCTCGCCGACATAGTCGTTCGGCGTCAGGATGGAGACGTTGACATACGGCTCGCGCGCCTCGGCGATGGCGGAGGGGTCTGGGTAGTTGTGCGGGTTGTCCACCCGGATGACCGAGCCGTCCGTCTTGGTGATCTCGTAGATGACGTTGGGCAGGGTGGTCACCAGGTCGAGGTCGAACTCCCGCTCCAGCCGCTCCTGGATGATCTCCATGTGCAGCAGCCCGAGAAAGCCGCAGCGGAAGCCGAAGCCGAGCGCGGCGGAGCTCTCCGGCTCGAAGACGAGGGAGGCGTCGTTGAGCTGGAGCTTCTCCAGCGCCTCGCGCAGGTCGGGGTATTTGGACCCGTCCTCCGTATAGATGCCGCAGAACACCATCGGCTGGACCGGCCGGTAGCCCGGCAGGGCCTCGGCGGTGGGCTGGGCGGCGGAGGTGACGGTGTCGCCCACGCGGGTGTCGCGCACGTTCTTGATGCTGGCGGTGAAGTAGCCCACCTCCCCCGCGGTCAGCTCCCCGCAGGGGTCCAGGCCGATGGGCAGCATATGGCCGCACTCCACCACCTTATAGCGCGCACCGGAGGCCATCATCTGCACCTCTGAGCCGACACGCAGCGAGCCGTCTATCAGCCGCACCAGCACTACCACGCCGCGGTAGGCGTCGTACTGGCTGTCAAAAATCAGGGCCTTGAGCGGCGCATCCGCGTCGCCGGCGGGGGCGGGGACGTTCGCCACCACGTCTTCCAGCACGGCGGGGATGTTGATGCCCGCCTTGGCGGAGATCTCGGGGGCGTCCTCGGCGGGCAGGCCGATGATGTTCTCCACCTCTTCCTTGACCCGCGCCGGGTCGGCGGCGGGCAGGTCGATCTTGTTGATGACGGGGAGGATCTCCAGGTCGTGGTCCAGGGCGAGGTAGGCGTTGGCCAGCGTCTGGGCCTCGACACCCTGGCTGGCGTCCACCACCAGCACCGCCCCCTCGCACGCGGCGAGCGAGCGGCTGACCTCGTAGTTGAAGTCCACATGGCCCGGGGTGTCAATCAGGTTGAGCTGGTAGTCCCGGCCGTCCTGGGCATGGTAGTGAAGGGTGACCGCGCGGGCCTTGATCGTGATGCCGCGCTCGCGCTCGAGGTCCATGTTGTCCAGGAGCTGGCTCTCCATCTCCCGCTCCGGGACAGCCCCGCACAGCTCGATCAGCCGGTCGGAGAGCGTGCTTTTCCCGTGGTCAATATGAGCAATGATCGAAAAGTTGCGGATCAAAGACTGTTTCATAAAATACCTCAGCTTTTCTGTAAATATAGGTGGTACATGAGACGGAAATCACGCGTCGCGCCGGCGGCGGCCGCCCGGTTCCGCCGTTCGGTCGACGGTGCGACGCCCCGTCTCCTGCGTGAGTTCCAGCAGGTAGGGGGCCGTGGTGGGATACTCGCGCAGCAGCGACGCCTCCGACAGCTCCGGCAGCGGGCTGCGGCGGGAGGAACAGCGGTCCAGCTCGGTCAGATAGCGGCAGCGGCAGTGCTGCAGCTCCAGCTCGGCGGCGCCGGCGACGAACAGCGCCTCCGGCAGCTCGCCGGGGAGCGCCTCTCCCGGAGAGACCCGGCTCAGCGCGCCGATCAGCTGATAGACCGACGCGGAGAGGTAGCTCACGGCCGCCTGCAGCAGCGCGGTGTTCTCCAGCCGGTCGAGCAGGTCGAGCAGGAGGGAGAGCGCGCCGATCAGGCGCTTTTTGCTCTCCGCAGCCAGTTTGCCCCGCCCGCGGCCGCCGCCGCGGCCCGACCGGCCGGGGGCGGCGAGCAGCGCGCCCTCCCGGTCCAGCGTCCGTCCAAGCAGATAGTCCGCCGACACCTGATAATAGTCGCAGGCGCGGACGACGAACTGCAGTCCCGGCTCGCGGATACCGTTTTCATAGTGCGACAGCAGCGCCTGGCTGATGCCCAATTCCTCCGAAGCCTGCCGCTGGCTGATGTGCCGTTCCTTGCGCAGCAGCGATAGGGTACGGCCGAAATCCTGTTGCATGGATACCTCCTGAAAGCAAAAATAAGAAACGCCTTCCGGGGCGGAATGCGCACCGGCGGTGTGTCCGGCTCGTACGGATGGCGCGATGATCAACAGACAGTAATATAATACCGAAAGCTATACGGAAAGTAAAGCGGAAAACGCTTAAAACTTTGTGAAAAAGTTAGCAATGCACAATTCCCCAAAATCTTTTCGTAAAGCATTGCTTTTTTCAGCAGAAAGTGATAAATTTACTATAGAGTTTCATGCGCGGACGCGCAAATATGAAAGTGACGGAGGAAACCGAAATTATGTTTGCCAAACTGATTGCCAAGCTGAAAAAGGACCCGAAGACCATTGTCTTTACCGAGGGCACCGACCCGCGTATTCTGGAGGCCGCGTCCCGCCTGCTGGCCAGTAACTTCCTCAAGCCCATTCTGGTGGGCAACCCGGAGAAGGTGGCCGAGGCCGCCGAGGAGGCCGGCTTTAATATCCGCGGCGCGGAGATTCTCGACCCGTATCACTATGACCGGATGGAGGAGATGGTCGCCGCCCTGGTCGAGCTGCGCAAGAACAAGGGGATGACGGAGGAGAAGGCCCGCTCCACCCTCCGCCAGGGCAACTACTTCGGCACCATGCTGGTGCAGATGAAGGTGGCCGACGCCCTGCTCGGCGGCGCGACCTACTCCACGGCGGACACCGTGCGCCCGGCCCTGCAGATCATCCGGACCAAGCCGGGACACAATATCGTCTCCTCCTGCTACATCCTGGTCCGTAACGCCGCGACCGGCGCCTCCGAAGTGCTGGCGATGGGCGACTGCGCGATCAACATCCACCCGAGCGAGGACCAGCTCGTCGAGATCGGCGTCGAGGTGGTCAAGTGCGCCCAGAAGTTTGGCATCGACCCGAAGGTCGCCTTCCTGAGCTACTCCACCCTCGGCTCCGGCAAGGGCGAGGACGTGGACCGGATGCGCAACGCCGCCAACCGCGTGCGCTCCAAGCTGCCCAACATTCCGGTGGACGGCGAAATTCAGTTCGACGCCGCCGTCGCCCCGCGCGTGGCGCGCATCAAGTGCCCCAACAGCCCGGTCGGCGGCCAGGCCAACACGTTCATCTTCCCCGACATCAATGCCGGCAACATCGGCTACAAGATCGCCCAGCGCATGGGCAACTTTGAGGCCTACGGTCCCATTCTGCTCGGCCTGAACGCCCCGATCAACGACCTGTCCCGCGGCTGCAACGCGATGGAGGTCTACTCCATGGCTATCGTCACCGCCGCCCTGGCGGAGTGACCGTCACAGCTTCCGAAAGAACACAAGAGCCCCCGCAGCACGCGCCGCGGGGGCCTTTAACATCTGTCCGATTTACCGCTTTTCCTCAACGGGTGCGGACGTAGGAGTTGCCGTTGTCCGTCAGAACGCCGACTTTATTTCCCGAGCTGTCATACACGTTCTGATCGAGGACGTAGACGGTCTTGCCATCCTCGTCGCGCATCTCCCGGGGGGTGATGAGTTTCCAGACAAAGCCCAGGAAAAACACGGCAATCTTGACCGTCACACCCATGCCGGAGATCACCATGCTGAGGATGCAGCGGGACTGGAGCATGGCCGGGCACTTGCGGTAGGTGGTCCAGTACAGCAGCACGCCGATAGCCAAACAGACCACGCCGACGAGCAGATAGACAAAGGCACTGACGCCTGTATTGCCCGTCGACGCGCTCAGCGCGGGGATGAACGGGGTGAGGATGCCCACTACCCCGGCAATGGTGAGATCAATCGCGAGAAACGCCTTGATCCGGCCATAGACGCCGAAGGCCTTGTAGAGCCCGGTGACGGAGCTCTCGCGGAACGCGCAGATCACGCAGAGGACCACAAAGATGATCAGTAAAATTGACATATAATCTCCTCCTCTTCTCTCTTAAAGCGGACTCCAACCGCTTTGGTACATTATAGGCAAAAGAGGAGATTGTTGTCAAGGACGAATTATTTTAACAGGAAATAAATGGCCGCGGCGGACCGCTCACAGCCGTGCCCCGCCAAACTCGGACAGGGCGAGCCCCTTGTTCTTATCGAGCACCCACTGGATGGACCATGGCGCGGAGAAGAGCATCAGCCGCTCCCCACGGTAGTCCTCCACGACCTTCACGTCCTGCCCGTCGCCAAGGATCAGCTCGTCCATCGGCACGTCGCAGCGGTCGATCCAGCGCACATACTCGTAGGGGAGGTTCTCCATCACCAGATCCACCTTGTACTCGTTCTTCAGCCGGTACTCGAAGACGTCGAACTGCAGCGTGCCCACCACGCCGACGATGACCTCCTCCATGCCGGTGTAGGGGATTTTAAAGATCTGGATGGCGCCCTCCTGGGCGATCTGCTCGGTCCCCTTGATGAACTGCTTGCGCTTGAGGGTGTCCTTCGGGCGTACGCGGCGGAAGTGCTCCGGGGCGAAGGTGGGGATGGGGTCAAAGCAGAACTTCTGTCCCGGGGCGCAGACGGTGTCCCCGATGGAGAAGATGCCGGGGTCGAACACGCCGATGATGTCCCCGGCGTAGGCCTCCTCGATGATCTCCCGCTCGGCGGCCATGAGCTGCTGCGGCCGCGACAGGCGCAGCTTGCGCCCGCCCTGGACGTGATAGACCTCGCGGTCGGCGTCAAACCGGCCGGAGACCACGCGCAGGAAGGCGATCCGGTCGCGGTGGGCCTTGTTCATGTTCGCCTGAATCTTGAAGACAAAGGCGGAGAAGGCGTCGTCAAAGGAGTCCACCTTCACGTCCCCCGCCATGCGCGGCAGCGGCGGCGTGGTCATGTGGAGGAACTCCTCCAGGAAGGACTCGATGCCGAAGCTGTTGAGGGCCGAGCCGAAGAACACCGGCGAGAGCTTGCCCGCGCGCACCGCCTCCAGGTCGAGCTCCTCGCCCGCCCCGTCGAGCAGCTCCAGCTCGTCGCGCAGCTGTGCGAGATGCCCCTCGCCGATCACGCCGGGGAGGGCGGGGTCGTCCACGGAAAAGGACTGCGCCACGGCGGCCTTCGCGCTGCCCTGGGCGATGAAATGGAGCACCTGGCGCCGCTGGCGGTCGTACACGCCCTGGAAGTCCCGGCCGCAGCCGATGGGCCAGTTGACCGGGCAGGTGTCAATCCCCAGCTCGTGCTCGATCTCCTCGCACAGGTCGAAGGGGTCGCGCGCCTCGCGGTCCATCTTGTTGATGAAGGTAAAGATCGGGATGCCGCGCATCGCGCACACCCGGAAGAGCTTGCGCGTCTGCGCCTCGACGCCCTTGGCCGCGTCGATCACCATCACGGCGGAGTCGGCGGCCATCAGGGTGCGGTAGGTGTCCTCCGAGAAGTCCTGGTGGCCCGGCGTGTCCAGGATATTGATGCAAAAGCCCTGATATTGGAACTGCATCACCGAGCTGGTCACCGAGATGCCGCGCTGCTTCTCGATCTCCATCCAGTCAGAGGTGGCGGCCCGGGCGTTGCGCTTGCCCTTGACCACGCCCGCCTGGTTGATCGCCCCGCCGTAGAGCAGGAACTTCTCCGTCAGCGTGGTCTTGCCGGCGTCGGGGTGCGAGATGATGGCAAAGGTGCGGCGGCGGCTGATTTCGGCCTGATAGTTGGACATCGCAGATATACCTCCCCAAACGGGCCAGACGGCGTCGCGCGCCGCGGCGGTTCAATCATGTCCGGTAAAGTCACAGTTACTCATTATATCGGCCGGAGGGCGAAAAAGCAAGAGAGACTCCACCCACCGGCGCTGTCCCGGCAAAATTTCGCCTTTCGAAAGGCGAAAAGCGAGAATCACTCTTGCATATAAAGTCGAAAAACGCTACTATGTAGAAGAGACAGTTCAAGCATGTTCCCGGCCGCCGTCCCGTGTCGCGGCCTGCCGGGAGAGCGATAGAAGGAGCGAACCACCGATGCAGAAAGTACCGTTTGTCACCCTGCCCCAGCTCCGGGAGATTCGGGAGAGCTACCCGACACCCTTCCACATCTACGACGAGGCGGGCATCCGCCGCACCGCCCGCGACGTCAACCGCGCCTTTGCCTGGAACCCCGGCTTCAAGGAGTATTTCGCCGTCAAGGCGACCCCGACGCCCGGCATCCTGAAGATCCTCCGCGAGGAGGGCTGCGGCGTGGACTGCTCCAGCCTGACCGAGCTGATGATGAGCGACCGCTGTGGCTTTGCCGGTCGGGAGATCATGTTCTCCTCCAACGAGACGCCGGCGGAGGAATATGTCCTGGCGGCCAAGTTGGGCGCGACCATCAACCTGGACGACATCACCCATGTGGACTTCCTGGAGCGCACCCTGGGCTATATCCCGGAGCGCATCTCCTGCCGGTATAACCCCGGCGGGGTCTTCCAGCTCGGCGAGAGCAAGGAGGGCTTCCAGGTGATGGACAACCCCGGCGAGGCGAAGTACGGCATGACCCGCTCCCAGCTCTTTGAGGCCTACCGGATGCTCAAGGCCAAGGGGGCCAAGGAGTTCGGCATTCACGCCTTCCTCGCCTCCAACACCCTCTCCAACGACTACTATCCCGCCCTGGCCGGGCAGCTCTTCGAGCTGGCGGTGGACCTGCAGCGGGAGACCGGCTGCCACATCGCCTTTATCAACCTCTCCGGCGGCGTCGGCGTGGACTACCGCCCGGAGCAGCCGGCCAACGACATCTTTGCCATCGGTGAGGGGGTGCGCCGCGCCTATGAGCGGGTGCTCGTGCCCGCCGGGATGGGAGACGTGGCGATCTACACCGAGATGGGCCGCTTTATGCTCGCCCCGCACGGCCACCTGGTCACCACCGTCCTGCACGAGAAGCACACCTACAAGGAGTATATCGGCGTGGACGCCTGCGCGGCCAACCTGATGCGCCCGGCGATGTACGGGGCCTATCACCATATCACCGTCATGGGCAAGGAGGACCGGCCCTGCGACCACAAGTATGACGTGGTCGGCTCCCTGTGTGAGAACAATGACAAGTTTGCCGTCGACCGGATGCTCCCGAAGATCGACATCGGGGACATTCTGGTGCTCCACGATACCGGCGCGCACGGCTTCTCCATGGGCTACAACTACAACGGCCGCCTGCGCTCGGCAGAGCTGCTGCTGCGCGAGGACGGCTCGGTGGAGCTGATGCGCCGCGCGGAGACCCCGGAGGACTACTTCGCCACCCTGGTCTGGTAATGCCCACGCGATCAAAGATACGTCGATTTTCCCCGGAGACATCCGTCTCCGGGGATTTTTTGTCCGGAGATATCAAAAGCGGCGACCGGATGGCCGCCGCCTCTGATATGAAAGGAGGAAAAATGAAAAGAGAGAGTTTGCAATCCCTGCTTGCAAGAATAGAATACCAGTCAGTTGTTACAAAAGTTTGTGAGAAAATGTTACCAAACTATAACGGCAAAACTTTTTTCTTTCTCCGCGAAAGGCGGGAAATGGGAAAACGGCAGCCGGGGTGGAGCTGCCGTTCCCAACATTGGAGGATAGAATGAAAAGAAGCTGCTGTCTCTTGCTGATGATAGGATAGCAGGGAGATGTTACAAAAGTTAGGGTGGAGATATTACAAAAGTATGAAAGAGCCGCTGATCCAATCGGCACGATCCGCCGCTTGGCGGATGTCGATTCATTCCGCGGTCCCTCAAATTTCCCCCTCCCGGCGCAGCCCGGCAAAAAAGTTCCGCAGCAGCACCCGGCAATCCGCTGCCAGCACTCCGGAGGTGATCTCCGCGCCGGGGGAAAAGCCCTCCAGCTCCAGGTGCAGGCGCGAGCCGCAGCAGCCGGCCGCCGGGTCGTCCGCCCCGTAGACCACCCGGCCCAGCCGGGCGTTCCAGATGGCCCCGGCGCACATCGGACAGGGCTCCAGGGTGACGTAAAGCGTGCAGTCATGCAGCCGCCAGCGCCCCAGCGTCCGGCAGGCGTCGCGGATGGCCTCCACCTCCGCGTGGGCGGTGGCGTCCCGGTCCGCCTCGCGGCGGTTGCGGCCCCGTCCGACCACCACGCCGTCCCGCACGACGACGCAGCCCACCGGCACGTCGCCCGCCTCCCCCGCCTCGCGCGCGAGGGCGAGGGCGAGGGACATATATCGCTCGTCTGCCGTCATAGCGGTTCCTCCTGTCCTACCCGCGCCCCCGGCGGCATAGGATAGCGCCAAAGGGGGCGGGGAGATGGGTTCTGTATTGCTGCTGGCGCTCAGCCTGGCGGTGGACGCCTTTGCCGCCGCAGTCTGCTGCGGGGTGCGCAGCAGCGGCCTCGGCCTGCGCGGTGCGGCGCGCATCGGGCTGTGGTTCGGCGGGTTTCAGGCGGGGATGACGCTGCTCGGCGGGCTCTTCGGCGCCCTGCTCAGCCGGAGCCTCTATCGGGCGGGCGCGGTGCTCTCCTTCGGGCTGCTGGCCTATCTGGGTGTCAAGATGCTGCTCGAGAGCTTCTTTCCCGGCCCGGAGGGGACGGACGGGGAGGGACCCCTCGTCCTCTCGGCGGCCGCGCTCGCCCCGCTGGCCCTCGCGACCAGTCTGGACGCGCTGGCGGCGGGGGTCTCCCTCGGCTATCTGGACGGCGGGCTGCTCCGCTCGGCGGCGGTGATCGGCCTGGTCGCCTTTGTCCTCTCCGCCCTCGGCGGCGCGCTCGGGCGGCGGGCAGGGCAGCGGCTGCACCGGTGGGCGGGCGCTGCCGGCGGCGGTGTGCTGCTCTGGCTGGGGCTGCGCGTGCTGGCGGGGTGATTGCCAGGAAATTGACGTAGGGGCGCACCCTGTGCGCCCGTCCGGAAAAGCGCCCGTTGAGGGTATGGCGGTATTCAAAAGAGGTGCACGGTACGCCCCTCATCCGACGCGGCTGACGCCGCGCCACCTTCCCCCAGCGGGGGAAGGCTTTTTGTCCAGCGCGGCCCCATGCCTTCCCCCTGGGGGGGAAGGTGCCCCTGCAGGGGGCGGATGAGGGGGCGAAGGCCGCGCCCGCCTGGGAAACGCGCCTGTCAACGCGGGCGCACGATGTGCGCCCCTACGGGTGTCCATTTCATGGGAGATGCGGCGCAGATATGCCAAAGATGGCAATTTTCCATCCAATCGTAGGGGCGCGCCCTGCGCGCCCGTTGAGGGTATGGCGGTGCACGGTACGCCCCTCATCCGACGCGGCTGACGCCGCGCCACCTTCCCCCAGAGGGGGAAGGCTTTTTCTCCGGCACGGCCCCATGCCTTCCCCCTGGGGGGAAGGTGCCCCGCAGGGGCGGATGAGGGGCGAAGGCCGCGCCCGCCTGGAAAATGCATCCATCCCCGCGGGCGCACAAGGTGCGCCCCTACAAGGGCCCCCAAAACCTGCCTTCCCCCTGGGGGGGAAGGTGCCCTCGCAGGGGGCGGATGAGGGGGCGAAGGCCGCGCCTGCCTAAAGCCGTGCCCACTCCCACAGACGAACAGACAAATTTACCCGAGTTCCCCGGCCATGCCGGCCAGCAGGCTCACCCAGCCCTCCCGGCGCCGCTCCTCCAAAATGGTCCACCCTGCCGCGCGCAGGGCATCCGCCACGTCGCCAGCGCGGTGCTCGATGATACCGGAACAGAGGAAGCGTCCGCCCGGGGCGAGAAACGCGGGCACTACCGGCGCCAGCGGGATGATGACATCCGCGATGATATTGGCCAGCACAATCTCATACCGGCCGGCGAGCCGCTCTCGCAGTTCCGCGTCGTTGACAATATCGCCGGTGTAGACGCGAAACTCCTCCCCGATGCCGTTGTAGGCGGCGTTCTCCGCC
Source organism: Candidatus Onthomonas avicola (assembly GCA_018710845.1). Lineage (GTDB taxonomy): Bacteria > Bacillota > Clostridia > Oscillospirales > Oscillospiraceae > Onthomonas > Onthomonas avicola. The sequence goes on from DVJB01000065.1 coordinate 41,110, forward strand.
GCGACGCGGGCGGCCTTGGGGTCGATGTCGCAGCCCACGGCCGTGGCCGCGCCCAGCCGCAGGGCGGCGATGGAGAGAATGCCGCTCCCGCAGCCGAGGTCGAGCACGCGGTCGCCCGGTCGGACGCAGGCCTCCAGCCCCTCCAGGCAGAGCTGGGTGGTGCTGTGCGACCCGGTACCGAAGATCAGCCCGGGATTGAGATAGAGGGCGGTCCGTCCCTCCGGCACCGGCGCATCCCGCAGCCACTCGGGCACGACATAGAGCCGCTCGCCGACGGGGAAGGGCTGATAGTATTGCTGCCAGTTGTGCGCCCAGTCCTCCTCCTGGAGGGAGGCGACGTGGACGGCGAGGGTCCCGGCGTCCGCCTCGGTGCGCGCCCGAAAACCCTCCAGCCCGGCGGTGATCTCCGCCAGGCGCGCGCGGCCGTCCTCGCCGTCCGGGAGGTAGAATTTCACGCGGGAGACCCCGCGCAGGGCGTCGCGCACGCTCTCGTCCACCTCCGACCAGACGGAGCGGTTCTCGTCCTCAAACTGCGCCAGGTCGTTCTCGTCCTCGAGCACGAGCCCGACAATGCCGCAGGCGGTGAGATAGGCCGCCAGCGCCTCGAGCGCCGCGGAGCGGGTGTCGATACTCACTTCCAGCCAGATTTGATTCATTGGTAAAACCTTCCTTTCTCCCTCCGCCGGCCCGCGGGCGGAATGATTCGCCCGGCCGGGCGCAAACTAACCGCGGGGCGGTCCGGCGCCGTCCCAATGTGGGGACAGAAGGAGGAACCATATGGAATTTTCAAACGAATGCGCCCTCTTGCAGGAGATCTACCAGGGCGCGGCGATGGGCAGCGAGTCCATCCGCCTGCTGCTGCCGAAGGTAAAAAACGCGGGCTTCCGCTCCGATTTGCAGACGCAGCACCAGCAGTATCTCGACACCGCCTCCCGCGCGGAGGAGGAGCTCAAGCAGCTCGGCCAGTGCCCGCGCGAGCTCACGCGGGACCGCCAAGCGATGCTCTGGCTGGGGGTACAGGGCAAGACGCTGCTCAACCAGGAGACCTCGCACCTGGCGCGGATGATGATCGAGGGGAGCAATATGGGCATCGTCACCCTCACCGGCGTGCTCAACAGCTACGGCGACAGCCGCGACAACCCCGCCCAGAGTCAGACGGAAGCCCAGCTGGCCGATCAGGCGAAGAATCCCGCCGTCGCCCTGGCCCGGGAGACCATCCAGACCGAGCGGGACAACATCGACCGGCTGAAGGTCTATCTGCAATAAGGGCCGCGCCTCTCACACCTTTCCGAACTGGTAGAGGTCGCACTTGAGCATGCCGTTGTAGAGCTTGCGGCGGCGCCTGGCCTTTTGGCCGAAGGCGTGCTCCAGGTCCTCATAGGAGGAGAGGATGTTCACGCCCCACCCCTCCGGGAGCAGGCGGGCCGCCGCGCCGAAGTCGTGGTAGAGCCTGCCTGCCTCCTCTGGGGTGAGCAGGCGCTCGCCGTAGGGGGGATTGGTGACCACCCGTCCGTACGGCTCGTGCGCGTAAAACCGCCGGGCGTCCGCCACCTCAAAGCGGACGGTGTCCTCCACCTCCGCCTTGACGGCGTTCTCCTGGGCGATGCGCACCGCCCGCGGGTCGATGTCGCCGCCCCAGATGTCGTAGCTGCGATGGTACTCCCCATCGAGCGCCTCCTCCACCGCATCCATCCAGATGGAGCCGTCCAGTGCGCGCCAGCTCTGGGCGGCAAAGCGGCGGTTGAGGCCGGGCGCACGGTTTTTCGCGATCAGCGCCGCCTCGATGCAGATGGTGCCCGAGCCGCAGAACGGGTCGCAGAACGGGTCCAGCCCCCGGTAGTGCGCCAGCAGCACCAGCGCGGCGGCCAGCGTCTCGCGCAGGGGGGCCTCCACGCCGACGGCGCGGTAGCCGCGCTGATAGAGCCCCGCGCCCGAGGTATCCAGGCAGAGGAGCACCTCGTCCTTCATGACGGAGAACTGAATCTGATAGGTCTCGCCCGTCTCCGGCAGCCACTCCACGCCGTAGGCCTGTCCCAGCCGCTGGGAGACCGCCTTTTTCACAATGGACTGGCAGGCGGGCACCGAGTGCAGCTGGGAGGAGAGGGAGTAGCCCTTGACGGGGAAGGCCCCGTCGCGCGGGATCATCCCCTCCCAGCGCACCGCCCGCGTGCCCTGAAAGAGCTCCTCAAAGCTCTCGGCGTGAAACTCCGCCAGCACGAGCAGGACGCGCGCCCCGCAGCGCAGGCCGATGTTCATCCGCGCCAGGTCGCCGAGACTCCCCTGGCAGAAGACGCGCGCGTTCTCCGCGCGGACCTCTGACAGACCCAGCTTTTTCAGCTCATCGGCCACCAGCCGCTCCAGCCCCATCAGGCAGGGCACCATAAATTTCATCCGGTGCTGCATATGACCTCACATCCTTTGCCCCCAGTATAGCGGAAACGCCCTGAAATGTATAGACCTTGTCTGAAAACAGAAAAGGCGAACCGGGCGGCGGTCAGGTGGAAAGATTTAATCTTGTGAAATGCTGCCGCTTTCTATTGCCTTTTGCTTTGCGACATGATATGATGAAAACAACCTTCTGAAAGGGGGAATCTGCACATGTCGCCATCCCTGTTCTGGGTGATCGCCCTGTTTGTCTTCGCCGTGGCGGAGGCGGCCACCGTGGGGCTGGTCTCCATCTGGTTTGCCGTCGGCGCGCTGGCCGGGTTTGTGGTGAGCTTTTTCACCGGAAATCTGTGGATTCAGGCGGGCGTCTTTCTGCTGGTGTCTTTTTTGGCGCTGGTGGGGATCAAGCCGCTGGCCGACAAGTTTTTTACATCCCGCGGCCACCAGCCCACCAATGCCGACCGCGTGGTCGGCCAGGAGGCGGTGGTGATCGAGCCGATCTGCAACCTGGAAAACCGCGGCCTGGTGCAGGTGATGGGCCAGGACTGGACCGCCCGTTCCCAGACCGGCGCGGACATCCCGGCGCATACCGTGGTCATCGTCGACCGCATTGAGGGCGTGAAACTGTTTGTCACGCCCAAAGACTGACGGCGCACTGCCGCAGTGGAGAGGAAAGGAGCGAATTTCCCATGCAATTCACCCCGGTCATTATTCTGGTCGTCATTGTCCTGCTCATTCTGGCGAAAAATGTCGTTGTCGTGCGCCAGTCGCGCGCGTACGTGATTGAGCGCCTCGGCGCGTTTCACAGCGTGTGGGGCGTGGGCATCCACTTTAAGATTCCGTTCATCGAGCGCGTGGCCAAGGCGGTCTCCCTCAAGGAGCAGATTGCCGACTTCCCGCCTCAGCCGGTGATCACGAAGGACAACGTCACCATTCAGATCGACACGGTGCTCTACTTCCAGATCACCGACCCGAAGCTGTACACCTACGGCGTGGAGCACCCGATGCCCGCCATTGAGAACCTGACCACCACCACGCTGCGCAATATCATCGGCGAGCTGGAGCTGGACCAGTCGCTCACCAGCCGCGACATCATCAACGCCAAGATGCGCTCCATCCTCGACGAGGCGACTGACCCCTGGGGCATCAAGGTCAACCGCGTAGAGCTGAAGAATATCCTCCCGCCCAAGGAGATTCAGGACGCGATGGAGAAGCAGATGAAGGCCGAGCGCGAGCGCCGCGAGCAGATCCTGCAGGCCGAGGGCCAGAAGCAGAGCCAGATCCTCGTCGCCGAGGGCGAGCGGCAGTCGGTCATCCTGCGCGCCGAGGCGGCCAAGGAGGCCAAGCTCCTCGAGGCGGAGGCGAACGCCCAGGCTGTGCTCAAGGTGCAGGAGGCCACCGCGCAGGCGATCCGGATGCTCAACGAGGCGGCGCCGAGCGACGGCGTGATCAAGATCCGCGCCCTCGAGGCGTTTACCGCCGCCGCCAACGGCAAGGCGACCAAGATTATCATCCCCTCTGAGATTCAGTCCCTGGCCGGCCTGGCTGAGGGGCTGCGGACGGTGGTCGCCTCCGGCGAGCCGGAGGGCACGGCGGGACCCGTCAAGGGCGGCAAGTGAATTCCCATTCCGGACAGACAGGACAGCGGCTTCGGCGCGCGGGAGGCTTTCCCGCCTGCCGGGCCGCTGTCCGGCGCGTTGGGCCGTCGGTCCCGTCTTTTTAATGAAATTTTTAACCCTTTCAAAGACCTGTTTCAAGCCGGTCGGGTATACTGTCGGGGAAGAAACAGGGCGGCAGACCTGCCGCTGCGGGAAATACCTGTATTTGCCCGGAAGAGCTGGGACCGGAAAGGAAGAAGAATATGGAACAGGAAAAGATCACCCTGGAACAGGTCGAGCGGCTGCGCTCGCTCGCCGATGTCTCCTATGCTGATGCCAAGGCGGCGCTGGAGGCCGCCGACGGCGAGCTGCTGGACGCGCTCATCTGGCTGGAGCAGGAGGGGAAGATTCCCGCGGCAGGCGTCTCCGGTTACTCCACCCGCACGCAGGAGGGGGCAGCCGGGCCTTCCGCCGCCTCCGGCCGGGTGGACGGCGCGTCGGCCGCCGCCCGCTCGGCGGAGCAAGAAGAGGCCCGCCGGCGGGAGTATGAGCAGCGCAAGGAGCAGGCCCGCACTGCCTGGCGCACAATCAGGCGCTGGCTGGTGGACAACCGCCTGGAGGCCTACCACCGCCCGAGCGGCCGGGAGCTGCAGATTCCGGTGTTGGTGGCGCTGGTGCTGCTCGTGCTGGCGTTCTGGCTGGTGCCTGTGCTGTTGATCGCGGGCTATTTTCTCGGCTGGCGCTACCGCCTGGCCGGACCTGACCTCGGCCGGGAGGACGTCAACCAGGTGATGGACAACATCAACGACACCGCCGGCGACGTGGTCACCAGCGTGAAGAAGAATCTGTTTGAGAAGAAGTGAGGACGTTATGGCAAGGATTCTCATCGTCGAGGACGAGGAAAAGCTGGCCCGGATGCTGGAGCTGGAGCTGACGTACGAGGGTTACGAGACGGAGAAGGCGCTCGACGGCCCGACCGGCCTGACGATGGCGCTCTCCGGGCGGTTTGACCTCGTGCTGCTGGATATCATGCTGCCGGGCCTCTCCGGGATGGAGGTGCTGCGCCGCCTGCGCCGGGAGGAGCAGAGCTATACCCCTGTCCTGCTGCTCACTGCGCGCGACGCAGTGACGGACAAGGTCTCCGGCCTGGACGCCGGGGCGGAGGACTATATCACCAAGCCCTTTGCGATTGAGGAGCTGCTCGCGCGCATCCGCGTGAGTCTGCGCAAGCGCTCCTCCGGAGGCCAGCCGCAGAGCACTCAGCTGACGGTGGGGGAGATCTGCCTGGACCCGGAGAGCCGCAGCGTCACCCTGCGCGGCGAGCCGGTCAGCCTGACCCGGCGGGAATTTGACCTGCTGCAGCACCTGATGGAGCACCCCAACCGCGTGCTCACCCGCGAACAGCTGCTCAGTCAGGTCTGGGGCTATGACTACGCCGGCGAGACCAACGCCGTGGACGTATATATCAGCTTTCTGCGCAACAAGCTCGGCGCCGGCGTGATTGACACCGTCCGGGGCGTGGGATACATCATGCGCCGCTGAGACGGGAGGGCCGGGCATGGCAAGTCGAAAAGCGATGCTGGACAGCATTGTCCGGCAGATCAGCACCAAGCTCTTTTTGCAGAATCTGGCCTGTTTTCTGCTGCTGGACATCGTCGTCTTTTTCCTCATGGGCTACAGCTCGTGGGCCTGGCGGGCGATGTGCACGGTGGAGTTTATCATCCTGGCAATCTTTCTGAACCAGAACAGCAAGCTGATCCGCTCCATGCTCGCCCCGCTGGAGGCGATGGGGGAGACGGCGGACGTCCTGGGCCAGAGTGAGCTGCGCCCGGAGGACCTCGAGTGCCTGATCAGCCGTCTGGATAACATCAACGTCTCCCACCTCGGCAGCCGCGTCAACCTCCCGCAGAGCCGGGAGCTGGCGGGGCTGACGCGGGCGATCAACGCCATGCTCGAGCGCATCGACCAGGGCTATCAGGCGCAGGCGCGCTTTGTCTCCGACGCCTCGCACGAGCTGCGCACGCCCATCGCCGTCATTCAGGGCTACGCCAACCTTCTCAACCGCTGGGGCAAGGACAATCCCGCCGCCCGGCAGGAGGCGATCGACGCGATCGTGCAGGAGTCGGAATCCATGGCCCGGATGGTGGACCAGCTCCTCTTTCTCACCCGTGGGGATAACGACACCCAGACCGTACGGCTCGAGCAGGTGGACCTCACTCTGCTGGCCGACGAGGTGGGACGGGAGACCGAGCTGCTCGGCACCGGTCGGACCGTCGTCACCCGGCTGGAACCGCTGGTGCTGGTCCAGGCGGACCCCGGCCTGGTGAAGCAGGCGCTGCGCGTGCTGGTGGACAACGCGGTGAAGTACACCGCCCCCGGCGACGAGATCCGCATCACCCTGCACGAGCGGGAGGGCTATGCGCGCCTGGCTGTGAGCGACAGCGGCCAGGGCATTGCCCCGGCGGAGCTGGCGGCGGTCTTCCGCCGCTTCTACCGCACAGAGGAGTCGCGCAGCCGCCAAACCGGCGGCACCGGGCTGGGCCTCTCCATCGCCCAGTGGATCGCCCAGCGGCACCGCGGCTGGATCGAGGTGCTCAGCCGGCCGGGCGCGGGCAGCCGCTTTACGCTGGTGCTGCCGGTGGAGAAGAAACCGGAGCGGTCGCCGGAGGCGCCATAGCGGCTGTGCTCTAAACGAAATGGGAAAAGGGACGGCCGCGCCGTCCCGTCAGAAGGAAACGATGACACACACAGACTGCCTGATCCGCCGGGAGACCCCGGCAGACTACCGCTGCGTGGAGGAACTGACCCGGGAGGCATTTTGGAATGTCTACCGTCCGGGCTGCACGGAGCACTATATTCTGCATCAGTTCCGGACCCGACCGGAGTTTGTGCCTGAGCTGGATCTCGTGCTGGAGCGCCGCGGCCGGATTATCGGCCATATCATGTACACCCGGGCCCGAATTGACGCCGATGACGGCCGGGTCATTCCGGTCATGACCTTTGGGCCGGTCAGTATCGCACCGGACTGCCAGCGGCGCGGCTATGGAAAGTACCTGGTGGAGGAGTCCATGAGACGCGCCAGGGCACTGGGCGCCGGGGCGTTATGCATCGAGGGCAATCCGGCCTTCTATGGCAGATCCGGCTTTGTGGCCGCTGGGACGCGGGGCATCGGCTGCCGCCAGCTCCCGCGGGGGGAGGAGGCGCCCTACTTCCTGCTCCGAGAGCTGGAGCCGGGCTTTTTGGACGGCGTGACCGGCCTGTATGACACGCCGGAGGGCTATGCCGTGGACGAGGCGGCGGCGGAGCGGTTTGACGCGCTCTTTCCGCCCAAGCGGAAGGAGCGCCGCCCCGGCCAGCTGGGATAGTGCGCTATTTCCGCCGCACCACGTTGCCGGAGATGTCGCACAGCGTCCGCGCGGCCTCCGCCTCGTAGCGGTGGCTGCGGGCGAGGTCACCGAGGGAGAGCATCCCCACCACCTGGCCGTCCTCCACCACCGGGAGGCGGCGGACCTGGCAGCGGCTCATCCGCCGCAGCGCCTCCTCGCCGCGGTCGGCGGGGGAGAGGGTCTCCAGCTCCCGCGTCATAATATCCTGCACCGGCACGCGCGAGGCGTCCTCGCTCGCGGCGACGCAGCGGGTGATGATGTCCCGGTCGGTGACCACGCCGAGCAGCGTCCCGTCCTGCGCGCAGACGGGGAGCACGCCCAGGTTGTGCCGGGTGAGCAGCCGGGCCGCCAGCGCGGCGGACTCCTCCGGCGTGATGGAGACAACGTGCCGGCTCATCAGATCTTTCACTCTCATTCCTATAACCTCCCGCACTATGATTCCGCCCGGCGCACAGAGAGAGAACGCCGCCCGCGCATCCGGGAAATCCTGTCATCAGTATTCCCCGGGCGCGGGCGGCGTTATGCGTTTTGAGGCTGTCAAAAAATACTTTTTTGACAGCCTTTCGCGCAAATGCAAGCATTTGCGCGAGTTTGCAGTCCTCCCACGCGCACGGATTTTTGTTCCAAAAATCCGTACACTCGTCGGACTATCAGTATTTTTGGCCCGGTCAAGGTGAATCGCCCCGCAGGGGCGAGAGAAGGCCCCCTGGGGGGTACATGCCCGTGCCAAAAATGAATTAAATTCCATTTGGCTCTTCGAGCCAAACTCGGTGAGACCTTTTCGACAGACTGTGCGTTTTTCCGCTCAGCCGGCCAAATCGGCCTGATCCATCAGCGTGATGGTGACGGTCAGCTCCTCCCACTGGCCGCTCTCCTCGTCCAGACGCTGGACGGTGAGGGTGATCTCATCGCCGATGGCGTGTGACTCCAGAATCGTGCGGACCTGAGAGACCTCGCTCACCGGCTCGCCGTCAACGTGGGTGATGCAGTCGTTCACGAGCAGGCCCCGCGCCCCGGCGTCAGACGCGCTGTCAATAGAGGCGACGATCAGGCCCGCCGGTCCCTCCGTACCGTCCGAGGTGATACAGGAGATGCCGAGCACCGGGCGGCTGACATAGCCGCGCTCGGCGAGGATGGGCAGAATCTCCTGCACAACCGAGGTGGGTACGGCAAAGCCCAATCCCTCCACCGTCACGTTGGTGGAGTTCATCTTCATATTCGTCACCCCCACCACCTGGCCGTAGATGTTGATCAGCGGCCCGCCGGAGTTGCCCGAGTTGAGCGCGGCGGTAGTCTGAATCAGGGTCATCTGATAGCCGTTCACCGTCACATCGCGGTTGATGGCGGAGATAATGCCGTTGGTGAGCGTTCCGCGCAGGGTGCTGCCGAGCGGGTCGCCGATGGCGAGGGCCTCGTCCCCCACCGTCAGCTCGTCCGACCGGCCAAACTCGGCGGGCGTCAAACCGGAAGCGTCAATTTTGAGCACGGCCAGGTCGGTCTGTGCGTCGCCGCCGACCAGCGTGGCCTCATAGACCTCGTCGTCCCAGGTGGTCACCTGGCAGGTATAGGTCTCCTCAATCACGTGGTTGCAGGTGAGGATGTACCCGTCCTCTGTGAGGACAATGCCGGTTCCGCTGCCCAGCCCCTCCGCGCCGTCGGTGCTGATGGACACGATAGAGGGCAGGCAGCGCTGGTAGATCTCCTGATAAGAGAGCGCCTCACGCCCGGCGGAGGACTGCAGCTCCAGCGAAAACGCGCCGGGCAGCTCCGCCTGGGGCAGGCTCTGCGTCTCGTCTGCCGCCTCCGCCTCAAAAATATCGTCTAAGGCGTTATCCCAGCTCTCATCCGGCTCGGGCAGAACATCAATCCCCTCGTCCTCCTGGGCGGGGGCCTCTGCGATGGAGGCGGAGTCGCTCCCGGAGGCGAAGTTCACCACGAGGACGGCGAGGACCACCAGACAGATCGCCAGCACGATGAAAAAGAGATTGCGGGACCGGTTGGACTGACGGTTGACGGCGCTGGCCGGCGCCGCGGCGGACGGGCGCTGATAGACATACCGCGCACCGCGCGGGTCCGCTCCCGCCCTAGGCTGTGTGGGGGCCTGAGCGCGGCTCGAGGATGTCCGGCCGCGTGCCTGCTGTGGTCCGGTCTGATCCCAGGCGGTGGGCCGACCTACCGTCTCCGGGTCGCCCCGCTCGCTGGTGGAGATGCGGCGCAGATTGGCCTGGTCCGCGGCGCGCTGTGCGCTGAGCTGGGCGCGCTGCGCCTTTTGGCGGCGGTGCCGCCGCTCTTGTACGGCGCGCGCCCGGCGCATCTCCTGACTGGAGAACTCGTATTGCTCTTCTGTGTCGGTGCTGTGGCGGGAAAACCACTCGCGCAGGTGACCGGTGGGGGAGAGCTCCCACGGCGGCCGCTCGGTGGGGGCCTGATAGCGGATGTCGTCGCTGTCGTACATATGCCTTCCCTCGCTTCTCTCTCGTCTCGGGGTGCTCAGCAGGAGAGGGTCAGAGTAAAGACGAACTCGGTCACGCCGTCTTCGCTGTGCACGGTGATGGTCTCTTTCAGGTTGTTGAGGATGGTCTTGACCAGATACAGCCCGAGGCCCACCCCCTCCTTGTCCAGACTGCGCGAGCGGTCGGACTTGTGCAGGCGGTCAAAGATAAAGGGGAGCTCCTCGGCGGGGATGGTCTCGCCGGTGTCGCGCACGGAGACAAACGCCTTGCCCGCGCGCGGCGTGATGGCCACGCCAATCACCGTGCCGGGCGTGGAAAACTTGATGGCATTGTCCAGCAGGTTATAGCATACCTGCGTCACCGCGTCCGGGTCGCCCCAGACCATGGTGGCGCTGTCCGGGATGCGGGCGTCCACGTCCAGGCCGCGGCTGTTGATCTTGCCCTCCAGGCTGATGAGCACCTGGGCCATCACCTCATTGATGTCAAATTCCGTCTGGCTGAGCACCAGCTCACCGGACTGGAGCTTGGACATGTCCAGCATCCGGCGTACCAGACGGGCCAGCCGCCGCGTCTCGTCCGAGATGGTCTGCAAATACTCCCGCTCCCGCTCCGGGGGGATGGTGCCGTCCAGGATACCGTCGGCAAAGCCGGCGATGGTGGTCATCGGGGTCTTGAGCTCGTGAGAGATGTTGGCCACAAACTCGCTGCGCCGCTGTTCGGAGCTCGCGATGGACTCGGCCATGGCGTTAAAGGCCCGCGCCAGCTCACCCACCTCATCGTTTCGCTTGCAGTCGTTCACCCGCAGGTCATACTCGCCCATGCCGAAGCGCCGGACGATGTCCGTCATGTCCTTGAGCGGCTTGGTCTGCTGGAGGGAGAAGAGGGAGGAGGAGATAAACGCCACGCAGAGCACCACCACCGCGGTAAAGAAGAAGATGGTGGCAAACACCCGCCACATCTCCGTCAGATTCTCTGCCGAGGAGGAGACAAATGCGTAGCCATAGAGGTAGACCGTCCCGCCGATGGTGATCGAGATGGGCACACCGGAGACAAAGCGGCGGCCGGAGTAGATGTTCAGGTCGCTCATCCCGGTGTAAAAGCCGGAAGAAGACATCTGCTCCAGGACGGATGCGGGGATGGCCCGGCCCTTCCAGTCCCAGTTCACCTCGCCCTCGTCGCAGGCAAACAGGATGACTCCGTCCGCCTGGCAGAGCAGCACGTCTGAGTCAATCAGGCGGGCGGCTGCGGCGAGATAGTTCTCGAAGTTTTCATTTTCAATCAACAGATTGCGGTACATCAGCTGCCCAGCCAGGGCACCGACGTAACTGGCCTTTTCATCCAGGTTTTCGCGCTGCTGGCGGACGGAGTACTGGTAGCTCAGCGAGACGAAGGCGACGGCGAGCAGGGCAAATGACAGGAGAATCATTCCGGCTGTGAGCATAAAGTGACGCTTAAAGAGAGTATTCATGCCAGGTCTCCTTTCCGCCGCCCGTCGAGCGGCCATCAGGTGAGCAGCTCAAACTTATAGCCGACGCCCCACACCGTCTTGAGGCTCCACTGGTCGCTCACGCCCTCCAGCTTCTCGCGCAGGCGCTTGATATGCACGTCCACCGTCCGGCTGTCTCCGAAATAGTCAAAGCCCCACACCTCGTCGAGCAGCTGATTGCGCGTAAACACCCGGTTGGGCGAGGAGGCGAGGTGGAAGAGCAGCTCCATCTCCTTGGGCGGCGTGTCCACCCGCTTGCCGTCCACCAGCAGCTCATAGGACTCCATATTAATCACCAGCTTGTCAAAGGTGAGCTTTTTCGGGTTCTCCTCCTCGCTGTGGCCGTAGCGGCGCAGCACCGCGTGGATGCGCGCCAGTACCTCCTTCATCTCAAAGGGCTTGACGATGTAGTCGTCCGCGCCCATCTCCAGGCCGGACACCTTGTCCGTCGTCTCGCCCTTGGCGGTGAGCATAATAATGGGCGTCTGATCGGTCTCGCGAATCTTCTTACACACGCCCCAGCCGTCAATGACCGGCAGCATGATGTCCAGCAGCACCAGGTCGGGATGATAGCTGCGGAAGAGCTCCACGCCCTTGCCGCCGTCCGGCGCCGTCTTGGTCTCAAATCCCTCTTTCTCCAGGTAGAGCTGGAGCAGCTGGGCGATATTGCTGTCGTCTTCTACAATCAGTACCTTGGTCATAGCGTTCTTCCCCCTTGCGGTGCGGTGGACGGATATTCAGATGTCCGCGGCTCATGCGACAGTACCATTATACCATAGCGGCGGACGCATTGCACCAAAAACCGCGCGTTCCGGTGCGGCCGAAACCACCCAGTTTACCCATATTATACCGCACAATGTCCCGTTTGGGTGAATATTTTGTGAAGTCAGGGCAAAACGGCGCCCTCAAGGGCTTTGCCCACCGCCTCGGCGAGGGCGGTGTCCCGCCGCTGGGCGGGCGGCAGGGCGAGCCAGCGCCGCGCGGCCTCCTCCGCCCAGCGCGCGGTCCCGCCGCCGCGCGGCCCCTGTGCCAGGGTCCAGAGCAGCCCGGGCGGCAGGCTCTCCTGTCTGGCGGGGCCGTCCTGCCCGGCGAGCGCCCGGCAGCGGCGCAGCACATAGCTTGTCACAAAGGCGGGGTTGGACCTGTCCCGCCTGGCGCGCGCGCCGGGGGAGAGGGCGGGCCAGAGCGCGGAGAGGTCCTCCTCTCCCTCCGCCCAGGGCGCACCGCGCAGGGCGTCGCGCAGGGTGCGCCAGCCGCCGTCGTTCAGAGCGAACACCACCAGGGCGTCCCGCGCGGAGACGTCCGCCCAGTCCGCCGCCCAAGGGGCGATATGTGCGGCCCAGCGCGCGGCGAGGGCAGCGGCGGCGGCGCGGTTCTCCGGCGCGCATTGGTGCGCGAGCGCACAGAGGAGCGCGCCCCGGCTGCGCTTGAGGGGGACGGGGACGGACGCGTCCAACCCCGCCGCGGCGCGCAGCAGCCCCTCCGCCCGGTCACAGTATGGGGCGATCAAATCCACTGGGAAAACCCCCTCTCAAATGGCAAAAGCGGACCGGCCAGAGCCGGTCCGCAAAATCATCACTGCTTCAGTTTTCCCTGGTCCGCCTCGCGCACCGAGATGCGAAAGGCGTTGCGCCCGGCCAGCGCGTGGTCAATCTCAATGGCGTAGTCGATCTCCAGCCGTCCGCCGCGCGCGTCGAGGTCGGAGCAAAGGCGGCTGGTGGACACGCCGATTTGAAGGTTGCCATACGGGGTGGAGTAGAGCGACAGGTGCCGCCGTCCCTGCTCAAAGACCATCTGGGAGCAGACCTTGCCAGTGCGCATCAGAGTGACGCGGGGGCCCTGAATCTGAAAGACGGTGGTGGTGCCCTCCATGCCGGTCAGCTCGCTCTCCTGATAGCGCAGGTCGATCGTGCCCGCCTGCTCGGTCAGCGTGCCGGCGGTGACCAGGCGGACATCGTCGTTGTCCATGCCCTCGTAGCCCTGATGTCCCTCGATGGAGATGATTACCTCTTTTGTCGTCATAGGAGCGCTCCTTTGTGTCAATACCGTTCAATGTCGATCTGTTCCACCGGCTCTGCCACCGGCCGGCCGAGGAACACGGCCGCGAGGTCGCGGAAACCTGCCGTCGAATCGCTCACATACCAGCGGCATCCGCCAACCTGGCCGGGAGCGGCGAGGGCGTCATGCTCGGACAGCCAGCGGCCCACCTCGTGGGCGACCTCGGCGCCCGAGTCCACCAGCGCGACCTGGGGGCCCATAAACCGGCCGATCACCTCGCGCAGCAGCGGATAGTGGGTGCACCCGAGCACCAGCACGTCCACCCCGGCGTCCCGGATGGGGGTGAGATAATCCCGCACGACCGTCTCGATCACCACATCGCCCGGCCGGGTGCGGCCGTTTTCCACCAGCGGCACAAACAGCGGGCAGGCGGCCGCGAAGATCTGCGCCTCGGGGTCGCGCGCGCGGATCACCCGCTCGTAGGCGCCGGAGGCAATGGTCGCGTGGGTGGCGATCAGACCGATGCGGTTGTTGCGCGTGAGGGCGACGGCGCGGTGCGCGGTCGGCTCCACCACGCCGAAGATGGGCAGATCCTGTTCCCGCCGCAGCAGGCCGATGGCCGCTGAGCTCACCGTGCCGCAGGCGATCACGAGGCTCTTGAGATCAAACGAGCGGAGAAACGCCACGTCCTGCCGGGCGTATTTGATAATGGTCTCCCGGCTGCGGCTGCCATAGGGCACGCGGCCGGTGTCGCCAAAGTAGATGATCCTCTCCTCCGGCATCCGCGCGGCCAGCTCGCGCACGGCGGTCAGCCCGCCCAGGCCGGAGTCAAACACGCCGATGGGGCGCGGGTCCATAGGGCCGCCTCCTCTCTGTCCGTTCACTTGGCTATGGCCGCGCCACAGCCGTATGTAATATAATACGTCATAACAGACCGGAAGACAAGGGAAATATTTCACAAGCGGTGCCGATTGACAAGCGGGAGAAATATACTATACTATAATAGGGTAATTCAAAAGGGCCCCGTTCGCGGGGCGCTGGGACGGCTGGCCGCCGGCCCGGATAGGAGGTCGTGGGAATGGAACTAAAACTCACCGCAAAACAATTCCGCCGCCTGCTTGATATGGCCTACATCGGCAACTGGGTGCTCAACTCCGCCCGGGGAGAAGACCGTTTTACAGATTATGACCAGGTGCAGAACCTGCTCTTCGGCAAGGCGGAGGAGGAGGGGATGGGCGCGCTCACCATCAGCTATGGCGGCGTACATCTGCCCAGCCCCGCCTATGTCAACGGCGGCATTCACGAGGCGATTGCCGATTACGAGGACGCCATCTTTTTCCGCATTTTGGCTGAGGAGCTGGCCCGGCGGGACATGAACGACGTGCCTATCGACGAGCACAATATGGATGAGCTCAATGAGCGGATGGACGCCTATATGGAGGAGTTCGAGCTGCACGGCACGGACAACGTCATGGTGGAGACGGGCGAGTGAGTCCAGGCAAATGCAGACAAAACGGCAGGAGATCGGGGGTTCCGGTCTCCTGCCGTTTTTATGGTTTTATGGATTTTCCTCCTCCAGCGGGCGCAACTCACCGGTGAGACGGACACGCAGACCGCTGTAACGGCGCGTCTGGCGGTCGTTGGCGACCATCCGCTCAAGCACCTGCCGGTCGCCGACGATGACGAGCAGGCTGCGCGCGCGGGTGATGGCGGTGTAGAGCACGCCGCGGGTGAGCAGCATGGGCGCGCCGCTCACGGCGGCGAGGATGACCGCCCGGTACTCGCTGCCCTGGCTCTTGTGCACCGTCATCGCGTAGGCCAGCTCCAGCTCGTTGAAGAGATCGGAGGTGTAGGTCACCACTCTGCCGTCAAAGTTCACCATCAGCGACCGCTCCCGCACATCGACGGCGGCGACGGTGCCGATGTCCCCGTTGAAGACGCCGAGGCCCCCGCGCACCCCATCCGCCTCGCGCCAGAGCAGGTCGTAATTGTTGCGCACCTGCATCACCCGGTCGCCCATGCGGAAGACAATCGAGCCGTATTTCAGCTCGGGCACGCCGTCGCGCGGGGGATTGAGGGCCTCCTGCAGGGCGCGGTTCAGATTGGCCGTGCCGGTGACATACCGCCGGGTGGGGGAGAGGACCTGAATCTGTCCGGGCGGGATGCCCATCGACTGGGGCAGACGGGTCTTGCACAGCTCGACAATGGTCTCCACCGCCGCCTCCCCCTGCGCGCGGCGCAGGAAGAAGAGGTCGCCCGTCCCGTGGTTTTCCAGCGGCGGCAGGACGCCGTGGTTCACCAGATGCGCGCCCATCACGATGGCGGACTGCTGCGCCTGGCGGAAGATCTCGGTCAGGCGGACGGTGGGAATCACGCCGCTGCGGATCAGGTGGTCAAACAGCTGGCCCGGGCCGACGCTGGGGAGCTGGTCGGGATCGCCCACCAGCACCAGGCGGCAGTCGCCCGCCACCGCGCGCAGCAGCGCGTCCATCAGCGGGAGGTCTACCATCGACATCTCGTCCACAATCACCGCGCCGGCGCGCAGCGGGTCGTCCTCGTCGCGCGAGAAGACGAGCTGCCCGCTGGCGCGGTCATAGCCCGCCTCGAGCAGGCGGTGGATGGTGTACGCCTCCGTGCCGCACAGCTCACCCAGGCGCTTGGCGGCCCGGCCGGTGGGGGCGGCGAGGGCGACCTCCAGTCCCATCGCCTCATAGCAGGCGAGGATGCCGCGCAGGGTGGTGGTCTTGCCGGTGCCCGGCCCGCCGGTGAGCAGCATCACCTGCGACCGGGCGGCGAGGGTGACCGCCTCGCGCTGCTGGGCGGCGTACGCGATGCCCTGGCCGCGCGCGGCGCGGTCGATCAGCTCGTCCAAGTCCTCCGGCGGCCGCAGCTCGCGTCCCGCCATCTCACGCAGCCGCTCCGCCACCGCCACCTCCGCCTCGTAGAGGTCGGCGCGGTAGACCGCCTCCAGCCCGAGCACTCGCTGGGAGACCACCTGCGCGCGCAGCTCCAGGCGCTCGAGCGCCTCCTCCAAGTCCTCCGGGGAGATGCGCCGCTCCTCTGTACCGGGGCCGAGCAGCCGCCCGGCGGCGGCGAGCAGTTTGTCGCGCGGGAGAAAGACGTGTCCGTTGTCCAGATTGTGGCTCAGGGTGTAGAGCACGCCCGCCTCCAGGCGGAGGGGGTCGTCCGCGCGCAGGCCGGCGGCAGAGGCGACGCGGTCGGCGGTGGCAAAGTCCACCTCCAGCTCCCCGCCGAGGAGGACATAGGGATTGCTGCGCAGCACCCCCAGCGCGCCCTGGCCGTAGACCCGCCAGAGCCGCGGCCCCAGCTCCACCGGCAGGGCGTTGGAGGCCAGAAATTCCAGCAGGCTGCGCATCCCCGCCTTTTCCAAAAAGTCCGCCTGGATGGCCCGCGCCTTTTTCGGGGTGATCCCCTTCATCGTGGCCAGCCGGTCGGGGTCGGACTCGAGGACCTGAAAGGTCTCCTCTCCAAAGCGGTCCACCAGACGGCGGGCCATCTTCTCTCCGATGCCGCGAATCACTCCGGAGGCGAGGTAGCGGTAGACCGCCTGGGACCCGCTGGGCAGGCGCACCTGCACCGCGTCCGCCTTGAACTGTTCTCCGAAGGAGGGATGGGTCGTCCAGCGGCCGGTCAGGGTGACCAGCTCGCCCGGCCCGATCTCTGGCATGGTGCCGACGGCGGTGAAGTGGTCTCCGCCGCCGGAGACGCGCAGGACAGTATAGCCGTTGTCCCGGTTCTGAAAGACGACGGCCTCCACCGTCCCCTCCAGCACCTCGGGCGCTTGCGCCTGGCGCTCTGTCATGCCGGACCCTCCTCTCGATGTGGATTAAAACCAGCGCGCCGCCTCGTCCCGGAACTGCGGGACCGGCCCCGCTTCGTAGGGGTCATAGCGGTCGATATTGCAGCCAAACTCCTGCAGGCGCGCGATGCGCGCGCCGTCCCAGTCGATCAGGGAGACGCCCTCGAATGCCGTCCGGGTCCCGTCTGCCATCGCGGCGTCAAAAAACCACTCGACGGCGGTCCGGTCCCCCTGGTGCCAAAAACGGCGAATCTCCCAGCGCAGCACCCGGCCGCGCGTATTCCACTCGCAAAACCAGTGCCGGATGCGCGCCGCGCCGTGGTACTCCGGCCCCCAGCTCTCGATATAGACGGCATCCGGCGTAAACAGATCTAAAATGCCGTCCCCCTCGCCGGTCAGCCACATCTGAAACCACAGGCGGACGGCCGCCTCTCTCTCGCTCATCCGATCCCTCTTTCTCTCTCTGCCGGCCGGGACTACTCCGCGCGCTCCTCAGGTGGTTCCTCCCGCAGCGACACCTCCGGCCACGCGGCCAGCAAGCGCAGCGTCTCTGCGCGCTCGGCGGGCAGCAGGCCGGCGCCGAGCACTGTGATCTCCGAGCAGAGCAGGCCGCTGGCGGCGAGCCACCGCAGACCGCGCAGGTCCTGCTCCAGCGACGGCCCGGCCTCCAGCTCCACGTGTACGCGGCGCCTGGCGCCCACCGGCAGCAGCAGCCAGCCGAGTGCGAGCCAGAGCAGTGCGCCCAGCCCCAAAGCGGCCAGAAAGGCCAGCGCAGCGGTCAACGGGTCCATATCCATCACCTCACTCCAGTCTATGGGGCGAGGACGGAAAATGTGTTCCTTTCTCTCAGCCGCGCTCAAGCAGCGGCTGGAGGAATTGCCCGGTATAGGACGCCGGGCAGGCGGCCACTGTCTCCGGTGTGCCGGCGCAGACCAGCGTGCCGCCCCCCGCGCCCCCCTCGGGGCCGAGGTCGATCAGCCAGTCCGCCGTTTTGATCACATCCAGGTTGTGCTCGATGATGAGCACCGTGTTCCCCGCGTCCGTCAGGCGCTGGAGCACGTCCACCAGCCGCTGTACATCCGCCGCGTGCAGGCCGGTCGTGGGCTCGTCGAGGATATAGCAGGTGGAGCCGGTAGAGGCCTTGGAGAGCTCGGTCGCGAGCTTCACCCGCTGCGCCTCGCCGCCGGAGAGGGTGGTGGAGGACTGGCCGAGGCGGATATAGCCCAGGCCGACGTCCGCGAGCGTCTTGAGCCGGTTGTAGATGCGCGGGAGCGGCTGGAAGAAGTCGAGGGCGTCCTCCACTGTCATGTCCAGCACCTCCCAGATGTTCTTTCCCTTGTAGCGCACCTCCAGCGTCTCGCGGTTGTAGCGTTTGCCGTGGCAGACCTCGCAGGGGACGTAGACGTCGGGGAGAAAGTGCATCTCGATCTTCACCAGCCCGTCGCCGCTGCACGCCTCGCAGCGGCCGCCGCGCACATTGAAGGAGAAGCGCCCCGGCCCGTAGCCGCGGGCCTTGGCGTCCTGAGTGGAGGCGAAGAGGTCGCGGATGTCGTTGAACAGCCCGGTGTACGTCGCCGGGTTGGAGCGCGGGGTCCGGCCGATCGGGGACTGGTCGATGCAGATCACCTTGTCGAGGAACTCCTCTCCCTCCAGCGCGTCGTGCGCGCCGGCACGGGTCTTGGCGCGGTTGAGGTCGGCGGCCAGGCGCTTGTAGATGATCTCATTGACCAGTGAGCTCTTGCCCGAGCCGGAGACCCCGGTGACCACCGTGAGGGTGCCCAGGGGGATGGAGATGTCGATGCCGCGCAGGTTGTTCTCCCGCGCGCCGCGCACGGTGAGGAACTTGCCAGTCCCCGTGCGGCGCACGGTTGGTACCGGGATGCGCCGGCGCCCGGCGAGGTAGTCGCCGGTGATGGAGCCGGGGGTGTTCATCACGTCTTCCACCGTCCCCGCCGCGACGATCTCGCCGCCGTGCACCCCCGCGCCCGGGCCGACATCCACCAGATAGTCCGCCGCGCGCATCGTGTCCTCATCGTGCTCCACCACGATGAGGGTGTTGCCCAGATCGCGCAGGTGCTTGAGAGTGTCTAAGAGCATATTGTTGTCCCGCTGGTGCAGGCCGATGGAGGGCTCGTCCAGGATATAGAGCACGCCCATCAGCGACGAGCCGATCTGCGTGGCCAGGCGGATGCGCTGGCTCTCGCCGCCGGAGAGGGAGGCTGCCTTGCGGCTCAGGGTGAGGTACTGCAATCCCACGCTGCGCAGGAAGCCCAGCCGGGTGCGGATCTCCTTGAGGATTCTCCGGGCGATCAGCATCTGCTGGTCCGTCAGCTCCAGGCGCTCAAAGAAGGCGAGCGCGTCCTCCACCGGCAGGTCGCAGATCTGGTCGATGGACTTGCCGCCCACGGTGACCGCGAGCGCCTCGCGCCGCAGCCGCCTGCCCTGGCAGTCCGGGCAGGGGCACTCGGCCATGCACTCCTCCAGCTCGCGCTTCACCCCGTCCGACTGGGTCTCGCGGTAGCGGCGCTCGAGGTTGTTCACGATGCCCTCAAACGGCTGGTAGAGCGTGCCCTTGCCGCGCGGCTGGTCGTAGTGCAGCGTCAGCTTCTCCCCGTCCGTGCCGTAGAGGATAACCCGCTTGGCCTCCTCCGAGAGGGACTCGAACGGCTCGGTGAGGGAGAAGTGGTAGCGCGCGGAGAGGGCGTCAAAATACATCCGGCTGATGCCGTCGGACTTGATATTGTTCCACCCCGAGGCGCAGATCGCCCCGTCGAGCAGGGAGAGCTTGGCGTTCGGGATGATGAGACCGGGGTCCACCTTGAGCTGGCTGCCCAGGCCCGAGCAGGTGGGGCAGGCCCCGTAGGGGTTGTTGAAGGAGAACATCCGCGGCGTCAGCTCCTCAATGGAGATGCCGCAGTCCTCGCAGGCGTAGTTCTGGGAGAAGGAGAGGTCGCGGTCCTCCCCGGCGAGGTTGACCAGCACCAGCCCTCCGGAGAGGGAGGAGGCGATCTCGATGGAGTCGGTCAGCCGCTGGGTGATGTCCGGCCGGACGACGAGCCGGTCAATCACCACCTCAATGTGGTGCTTTTTGTTCTTGTCCAGCTCGATCGGCTCGGTCAGGTCGTAGAGCGAGCCGTCCACCCGCACGCGGACATAGCCGGAGCGACGCGCGTCCTCAAACACCTTCTGGTGCTGGCCCTTGCGCCCGCGCACCACCGGGGCGAGGATCTGGATGCGCGTCGCCTCCGGCAGGGCGAGCACCTGGTCCACAATCTGGTCCACCGTCTGCTGGCGGATTTCCTTGCCGCATTTGGGGCAGTGGGGGGTGCCCACCCGCGCCCAGAGCAGGCGGAGATAGTCGTAGATCTCGGTCACGGTGCCCACGGTGGAGCGGGGGTTCTTGGAGGTGGTCTTCTGATCGATGGAGATGGCGGGGGAGAGGCCGTCGATATAGTCCACATCCGGCTTCTCCATCTGGCCGAGGAACATCCGCGCGTAGCTCGAGAGGCTCTCGACGTACCGCCGCTGCCCCTCGGCGTAAATGGTGTCAAAGGCGAGCGAGCTCTTGCCCGAACCGGAGAGTCCGGTGAACACCACCAGCTTGTCCCGGGGGATGGCCAGGTCGATGTTCTTCAGGTTGTTCACCCGCGCGCCTTTGACGTAAATATGGTCCTGCATCGGCAAAACTCCTTATCTTCCTGTTGTTTCCGTCCGTCCCGGCCCGAGCCGGGATAAGACCGCCTCTGCCCGCGCCTCGTCTGCCCGGCGGCAGAGGATCAGCTTCTCCGGCCAGCGCCGGAAGAGGGCCTCCCAGGCGCGGCGGCGACGGCGTCCGCGCCCGGCCCAGAGCAGCCACCAGGCGAATTCCAGATCAAATTTCTCCGGGCAGCCGGGGCCCATATCTGTGCGGGTCCTCCCGCGATAGCGCAGATACCGGCCAAAGGCGCGGCGAAAGCAGAGCCAGCGCGGCAGGTCGAGAAAGATGATCTTGTCCGCCTCCGCCATGCGCCGGTCAAAGCAGAGAGCGGAGTAGTTCCCCTCGATGACCCAGCTTCCGTTTCGATCGAGGAAGTTGTTCACCATCGCCCGTCCCTCCTCGTCCGGCCGTTCCTGCCAGCCGGGAAGCCAGTGCACCGCGTCCAGATGGAGGACGGGCACGTCCAGCACCTCGCCCAGCGCCCGGGCCAGGGTGGATTTCCCCGCCCCGCTGTAGCCGATAATGCAGAGCCTCATAGATATTTCCCTTTCGCAAAAGTCGGGCCAGGCATCTGCGGCGCTGCCGCCGCACTGTCCGCCGGATAATAACGATCCTCTTTCCATCTCAGCGGATTGGTGTCAATATAGCGCCAAATCCGCTGAAAATCCGATTCATCTCGCACAATATGGTCGTAGTAAGACTTCTGCCAAACAGGATAACCGATATGCTTGGTCACAGCTCCCTTGGTCTGCTTGACAATACGGGAGACCGTAGGGGCGCACCTCGTGCGCCCGCCGTGCGCCTGAAGCGTTATCAGCATGTGGACGTGATTCGGCATAATGACATATCGCTCCAGGACGGTCGATGGATAACAGACGGGAATGCGCTCCACCGCCGTTTTGACCGCTTCGCCGGCTGCGGTAAGGGAAAATGGGGCTGTGGGCGCGCAGGCTGCCTCCCCTGCGGGCGCACACGGTGCGCCCCTACAGGTATCCCAAAACAGACAGACTCTGTCCTTCGTACAAAAGGTAATGAAATAGCAGCCGTTTTGGCTATAATCCCACTCTTTGAGGCGGATTCTCTTTCGCTTGGGCTGTTCCATCTCTGCTCCTCGGTTTCACGGCAGGCGCTCAAAGCCGCATCGGCGTCTCATCGCCACGACCGCCGGCCGCGCCGGGGCGCCCTGGGCGCGGCCGGCTTGGGCGAGCCGCCGCCGCGCAGCTCGATGAGCTGGTCGCGCAGGGCGGCCGCCAGCTCGAACTCCAGCCGCCCGGCGGCCTCCTTCATCTTCTGCTCCAGCTCGGCGGCGCGCTGCTCGCGCTCGGCGGGGGTGAGGGCCTTGCCGCCGCGGCTGATCTCCTCGCCCTCCTCCACCGCGCGGGAGAGCTCCAGCAGCTCGCGCACCGACTTGACCACCGTCTTGGGCACGATGCCGTGGGCCTTGTTGTAGGCGTCCTGGATGTCGCGGCGGCGCTTGGTCTCGGTGATGGCGCGTTCCATGGAGGGGGTGATGCTGTCGGCGTAGAGGATGACGCGGCCGTGGGCGTTGCGCGCGGCCCGGCCGATGGTCTGCACGAGGGAGGTCTCGCTGCGCAGAAAGCCCTCCTTGTCCGCGTCCAAAATGGCCACGAGGGAGACCTCCGGCATGTCCAGACCCTCGCGCAGCAGGTTGATGCCCACCAGCACGTCGATCTCACCCAGGCGCAGGTCGCGGATGATCTCGGTGCGCTCGATGGTCTGTACGCTGTGGTGCATGTATTTCGTCTTGATGCCGGATTTTTGCAGATAGGCGGTCAGGTCCTCCGCCATCTTGATGGTCAGCGTGGTCACCAGCACGCGCTCGCCGCGCTCGATGCGCAGGTGAATCTCGCCGGTGAGGTCGTCGATCTGCCCCTCCACCGGGCGGACCTCCACCTCGGGGTCGAGCAGGCCGGTGGGGCGGATGACCTGCTCCACGATCTGGCCGGAGCGGCTGCGCTCGTACTCTCCCGGGGTGGCGGAGACGTAGATCACCTGGTTCACCCGCTCCTCAAACTCGTCGAACTTGAGCGGCCGGTTGTCAAACGCGCAGGGCAGGCGGAAGCCGTAGTCCACCAGGCTGGTCTTGCGCGCCCGGTCGCCGTTGTACATCGCCCGCACCTGCGGCAGGGTGACGTGGCTCTCATCGATGAACATCAGAAAATCCTTCGGGAAGTAGTCCAGCAGCGTCATCGGCGGCGAGCCCACCGGCCGGCCGGAGATGACGCGGGAGTAGTTCTCCACGCCGGTGCAGTAGCCCAGCTCGCGCAGCATCTCCATGTCGTACTCCGTGCGCTGCTGGATGCGCTGGGCCTCCACCGCCTTCTCCTGGGACTTGAAGAAATCCACCCGCTCCCACATCTCGCGCTCGATCTCGGTCAGGGCGCGGTCCAGCTTCTCCTTGGTGGTGACATAGTGGCTGGCGGGGTAGATGGCCACGTGCTTCAAAATCCGCGTCGGGCTGCCGGTGACCACGTTGATCTCACAGATGCGCTCCACCTCGTCTCCCCAGAACTCCACGCGGATGGCGTGATCCTTGGCGTAGACGGGGTAGATATCCACCGTGTCGCCGCGCACGCGGAAGGTGTTGCGGTCAAAGGCGACGTCGTTGCGCTCATAGCGGATCTCCACCAGCTTGCGCAGCAGCTCCTCGCGCGGCTTCTCCATCCCGGTGCGCAGGGAGATCACCATGTTCTTGTAGTCAATCGGGTCGCCCAGGCCGTAGATGCAGGAGACAGAGGCCACCACAATCACGTCCCGCCGCTCAAAGAGGGCGGCGGTGGCGCTGTGGCGCAGCCGCTCGATCTCCTCGTTGATGGAGGCGTCCTTCTCGATAAAGGTGTCGGTGTGGGGGATATAGGCCTCCGGCTGGTAGTAGTCGTAATAGGAGACGAAATACTCCACCGCGTTGTCCGGGAAGAACTCCTTGAACTCGCTGCACAGCTGGGCGGCCAGGGTCTTGTTGTGCGCCAGCACCAGCGTCGGCCGCTGGACCGCCTCGATCACCTTGGCCATGGTGTACGTCTTGCCCGAGCCGGTCACGCCGAGCAGGGTCTGCTCGTCCAGGCCGAGCTGTACCCCGTGCGCGAGGGCCTCAATCGCCTGCGGCTGGTCGCCGCTGGGCTGATATTCGCTCACCACATGAAACTGTCTCACGACGGCCGGCCTCCTTCTAAACTGCGGCGGATACTCATACAGACTACATGATAACAGAACGTCTGTTCTATGTCAATTGGAAAAACTGCCCGCATCAGAGGAATTACTTTCGACGGGCGCACACGGTGCGCCCCTACGGGGTGGCGGTTGCCAGGAAAATGCGGTACGGATTCTGTTCCAGGATGCCGTAGGGGCGCACCTCGTGCGCCCGCGTCAGAAGGCGCGGCCTTCGCCCCCTCATCCGCCCCCTCCGGGGGCACCTTCCCCCCAGGGGGAAGGCATGGGGCTGTGCTGGACCAAAACGCCTTCCCCCCCCCCGGGGGGAAGGTGGCGCGGCGACAGCCGCGACGGATGAGGGGAACCCCGGCCATTTCAAAATCGTCCCATCATCGCGGGCGTACACGGTGCGCCCCTACGGATGCTGCGCCCCATAACAACAAAACCCCGCCGCGGAACGGGCTGTTCCGCGGCGGGGCTGTCTTTATAGGTTATGGCCTGCGCGCTCAGTCGTCGATCAGGCTGACGCCGTCCATCTCGGCGGGCTTTTCCAGGCCCATCAGGTCGAGCATGGTGGGGGCGATGTCGCACAGACGGCCGTCGTGCAGCTTGACGTCCGCGCCCACGATGCAGAAGGGCACCAGATTGGTGGTGTGCGCCGTCATCGGGCTCACGCCGTCCTCCTGGAGCATCTGCTCGCAGTTGCCGTGGTCGGCGGTAATCAGGCTGACGCCGCCCATCCGGGAGGTGGCCTCCACCACCTGGCCGACGCAGCGGTCTACCGTCTCCACGGCGAGGACGGCCGCGTCCATCACACCGGTGTGGCCCACCATGTCGCCGTTGGCGAAGTTGAGGATGATGACGTCATACTTGCCGCTCTCGATGCGCTCCACGCAGGCGGCGGCGACCTCGTTGGCGGACATATCCGGCTTGAGGTCGTAGGTGGCCACCTTGGGGGAGGGGATGAGGCAGCGGTCCTCGCCGGGGAAGACCTTCTCCACGCCGCCGTTGAAGAAGAAGGTGACGTGGGCGTACTTCTCCGTCTCGGCGATGCGCAGCTGGGTCAGGCCAAGGTCGGAGATATACTCGCCGAAGATCTTGTGCAGGTGGCCCTTCGGGAAGGCGATCTCCACGTTGGGCATGGTCGCGTCGTACTCTGTCGTGCAGACATAGTTGACGTGGAAGAAGCCCTTCTTGCGCTCAAAGCCGGTGAAGTCGGGGTCGACAAAGCTGCGGGTGATCTCGCGCGCCCGGTCGGGGCGGAAGTTCATAAACAGGATGGAGTCGCCCTCGCCGATCTCGGCATGCTCGGCGGTGATGACGGGCACGACGAACTCGTCCGTCACGCCGGCGTCATAGCTGGCCTGCATCGCGCCCACCGGGTCGTCGATAAAGCGCTGCTCGCTCTCGCCGTAGACCATCGCCTTGTAGGAGCGCTCCACGCGGTTCCAGTTGGTGTCGCGGTCCATCGCGTAGTAGCGGCCGGAGATGGTTGCGATCTTGGCGCCGTACTGGTCGCAGGTCTCCTTCATCTGGGCGACATAACCCTTGCCGGAGGTGGGGGGCACGTCGCGCCCGTCCATAAAGCAGTGGACGAAGATCTTCTCACAGCCCAGGTCGTGCGCCATCTTGACGGCGGCCTGGATGTGGGTGATGTGGGAGTGCACGCCGCCGTCGCTCATCAGGCCGTAGATGTGCACCGCCTTGCCGGCCTCCTTGGCGGCGAGAATCGCCTTCTTGTAGGCCGGGTTCTCGAAGAAGTCGCCGTCGGCGATCGCCTTGCTGATCTTGGGGAGATCCTGGAACACGACGCGGCCGGCGCCGATGTTGGTGTGGCCGACCTCGCTGTTGCCCATCTGCCCGTCGGGCAGGCCGACGTCCAGCCCGGAGGCGGACAGGCGGCTGAACGGATTTTCCGCAAAGAGATGGTCGAGCACCGGGGTCTCGGCATGGGTGAAGGCGTTGCCCTTGCTGTCCGGGGCGATGCCGATGCCGTCCATGATAATGAGAGTAGTCGGAGTTTTCATATGATTTTGTTCCCTCTTCACACAAAATGAAAGGATTTGCGTCTGCGCCGCCACACGCGGCTGCGGCGGCTGAAAGGAGCTTTCAACCGCCGGCAGTGACGCGATTATTCCTGGTTGGCCGCGTTGATGATGGTGGTGAAGGCGGCGGGCTTCAGGGAGGCGCCGCCGATCAGGCCGCCGTCGATGTCGGGCTGGGCGAGCAGCTCATAGGCGTTCTTGTCGTTCATGGAGCCGCCGTAGAGGATGGTGACGCTGCGGGCCACACGCGCGCCGTAGAGCTTGCGGATGACGGTGCGGATCTCGCAGTTGACCTCGTTGGCCTGCTCGGGGGTGGCGGTGCGGCCGGTGCCGATGGCCCAGAGGGGCTCATAGGCGATGACGACATGGCGCATCTTCTCAGCGGGGATGCCGGCCAGGGCGGTCTTCACCTGCAGGTCGATCAGCTCCTTGGTGATGCCCAGCTCGCGCTGCTCCAGGCTCTCGCCCACGCAAATGATGGGATACAGACCGGCCTCGATGGCGGCCTTGGCCTTCTTGTTGACGATGATGTCGTCGTCGTTCCAGTACTGGCGGCGCTCGGAGTGGCCGATGATGACGTACTTCACGCCCAGGTCCTTGAGCATGGCGGCGGAGACCTCGCCGGTGTAGGCGCCGGAGGCCTCAAAGTGCAGGTTCTCCGCGCCCACCTGCACGCGGCAGTCCTTAAACGCCTTCTGCGCGGCGGGGATGTTGACAAAGGGGGCACAGATCAGGATGTCGCACCACTTGGCCTTGGGCAGCATGGTCTTGAGCTCGTCGGCGAAGGCCTTGGTCTCAGACGCGGTCTTGTTCATCTTCCAGTTGCCGGCGATGAGAGTCTTGCGATATCTTCTGTTCATAATTAACAACCTCTTTTTTCTATTTTGAATGCCCGTACAGGAGCATCGAATGGACAAAGCAAGGCCGGGGTCCCGGGCGGCCGCGCCGCAGCACGCCCGGGATCTCGGTCGGGACCGGCCGCGCCGGGCGACCGGAAAGGGTGCGCGGAGACCGGAATTACTTATCCAGCAGGGCGGCCACGCCGGGCAGCTCCTTGCCCTCCATGAACTCGAGGGAGGCGCCGCCGCCGGTGGAGATGTGGGTCATCTTGTCGGCATAGCCCAGCTGCTGCACGGCGGCCGCGGAGTCGCCGCCGCCGATGATGGTGATGGCGTCCGTCTTGCTCAGGGCCTCGGCGACCGCCTCGGTGCCCTTGGCAAAGCGCGGGAACTCAAACACGCCCATCGGGCCGTTCCAGATGACGGTGCCGGCGTCGGCCACGGCGTCGCAGTAGAGCTTGACGGTCTCGGGGCCGATATCCAGGCCCATCATATCGTCCGGAATCTGGCCGGCGGGGACCACCATGGACTCGGCGTCAGCGGCAAACTCCTTGGCGCAGACGGTGTCCACCGGCAGCAGGAGCTTGACGCCCTTGTCGGCGGCCTTCTTGACCATCTCGTTGGCGTACTCCTCCCAGTCGGCCTCGAGCAGGCTGGTACCCACCTTGCCGCCGGCCGCGGCGGAGAAGGTGTAGCTCATGCCGCCGCCGATGATGATGGTGTCGGCGATCTCGAGCAGGTTGTTGATCACGCCGATCTTGGAGGAGACCTTCGCGCCGCCCAGGATAGCGACGAGGGGACGCTTGGGGTTGGCGAGCGCGCCGCCGATGATCTCCAGCTCCTTCTGGATCAGGAAGCCGGACACGGCGGGCAGGTACGCGGCCACGCCGGCAGTGGAGGCGTGCGCGCGGTGAACGGTACCAAAGGCATCGGAGACATACACGCCGTCGGCGCCGGCCAGGTCGGCCAGGGCCTTGGCAAAGGCGGGGTCATTCTTGGTCTCGCCCTTGTCGTAACGGAGATTCTCGAGCAGCATGATCTGGCCGGGCTGGAGGGCGGCGGCCTTGGCCTTGGCGTCCTCGCCAATGATGTCCTTGGCCATAATGACCTCCTGGCCGAGCAGCTCGCTCAGACGCTGGGCGACGGGGGCCAGGCTCAGCTCGGGCTTCCACTCGCCCTTGGGCTTGCCCATGTGGGAGCAGGCGATGACGGCGGCGCCCTGCTCGAGCAGATACTGAATGGTGGGCAGCGCGGCGCGGATACGCTTGTCGTCGGTGATCTTGCCGCTGCCGTCCTTGGCCATCGGGACGTTGAAGTCGCAGCGCAGAAGGACCTTCTTGCCCTTCACGTCAATGTCCGTCACGGTCTTCTTGTTGTAGTTCATAGTGATGACTCCTTTCCTGTTTCCAATGCCTGTTTGTACTGGGAAAATGTCACTGAGACGAGGAAATCTCCTCCAACGGCGCCTCCTCGTGCCCTCTGGAGGCCAAGCCCAGAAACCCCGCCTGCCGCAGTGCCTCATAGGCGACGATGGCGACCGCGTTGGAGAGGTTGAGGCTGCGCGCCTCTGAGCGCATGGGGATACGGACACACCGATCGGCGTGCGCCTGACGAAACCACCGGGGCAGTCCGGCTGTCTCCTTACCGAAAAACAGCCAGCACTCGCCGCGATAGTCCGCCTCGGCATAGGACCGCTGCGCCTTTGTCGTGGTCAGCCAGAGGTTCTCCGCCGCCTCGGGATAGAGCCGGAACAGCTCGTCCAGGCTGTCATGAATCTCCAGCTCGAGCAGCGGCCAGTAGTCCAGACCAGCCCGCCGCACCCGGCGCTCGGTGATCTCAAAGCCCAGGGGGCGGATGAGATGGAGCTTGCTGCCGGTCGCGGCGCAGGTGCGCGAAATATTCCCCGTATTCTGGGGAATCTCCGGCTCCACCAGCACAATATGCAGCATCAGCCGGACACCTCCTTCGATCATGGTACATTCTACCCTCTTTTCGTCGGAAAAGCAACAGTAAAACGGCGGATTTTACCCCCTTTTTCCGAAAAAATTTTCCGCACGCGCTGTAAAGAGGGCGGAGAGGAACCGTATGCCGCCGCCGGGGAGAAAAACTGGCGGCAAACGCTTGCCACGCGGCCGGATGTGTGCTATTGTGTAAGCGTTCATACCATATTATAAAGGATGTAGCAGATATGAGTGAATTGACGCGCGCGCTGCGGATTGTCGTAAAGATAGGGACTTCCAGCCTGACCCGGCCGGACGGGAGCAGGAACCTGCGCAATATGGACCTGCTGGCCCGGACGATGTGCGATCTGCAGGGGATGGGACACGAGATGATTCTCGTCTCCTCCGGGGCGATCGCGATCGGCTCAGGCAAGCTGGGCCTGGCCGCCCGGCCGGCGCAGCTGCGTATGAAACAGGCCGCCGCCGCCGTCGGCCAGTGCGAGATGATGCACATCTACGACAAGTTTTTTGGCGAATACGGGCAGACGGTGGCGCAGGTGCTGCTGACCGGAGAGGACGTGGCGGACCCCGCGCGCAAGGCGCACCTGTCCGGCACCTTCTCCGCCCTGCTCGGGCTGGGGGTGATCCCCGTGGTCAACGAGAACGACTCCGTCTCCGCCGCTGAGATCGAGACGGGGGAGCACAAGGTGCTCGGCGACAACGACACCCTCTCGGCCATTGTCGCCGGGCTGTGCCGGGCGGACCTGCTGATTCTGCTCAGCGACATTGACGGGCTCTACGACTCCGACCCGCACACGAATCCCGACGCGAAGCTGATCCCCGTGGTGGACGAGATCACGCCCGAGATCTGTGAGATGGCCGGCGGCGTGGGGAGCAAATGGGGCACCGGCGGCATGCGCACCAAGCTGGACGCGGCGCAGCTGGCGACCAGCCTCGGCATTGACATGGTGCTCGCCAACAGCGCCCGGATGGAGGCACTCTATGACATCGCAGCCGGCAAGAGCGTCGGCACGCGCTTTGTCGCCCACAGGCGGTGACAGGTGGAGATAGAGCAGACGGGCCGAAAAGGTCTCACCGAGTTTGGCGCAAAGCGCCAAATAAAGTCCAATTTATTTTTGGCACGGGCATGTACCGGGCCAAAAATACTGATAGTCCCGCAAGTGTGCGACCGGAGGGAGTGCGCGCAGCGGGACTGCAAACTCGCGCAAATGCTTGCATTTGCGCGAAAGGCTGTCAAAAATACTTTTTTGACAGCCGCATAAAGGAGGTAGGAGAGATGACACAACTGGAACTGCAGGGCCGGGCGGCCAAAAAGGCGTCCCGCCAGCTGGCTGTGGCGGGCACGGCGCTGAAGAACCGCGCCCTTGAGGCGATCGCCAAGGCCCTCATGGCACACGAGGAGGAGATTTTGGCGGCCAACGCTGAGGATGTGGCGGCCGCGCAGGCAAACGGCATGATTGCCAGCATGGTGGACCGGCTGACGCTGGATCACGCGCGCATCCGCGCGATGGCCTCCGGCGTGCGCGAGGTGGCCGCCCTGCCCGACCCGGTGGGCGAGGTGGTGCACACCACGGTGCGCCCGAACGGTCTGCGCATCGGAAAGCGCCGCGTACCCCTCGGCGTGATCGGCATCATCTATGAGTCGCGGCCCAATGTGACGGTGGACGCGGCGGTGCTCTGCCTCAAGTCGGGCAACGCCGTCATCCTGCGCGGCGGCAAGGAGGCGTTTGCCTCCAACCGGGTGCTGGTGGAGCTGATGCAGTCCGCTCTGGCCTCGGTGGAGCTGCCGGCGGACACCGTCTCCCTCGTGATGGATACCACGCGCGAGAGCGCGACCGCGCTGATCAACCTGACGGAGTATCTCGACGTACTCATCCCCCGCGGCGGCCGCGGGCTGATCCGCTCGGTGGCGGCCAACGCCCGCGTGCCCGTCATCCGCACCGGCGAGGGCATCTGCCACGTCTATGTGGACGAGATGGCGGACTTGCAGATGGCCTGCGAGATCGCCTTCAACGCCAAGTGCTCCCGCCCCTCGGTCTGCAACGCGATGGAGTGCCTGCTGGTCCACCGCGGCGTGGCGCAGCAGTTTTTGCCCATGTTCCGCCCCTTCCTGCGCAGGAAGAAGGTGGAGATCCGCGGCGATGAGGAGACGGCGATGATTCTCGGCTCCAGCGTGGTGCCCGCGACGGCGGAGGACTGGGACACCGAGTACGGCGACTATATTCTCGCCGTGAAGGTGGTGGGCTCGCTGGAGGAGGCGATCGCCTTCTGCAACCGCCACGGCACCGGCCACAGCGAGGCCATTGTCACCGACAGCTACAGCGCCGCCCAGCGCTTCCTGGACGAGGTGGACGCCGCGGCGGTCTACGTCAATGCCTCCACCCGCTTTACCGACGGGGGCGAGTTCGGCCTGGGCGCGGAGATCGGCATCTCCACCCAGAAGATGCACGCCCGCGGCCCGATGGGGCTGGAGGAGCTGACCTCCTTCAAGTACGTGATCTACGGCGACGGCCAGGTGCGCTGAGGCGATGGCGGAGACCATTGCCGCCATCGCCACCGGCATGGTGAGGAGCGCCGTCGGCATTCTGCGCCTGTCCGGACCGGGATCGCTCGCGGCGGCGTCCGCCTGCTTCACGCCCCGGTCGGGGCGGCTGCTGGGGGACTATCCGCCCGGCAGGCTGGTGCTCGGCACGCTGCGCGACGCGTCCGGCGCGGTGATTGACCAGTGCCTGGCCACCTGGTCGCGCGCGCCGCACAGCTACACCGGGGAGGAGACGGCGGAGATCCAGTGCCACGGCTCGCCCACCGTCCTCGCCGCCGGGCTGGAGGCCCTCTTCGCCCACGGCGCGCGCCAGGCGGAGGCGGGGGAGTTCACGAAGCGCGCCTTTTTGAACGGCAAGCTCGACCTGATTCAGGCCGAGGCGGTGGCCGACCTGATCGACGCGGAGACGCCGGACGCCGCGCGCAACGCCGCCGGGCAGCTCGAGCGGGCGATGACGCGGCGGATTGAGGCGGTGGCGGACCGGCTGACTGACCTGTTGGCGCACTTCCACGCCGTGCTCGACTACCCGGACGAGGACATCGACCCGCTGGAGGCGGAGGAGATCGCCGAAACCCTGCGCGCCGCGGCGGCGGAGCTGGACGGGCTGCGCGCGAGCTACCGCCGGGGCCGTCAGCTGACAGAGGGCATCCCCTGCGCCATCGTCGGCCGGCCGAACGCGGGTAAGTCCTCCCTCTTAAACGCCCTGCTCGGCTATGAGCGGGCGATCGTCACCGCTGTCCCCGGCACCACGCGGGACACGGTGGAGGAGCGCTGCGTCCTCGGCGGCGTGCTCCTGCGCCTGATGGACACCGCCGGCCTGCGCGAGACGGAGGACGTGGTGGAGCGCCTGGGGGTGGAGCGCAGCCGCGCCGCCCTGGCGCGGGCGGAGCTGGCCCTTGTCCTGCTCGACGGGAGCGAGGCGCTCACGCCGGAGGACGGGGAGATCCTGCGCCTGGCGGGGCAGTGCCCGCACCGGATTGTGCTGGTGAGCAAGTCCGACCTCCCCCAGGTCCTGCGCCTGCCGGAGGGGATCGAGGCGGTCACCGTCAGCTCCGTCACCGGACAGGGACTGGAGGCGTTGGAGGAGGAGATTCGCCGCCGCTTTGCCGCCGCCCCGGCGACGGCGGGAGAGCTGATCACCAACGCCCGCCAGGCGGAGACGGTGGGCCGCGCGGCGGAGAGCCTGCAGGCCGCCTCAGAGGCGCTGGCGGAGGGCCTCGCGCCGGACGCGGTGCTCTCCGACGTGGAGGGCGCGCTCGCCGCGCTCGGCCAGGTGACCGGCCGCAGCGTGACGGAGGAGGTCACCGCCCGCATCTTCCAGCGCTTTTGCGTCGGAAAATAGAAAAGGCAACTCGCCCGCCCGGAAGCGACTGGCTTCCGGACGGGCGAGTGCTTTCTTAGTCCTCACAAAATGTAGAGGGAGGACGGGTCATAGTCCCCTGTGTCAAAGATGCGGGGGAGGGGGACGCCCTCGATACGCAGCTCCGCCACGCGCGCGAGCAGTGCCCGGCGGTCGGAAAAGGGGCAGAGGGTCTCCAGGAGGGCGCCGTCCGTGTCACAGCAGAAATGCCAATATCCCCCGCTGTTGGTGATGGAATAGGCCTTCCCATGGGAGGAAAACTCGATCTCACGGCCGGCCGCCAAGCTGTCCGCGATGGTCCGGAAGGGGACGTAGTTTCTCATTCCATCGTACCTTCCCTGTGCGGGCGGACCAGCACCACAATCGCGACCGCCAGCGCGGGCAGGACTGCCACCAGCCCCACCGGGGCCGGACCCAGCAGCTGGGAGGAGGCGGTCCCGTCGGTGAAGAGAATGGGCGCGCTCGCCACGGCGTTCACCGCCCCGTGCGCCAGGGCGGGCAGGAGGATGCTTCCGCCGCGCGCGTAGAGCCAGGAGAGCAGTGTGCCCGCCGCGGTGGTAAACACGCACATCGCCAGCGCCCCGGTCCACGGCGCGCCGGGATAACCCGTCCCGTAGTTATAGCCCACCAGGAGAATCAGCGGCCAGTGCCAGACGCCCCAGATCACGCCGGAGAGGATCATCCCCGCGCGGGGGCCGAAGCGGCGTTGCAGGCGGGGCGTCATCCAGCCGCGCCAGCCCGCCTCCTCGCCCAGGGCGAAGACCAGGTTGAACACGGGGGCGAGGGTGACGGCGGAGAGAAGCTGTATGGCGATGATCGGACCTGCCGGGGCGCCGCCGGTGAGGGCGGTCACATAGCTCAGGCTCCAGTCCAGCTGGTCAGGAAAGAGGAGGAAGTAGACCGCCGCGCCCAGCGCTGTCAGCGCGGCCGGCCCCCACAGGGCGAGCAGCCAGTGGCGCACGTGCCCGCGCAGGCGGGGCCGCCAGCGGATGCCGCTTTTCGCCTCGCGCAGGCTCCCGCAGGCGGCGAGCACGCCGAGCATCGGGGCGAACATGGCCAGGGCGACGGTGCACTGGTACAGGATCAGGTTCACCGGGGCCAGCGCCATGCCCAGCCCCATCAGCAGCCAGCCAAGTCCGAAGGAGACAATATAATACCATGCAGTGCGTTTCACAGAGCACACCTCCCAAACAGTGTCAAATGACTCACTTCAAAATCTTCTTGAATACCAGGAAGGAGTAGAGATAGGTCCACAGCACGTCGCCCAGGGTGACGGCCAGCAGCAGCCCTACGGTCCAGCCCTCTCCCAGCAGGGGGGAGAGCAGTCCCAGCAGAATCAGGACGGCCCCGCTGATGACAAAAGAGATGCCGCCCATCCGCTGGGTGCGGTTCCAGTTGTGCTCGTCCGCCAGCGCCCAGGGGGTGCGGCAGCCGAAGAAGTAGTTCTGCTTGATACGGGGCATATAATTCCCGAGGAAGATAAAGAGCACGCCCACCCCGCCGCTGACCAGCACACCGACCAGATTTCCGCTCTCCGGCAGCACGCCAAAGGCGGCCAGCTCGATCAGCCAGCTGAACGCGGCCATGAACAGGGTCAGCGCGATGGCAAAGCCCCGCCAGATGGGCGCGAATTTCTGATAGCTCTCCCGTTTTGGATCCATGTGCGGCAGGAAGTAAAGCAGCGCCAGCATCGCGGCGGGCAGCGCCGCCAGGATGAGGACGTTCCATTTCGGTCCCCAGCCGTTCACCCGCCCATCAAAGCCCCAGTGGATGGGAACCGTCTCCGGCAGGGCGGGGTAAAAGCACAGATGGGCCAAGAGATTGACCGCGCAAAGTGCGCCCAAAAGGAGAAAAAGCCGCTTATTTCCTCTCATGTTGCCCTCCTTTCCCGAAGCCAAAGTCGTAAAACCATTTCATCAGCTCTTGAAATACTGTCAGATTGAGACAATAGACAATGTTCTGCCCGCGCCGCTCGTCGGTCACCAGGCCGGCCGCCTTGAGGGCGTTCAGGTGGTGACTCACCGAGGGCTTTGCCATGTCGAAGTGCGCGGCGATCTCTCCGGCGGTCATCTCCCCCTGGGCCAGCAGCTCCAGAATTCGCCGCCGTGTCGGGTCAGCCAACGCTTTGAACGCGTCACCCATTCGGATCTCCCCTTTCTGAGCCCTGTTAATTAGATAATTACCTAATTATCTACAGACAGAATAGCATACATCTGACATGCTGTCAAGGGGCAAAACGGGGAACCGCCGTTCCCGTCCCGGTGTAAAAAAGCATGGCCTCCGGGATACCCCGAAGGCCATGTCGGATGGACCAAAGATGATGAGAGAAGGGGAGAGCCGGCTGTGCCGGAGTGCACTCAGCCCATCTCGACGCGCGCGCGCACCA
The DNA here is from genome assembly GCA_018710845.1 of Candidatus Onthomonas avicola. GTDB lineage: Bacteria > Bacillota > Clostridia > Oscillospirales > Oscillospiraceae > Onthomonas > Onthomonas avicola. Next base: position 76,237 of record DVJB01000065.1, read on the forward strand.
CGCTGCCGGCGGGGGCCAGGGGCAGGACCGTTCCGCCGATGGACCGCCCATCTACCGTGACGGAGCGCACGCCCTTTTCCACCCCGGCGGCGTTGTCCACCGTGATCTCATACACCGCGCCGCGGTAGGTGCGCCGGACGGTAAAGCCCTTCCAGTCTGCCGGGATGCAGGGGTCCACCTGCAGGCCGTCCAGCGTGGGGACGATGCCGAGGATGTACTGGCTGACGCTGACAAAGGCCCAGGCCGCCGTGCCGGTGAGCCAGCTGTTTTTGGCCTCCCCAAAGGTGGCCGCGTCGCGCCCGGCGATCATCTGGCTGTAGACGTACGGCTCGGTGCGGTGGATGTCGCTGTTTTCCTCAATATAGGCCGGGCAGACGCGCCGGTAAACCCGGAAGGCCCGCGCGCCGCGGCCGGCTACGCTCTCGGCGCAGCAGATCCACGGGTTGTTGTGGCAGAAAATGCCGGCGTTCTCCTTGTAGCCGGGCGGGTAGCTGGTGATCTCGCCCAGCTCGGCGTGATAGCGGGTGTAGGCCGGCTGAAGCAGGACAATGCCGTGCTCCGTGCCCAGCAGCTCCTCCGTGCTGTCCAGCGCGGCGATCGCCTGCCCGCTCTCCAGGCCGACGCCCGCCATGACACACATGCCCTGCGGCTCGATATAGATCTTGCCCTCCTCGCACGCCTGGCTGCCGACGGGGTTGCCGAAGGCGTCGTAGGCCCGGCGGAACCATGCCCCGTCCCAGCCGGCGGTGAGCAGGGTCTCTGCCATCCGGTCGGTCAGGCGGCGGGCCTCCGCGGCCTCCTCCGTCAGCCCCTGGTGGTCGCAGAGGTCGGCGTACTCACGGCCGTACTTGACAAACATGCCGCCGATGAATACGCTCTCCGCCACCGGGCCCTCCGACGGACCGCTGGTCTGAAAGCTCTCCCCCGGCTCGGTGGAAAAGCAGTTCAGGTTCAGACAGTCGTTCCAGTCCGCCCGGCCGATCAGCGGCAGGCCGTGCGGGCCGAGGTGGGAGACGGTGAAGCGGAAGCTGCGGCGCAGGTGCTCCAGAAGAGACTGCGCCTGGGACACGTCGTTGTCAAAGGGCACCTGTTCCTCCAGGATGGAGAAGTCGCCCGTCTCGCGCAGATAGGCGGATACGCAGGCGATCAGCCACAGCGGGTCGTCGTTGAAGCCGGAGCCGATGTCGGCGTTGCCGCGCTTGGTGAGCGGCTGATACTGATGATAGGAGCTGCCGTCCGGGAACTGGGTGGCCGCGATGTCCAGAATCCGCTCCCGCGCGCGGTTGGGGACGAGATGGACAAAGCCGAGCAGGTCCTGGCAGGAGTCTCGAAAGCCCATCCCGCGCCCGGTGCCGCTCTCGTAATAGGAGGCGGAGCGGCTGAGGTTAAAGGTGACCATACACTGGTACTGATGCCAGATATTCACCATCCGGTCCAGGCGCTCATCCGACGAGCGGAGGGAGAAGCGGGCGAGCAGGTCGTCCCAGTACGCGCGCAGGGCCGCGCGGGCGGCGTCTACCTGCGCGTCGGTGCGGTAGCGCGCGAGCAGGGCGTGGGCGCGGCCTTTTGCGATGACACCGGGGGCGGCCCACTTCTCCTCCGGCGGGTTCTCCACGTAGCCGAGCACGAAGATCAGGCTCTCCTCCGCGCCGGGGGCAAGGGTGAGGTCGAGCTGGAAGGCGGCAATGGGGGACCAGCCGTGCGCGATGCTGCCGGTGCAGGCGCCGCGTTCCACGGCGATGGGGTTGGCCGGGCCGCGGTACGCGCCGAGAAAGGCGTCCCGGCTGGTGTCAAACCCGTCCGGGACGCGGTTGACGGCAAAGACAGCATAGTGATTGCGACGTTCGCGGTACTCCGTCTTGTGGTAGATGGCGCCCGGCTCCACCTCTACCTCGCCCGTGCTGTAATTGCGCTGGAAGTTGGTGCTGTCATCCACCGCGTTCCAGAGGCAGAACTCGAGATAGGGGAAGACCTGTACCCGCTTCTCCTGACCGGTGGTGTTCTTCAGCCGCAGGCGGATCACCTCGCACGGGTCGCCCAGCGGCACAAAGTGTTCCTGCACGGCGGACAGGCCGTTCTTTGTCCCTTCAAAGATGCTGTAGCCCATGCCGTGGCGGCAGCGATAGCTGTCCAGCTCGGTCTGAGTCGGCTGCCAACCGGGGTTCCAGACGGTATCCCCTTCCTTGAGGTAGATGCGGTGCCCTTCGCTGTCGGCGGGGGTGTTGTTGTACCGGTAACGCGTCAGGCGCAGGAGCTTTGCGTCCCGGTAAAAGCTGTAGCCGCCCGCCGTGTGGGAGATCAGGCTGAAAAAGTGCTCACAGCCGAGATAGTTGATCCAGGGCAGCGGAGTGCGCGGAGTGGTGATGACATATTCCTTTCTGGCATCGTCGAAGTGGCCAAAGCGCATGGGGACTCCTCCTCTGGCGGGAACCGCCTGATGTTAAACGTTTTCTCTTCTGAAAAGAGCAAATTCCTTTTCAACATCATGATACAGCATTTATTGGAAAAAGCAAGCATCAAATTCAATTTCGTGAAAATGGAGAGAAGTGTGGCACTTTTTGCCTATAAACGGAGAGGAATGTTCTGAAATATATTTCTTGCCAATCGTTTGAGGCGCGGTTTGCGAAAAAAGATAAGGCAAATAGGGATTGCCCAAGGAAGGGCCAGTTCTGAACAGACTAAAAATAGAGCTATCTTGTTTTGTTTTGAGAGAATTTTGGCATCTTCATATGGACGAAAACGTTTAAATTAGATTTCAGAAATACAGCTGAGCAAGACCGTTTGGGAGGACATTCAACGAAAAGACTTATAGAAATAAATTTTCGCAATGCTTGTGTCAAATAGAACAATTTCGTTGAATAAACTGCATATGCTATGATGATGGTGTCAAAAATGGGCCAGGATAGGCAGACGGCAGCGGACAGGGTTTCCGGGCCGCTGCCAGCCAAACGGCAACAGAAGGAGGTCAGAGTGAAGGTCCGTATTATGCACCGGCTGATCCAGGAGGTGCCGACAGAGCTGTGGACGCAGAAGCTGGAGATGGAGCACCTTTACAGCAGGGGCTCCCGGCCTCTTCCACAGACATAAGGACAGGGTGCTTCTGCGCGAAGACACCCTGTCCTTGTCACACGTTAAAACGAAACAGGATCACGTCGCCGTCGGCGACGACGTACTCCTTGCCCTCCGAGCGCATCAGACCCTTTTCGCGGGCGGCCTTCTCACTGCCGCAGGCCTTCAGGGCATCAAAGGCGATCACCTCGGCGCGGATGAAGCCGCGCTCGAAGTCGGAGTGAATCTTGCCGGCGGCCTGCGGGGCGCGCGTTCCCTTTGTGATGGTCCAGGCACGGCACTCATCCTCGCCGCTGGTGAGAAAGGAGATCAGGCCGAGAAGGGTATAGCTGGCCTGGATCAGCCGGTCCAGCCCCGACTCGGCGATGCCCAGCTCCTCCATAAACAGGGCCTGTTCGTCCGGTTCCATCTGGCTGAGCTCCTCCTCCAGCTTGGCGCAGACCGGGATGACCTGCGCGCCCTCTTTGTCTGCGAGCTCCTGTACCTGGCGGAAGTAGACGTTGTCCTGCCAGGCGCCGCCGGAGAAGGTGTCCTCGTCCAGGTTGGCGGCGTAGATCACCGGCTTCAGGGAGAGCAGGTCGCTCGTGGCGATCAGCGCCATCTCCTCCGGGGTACCGTCAAAGGAGCGGGCGGAGTTGCCGTCGTTGAGGTGCTCGCGCAGGCGGGAAAAGACCTCCGCCTCCTGTAAAAATTTCTTGTCTCCCTTGGCGGCCTTCTTTGCTTTGTCAATTCGGCGGTCCACCATCTCGACGTCCGCCATAATCAGCTCCAGGTCAATAATGCCGATGTCGCGGATGGGGTCGGTCGCGCCCTCTACATGAATGACGTTCTCGTCGTCAAAGCAGCGCACGACATGCACGATCGCCTCGGTGCCGCGGATATTGGACAAAAACTGATTGCCCAGTCCCTCGCCGTGACTTGCGCCCTTGACCAGGCCGGCGATATCCACAAACTCAATCACCGCGGGCGTCACCTTTTTCGGGTGATAGAGGTCGGCCAGCCAATCCAGGCGGCTGTCCGGCACGGCGACAGTTCCCACATTGGGCTCAATCGTGCAGAAGGGATAGTTGGCGCACTCCGCGCCGGCGTTGGTGATGGCGTTAAACAGGGTGCTCTTGCCCACGTTGGGCAGGCCCACGATTCCTAATTTCATATATCTCTACATCTCCTTAAAAAATGCTGTATTTACAAGGTTTTTCGCACTTTGGCGTTTTAGCGGCTACGCCATTTTTACGCCATTTACGCATTGACTTGTATTAAGTTATATCAACATACGCTGCTGAGCTGAAATTGCTTGACTGCCTGATCCAGCGTTTCATCGGTTACATGGACATACCGATCCATTGTGGTTTTGATGCTGGCGTGCCCCAGCAGCTTTTGCAGCACTTTCGGCTGCATCCCGCTTTCAATCGCACGGGTTGCGTAGGTATGGCGCAGAGCGTGCATACAAAAGCGGTTGATCCCCGCTTCATCGCAAAGCTTATAGAGGTGGGTATCATAGGAACTGTTTTTCGCCGGTTCCCCTGTGCGCCAGTTGATAAAGACCAGATCACGCATCACAAGCCGGGAAGTAACGCCGGTGCGCCTGTCCATATATTCCAGCGTTTGCGACAGCAGCGGGGATTCTTTTCTGCTGCTCCGGCTATCCCACACCTCTTTCAGAATGTCATACGCTTTATCCGTCAAAGGAATGGTGCGATAACTCTGCTGAGTTTTGGGAGGACCGGCACGCCAAACTTTCTGTGCGTGACGAAACTCCAAGGTCTTGTTTACCGTAAGCGTTCGGCGCTCAAAGTCGATGGCATCCCATGTTAAGCCAATCATTTCCCCGGTGCGCAATCCCGTTTCGAGGATGAGCGCATACTGGTTGTAGTTGTGGGAGCGCCGTGCTGTTTCGAGGAATAGACGCTGTTCCTCCCGCGTCAGATAGTGAATATCATCCACAGCGCGAACGGGCTTTGAAAACCGAACGCCATCCATGGGGTGCTTTGCAATCAGGTCGTTCATCTTCGCCGCCTTAAACATTGTCCCCATCGTGATGTATGCCTGACGAATGGTGGAACCTGCGTAATCCGCATCCATCTGGATGAACACCTTTTTGCAATGCATCGGTTTTACATTGGCAATCAGCATCTTCCCGATGACCGGCTGAATATTGCGGACATAGCGTTCCCGGTAATTTCTGAGCGTGTTGGGAGCCAGATCCCCGACAATATTTTCAATCCAGAATTCAAACCATTCATCCACTGTCGTATCGGTAGCCACAAATACATTGTCATGCTTATCGGCGTACTTTGCGTCCTCAATCCAGTTCCGCGCCTCGGGCAGCGTCTGAAAATACTTCTCATGCCGCTTCCCGGCTCTATCAACAAATCGTGCGCTATACAATCCGTCCTTTCTTTGGTAGATACCCTTACCGCAGTCTTTTCCCTTGAGATTCTTTCCCATGGACGAGCTCCTTTCCCGCAGAGAAGAAAAGAGCACACTACTACACTATATAGTATAGCGCATGGTGCTCTTTTCCTCAAGGCTTCTCCGCGAATTTTTCAAATGCAATGTCAGATCACGAGAGCCTGACTGATGTACTGTTCAAACTCTTTGCGTTTCACCAATTTCTTGCTGCCTACAAAAAGCACAAACGGACAGTTTGGAGAACGCAGCATACCGTCGATTTTATTGATTCCGATATTACTGTACTCGGCGGCTTCCTTTGCTGTGAGTGTCATTTTCAGGTGGATCGGCACCTTGCCGATGGAATTATCCATTTGATTGCCCCTTTCGCAGAATAGAAGTTCATCAATTTTCCTGGTTCAAAATTTCCGCCGCCCGTTTCACATTTTCCGCAGCATTGCCTTTTCGGAAATTCTCGCCGTTAAACTGGACGGGGACGCAGACCTCCAAAACTCTGTCATAGATGCGGCGCTCGTCCAGATCGGTAGCTTTCTGCATCACGGAAAGCGGGATATTGGTGGTAACAATCATCGGTTTGCCGGTCAGCAGCCGCTTGTTGACCACATCGAATACGCGCTCCTTGCCGAAGCTGGTGTTCCGTTCCGCACCCAAGTCATCCAAAATCAGCAGCTCCGGGCGCATCAGTGTTTTCAGGTAAGCATCCCGGTCAGCGCCGAAATTGCCCTGCATACGGTTCACCACATCGGACAGCCCTACGAAAAGGACGGAAACCGTTTTCTCTATCAGGGCGTTGGCAATGCAGCCCGCCGCATAGGATTTTCCGGTGCCCACATTGCCGAACAGGAGAAGCCCGGTTCCATCTTGGCGGAAAGCATCCCAGTTTTCGGAATATCTTCTCGCTTTAACAAGCTGTGGAGTCATTACTTCGGCGTTTTCAAACCGCCATCCGGCGGCGGGAATATCCCGGAACGCCTCAGAGCGGAGCATGGCAGTCCGGTTCAGCCGTTCCAGCTCCCGCTGCTTCGCCTCGTGCCGCGCCCGTTCCTCAGCTGCGCATTTACAGGCAATCGGATGCTTGTCCAACCCGTTTTTGCGGTACGGTTCAGGGAAATAGGATTCCTTTGGCGTGTGGCACTTGCCGCAGTATTTCAGCCCGTCATCCGGGTTGATATAGTCATCCGGGGCGGTGTTCAGGGTATCTGCTGCCTCAACGATTGCAGCCATGATTGGATTTACATTCACAAGCATTCTCCTTCCTCGTATGTCTCTGTGTAGTCGTAATTCTTGCTGGGCTTCGATTTGCTGTCCTCGTCCAGCCACTTGCGGATTGTAGCGTAATGGTTGGCGTAGTGCTTTCCGCTGGAGGCCATATAGGCCGATAGCCTGTTGATGTAATCCTCGTATTGGCCGGGATATATCGATTGCAGATCGGCCAATTCACTGTCCAAAAGAAAAACATTCTGATACTGCCCAAAACAGCGGCGGGCGTTCTCTCTCCTGTTATTCTGACTGGAATCTGTTTTCTTCTTCTCTTTCTTACTTATGGGTAAATTTTGTCCCATACAAGGGGAAGATTCCCGCCCGTCCATTGGGCAGATATTGCCCTCTGGACGGGAAGAAAGCTGCACCTCATCGGGCAGTTGTAAGAAAATACGGTTTGCCCGGTTCCAGCCCTGTCGGATGCGGGTGATGAGGCCTGCGTTTTCCAGCTCGGCCAACGCTGCCTTGACCGTCCGCTCGCTCCGGTTCAAGTCGTTTGCCATCTGCCGGATGGTATAGATCACATAGACATCCCCATCCTCCGACACCCAGCCGGATTTTTGGGAGAGCTGTGTGCGCCCCAGAAGAAGGGCATAGAGCAGTTTGGCGTTAATTGAGTATTCGCCCCGAAGGATAAACCGAGGCAACGGCACGAAAGGCGGCAGCGGGGTGTTGGTTTTGTAGTAGATTGTGCATCACTTCCTTTCTCCGGCACAGAGCAATTAAGGCGGACGGCGGGATCGTTTGGAGTGGTAATGCGGGCAAACGATCACCACAGCACGAAAACTTTGTTTGCAGTTGCGGACGCACCTGCGGCAAAGGGCGTTATAGGCGATGCGTCCTCGGTCATTCAGAAAGAACGCCCATTCTTCTTTTCTCTTTTTATTCATACGCGGCATAGTGGCCTCCTGTCATTACAATTCCTTTCGCTGGGTCTCTTTGAGCAGCGACCAAATCTCGGCTTGCCGTTCTTTCAGCTCCGCAACATCCTCAGTGTAGAGATGCCCGGAGCTGTTGATCCGGCGGCAAATCTGGTTGATATTGCTGGCAACCCGGCTGACGGCTGCGGCCAGTTTCTTCTGCTGGGTGTAGTCCACCTTGATGATGTAGCCGTCAATTGCCATCTTACACAGGTATGCGCCCATATTTCTGGTACCGAGCTGGGCCATCTTGCTTTGGATAAGCTGCCGCTCCTGCTCGGTGACGCAGAACTCGATGCGAATCGGTCTTGTGCGTTCAGTCATGTTGGTATTCGCCTCCTTCAAACTACAACGGACATTTCAAGCAGAAACCTTGGTACTGTACAAAGGATTTTTCTGAACATAAAAATCTTCCTTCACTTTACAACGGACAGTTTCGGGCAAAAACTTGGTACCCGCTCAGGAAAAAATTCCTCTCACTTTACAACGGACATTTTTTCCGAGAAAAACAGGGGTCTGCTTGAAAAAAGTGAAAATAAAAATGCTCCCAGCCTTGTAAAAAGCGGAAGCATCATATTCTGCGGATATGAGATTTTAGAGAACAGCAAGCACAGCCGCTGTCCGTACACAGCGGCGAAATGAGCGTTCCGGCCTGTCTGCTAGTCTGCTCATTTGTCCTTGTTGGGAGCACCCAAACCCCTGTTAATTCGCAGCGAGAATTGACTTATATCATAATATCGGCTCCAATTTTATCTTGATGTTGCCAATGCAACCGTTGACTATCATCGTAATTTTGGATATACTATTATCAGGTTGTTATTGCGAGGTGAGCGGATGGACTATATGGCGGAACTCGCCGCGATTGCGAATAAAAACGGCGGCATCATCGAAACGAAAACAGCGGCGCAGCGCGGCATTTCCAAAGCGATGCTCTATAAGCTGTGCAAAGCAGAGAAGATTCACCGCATTGTCAAGGGGCAGTATGTTCTCCCGGAGGATATGCAGGACGAACTGCTGTCCATCAGCCGCCGGTCTGGAAAGGTTATTTTTTCCCATGAAACAGCACTGTTTCTTCATAGGATTTCTGACCGGACGCCCTTTGAGCACACCGTCACAGCGCCTTCCGGCTGCATCCCATCTGCGGCCATCAAGGCGGAGTGCAAGGTGTACTATATCAAGCCTGAACTGTTCGAGCTGGGCAAAACGATACTGCAAACGCCCGCTGGGAATCCTGTTCCCTGCTACGATTTGGAGCGCACCATCTGCGATGTGATCCGCAGCCGCAACAAGATCGGAACGGAGACATTTTTATCGGCGCTGAAGCAGTACGCCGCCAACTCAAAGAAGGATTTGAACCGGCTGGATGAATATGCCCGGCAGATGCGGGTATCGGGCATCCTGCGCCAATATTTGGAGGTACTACTGTGAGCAATGCTATGAGCCTGAAAGCGAAGATTCGCAACATCGCCAAGCAGAAAAATATCCCGGCGCAGGTTATTTTGCAGAACTATATGTTCGAGCGACTTCTCGTCCGCCTTGCGGCCTCCACATATAAAGACAAGTTTGTGCTGAAAGGCGGAATGCTGGTAGCGGCCATCGTCGGGCTGGACAACCGGGCGACGATGGATTTGGACACTACGCTGAAAAACCTGCCTCTGACCCCGGAGGCCATCCGCAGCGCATTGGAGCAGGTGGCCGCCGTGCCCTTTGATGACGGCGTGACCTTTGAGGTTGGTAAAATCTTGCCCATCCGGGAGGATGATATTTACGGCGGCTATCGGGTGATGCTGAACGCCCATTTTGACACGCTGATTACTCCGCTGAGCATCGATGTGTCCACTGGGGACGCTATCACGCCTCATGCGGTGCAGTACCAATTTTCAGAAATTTTCGATGACGAAAAATCCTACGAGCTGTGGGCATACAACATCGAAACCGTCATGGCGGAGAAGGTGGAAACCATCCTGCGGCGCGGCGTGTTCAATACCCGCCCCAGAGATTTTTACGATGCGTACATACTGGCGACC